>JAFQZL010000024.1 GCA_017405945.1 Acidaminococcaceae bacterium
GACGCGACGGAACGGTTCTTAGGCAAGCTGGCCGGCGTCAGCGATCCGGAAACCAAACGCAAGATCATCGGCGGCGAATTCATCGAAGTGTTTGCGGAAGAAGCAAAGAAGCTGGAAGGCATCGAGTTCCTGGCCCAGGGTACCATTTATCCGGATATTCTGGAAAGCGAACAGGGCATCAAGGCCCATCACAATGTGGGCGGCCTGCCTCCCGAACTGAACTTTGAACTGGTGGAGCCGGTTAAGTTGTTATATAAAGACGAAGTCCGCGTAGTCGGCAAAGAGTTAGGTCTTCCCGACAACATGGTATACCGTCAGCCCTTCCCCGGTCCGGGACTGGGCGTGCGGTGCCCCGGCGCTATTACCCGGGACCGTCTGGAAGCAGTGCGGGAAAGCGACGCGATTCTGCGGGAAGAATTCGCGAAGAACGGGCTGGAAGGAAAAGTATGGCAGTACTTCACCGTAGTGCCCGACTTCAAGTCCACCGGGATCCGCGACGGCAAGCGTACGTTCGACTGGCCGGTCATCATCCGTGCCGTCAACACCAAGGACGCCATCACCGCAACGGTGGAAAATGTTCCCTACGAACTGATGCAGCACATCACTGACCGCATCGTGCATGAAGTGAAAGGCGTTAACCGCGTGCTGTACGATTTCACCCCGAAACCCACAGCGACCATTGAATACGAATAATGTTTTTATCTGTTAGTTATTGTATTTGAGAAGACTAATCAGTGACTCCTCAGTATTGAAAACGGAATGAAAAGTCTTGCGTCCCGGCAGAGAATACCGGGGCGCAAGTTTTTTTGCTGAATGTAAATATAATTAAGAAATAAAAAAAATTTGATTTTTGTTCATTTTTATTTTTTTAGATATTGCTTTTTTATGGAAAATGTGGTAAAAAGACAAGGTATATTTTAAAATTTACGAAATAATTGTAGAATCAGTATTATTCAGTGTAATTACAAAGGCTTTTTTAAAGAAGGTTGAAAGGGGTTTATCGGATGGCGGCTTTGAATTTGGAACAGTATGGTATTACAGACGTTACGGAAATTGTTTACAATCCGTCTTATGAGTTTCTTTATGAAGAAGAAATGAAGTCCGGCCTGCAGGGATTTGAAAAAGGACAGCTTACCGAACTGGGCGCCGTGAATGTCATGACCGGCGTTTACACCGGACGCTCGCCCAAAGACAAATACATTGTCATGGATGAAAATTCCAAAGATACGGTGTGGTGGACCACACTGGAATATCCGAATGACAACCATGTAATGAGCGAAGATGTCTGGGCAAAGGTTAAAGACCTGGCGGTGAAGAAACTGTGCGGCAAGCGGTTGTTTGTAATGGATGCTTTTTGCGGCGCCAACAAAGATACCCGCATGGCGGTCCGTTTTATTATGGAAGTGGCCTGGCAGGCGCACTTCGTAAAGAATATGTTCATCGCTCCCACAGAAGAGGAACAGGCAAACTTTAAACCGGATTTTGTGGTTTATGCTGCATCCAAGGCCAAAGTAGAGAACTACAAAGAACTGGGGATCAATTCCGAAACCTGTATTGCATTTAACATTACGAGCCACGAGCAGGTAATTCTGAATACCTGGTACGGCGGTGAAATGAAAAAAGGCATGTTCTCCATGATGAACTACTACCTGCCGCTGCAGGGCATCGCTTCCATGCACTGCTCTGCCAACACGGACCTGAAAGGTGAGAACACCGCTATTTTCTTCGGCCTGTCAGGCACCGGCAAGACCACCCTGTCCACGGACCCCAACCGCTACCTTATCGGTGATGACGAGCACGGCTGGGACGATAACGGCATTTTCAATCTGGAAGGCGGCTGCTATGCCAAGGTCATCGACCTGGACAAAGAGTCCGAACCCGATATTTATAATGCGCTGCGCCGCGACGCGCTGCTGGAGAATGTTGCCGTGGACGCAGAAGGCAAGGTGGATTTCCATGACAAGAGCGTGACGGAGAATACCCGCGCTTCCTATCCTATCAAACATATTGAGCATAATGTTAAGCAGATCCGTGCTACTTCTTCCGGCCCTGATGCGAAGAACGTGATTTTCCTGTCTGCAGACGCCTTTGGCGTGCTGCCTCCGGTTTCTATCCTGACTCCGGAACAGACCAAGTATTACTTCCTGTCCGGGTTTACCGCCAAACTGGCCGGCACGGAACGGGGCATTACCGAACCGACTCCGACTTTCTCCGCCTGCTTCGGTCAGGCCTTCCTGGAACTGCATCCGACCAAATACGCGGACGAACTGGTGAAGAAGATGGAAAAATCCGGCGCGAAAGCATTCCTTGTGAACACCGGCTGGAACGGAACCGGTAAACGTATCTCCATTAAAGACACCCGCGGCATCATTAACGCGATTCTCAACGGCGATGTGAACAAGGCTCCCACCAAGAAGATCCCTGTATTTGATCTGGAGGTTCCTACCGCGCTGCCCGGTGTAAACCCGGCGATTCTGGATCCCCGGGATACCTATGCGGCTTCTGCGGAGTGGGATGCGAAGGCTAAAGATCTGGCAGAACGGTTTATCAAAAACTTCAAAAAATACGAAGGGAATGCTGAAGGCAGGAAACTGGTAGCAGCAGGGCCGAAGCTGTAAGGATCTTTTATCGGGAGAAGATAAACCTCTGAAGTATTTATGAATATTTAGAGAATCCGGAATGTGCTGCACGGCGCATTCCGGATTCCTTTATAAAGTTATTTTGAAAGAGGACAACAGATGGACAAAGTGTTGCGTGAAGACGCAGAGAAAATCATATATGCCGCGCTTCAGGCGGTGCAGCCGGATGAAGCGGTACGGCGCACGCTGAAGGATTACCGGTTTAATACCGGACGGAAAATTCTAGTAGCGATCGGCAAAGCGGCCTGGCAGATGGCAAAGGCAGCGACAGAAACGCTGGGACAGGTGGACGCCGGTATTGTCATCACAAAATACAAACATGTGAAGGGCGATATTCCCAACGTGGAATGTTATGAGGCTGGCCATCCGATTCCGGATGAAAACAGTTTCGCGGCAACCAGGAAGGCGCTGGAAATGGTAAAGGATCTGGCGCCGGAGGACACGGTTATTTTTCTTGTGTCCGGCGGAGGCAGCACGTTGTTTGAACTTCCGCTGATTCCTGAGGAAGAACTGCAGAAGATTACGCTGGGTTTGTCAAACAGCGGCGCGGATATTGTAGAACTGAATAATGTCCGCAAGCGCCTCAGCGGCGTAAAGGCGGGACGGTTTGCCCTGGCCTGTTATCCGGCGAAGGTGCTGAGTATCGTTCTGAGTGATGTGCTGGGCGACCCCCTGGACAGTATCGCCAGCGGGCCGGCTTATCCGGACAGCAGTACCTGTGCCCAGGCAAAAGCCATAATAGAAAAATATAAAATCCATCTGTCTCCTGAAGCAGCAGCGCTGCTGGAACAGGAAACACCGAAAGAACTTAACAATATAGAAACACATGTTAATGGTTCGGTGAAGGAACTTTGCGCTGCAGCGGCGCGGACGGTGGAAGCGATGGGGTATAAACCGTTAGTTCTGACTGATGAACTTCGGTGTGAGGCCAGTTCGGCAGGCAGTTTTCTGGCCAGCATTTTGAAAAGCCATGCCTGCAGCAAACAGTCTCTCGCATTTATCGCCGGTGGCGAAACTATTGTCCGTGTCACCGGGTATGGCACCGGAGGACGGAGCCAGGAACTGGCGCTGGCAGCAGCGCCCGGTATTGCCGGGCTGGAAGGCGCCGCGATTTTCTCCATCGACAGCGACGGCACAGACGGTCCTACCGACGCGGCCGGCGGATATGTGGACGGGGAAAGCATCGCTGCCCTGGAAGAAAAAGGAATCAATTTTGACAGTATGCTGCGGGAGAATGATTCATATCACGCGCTGGAAGCCATCGGCGGGCTGATCATGACAGGCCCCACAGGCACTAATGTGAATGATCTGGCGGTTGCGTTGCTGAAAAGATGAAGGGACAGATTATAAAAACTGCTGGTAAAGTTTTGAATTGTAATGAAAACAAAATGAACAAAAACCGGAATATCTGTGTAATGATATTCCGGTTTTTGTTTTGATACGAAATGAGTCAATTTTAATCGCAAGGTTTGCGTGATAATTTAATTACATTTAGCGGCGAAAACGTTATGACCCATTCTGTCATACAGTTTGAATCTGCTGTCTGACAATGAGTTACAGACAGACATATCCGCTGTCTATCATATATTAATGAAGTACGTAGGGTAAAAACCGCGCCGTTACTGGAGTTATAAAAAAAATCCGGGTGTGTTTTCCCCCGGAACCGATATGCCTGAGCAGTTTAAAGCCAGAACCAGGAGTAAAAATGCTCTTTCTCTTTCTTTTGGAAAACATACTGTGACAAATACAATTTTTTGGAAACAGGATTAGATGATTTTCATTCGATACTGCCGTTAATTTTATGTTATAATATTTTAAAAGAGCAGTTAACAGGTTGAAACCAACTATAGTGATTCAGTTCTTTAAGAAGGAGGGCGCTTATGAAAAAGATGAAAATCCTGGCCGTCGCGTTGGCCGCCATGTTTACATTTGTTGCCGCGCCTGCTTTTGACACGGGCGTTGCAACGAAGGGTGTTTCGGGAGTTTACAGCGGAACCGAAATAAGCTTTTCACGTCCCGCTTTTGCGGAAGGCAACGGCGTGGATTATCAGCTGGGGCTGCACTACATTCCGCTGGTGACCCGTACGGAACACTATGACGTGAGTGACGAGAAAGGTGACCTTTTACGCGCCCGCTGGACGGGCATCCGGGTGACCGGTCCCGTGCCGTTTGAACCCAATATTAACAAAGCGTTGGATGCATACACTGCAAATGAAAGTAAAAATTTCGCTGTATCAAGCAAGAAAATGCTGTCCGATGCAAAACTGGATCACAGCGAACGGGCGAAATATGGCGCTACGTTCTTTCCCGCTTTTGAGGACAACAGAGATATCTATGTGCGCCGGGCCGATTCCCTGGTGGTGAGCCTGCTGGAATCCGGTTCCAGTTATATGGGCGGCGCCCATGGCATGTATGGTTTCACAGGCAAAACCTTCGATACCTACACAGGTAAGGAGATGCAGCTGACGGATGTTTTCACAAACCCCACTGCCATGACAAATGCCATCAAACAGCAGCTGATGTTTGATTATCCCAAAGCATCATTTCAGGGAAACAACGGCGCCAGCATGCGTGAGATGGTGGACCAGCTGGCGAAGGAGGGGCATCTGTTCTGGACCATGGATCCCCGGGGCGTGACTTTCTATTTCAATCCGTACATCCTCGGTTCGTATGCGGAAGGCGTTTTCACGACTACGTTGCTGTATTCCGAGAGGCCCGATATTTTCAAACATGATCAGTACACCGAGGCGATTACATGGCGGGGTCCTCATTCGTATTGCATGGAAATTCCTTCCTACCTGCCCGTACGTTTAAGCGACAGCCCGCGCGATGACAGGCTGTCCGTGATGAATGACCCGGAAGAACTGCTCATCGATTACTGCGGTGAACAGCTGAAAGATAAGTTTTATGCAAAAAACATCCGCGCCACCTTTGTAAGCAGTCGGTATGATGATGAAGAACGGCGTTACCTGTATGTGGATTATCAAAAGGAAGACTGGAAGCACGCCGTGCGGGTATATGCTCTCCGCAACGAACCGGTCTTTGTGGGCGAATATGCCATGACGCGGTTTATCTCGGACATGGTCGGCACCAATGGCGAAGACTGGTACGTGATGACCGATCCCCAGCAGTTTTACATGACGGCCATGCCGGGCAGCGGCTATGCTCCCTGGACAAAGCTGACCTGCCGGGTAGGCGCAAACGGCGCGCCGGAAGTGTATGAAGCGGAAGGCGGAAAGGGGTAACAGGTAACAATTTACGTATACGGAAAAGGGATGATTTATGGCAGCTCAACCCGTTTACAAAAGCAAAAACATAACTATGTGTAGTGACGGCAAATACCGCTGGGTGTACGAACTGGACCTGTATACCACGACAGCCATTATCAAAGAGGTGTGGAGGGTGCTGCTCATCTCTCTGGTCATCGTACTGGCATTGATGCTGATCTTCAGCATCATCGAAGGCGATTTGATGGAAGGACTTCGGTTCATCGGCGAGATGGCAGCCATCCTGTTCGGGATTTTCCTGGTTCTCAGCGTTGTTGGCTATCTGGTTTTCGCGTTCATAATCGGCGGGAAATACTGCGCGCTGTTTGAAATGAACGAAGAGGGAATCAACAACGCGGCCCAGGAAAAGCATGTGAAAAAGGCGGAACTGATCGGCCTCATCACGGCGCTTGCGGGAATAGCCGGCGGCAGGCCGGGTGTGGTCGGGACAGGCATTTTGGGGGAGACACGTACTTCCATGTATACCAGTTTTGACGAAGTAAAAGAACTGGAAATTTTGCCGAAGGAACACATGATCCGTTTGAATGAAACCCTGAGCCGCAACCAGGTGTATGCGGAGGATGAAGATTTTGCGTTTGTAGCAAGTTACATCAAAGCACGCTGCCGGAACGCGAAGGTGAAAATATAAGGACAATAAGCTTACCGTTTTTTCACTCAGAAGAAGTACTATAATTTAAGGAACGAGGTGCAAACATGAAAAAGATTAGAATTATTGCGTTGTGCTTCATTTTGTTGTTTGGCTTTGCAAGCCTTACGCATGCAGAACTTCCAGCCAGCCGAATCGCGTTCGGCGTGCAGCTGGGCGCTAAGTTTGAGGAAGTAAAGAATGTTTTCGGCGTGCCGGACCGGGTGACGAAGAACGAAATAAAATCGGAAGCCTACGGTGATTTTGTGGAGACCGTTTTCATTTATGGTAATAATTCTATTGTCGTAAAATTTTATAATGAAGACGTCTGGAGGATTGAATCTAACAGCGATAACGGCTGGCAGACTCCCGACGGGGTGAAGGTGGGTATGCCGTTGCAGGGCGTGTATGACCGGCTGGGGAAAGAGGACATCAAAAGCCCGGCTGAAAACGGTGAAACGCTTTACTGGTATAATCATGATACCAGGAGCCAGGAAAATCGCGGCAACCTGTATGTATTTGTGAAAAACGGACGTGTTTCCCGGATTGTAATCGCATATCAGTGAGATAAAGAGATTTGTTTAGTGTCGGACATCATGGACGATATAAATGTATCCGTAAAAGAAATACTATAATAGAACAGGAGGGCAGGGATGTTGAAAATTACAAAGATTTCTAGAAAGGTCTTAACACTTTTCATGGTTTGTTTTGCATTTCTGTTAACGGTTTCCTGCGTATCCGGCTTTGCGGCGAACCCCGCTGCTGAAAAAGCAATTGGTCCCGAGGATATCCCGGAAGGCGTATACCGTCGCTTTTCTTCCGGGGAAGAGGTGACCTGTCTGGTGGTGATGCATAAAAAAGGCGTGCTGGCAGGGGATCCTTTTAAACGTACTTACATAGGTATTGAGTCCGTGCGACGGAACCATCCTTCCCATCCGGATGGCAGCGTGTTCATGGCGGCCCGGTTAAGGAGCTCGAAAGAGTTTAAACTGAATCCGCCCACGGAGGCCGGTCCGGTTCCGACCGACGATATGGTTGCGTTTATGCTGGATTACGCGGAAACGGTCAACGCCGACGGCACAAAGGGGCTTAAGAAAAACCAGTCACAGGCATATGTGATGCAGCCCACGTCGGACGGCCGCATCAACATCATAGGTAAGGAAACGCTTCCTGCGCCGTTGTGCGGACATTACATTCCGGTAACTGACAGACCGGCTCCGCTGGTGCTGCAGCAGGCCATGATCAAATACATGCTGGAGGATTTCATTCCCGCTGCTACCAATATGGATAACCGTTCCCAGTTCTACGATTACAAGATGGAGTTCCTGACGGGGGACAATCCGCCGGTAGATTGCTGGGCAGGCTGGTACCTGGTTCAGGTATGGGAAGACAGGAATATGGATAAGTATGATTCCCGCTACCAGATGAATTTTATCGTAGGCGATACAGGCGATGAAATCAAATTGCTTACTTTATACGACGGAAAAATGTGGCCGGTGTATGAGGATGACCGCCTGAAGGGCAAAACAAACCGTGGCCCGCAGGTTGTGCCGAAAGGATAACATGTTGTTGTATTGCCTTGCATAACAACAAATTGTAAAAAATTTAAGTAAACTGCGTGAGGAATGGGTTTTCCCATTCCTCATTTTAGTTTTTAATGGTATAATATAAAGAGTATTTCTGTGACCAGTTATCCTATAATTATAAAAAAAGATTGCTGAGGAGGGGAATCATTATGGCAGACCCGAGAACAGAACGCAACGCCTTATTAGGCGCCACACTGGTGAAAAAGTTACAGGCGCGGGCCTTTGACGCATATTACTGTGCTACGAAAGAGGAAGCGCTGCAGCAGGCGCTGGCTCTTATTCCGGAAACAGACGTGATTTCCTGGGGCGGTTCCGCTACCATTGCGGAGATCGGCCTGCTGGAGTATGTGCGGAAAAACTTCAAATGTATTGACCGGGATACCGCGAAAACACCCGAAGAACGGATGGAGATTATGCGTAAAGCTTTGCTCTGCGATACATTTTTAATGAGCACCAACGCCATGACGACAGAGGGTGAACTGGTAAACATAGACGGCAACGGAAACCGTTGTGCCGCCATGATTTACGGGCCGAAACAGGTCATTGTCATTGCCGGGCTGAACAAGGTTACAGGGAATTTGCACAGCGCCATTGACCGCGCCCACACAACGGCTGCGGCCATCAACATCCAGCGTTTCGGAGCGAAAACGCCCTGTGCGCTGACAGGGGTCTGCGCGAACTGTAACTTTGCCGATACCATTTGTAACTATATCGTTGTCACCCGCCGAAGCAAACCGGCTCATAAGATCAAGGTGATCCTTGTGGGTGAAGACGTGGGATTTTAAGGAGATAAACGATCATGCAATTTTCATCCCGTTTTACGATTGCCGTACATATCCTGCTGGCAGTCAATGAATTTGAGGGACAATTCAAGACGACGTCCTTCTTTTTAGGCAACAGTGTCAACGTAAACCCGGTCATTATCCGCAAAACGCTGGGACAATTAAAAGATGCCGGACTGGTTACTGTGGAGGCCGGTGTGGGTGGCGCGGCTCTGGCGAAAGAACCGAAAAAGATCACACTGTGGGATATTTTCTGCGCTGTGGAAGACAAAAAGGAAGATCTGTTCCATTTCCACGATCCCAACCCGGACTGCCCCGTGGGAGGAAATATCCACGCGGTCATGGACGGGCGTCTGAAGAAGTTCAAACGGAACCTGCAGAAAGATCTGGACGATGTAACCCTGCAGGATCTGGTTAAGGATCTGCGTAAGGAACTGAAGAAGAACCGGAAGCTGGGATTCGCGCCAGCGCCTGCGGAAGAGGAGTAAGCATAAGGTTTCCGTGCAGGAAGGACTCGGAGGTGTATTCCCAATGAAAGAAGAGGACGTAAAGAAATTAATCGATAAACTGCAGTATTTTGATTACGACAAAGTACTGAACAAGATACGCAAGAACGTTAAAAAGCCGAGCGTCCTTGTGACCGGTGGTACCGGTGTGGGAAAGAGCAGCCTGATCAATCATCTCTTCGGTATGGACGTGGCTGCCACAGGCAACGGCAAGCCCTTGACGGACCGCATTACCCGCTATGAGCCGGAGAATCTGGACGTGGTGCTGTATGATACCCTGGGCTACGAAGTGGGGGAAGATAAACAGCAGCAGTTTTATAAAGACGTAATCGGCTTCGTGAAAAATGCCAACGGCCAGGGGGATGTCCAAAAGCATGTGCATCTGGTCTGGTATTGTATTTCTGCCGCCAACAAACGGGTGACCCCTACGGATCTGGACGCAATCGCCGCATTGGAAGGACTTACCAAGGTCTGCGTGGTGCTGACACAGATCGACGCGGCTACCATGATTGAATTGGACGAGATGAAAAAAGTTTTGCAAAAGAAACTGCCGAAGACAGACGCGTTCATGGTGAGTATCGATCCGCGGATTCCGGAAGAAAAAATGCAGTGGGGCGAGCTTCTGAACTGGTCGGTTGAGCATCTGGACGCCGGATTGCAGCTGGCGTTTGCCCAGGCTCTGGGGCAGGAACTGAGCGCGAA
>JAFQZL010000025.1 GCA_017405945.1 Acidaminococcaceae bacterium
CAATGTAGTTATCCAGAAGGGCTTCTTCCGAGAAGGAAGATTTACCGATCATTGCCTGTACGTTACCGGCTTTGTCAGCGCGGTACTCAACTTTACCGGCTTTGATCTCACTGAGTGCTTTGGCTACGTCCATGGTAACGGTGCCAACCTTCGGGTTAGGCATTAAGCCCTTCGGGCCCAGCAGTTTACCAAGACGGCCAACCTTGCCCATCATGTTCGGGGTCGCTACGCAGACTTCAAAGTCAAACCAGCCGCCCTGAATCTTTTCAATCAAATCCTGGCTGCCAACATAATCCGCGCCGGCAGCTTTTGCTTCTTCCGCCTTCGCGCCTTCCGCAAATACCAGAACCTTTTTGGATTTGCCGGTTCCGTGAGGCAGCACCATAGCGCCGCGTACCTGCTGGTCAGCGTATTTCGGATTGATGCCCAGACGGAAAGAGGCTTCTACAGAACTGTCAAACTTGGTAACTACGGTTTTCTTTACCAGTTCAACCGCTTCTTTCGGGGAATAGAGTTTAGTCTCATCAATCAGTTTTAACGCGTCAACATACTTTTTGCCGTGTTTCTTTGCCATTATAAATTCCTCCTTGTGGTCCGAACGGCTTCCGCCTCCCACTCATTAACCTGACGGTCAGTCAGTAATTACAATGCCCATGCTGCGGGCAGTGCCTTCGATCATACGGGTTGCTGCTTCCACATCGGCCGCATTCAGGTCCGCCATCTTGCTTTCCGCAATTTCACGGGCTTTGGCGCGGGGCAATGTAGCTACTTTTTTCTTGTTGGGCTCGCCGGAAGCTTTTTCCAGGCCGGCCGCTTTTTTCAGCAGCACCGCTGCAGGCGGGGTCTTGGTAATAAATGTAAAGGAACGGTCTTCATACACCGTGATTTCAACAGGGATGATCAAACCAGCCTGCTGTGCTGTACGGGCATTGAAGTCCTTTACAAAGGCCATAATGTTAACGCCAGCCTGGCCCAGTGCAGGACCAACCGGAGGTGCCGGAGTAGCTTTACCGCCAGGAACCTGTAACTTTACAACCTTAGCAACTTTCTTTGCCATGTTTCTTACACCTCCTTATCATTCAATTTCTTCCACTTGGGTATAATCAATATCAACAGGAGTTTCGCGGCCAAACATATCGACCAGAACTTTCAGTTTCCCGCGTTCTCTGTCAATTGCCGAAACAACGCCTTCAAAATTGGAGAAGGGACCTGTTTTTAAGCGGACTCTCTGTTGTAATTGCAAATTAATCTGGGGTTTCGCCTTCGGCCGGTCAGCAGGTTCTTCTTCCTGCAGCCCCTGACCGTTTATGCTGCCGGCCATGATCCGTCTGACTTCTTCGTCTGACAGCGGAACCGGCTGTTTATTGTCAGGTCCCACAAAACCCGTTACGCCGGGCGTATTCCTGACAACATACCAGGTGCGGTCGTCGATGATCATCTCAACCAGCACATAACCCGGGAAAACCTTACGGGTCACGATCCGTTTGGCACCGTTTTCATCGGCCACTACTTCATTCTCCATGGGGATCATAATATGAAAGATCCTGTCGCTCATGCCCAGGGAATGAACCTTACGTTCCAGATTTGCGCTGACCTTATTCTCGTATCCGGAATAAGTATGGATGACATACCAATGCCGTTTTCCTTTTTCCAGCGTTTCAGCATTTTTATTTTCGTCCATTTTTTCAGCGGGAGTTTTCTCCCTTCCTCCTTATACGCTTTACCGTAAGATGGATCTGATCACAACAGAGAATAAACTGTCGGCTACCCAGATACAAACCGCCACCAATACCACCGCAATCAAAACCACAATAGTATTCATGAACAGTTCCTGCCGTGTCGGCCAGGTAACCTTTTGCAACTCTGCCTTCGATTCTTTTATGAACCCCGTAACCTTCTCCACCGTACCTACTTCGTTAGTCGTAGTAGTCTCCGGAACGGTCATTATTTCACATCCTTGCTATCAAGACACTTCCAAATAAATAATTATTTGGTTTCTTTATGGGTAGTATGCTTTTTGCAGAATTTGCAATACTTTTTAATCTCGATGCGATCGGGATCATTCTTTTTGTTTTTGTTTGTCTGGTAATTTCTCTGTTTGCACTCGGTGCAGGCCAAAGTAATCAACACACGCATTCTTGCCACCTCTTTCGAACTCTAAAATACAGCAAATCAAATTGTCACTGAATGATAATACCACAGTTACCTTTTTCTGTCAATAAATTTACAAATATTTAAGAAAACACTGATCAAAAGAGTTCATAAATTCAGAGATGAACCGATCAGGGTTTCCTGAAAATAATGTATAAAAAAGCTCACGCAAAAATTTGCATGAGCCTTTATTTCAACTGGTGGCGGCACACGGATTTGAACCGCGGACACAGCGGGTATGAACCGCTTGCTCTGGCCAACTGAGCTATGCCGCCTTATATAATGGAGCTGATGACCAGGATTGAACTGGTGACCTCATCCTTACCAAGGATGCGCTCTACCATCTGAGCTACATCAGCGTCATTATTATGGTTGCGGGGGCCGGATTTGAACCAGCGACCTTCGGGTTATGAGCCCGACGAGCTACCAACTGCTCCACCCCGCGATAAAATGGTGGAGGGGGTTGGATTCGAACCAACGAAGCGAAACGCGGCAGATTTACAGTCTGCTCCCTTTAGCCACTCGGGAACCCCTCCATTAAGACCTTCTGGAGCTGACAATAGGAATCGAACCTACAACCTACGGTTTACAAAACCGTTGCTCTGCCTGTTGAGCTATGTCAGCGTGATTTCAGTGACAGTAAGTATAATACATGAAACCGAAGAGTTTGTCAACTGTTTTTTATAACTTTCTTGACAATAACCCAAAAAATAAAGACGCACCCGCATAAACAGGTGCGTCCCGGTAACACCTATTCTTCATCGCCGAAGCAAATTCCGATGCTTCTTGCAGCCTGGACAATTTCATTATCCGGAGTGACGGACCTGGGTTTTCCTCCCGCTTCCTGCAGGGGAACCGTACCGATCGAGTCATTGTGCAGGGAAACCATAACGTCAAAATTCCCTGCAATGCACGCTTCTATGGCAGCCACGCCGTACCGGGTACATAAAACCCTGTCAAAAGCCGTGGGCGAACCGCCTCTCTGCAAATAACCCAAAATCGTGCTGCGGGCCTCAATCCCGGTCAGCTCTTCCAATTGCTGGGCCAGCTTATTGCCAACCCCGCCCAGGCGGATCGGCTCAAAACTGTCTTTGACAATGCGGGCCACCGTCATTTCGCCGCCTTCCGGTTTAGCTCCTTCCGCCACAACGATAATACTGAACATCTTTCCGTCCTGCTGGCGTTTGAGAATCTTCTTCGCCACTGCGTCCAGATGATAGGGTATTTCCGGAATCAAAATTACATCCGCCCCGCCTGCGACACCGGAATGAAGGGCGATCCAGCCGGCATACCGGCCCATGACCTCCAGGATCATGATCCTGTGGTGGGATTCCGCCGTAGTATGCAGACGGTCGACTGCCTCAGTGGCTACCGCCATAGCGGTATCAAAACCGAAAGTCCGTTCCGTGCAGGGGAGGTCATTATCTATCGTTTTGGGAACGCCGATCACTTTAACGCCGCATTCCCTGGAGAGCTGGGCTCCGATCGCCAGGCTGCCGTCCCCGCCAATCACGATCAGCGTTTCAATTCCGCGTTTTGCCAGATTCTTTACAATGGTTTCACTTTCATCTGTATAAGAAACGGAACCGTCTTTTTCAATATGCGCAAACTTAAACGGGTTATCCCGGTTGGTAGTTCCCAAAACCGTGCCGCCCCGCGGCAGGATACCGGATACGTCTTCATATGTCAGGAGTTTCATCCTGTTTTTGATCAGCCCGTTAAATCCGTTTTCAACACCGTAAATCTGATATCCGTGTCCTAACGCAGCCTTGACCACCGCGTTCAGGACCGCATTGAGTCCCGGACAGTCACCGCCCCCGGTCAGAACGGCCAGTGTCCCTTTTACATTTATCATTTGTCCCCTCAAACGTTAATCAACATTCCAAATCGTAAAGCCGTCCTGCGGAATCCGGATGGATTCGGTGCCGTCAAATTTGTCATAGCACAGCATGCCGTCTTTTACATATCCGGGCCAGGCGGCAACCAGCACAAACTTCTGCCCCAGTTCTTTCAGCAGGGCAGCAACGTCCAGATTAAATACCGGCACAAACAAAGTCTGTAAACGGTCTAATAAGATAACATCGGAATTATAACTGGCAAGCGCTTCACCCATCATCTCCGGCGCTTTGGCATTCCGTTCTTCCTTGGGAACCGCCAGGAACTCTTCACTGATCAGTAAACGGCAGTCTACATAATCCCACTTCTTGTCTTCGGCGGCTTCACGCAAAACCTTGCTTTTGCCGCTGCCGGGCTTACCAGTTACAAAAATAACTCCTTTTGCTTCTTTTGCAGCCTCTACAACCTTTACGAATTCTTCTGTCTGACTCATTTTAATTACCTCCTAAACCTGTTAACAGATCAATATTTGGAAATGCCGGAACATATAATTCTTTATAGCAATAATCATTCGCTGTTTCCGGATAAAATCCTTTAAAGCCACTTATATTTTATACTATTATCCATTTCAATACAACAGTATGTTTCAGATTTATCAGTTTCATCCGCTTAACTGTCTTTTCTTCTGTCCCGTTTCCGGGGTTCAAAAGAAAGGATACAGGAACATACCGCATAGACATCCGCGTCCCCGCTGTGAGCTTCTTTGTATTTTTCCACTTTCCTTTTGACGCGCTGCAACGCATTGTCAATGGATTTAATATGCCGGTGCAGCTCTCTGGCCGTCTCCTGGTACGATTTTCCGTCCAGGTAATTCATGAAAACTTCCCATTCCAGATCGCTGAGGATCATGTTCATCTTATTTTTTATTTCGATAAACTCTTCCCTCCGGATGATCATCTCTTCCGGATTCACCACTTTGGCGCCGCTGGAAATCACATCCAGCAGGGTCCGGTCCGAATCCTGTTCATAAATGGGTTTATTCAACGACACATAGGAATTCAGCGGAATATGCTTTTGCCGGGTCGCGGTTTTAATGGCCGTTATAATCTGGCGGGTTACGCACAACTCCGCAAAAGAGCGGAACGACGCCTGTTTCTCCCGCCGGAAATCCCGGATCGCTTTATAGAGACCTATCATCCCTTCCTGAATGATATCTTCCCGTTCCGCCCCGATCAGGAAATAACTTTTTGCTTTTCCGCGCACAAAATTGCGATACTTATGCAACAGATATTCCTGGGCCAATACACTGTTTTCCGCATTTGCCAGTTCAACAATGTCTTCATCCGGCATATCGGCAAATCTGGCGTAGGGATCGCCGGTCACCCCGTTCATCTATTTTCCACCTTCCAGTAATAGCAAGATTATTCTCTCCCAGCCGGGCGGCTGTTCTTACGGACATTTAAATTATACACGACAGGCTCCTGCAACGTCAAACACAGCGTTACAGCACAGCTGTAACATACGTTATTAAGCTGCAGCATCCGTTATCACTGACTGTAACCCGGTTTATCCCCGTCTTAACCTTTCCAGATGCGTTGCCACGTCTCCGTCAATACGGCCGCCCAGTTCCCGCCGGCCTGAACTGCCCGGCAGTTTGTCTATTTTCTCTTTAATTTCTTTTTTTGTCTTATAATAAATTTCCCGGAATTCACGGGCGGAAATGCGGAGAGCCCCGGAACCGAGCACGCTGTCCTGTTCGGCTTTATCACTGGTAACAACAAAGACTTTGATCCCCTTCCTGGCTATCTGATACGTTTCCCGCTCGATCCAGCTGTCCGCCGTTTCCTGTTCGGCAGTATAAACTACCGTACACCCGCGGATGCGCTCTGTTGCTTCCGGTCCCTTAGCGTCCATCGCGTCAAACACCACAACGGCATCATAGCCGTGAAAAGATGAAAACTCCGCGACTTTGTCTATCAGCATTTCGCGCGCGTGCTCCAGATCCGCATCCCGGATCCCCGCAAAATCTTTCCAGTTATTGATGACGTTGTATCCGTCAACCAGGTAATACTCTTTCATTTCGCGGCCTTCTGCATCCGCTGCCGTACCACTTCATACAGCAGAATGGCCCCTGCCGCAGAAGCATTCAGGGAGTTTACGCCTCCCTGCATGGGAATCCGGACCAGCATATCACAGTTTTCCTTTACCAGACGTCCTATGCCTTTTCCTTCTGCCCCGACGACCAGGACAAGGGGCCGGTCCATGTCTGTTTCAAAATACAGGCTTTCCCCATCCATGTCCGCCCCGACGACCCAGAACCCCTGTTCTTTTAAGCCTCGCAACGTCTGGACGATATTACCGATCTGCACCACCGGCACATAATTAACAGCTCCGGCGGAAATCTTTGCCACAACCATGTTCAGGGGGCAGCTTCGCCGTCTGGGCAATAAAACACCGTGTACCCCGGCAGCGTCTGCGCTGCGGATCAGGGCACCGACGTTCTGCGGGTCCTGCAATTCATCCAGCAGCAGCAAAAACGGCATTTCGTTCCGGGATGCTGCCCGTTCCAAAACCGTTTCCAAAGGGCTGAAAGCAATGGGAGACGCCAGCGCCACAATTCCCTGGTGGCGTATTCCCGGAGCCATCCTGTCCAGTTTTCCGGTCTGCACGTACTCTACCGGTACTGCCGCGTCCTGTGCCGCCGCGAGTATTTTTCCCAGGCTGCCGCCCTGCAGCCCCGTTTTAATGAAAATCTTATTGACCGGACGTTTGCTGGACAAAGCCTCAAACACCGCATTACGCCCGGCAACGATCTCTTCTGCCATAAACGCTCCTTCAGGGGAACACTGACCAACCTGTCGGACACACCTGATTAATCAGGTGCTCCTTACGCAAACCGGCAGCAGAAACACTGCCGGATATAAAAAGCCTGAACCGTGCTTTACTTACCTGCGCTTAGCTTAACTGCTTTTCCCCGGTAAAAACAGTTCCGCAACGTCTTTGCCTTCCGTCTGATACTGTTTCACTTTCGGCAAGATACCGCAGCTCATCTTTCCTTCTTTACAGGTACCTTTGGCTACACAGTCCGGACCCGCTTTTTCAAATAGTACGGGAGCCACTTTACGGCATTCCGTCAGCATCTTCCAGGCCAGCTCGCGGATTTCCCACTGGGCCCTGTTGCAGCAACGTAAATTGAAGAAATTGTAAAGGGAACGGGCGTTAAATGTGCAGACGATTTTTGTCTCCGCCGCATTGGGCAGTACATAACGCGCGTCTTCGTTGGCAATGCCGTAATGATCCGTCAGATCATTATACAGATCCTGCAGATTCTGCATGCACGCTTCAAATTTAGCTTTCGCTTCCGGAATTGCAGCAACAGCGGGAGGCATGATTGATTCAAAATTGTGTTCTTTTACATACCGCTGGGACTGCTGCGAATACGAAGCGATCCTGTGCCGGACAAGCTGATGCGTCAGCACGCGGGAAACACCTTCGATGGCAAACGTAAAGGTCACATGTTCGATCGGTGAGAAATGGCCCATGCGCACCAGCATACGTACCAGGCGTGCCGCTTCCTCATCGCTCATCTTTTCCTGGAGTTCCGTAACTCCTACCGGAGAATAACACAATCGCGCGCTTAATGCCACTGATTTGTCCGGATCCGGAGTATGTCTTATCAATACAACCTTCATGATAGTCCCTCCCCTTTGCAAATCTTCTCTTCATTTATTTAAATCCGTTATAGTAACGAAGGGTCCCGCATTTCCCGGGAAATGAACTGAAAAGCCTGTTCCAGCAAAAACTCCAGCCGTTCCTCCTGATCTGTCAGAAGCAGCCAGCCACATAGCGCTTCAAACGCTGTTGCCGCCCGGTATTCGCTGACGCTGGCGCTTTTCGGTACCATGGACTTGGCATTGCGTCCCCGATGCACGATTGCCGCCTCCTGTTCAGACAGTCCGGTTTCCAAAGCGTGCATGGCTTTAGCCTGCATGACAGCAGATACCATTCTGGCAGCAATCGTGTGGATCACCTGCACATGACTGGACACCGGCAGCAGGCGCATGCGGACATAAAAGGTAAACACACTGTCTCCGATCAGCGCCAGCACGATGGGATTCATCTGGCCGGGATCCGGCAATGGTCTTCCTTCTTCCTGACAAATTGCCAGCGCCTGCTGTTTTAACTGTTGAAAGCGGATAAATTTCACTGCTTTTTCCACCGTGCGCCCTGGGGCGTATCTTCAATCACGATTCCGAGTTCTCCCAGTTTGTTGCGGATTGCATCAGCCTGGGCATAATTTTTGGCCTTCCGGGCATCCTGGCGCAATTCCAGCAGCAGCTGCATCAGTTGTTCCGTCAGTCCGCCATCACCGTCGTTCCCTGCAGCTTCCGTTTCGCCTTCCAGCACGCCGATAATGGAGCAGAATTCAGCAAACACTTTGGTCATCATGTCCACTAGTTTTCCGTCCGGGGCCACATCGCCGGAATCGGTCTGCGCTTTATACACATTGATCTCTTTGGCCAGCGCGAACATGTGGCTGATGGCCAGAGCCGTATTGAAATCATCGCGCATGGCTTCCATGAAATCATTACGCAGCTGTTCAACTTTGCCGCGTATCGCCAGACTCTCTTCCGTCGGTCCGCCGCTGATGACTTTGCGCAAGGCAGCCAGGTTTTCCTTTGCGGTACGCAGGCGCTGCAGGCCCGCATCGGCCTCTTTCAGCCGTGCATCGCTGAAGTCCAGCGGGCTGCGGTAATGGGTGGAAACGATAAAGAAGCGTAACGTTTCCGGAGCAAAATGTTCCAGAATATCTTTTACCGTAAAGAAATTGCCAAGGGATTTTGACATTTTTTCTTCATTAACAGTAATAAACCCGTTGTGGAGCCAGTACCGCACGAAGGGATGAACACCGGTGGCCCCTTCCGACTGGGCGATTTCATTTTCATGGTGCGGGAAGATCAGATCGCTGCCGCCGCCGTGGAAATCAAAGGAAGAGCCCAGATATTTCATGCTCATGGTAGAGCATTCAATATGCCAGCCGGGCCGCCCCTTGCCCCAGGGGGAATCCCAGGCCGGTTCGCCGGGTTTGGCCGCTTTCCACAGGGCAAAATCCATGGGATTCTGTTTCCGGTCGTCCACATCCACCCGGGCGCCTGCCAGCATATCGTTCAGGTCACGGCCGGAAAGGCAGCCGTAACGCGGGAATTTTTCCACGCTGTAATACACGTCGCCGTCCACCACATAGGCATACCCATTGTCGATCAGTGCCCGGACCGTATTGATAATGTCCGGAATATGGCGGGATACCCGGGGATAAATCTGCACGCGGCGGACATTCAGTTTGTCCATTACTTCAAAGTAGGATTCAATATAGCGGCCGCAGATATCACTCCACTGTACACCCTCCGCATTCGCCGTGTTGATGATCTTATCATCCACGTCAGTAAAATTCTGCACATGCAGCACATCGTACCCTTCGTGTTCCAGGAAACGGTGGATCACATCCCAGGTCACAAAGGGGCGGGCGTTGCCGATATGCGGATGGTTATACGGGGTTACGCCGCAGACATAAATGCCCGCCTTACCGGGAGTCATGGGCACAAACTCTTCTTTCCTGCGGGTCATCGTATTGTAAACTTTAATTGCCATTCTGTGTTACTCCTTGTCAGTTATAAAGAAACTCCTGCTTTTTCCAGGCTCTTTAAAATTCTTTTTTCCGTGCGCTCCAGACCGAACAGCGGGATCATTTCCGCCAGTTCCGGACCGTGCTGGTTCCCTGTCAGTGTTACACGGATCGGCATATACACCTGCTGTCCTTTCAGCTTGTTTGCTTTCTGGACTTTCTTGAAGGCAGCTTTGACCGTGTCACGGTTCAGTTCCGGCAATGCTTTCAATTCTTCCAGCAGCGCCTTCATAACCATGGGAGCCGTTTCTTCTTTCAGCACGGCAGCGGCTTCTTCGTTTTCAAACTCGAAGTCGTCGCTGAAATACATGGAAACCTTTTCCGGTATCTGGGCGCCGTAATCAATCTGGGTCTGGGCGGTTGCCACGACCTTCTTCAGCCATTCCAGCTTTGCGCCGTCCTCATCGCCGGTCATATAGCCGGCCTCTTTCATAAACGGCAAAGCCAGTTCCCAAAACGCTTCGGGGGTCATTTTGCGGATATGCTGCCCGTTGATCCAGTCCAGTTTCTTAAAATCAAATACGGCAGGATTTTTGGCCACACGGTCCAGGGAAAACTCCTGAATCGCTTCTTCCATGGTAAAGATTTCCTTCTCCCCGGGAGGAGCCCAGCCAAGCAACGCAAGGAAATTGTTCAGGCCGGCCGGAATATAGCCTTTCTGACGGTACGCATCCAGGGATGTGGCGCCATGCCGTTTACTCATCTTCGTATGGTCTGTTCCCAGGATCAGGGAAACATGACCGAACACCGGTTTCTCAAAGCCTAACGCATCATAGACCAGCAGCTGCCTGGGCGTATTGGATAAATGTTCCTCCGCACGGATGACATGCGTCACATGCATGAGGCTGTCGTCTATTACCACTGCATAATTATAGGTAGGAATTCCGTCAGACTTGACAATGACAAAATCCCCGATTCCGTTGGAATCAAATTCCACGTCGCCCCGGATCAGATCGTGGACAACGACCTTTTCATTGGGCGGCACACGCAGGCGGACGGAAGGCTTGCGGCCTTCCGCTTCATATTTCGCAATCTGTTCCGGCGTCAGTTCCCTGCATTTTCCCATATACCGGGGCATTTTCCCATCTTTCAGAAGTCCCTGCCGTTCTTCCTCCAGCTCTTCCGGCGTACAGTAACAGTAATACGCTTTTCCTTCCGCCAGCAGCCGGTCAGTATATTTCTTATAGATGTCCAGACGTTCCATCTGGCGGTACGGACCGTACGGGCCTCCTACATCAACGCCTTCATCCCAGTCCATGCCCAGCCATCGTAACGAATTTTTAATATTTTCTTCCGATTCCGGCGTAGAACGTTTCCGGTCCGTATCTTCAATACGAAGCACCATCTTGCCGCCCAGTTTTCTGGCAAGCAGCCAGTTAAACAATGCGCTGCGCGCGCCGCCGATATGAAACGGCCCGGTAGGACTCGGCGCAAAACGTACACGAATTTCCTGTGACATTGAAAATCCCTCCAAAAATGATATTCAAACCCTTGATTATTGATTAATTATAATCCTTATGCGTACAGCCTGTCAGTTAACTGTCCCGGCCCGCATATCTTACATCTTTATAACCGCATGCGGCTCAGTCTTTTACAATACTGGCCACCGCCTCGGCAGCAATGCCTTCGCCTCTTCCGGTGAAGCCGAGTTTTTCCGTAGTCGTCGCTTTAATATTGACCGCATCTTCCGTAATACCCAGATCGCCTGCGACCAGTTCCCGCATGGTTGCAATAAACGGAGCTAATTTGGGCCGTTGCGCGATAATGGTCACATCCACATTATTGACCTGCCATCCGTCTTTCTGCAGCATTTCCACAACAACACGCAAAAGACGCCGGCTGTCGGCCCCTTCGTATTTAACATCCGTATCAGGAAAATGTTTCCCGATGTCGCCTTTGCCCGCTGCCCCCAGCAGGGCATCCATCAGGGCATGCAGCGCCACATCCGCATCGCTGTGCCCCAGCAGTCCTTTTTCATAAGGCACCCGGACCCCTGCCAGGATCAGGGCCCTGTTTTCCACAAGGGCATGCACGTCAAAACCGGTTCCTACTCTGAACTGCATCTTTCAAATCTCCATTCACCCGTTAAACGGCAGCAAAACACTGTAATAAAGTTTCGTTTCCCGCAATTATCCTTTAGCGGGATTCTCTTCAATCATTATCCAGAACGACTCTGCTTTTCCAGAATCTTTTCCGCCAGCAGTAAATCTTCCGGCGTAGTCACTTTAATATTTTCATAAGAACCTTCCGCGACAGCCACCGGATGACCTGACGCCTCCACCAGGGACGCGTCGTCTGTTACCGCAACAGGATGCACTTTTAAAAAATCATAACCTTTGCGCAGAACATTGATCTCAAAAATCTGCGGGGTCTGGACAGCGCATAACGAAGACCTGTCCGGTGTGGACACGACAATGCCGCGGGCATCCACGATTTTCACCGTGTCTTTCAAAGGTACTGCCGCAATGGCAGCCCCGCATTCTTTTGCCCTGGCGAAAGTACGGGCAAAAACTTCCGTGCCCGCAAATGGCCGGGCGCCATCGTGCACCGCCACGTAACCGCTTTCATCCGTGACCAGCGCCAGGCCGTTGGCAACAGAATCCTGCCGTTCCCTGCCTCCGGCCGTAACCTGCCAGCTTATATCAGGAAAAAAGTCAGGCTGGTATTCCTTCAGTATTCTCTCTGTTTCCGTTATCTCCCAGGCCCTTGTCACAACAATCACACGCCGGACCATCCCGGTTTCCGCCAGCATCTTCATGCACAAGACCAGCAGCGGTATGTCCCGGATCGTGATAAACGCCTTATTCTTCCCAAAGCCCATGCGCTTTCCTGCGCCGGCAGCCGGGACAATCACGGTCAGCAAATCTTTCATGTTCCCTCCGCCCCGGCCAGTATATCACGGACTTCATGATTCTTAGGCACTTTGGCAAAAATCATACGGCCGGCCGATGTCTGCAGTACAGAGGTAACGGCGATACGGATCTTATTACCGATATATTTGCGCCCTCCCTCTACCACGATCATCGTGCCATCCTGCAGGTAGGCGATAGCCTGCCCGCTTTCTTTTCCTTCCCGGAGCAAATAGACTGTCATTTCTTCCCCGGGGATCACAACCGGCTTCACCGCATTAGCCAGATCGTTAATATTCAACACCCGGATCCCCTGGATCGATGCTACCTTATTCAGATTAAAATCATTGGTAACGATAATGGAACCGGTGTCCTTCGCAAGGGCGATCAGCTTGCTGTCAACGTCCTGTATCATTTCATATTCCATATCGTTCACGATGACAACGTGAGGAAAGATTTCCTGCAGCTCGTGAATAAAATCCAGGCCCCGCCGCCCTTTTGCGCGCTTCAGATTGTCCGAAGAGTCGGAAAGGCGCTGTAATTCATCCAGCACAAAATGGGGGATCACAAGATTCCCTTCCAGGAAACCTGTCTTCAGGATATCCGAAATCCTTCCGTCGATAATGACGCTGGTATCCAACAGCTTATTGGACGCTGCCAGTTCAACAGGCAGGGAATCCGCGTCAATCACCGTGTTTTCCTGCTGATCCTGCACCATGATCTCTGTCCCGGCAGGCAGTTCTTTGCCCTGCGGCCGGGAACGGTAAAACAGTCCCAGTATGTCTTTGCTCTTGTGGGAGGCGACTTTGGCTCCCGTCAGGGCCAGAATGATGCTCAAAATAATCGGAATATAAGGGCCTACGATGGGAAGACGCGAAAACGGGGCGCCGATCAGATTCGCCAGAACCAGACCCACCAGTACGCCGATCAGAGAGACAATAATATCGGCAGAAGGCGCTTTGGCAAGTACGGAGGCCACAATTTCCGAATACTTCAGCAGGAATTTAATCAGAAAGGGCGTAATGACCCAGCCGATCCAGCCGAAAAACAATACGCTTACTATGGCAAAGAGCCAGTGGATGTAAGAATAACCCAGCATTCCTGTGGAATGGATATTATAGCCGAGAAAATATGAAATCTGAGGAAGCAGCTTTTCCATAAGTATAAGTCCGGTTACAGTTAAAAGTACGGCTATCGCTGCAGTGAGTATTCTTCGTAACATGATTATCCTCCTTTCCTCAAAAGTCATAAGCATTCAAAAGATAACACTTATCCATCATACTTATTTTTATATTTTACTACAGATTTCGGTTTTATAACAGTATTAAAAATGATTTTTCACAAAAAAATAAATGTCAGAACCTGTATTCTGACATTATTATTGAAAATTTGTGTTTGAACCCCGGCGTATACGGTATATCACGCAATGTGCAACGCTTTGTCGATCCACTTTTCAGCAGACTCAATATTGCTGTTTTTAACAATCATGATCTCGCTGGCCAGAATCTGCCTGGCGTTCCCCAGCAGACGGCGCTCCCCGGTAGAAAGACGTTTCTGTTTATCCTGCCGCGCCAGAATACTGATCACTTCTGCCAGATCCAAAACGTCCCCGCTTTTCATTTTATCAATATAAATTGTAAAACGGCGGTTCCAGGTAATGCTTTTCAGATTATTGACCACTTCGGTTTCCAAAACTTTCTGTATCTCTTTCATCTTGCTTTTGGGTATAATCGGGCGCAGCCCGACCTTTTCCAGATTACATACAGGTATACGTACTTTCATGTTTCCCAAAAACATGGAAAGCACTAAATATTTTGTTGGCTGTGCTTCATACACCCGTTCTTCAACTGCTTCTATCTGACCTGCGCCATGCATCGGATATACGACTTTGTCACCAACCGAAAACATCGGAAACCTCCATACAGAATACCAGGGGAATACTAAAATACTTTAGTTAAACAAAGCATATTGAATACATTTATATTATATCATGATTTTTTGCAGGCGTCAAAGATTTTTATTATATATCAGTGTATGCATACTGTCAACCCATAATTAGCGGATTATATGAATTTATTTAAATAATGCCTGAATCGCCTCTTCCACCGTCCTTACTCTGATAATTTCACCCTTGCATTCTGCCGGCAGACGCAGCTTTGCATCCGGTACCACAAACCTGCCAAAACCCAGCTTGGCCGCGTCCGCAATCCGCCGTTCCATAGCCTGTACGCGCCGTACTTCGCCCGTAAGGCCTACTTCCCCGAAAATAACGGTTCCGCCGGGAACCGGACGGTTACGGTAACTGGAAAACAGCGCTGCCAGAACAGGCAGGTCGGCCGCGGTCTCACTGACCCTGATACCCCCTACCACATTGACATAGACATCATGGGTTCCGAAATCCAGCCCCATCCGCCGTTCCAACACCGCAATCAGCATATTGACCCGGTTATAATCAAAGCCCACCGCAGTCCTGCGGGGCATGCCGTAAGGAGTACGGGCCGCAAGCGCCTGGAACTCTACCATGACTGGCCGGTTCCCTTCCAGGCAGCCTCCGACTGCCGTGCCCGGCACCTCGTTTACTCTTTCTTCCAGGAAAAGCCCCGCCGGATTGGGAACCTCCGCCAGTCCCCCCTGCTCCATGGAAAAAATCCCGCATTCTTCCGTGGAGCCGAAACGGTTTTTCAGGGCGCGCAAGACGCGGAACGCGTAACTGCGTTCCCCTTCAAACTGCAGGACTACATCCACCATATGCTCCAGCAGGCGCGGACCGGCAATATTCCCGTCCTTTGTCATATGCCCGATGATCAGCACCGCCGTACCGGAAGTCTTGGCATACCGCAGCAGCCTCGCCGTGCATTCCCGCACCTGTCCCACACTGCCTGCCGACGTTTCCAGATCGCCTGTATACATGGTCTGGATGGAATCGATGACCAGAAGCCCCGGTTTTTCATGCTCTGCCTGCAGCAGGATGCTGCCGATTTCCGAAGCGGTCATAATCAGAAGCGAATCCGTGCAGGCTCCCAGACGGCCGGCTCGCATGGCGGTCTGTTCTTCCGACTCTTCACCGGAAACGTACAAAACTTTTATCTGTTTCTGGCTGAAACGCATGGCCACGTCCAGAAGGATCGTGGATTTACCGATGCCGGGGTCGCCGCTCAGCAGCACAAGGCTTCCGGGAACGATCCCCCCGCCCAATACCCTGTCAAATTCATGGATGCCGGTTTCCATGCGGCGGACAGCTTTGGCCGCGACGCTGCTGACGGTCCTGGGCCTGACGTTCTCAGCAAAATGAACATACCCCTGCTCTTTCGCTTTGGTTTCCAGCTGTTCGCTGAACGAGTTCCACGTCCCGCATTCCGGGCATTTTCCCAGCCAGGAAGCCGTCACATAGCCGCAATTCTGGCAGACGTAGCTCACCTTTGCCTTTGTTTTAGCCATAGTTCTGTTCCTCTTGTACCGGCACCATATTTTCTGTTTCAGCCTCTTTCATACGGGAGAAACTGAAATCCCCGGCTATTACGTCGATCAGTATTTCATCACCGGCAGCAAACGTTCTTTCCAGGTACAGATCTGCCAGTTTGTCTTCAATTTCCTTCTGTAAAGCGCGCCGCAGCGGGCGGGCGCCGTACCGGACATCCATCCCCGATTGCAGCAGCTTGTCTCTGGCGGAAGCAGTCATGCGCAGGCGCATGCCCGTATCCCGGAGCCGTTTCTGCAGTTCCTCCAGCATCTTGTCCACGATCTGGGCCAGTTCCTTTTTGCCTAACGGATCAAATACAACGATCTCATCCAGCCGGTTTAAAAACTCCGGACGGAAAATATCTTTGATTCCCTGCAGGACGTTCTGTTTCTGGTTTGCCACAGCAGTATCCGCATCGGCCGCGAAGCCCAGGCTGCGCCTGTCGCTCATCAGCTCCGCGCAGGCATTGCTTGTCATCAGGATCACGCAGTTGCGGAAATCCACTGTCACGCCCTGTCCGTCGGTCAGCCTGCCGTCTTCCATGATCTGCAGAAGCAGGTTAAATATATCGGGATGGGCTTTTTCAATCTCATCCAGCAGCACGATGGAATAAGGACGCCGTTTTACTGCGGAAGTAAGACGGCCTCCTTCCTCATAACCCACATAACCGGGAGGGGCGCCGATGAGGCGGGAAGCGGTATGCTTCTCCATATACTCGCTCATATCAAAGCGCAGCAAGGCCCTCTCATCCCCGAACAGGTTTTCTGCCAGCGCCTTTGCCAGCTCGGTTTTCCCGACGCCCGTAGGCCCCAGGAACAGGAAGGAACCCATCGGCCGGTGGGGGTCTTTCAGACCCGCCCGGGCGCGCCGCACAGCCTGGGCCACAGCTTTCACCGCCTTGCCCTGGCCCACGATGCGTTCATGCAGGGCTTCCTCCAGCTGCAGCAGACTGCTGGATTCCGCCGTATTCAGCCGGGTCAGCGGAATGTTGGTCCACTGGGAGATGATCTGGCGTACCGTGTCCGCATCCACAACCGGATCGCCCATCTGTCCCGAGTAATCCCTGCTGCTGTGGAGCCGTACGGAAGCGCAGGCTTCATCCAATATGTCGATTGCCTTGTCAGGCAGGTTTCTGTCTGTTATATACCGGTCCGATAATTTTACGGCCGCTTCCAGTGCCTCTTCCGTAACCTGTACATGGTGATACTTTTCATAGCGTCCGCACAGCCGCTTCAGTATCTTCAGGGCAGACGCCGCATCCGGCGCATCCACGCGGACCGGCTGGAACCGCCGCTCCAGCGCCGCGTCTTTCTCCACGCTTTTGCGGTAATCTTCCAGCGTGGTAGCCCCGATCACATGCAGCTCCCCTCTGGCCAGGGCAGGCTTGATGATATTGGCGATATTCATGGTGCCGTCGCCGCCGTTCATCAGCATCTGCAGCTCATCCATAAAGAGGACGATCCGGGGACAGTGTTTGACTGCTTCAATGATATCCCGCAACCGTTCTTCCAGTTCCCCCCTGTACTTGGCTCCCGCAACCACATAGCCCAGTTCCAGTGAAAAAATAATCTTATCCGACAAGAACTCAGGGGCTTCCCCGTTTACGATCCGCTGGGCCAGGCCTTCCGCAACCGCGGTTTTCCCCACGCCGGATTCCCCGATCAGGACCGGGTTGTTCTTAGTCCGCCGGCACAGGATCCGCATTACGTGCTCCAGTTCTTTTTCCCTGCCCAGTACCGGATCCAGTTTATCCTGCGCGGCCAGCTCATTCAGATTGCGCCCGAAGCCTTTCAGAAGTTTTAACGCCTTTTGCATTTCCGCTTCTGCCTTTTCCTTCTTCGCCTGTGATTTGAACTTGTTCTTTTCCGGCAGGGAATGGGTCTTGATAAACTCCTCGTGCATCATGACCTGTACCCGGTTCATATCGATGCTAAAACGCTCCAGGACCCGTTCCGCCACACAGCCGGCTTCCGCCAGCAGACCCAGCAGGATATGGCCTGAGCTGATCAGGTAGAGCCCGTCCGCGTCCGAAAATGATTTGGCGTATTCCATGGCCCCGGAAGCCTCTTTGGTATAAGTGACGGGATTGGCGCCTTCGGCTGTTTTCCCCATCCACGTCTCCAGTTCCCCCAGCAGCGTATACTTATCCACGCCGCACCGCAGCAGGAGATGCGCCGCCTGGCTTTCCGGCTCCTGCAGCATGGCCCACAAAATATGTTCCGTGCCGATTTCTTCCTGCTGACGCTGGTTCGCCGTACGGCGCGCGGTGGCCAGGATCCTTTCCGCCGACTCTGTATAGAAATGATCCTTTTGGCCTGCCGCCTCGTCATAATAATTCTTTTCGGCCAGTTTGCGAAGCGGCTTAAAGATTTCTTCCAGAATATTGCGGGCCCCTTCCCCATTCTGCCCGGACAGGACCCCTTCCGTCGCAAACTCTTTGGCGCAGGCCTCGCAAAGCCATTTGCTGACCCGCGTATTGTTAACGACACAAACTACATTTACCGTGGCTTCCCGTTTGCCACACCGTTCACATAACATCATATCCTCCCTGCCGGGAAAACACTGCCCCGGCGCACAATCCTTCACTCTGTTTTTCTTCTGTCAGCCTGCGTCCACCATGCGCTGCACCGCCTGACGGAGAACGCGGCGTTTTTCCCTTTCCGGGATATCCATGATACCCATCAGATAATGCAGCAGTTCAAATTCCCTGTCGGTCAGCATGCGGTTTTCATGCCAGTAATGCAGGATTTCATCCACAGTCGGTTCCTCCTGCTGCTCTTCTACCGGCAATATCCTTACGATACGGATAAAACCTCCGCTGCCCCGGCGGGATTCAACCAGATACCCCTTTTCCGGCGTAAAGCGCGTGCTCAGCACGTAACTGATCTGGGACGGCGCGCAGGACAACCTGTCCGCCAGTTCGTTGCGCTGCACCAGTACCGTATTCTTGCTCGCCGCCAGCAGCTGACCTACAATAAAGCTTTCTATCGCGTCTGCCATGTTTTTCATAATTCTACCTGCTTTCTGTTTTACTGCCTGCTTTCATTCTTGCACAGGATTACAAATAAATATCTTTCCTGCGCAAAATTAATATATACAGCCAAATTCTCTTTAGAGTGTTTTATATGAGATATTATATTTGACTTTTTGACTTTACGCAAGTGCCTTTCCCATAAATTCACAAACTCTTTGCAGAACTATATTAAATGTTACAAAAATGACAGATTAAAAAAGACAAATAAAAAAACAGCAGCGGAAAAGAACCTGGCAAAACATCGGGAGCGTTTGCGTAATTTCATGAGACGAAATGAGCCGGCCGTGGCGAGACTGTCCGGGGGGCGAAGCCCCGGGTTTCGAAGCCACAGGCGAATGAGTCTGTGAAATAGCAAACGGGCACGGTTTTGCAAAGTCTTTCCCGCTGCTGATTTTTTCAACTTATCCTTTTCAATAAAGCTTGTGTATCAAGTCTTTTGTCCTTTGTCCTTTGTCCTTTATCCTATAAATGCTCTATTTATATTATTCTATCCTTTTGCCAGTTCCGCTTTCATGATGCGTTTATACGCTTCCACGCCGGGCTGGTCGTAGGCGTCCACATCTGCCAGCTCTCCTTCGTACGCAATGCTGTACATCAGGAACATGAGCAGCTGTCCGATGTAACGCGGCGTCAGTTCCGGCAACACGTACCGGGCATTCAGCCTGCCGTCTTCCGTCAGGGCTGTTTCATTCGCTTTCAACGCGGCCTGCAGCAGCACGTTCATTTCCTTGCCGGCATATAAAGCAAAGGCTTTTTCTTTCGGGAACGGATTGTCTACCACAATCGTTTCCGCAGGTTTTTCCACTTCCAGGAACTGGATCACCTTGTTGCGTTTCCCGTCCTGATGCTGCTGGGTCATGGAATGCATATCCGTTGTACCCACGGCCACTACAGGCGTCCTTCCGTAAAACGCAGTCTTGCCGTTCCGGTCCATCCGTTTGCCCAGGGACTCCGCCAGCAACTGCACATACCAGGCGCCCAGGCACTGCAGGGTATCGCCGTAACCCATCAGCACTTCAATATCCGCTCCCAGCTTTTCAGCAGCCAGATATTTCAGCGCGGCATTCAGCAACGCAGGATTGTCCGCCCCTTCGGTTGCAAGGCACAGTTCCGACATCTCCCGGGCGCCTTCCAGCAGGGCGCGGATATCATAGCCTAACGCGGCGCACATCAGAAGGCCGGGATTGCTCAGGATGCAGAAACGCCCGCCGATCCCTTCCGGGATACTGTACGCCGGCCAGTTGTTTTCCTGCGCCAGCCGGAACAGCAGGGACTCTTTCGGGTCAAGGCCCGTCACTGCCGTCACATCGATGGTGAACCATTCCGGATGCGCTTTCATGTAATTCAGCAGCGCGGCAAAGCTGGTCAGCGGTTCCATGGTGGTACCGGATTTGGAAATCGGCACCAGCTGGATGTGCAGCGGATGTTTTACGTGCTGCGCCTGCAGGGTCAGCTGGCGCATCAGGCCCTGCAGGGCCACGCCATCCACATTATTACCCGCGAAATAAATCTGCGGATACCCGTTGCGCTCTTTTTTCGGCAGCTGGTTCCAATAGGGTTTTGCCGCCAGATCGAAAATTACCTTATCCCCCAGATAGGACCCGCCGATGCCGATAAACACAGCCGCGTCTACGGAATCTTTCCATGACGCTCCCAGTTCTTCGAGCCGCTTTACCGAAGCCTCATCGTTCGGGTTCCCTTCCGCAAGATAGGCCTGACGCGGAAAATACACATGTTCCGGCGTCCCGTCCTTGGAAAGATGCGCTTTGGAAAAACCTTCGCTGCGTATCGCCCGTACCGCTTTTACAGCCTGTTCCATAGCAGGCTGCAATGCCTGCAGCGCTTCTTCCGTAACCCGGCCTTCCCCAACCAGGTTCTGATACTGAAACCGGAATCCTTCCCTGATTCCTGCACAGCCAGTCAACTTCATCCTCTCTCCCTCCAATTCTTTTTATATGTTTTTTGCATTCAACGTATATTTTCAACCGAACCGCAAAAAGCAATCCCTTTTACCGCTTCCGCGCCTGCTTCTTTCAGCGCGGCCGCAGCAGCGGAAAACGTGGTGCCTGTCGTAAAAATATCGTCCGTCAGCACGATTGATTTACCACGGACATCGCGGGTTACCGCAAAACAGTCCTGCAGATTCCGTCTTCTTTCTTCCGGAGACAGGCCGTACATGGGCAACGTCTTCCGGGTCCGGCAGAGGATTTGCGTCCACATTCCCCCAAAGGCCTGCGCCCGGGAGGAAAACAGCGCCGCAGGCAGGTCAAATCCGCGTTCACGCAGGCGTCCGCTGTCTGTCGGTATCCCGCTCCACAGCCATAAACCGTTTTTTTCACGGCAAATGTCTTTCTGACAGATTGTCCGGCTGACATTTTTATGACAGAATGCCTCAACCGTTTTTTCCCTGTTATAATCTTTTTCTGCACTGCATGGTAATTTTCCTGCATCCGACAAAAAATTACTGATAATTCTCTGTCCGGACAAATCCGTCAAAAGCAGTTCCGTTTCTTCAGACAGCAGATCCAGCAACTCTTTGTCCCGCCCGAATTTGATTTTATGGATTGCCTCTTTAATCTGGTTTTCATACCCAAAAAAGAACAGGGCCCCGTCCAGGCCGCCCGCGGGAGGAAACTCTTTCATCTGCAAAAGTCCTTTCCTGCACTCACGGCAGAGGAAACCTGCTTCGATTTCCACACCGCAGCCGGCGCAGCAGCGCGGAAATACCAGTTCCTTTACTAACCGGAAAAACAGTATACTATCCCTCCTTCACATATTGACTCCGGCTGTTCGCCGGGAAACGCGCGAACCTGCGCGGCCGGATATCCCGCCCGTCATAAATCCCCGCTTTCCTGCAGCCGTTCTTTCAGCAGCGAATAGCGGCGGCGGGTCCGGTCGTTGGCCACGGCGGTCTGCAACGCCGGTTTTGTCCCTACCAGTTCCACTTTTTCCCTGGCCCGGGTCACTGCCGTATACAGCAGGTTCCGCTGCAGCATGATATAATGCCCGGGCACCAAAGCGAGCACAACGCGGGAATACTCGCTTCCCTGGGATTTATGTACGCTCATGGCGTAAGCCAGCTGCAGCTCATCGGTTTCACCTTCCCCGTAGGTCACATATTCCCCGTCCGGACGCTCCGGATACCAGACCTTAACGGTTTTTCCCGAAATATCTGCAATCTGCCCGATATCCCCGTTATATACATCCTTTTCGTAATTGTTGCGGATCTGCATCACCTTGTCCCCCAGACGGAGCGTCACACCGCCGGGCTGCCGGATTTCTTCTTTACGGGCAGAGGGAGGATTGACGCGGTCCTGCAGCAGGCTGTTCAGGTTCTGCACGCCGCAGGGACCTTTATGCATCGGGGACAGGATCTGCAATGACTGCCATCCGCCGCTCTTTGTTGCTTCCGCATATAAATCCGTAATATAAGCGGCAGCCGGTTCCTCCTCCGCAAACTCCGTCAGGGAAAAATCGCTGTCCGCCGCGCACTCCGGAAGCAGGCCCCGGTTGATGCGGTGCGCGTTGCGCACGATCGGGCTGACCTCTGCCTGCCGGAACACTTCATGCAGACGGACTACCGGCATTTTACCGCACCGGATGATATCTTTCAGCACGGACCCCGGCCCCACGGAAGGCAGCTGGTCCACGTCCCCCACCAGTATCAGGCGGCAGCCTAACGGCAGCGCTTCCAGCAGGTGGTAAAAGAGATAAATGTCAAGCATGGACGCTTCGTCCACAATGACGGCCTGCGCGTCCAGCAAATCGCCGGCGTTCTTGCCGAACTCCCCGGTAACAGTATACTCCAGCAGACGGTGCACCGTCTGTGCCTTATCCCCCGCAGCCGCCTCCAGCCGCCGGGCCGCCCTGCCGGTAGGGGCTGCCAGCAAAACGGTACAGCCCGCGCGTTTCAGTACGGAAAGGATGCCTTTGATTATCGTTGTCTTCCCGGTGCCGGGACCGCCGGTCAACGCAAACACGCCAAACTTTAACGACGAACGGATGGCATCCTTCTGGGCCTCCGCCAGTTCGATGTCTGCTTCCGTTTCCCAGTCGCTGATGATTTTTTCCACATTGACTTTTCCCAGGCTGTCAGGATGGTCCCGCAACGCGCGGAGCATGCGCGCGGTTCCGGTTTCAGCCCGGTACAGGTATTCCGGATAAACAAACCGCCGGCCGCCCCAGTCTTCCGTCCGGAGCTGGTCATTGGCAATCATTTTGCGAAAAACGGTTTCCACATCTGTAAAGTCTGTTTGCAAAACCTGTCCCGCATACCGCAGCAATTCTTCTTCCGGGACACAGGTATGCCCGCCGGAAGCAGCCAGCGTTAACGCGTAGCCGATCCCCGCCCGGACACGCTCTTCCGATGCCGGCTCAAAGCCCAGTGACAGGGCGATCCTGTCTGCTGTTTTAAAACCGATCCCGTCAATATCCGTAATCAGGCTGTAGGGATTCGCTTTGATCCGGGTAATCGCCGTATCGCCATAGGCGAGCTGTAATTTTGCCGCGTAATTGCCGCTTACCCCGTTTTCTTCCAGGAACAGCATCAGTTCCCGTAAATCAGAAATCGTATTGTAGGCCTCGCCGATGCTTTTCGCTTTTTTGGCGCCGATCCCCGAAACTTCCGCCAGACGTTCCGGCGCTTTTCCCAATATGTCCAGCGTGTCCTTGCCGAAATGCGCAACAATACGGGAAGCCATCGCTTTCCCGATGCCTTTTACGGCCCCGCTGGCCAGAAAACGTTCCATCCCTTCTGCCGAGCCCGGTTTCAGCGACTGGTACCCGGCAACACTGAACTGCCGGCCGAAACGCGCATGCTGCGTCCACTCACCGCGGGCCCGTATCATTTCCCCCATAAAGGGAGCCGGCCCCTTATACACCATAGTGACCAGGCCAGGTGACGCGCACTTTGTCCTGAACACGCAAAACTGCCTGTCATCGCTTTGAAATATTATATTTTCGACAGTGCCTTCAATCGTTTCCATGCAAGCCCTCTGCATTCCTGTTTATTACTGATACTATTATATCACATATGCGTATTCGTTTTTATTATACTTTCTTATTTTGACAAGCTTATACACCTCTGTTATAATTATAAGGCACTACACTGCTTCAAAAGTAGCAGAAAACACAGAACGGGCAGGATAGTCCCCTGCCGGCAGTTTTAAAAAGGAGACTTTATTTTGAAATCAGGATTATTGGTCGCTGCCGACCTGTACGGCTGCGCGGAAGACGCGCTGGTGCAGGAAGCTTTAAAAAAAGTTCTGGAAGATTATGCGGAAATAAACTCCATGCATATGCAAAGCATACGCACAGAACAGGAGAATGAAACCAGTTACGGCATTTACAGCATTTGCAAAGCCGGTCACATCATCCTGCATGTAAACATGGAAAAAGGGTTTGTAGCCATAGACGGATTTTCCTGCAGCGAAGACGCCGATCCGGAAAAAATGGTGCGGGAACTCTGCAGTTTTCTCGCTCCCGATAAAATGAAACTGACCTATGTTGACCGGGGCGATTTCGGCAAAAAGACCGACATGAAACCGCGGCACCGCAACAAATCCCGTAAAATTGCCCAGATGCGCAACATGACCAGGCGTTTCGGGAAACTTTTGATAAAGCCGAAATCTTTATAAGTGACATATCCCCGCAAACCAACAACTCTATATAAATGCAACAGAGCCGGACAGCAATGCCCGGCTCTTTATTTTTGTTTTTATGATGGAATTAAAAGAAAAATCTCCAGGCAACGCTGTGCTGTGCTGCGTCAGTTCCCGCGGTAACTCATAAAAGCCTGGTCCCCGTATTTTACGATCACGTTCCATAAAACGGTGCCCTTGCGGATATCCAGCTTATCCACATTGTTAACCATGGCGCTGCCCTGGATCGGTAAAATCGTTCTGTTGTAAATCACATGATGGACATAATAGAGTTCGGAAGTCTTCACATCGAACTGGATCATGCCTTTTTCATCGGCAACTGCTTCCTGGCCTTTTTCCTTTGTCGTGTTATACAGCATGATAACTCCCGGCAGCGGCGCGTTTTCCCGGGTCATAAACTGGAAAACAATTTTCGCCGTGCCCTGTTTGCGAAGCGCCTGGGCTTCTTTCACATAATGGTTTTTATAGGGATTCTCGTCGCTGGGCGCCGCAAACGCAACCACGGATAACGAAGTGATAAAGACAGTCAGCAAGCTGACCAACAGCAAAGAAACTTTTTTCATGAGAAGACCTCCACAATAATTAATATTCTGAAACGATTGAATCATATTCTGAAACGATTGAAAAGTAAATGTAAAAAACGGTTCACCGTTCCAATTAACCGGTCCTGTGAAAAATATTATAACACACCGGGACGCAATGATTATGAAAAAAATGAAAACAAATCCGGTCAGTCCGCGATTTCTCCCAAAATCACTTCATCCGTTTTGCCTTCTTCCTGTAGCGCCACTTCAATGGTCTCCCTGCGGGACGTAGGAACATTCTTGCCTGCATAGTCGGCGCGGATCGGCAGTTCCCTGTGTCCCCGGTCAATCAGGACAGCCAGCTGGATGGATTTCGGGCGCCCCATATCGATCAGGGCATCCAGGGCGGCGCGGATCGTACGTCCCGTATACAGCACGTCATCCACCAGGACAATGTTTTTCCCGGTAACATCAAAGTCAATTTCCGTTCCGTGGATCACCGGATTATAACCCATGGTAGTCAGGTCGTCACGATACAGCGTAATATCAAGGGAACCGGTCGGAACCGCTACATTTTCAATCTTCCGGATTTCTTCCGCAATCCGTGTGGCCAGCGGCACGCCACGGGTACGGATACCGACCAGGGCCACATTCTCAACGCCCCTGTTCTTTTCGGTAATTTCATGGGCGATGCGGATCAAAGCACGGCGG
>JAFQZL010000026.1 GCA_017405945.1 Acidaminococcaceae bacterium
AATATCCGCCGGAAAAAATCGTTCACATCACCGCACAACCCTTTGTCCTGCAGGTAGGCCAGCGCTTTCCAGCCGCCCCGGTGGGGATCATAGGTGTATTCCTTAAACTCTTCCATGGAAAGGGGCCAGCCCCTGTCAATCAGGTTGCGGACGCTGTCATCATCTTTCAGTTCCAGCAGTCTCTGGTTATGGCGGCAGAGTTCCCGCAGTCTTTTGTTTTCAATATCGATTCCGTAACCGAGGATATGGTAATTATGCCCATCCTTGGTAGAATTCAGTTCCACGCCGGTTATAAAACCCAAGCCCGTATCTGCCGCCAGTTTTTTCGTCTCTGGCACGTTGTCCACGCTGTCATGATCCGTAACAGCAAAGAATTCTATTCCCGCAGCGCAAACCGCTTTCACTACCTGACCCGGGTCCCAGGTCCCATCGGAGGCCGTGGTGTGGATATGTAAATCAGCCCGCATAAAAACGTCTCCAATAATTATATTCCTTTTCAAACAGGTACTTCTTCATATTCAAATCCGGCTTCCGTCAGTTCGATGGGCTTCTGCAGTGCGTCTGTCAGCCATTTTTCCGCCGGAATTTTCCTGTCCTCGGGCATACGCAGGGTAAAGATCACCGCGTTGCCGTATTCCGTGTCCGTCAGGTTAAACAACTGCTGCTGATAGAGAAGGTTGGCTATCTTGCCCGCCTCGCCCGGCGCACAGGAAAACACATAGAGCCCCATCTTAACTTTTTGCGCAAGTCCTGCTGCATCTACAGCATAAGCAACGGCGCCCGAATAGGCCCTTACAAGGCCTCCGGCCCCCAGTTTGACCCCTCCGAAATAGCGGGTCACTACGGCAGCCACCTGCTGCAGTTCCTGTTTGCGCAGAACCCCCAGCATGGGCATGCCGGCCGTACCGGAGGGTTCCCCGTCATCACTGGACCTCTGGTGCTGCTCATCAATTACATAAGCGCTGCAGTTATGGGTTGCGTCCCAAAACTCTTTTTTCACCGCTTTTATGAATTCCTGGGCTTCCTCTTCCGTTTTAACTTTTTTAAGGGAACAGATAAAGCGGCTTTTGGATATTACCTGCTCCGTCCGTATATCCTTTGCAATCGTGAGATTCATAATCTGACGCTTCCGCCTTTCCCGACGCAAAATATCACTTGAAGCATTACTGTTTAATTATAACATAAATCAAATCCCGTTTGGTTTTGAAATTTATATTTTGCCCCTTCTCATTGCCGCTCCGGGTTTTCTTATTGCTCTGTATCACATTAGTGGTATAATAAGATGGTATAAATTTATAAGGACCTTTCGTATGAGCGCAAATTTCTTTCACACACATAAGAAAAACAATACAGAATCAGCTACCCGTTCACAGCTGGTAAACACCTACCGTTCCCTGAACCATTGGAACGGTTTCCAGTTCAAATTGTTCTGGGAAGGAATTGTTGTGGGTATTTTTTCCGGTCTGGTGGTCAGCCTGTTCCGTTTTTTACTTTCCAGAGCGGAAGAATTCCGCATCGGACTGTATGGATACCTGATCCAGGTGCCTGCTGTATATACAGCAGGCTGGTTCGCGGCGCTGCTGGTCGTAGGGGGTGTCCTTTACTGGCTCACCCGGCACGAACCCATGGCGGGCGGTTCCGGCATCCCCCAGGTCAAAGGCGTTATTCTGGGCCTGATGCGCATGAACTGGTTCCGGATTTTATGGGTGAAACTTACTGCCGGCGTTATCGGTCTGGGCGCAGGACTGTCCCTGGGACGGGAAGGCCCTTCCATCCAGTTAGGCGCCGTGACGGCCCAGGGCGTAAGCCGTTTCCTGGGACGCACCCGTATGGAAGAACGCTATCTGATTACCAGCGGCGCCAGCGCCGGCCTGGCCGCAGCCTTTAACGCGCCCCTGGCCGGGGTCATGTTTTCCCTGGAAGAGCTGCACCGTAACTTTTCCGCCGTTGTGTTGCTGCCTGCCATGACGGCAGCCATGACTGCCACTTTTGTTTCCCGGCTGTTCTTCGGCGGAGGCCTGACTTTCAGTTTCCGCAGTATCCCCCGCTTCCCGCTGGACCTCCACATCGTGTACGCAATCCTCATCGCCGTGATTGCCGGTCTCTGCGGCGTCATTTTCAATGCAGGCCTGCTGAATATTCACCGGTTTTACGACCTGCCGGTCTTTAAAAACCTGTACATGAAAATCACGTTTGCCCTGTTATGCGCCGGTGTTTTAGGCTTTGTGCTGCCCCAGGTGCTGGGCGGCGGCAACCGTCTGGTAGACGAGCTGGCAACGAAGTCGTTTCCGTTACAACTGCTGTTTGCCCTGCTGGCCGGAAAGTTTATCTTCACCCTGATCAGCTACGGGACAGGCGTCCCGGGCGGTTTTTTCCTGCCTATGCTGGTACTGGGAGCACTTGTGGGAAGCATTTGCGCCTATTTTCTGACGGCCTTCCAGCTGATTCTTCCCAGTCACGGCGCCAACATCATCATCATCGCCATGGCAGCGTTCTTTTCCGCTTCCGTGCGGGCGCCTATTACCGGCACGGTACTGATCAGCGAAATGACCGGCAGTTTTTATCACTTGATGATCCTGGGCATGGCATCAGCCATCGCCTACATTGTGGCACAGCTTTGCGGCAGCCAGCCTATTTATGAAGCCTTGCTTCTAAAATCCCTGAACGGCCACAGCACGCCGGAGCCGAGCACTGTCAAAAATGAACGGAATATTATCGAGGTACCGGTGAGCAGCGGCAGCCTGATTGAAAATAAAAAAGTGCAGGATATTCCCTGGCCCGGTCACACATTGCTGGTAGACGTAAAGCGCGGATCGGAACAGCTGATACCCGACGCAAATACAGTAATCCTGGCCGGCGACTTCCTGTATGTACTGACGGAAACAGAACACACCGAGGAGGTGCAGGCGTTAGGTTCTGATTTGAAAGATTAAAATGAAAAACGCGGCAACCGGTTTTGCGATGCCTTACCGGTTGCCGCATTACTTTTTACCTTTGCAGCCCATCGAATGATGCCATCGTTTCAGATGTTATTCCCGCATTTAAACTGAAACTTCTCAATATGTTTTCAGCTCCGGAAAATCGTTACTGAAATCAAAGGTTGCGAAATAATCCTTCGGTTCCTCTGCCCGGCGAATCAGTTTCACTTCACCGTTTTCCTGCAGCAGCAGTTCCGCGCTGCGCAGCTTGCCATTGTAGTTATAGCCCATGGAAAAGCCGTGTGCGCCGGCATCGTGGATAAACAATATATCGCCTTTTACAATTTCCGGAAGTTTCCGGTCAATGGCAAACTTATCATTGTTCTCACACAGCCCGCCAACCACGTCGTAAACCCTTGACGGCTCCGCGTCTTCTTTTCCCAGCACAGTGATATGATGGTAGGATCCGTACATAGCCGGCCGCATCAAGTTAGCCGCGCATGCATCCACGCCGATATATTCTTTGTAAATATGCTTCTCATGGATGGCGCGGGTCACCAGCGCGCCGAATGGGGCCAGCATAAAACGGCCCATTTCCGTGAACAGGCTTATGTTGCCCATACCGGCAGGCACAAGTACCTCTTCAAAAACCTTGCGTACCCCTTCGCCAATAGCCAGAATGTCATTTTCCGTCTGTTCCGGATGATAGGAGATGCCCACGCCACCGGACAGGTTAATAAACGTGATATCCGCCCCGGTTTCATTTTTCAGTTCCACCGCCAGCGTAAACAGCTGCCGGGCAAGTTCCGGGTAATATGCGTTGGTCACTGTATTGGAAGCAAGAAAAGCATGGATGCCAAAATGCTTTGCGCCCTTCTGTATCAGCATCTTGTACGCTTCCGCCATCTGCTCACGGGTCATACCGTACTTGGAATCACCGGGGTTATCCATAATGCTGTTGGCAATTGCAAAATGACCGCCGGGATTAAAGCGGCAGCAAATCGTCTCGGGGATACCTGCCACCTGTTCCAGAAACTCCACATGGGTCAGGTCATCCAGGTTAATGATGGCTCCCATCTCTTTTGCCAGCTGCATATCTTCCGCCGGGGTTTCATTGGAACTGAACATCACGTCATGGCCCGTCAGCCCCGCGGCATGGCTCATCTGCAGTTCGGTCAGGGACGAGCAGTCCGCGCCGCAGCCTTCTTCTTTTAAAATCTGCAAAATATACGGGTTCGGCGTAGCCTTTACCGCAAAATATTCTTTAAAGCCTTTATTCCAGGCAAATGCTTTGTTCACCAGGCGGGCCCGTTTACGAATCCCCGCCTCATCATACAGATAAAAAGGCGTCGGGTATTTTTTCGCAATCTGTTCTGCTTTTTCTTTTGTAATGTACGGAATCTTCCTGCTCATAATTATATGTCTCCTTCTGCAGTGCAGCTTAAATCCGGCCGCACTCCCCTCAAAATGCTACCGAGCATCCCGAACCGTCATAAAAGAACTGACAGTTCCTTTTTATCATATTATAAACTGCCCGCAGGGTCAATGTGAAAATTTTGAAACAGCAAAGAAATCCGTAAGGCAACTCCTTTATATGTTGTAACCAGATTTTCTCTTTGGCAATCCCCCAATTTATTTTTGCCACGTCATCTCATTTAGGATATAATTGTTTGAAAGCCCACCTGAAAGTTTTCTTTTGCGAAAGGTGTTATCATGATCGACTTGACAAAACTGACCACAGAACAACAAAACCCAAGAACCAAAACCATTGATGAAGCTTCCGCTCTAGAAATTGTGAAACTGATCAACGCGGAAGACCAGAGTGTACCGAAAGCAGTCAAAAAAATCCTCCCGGATATTTCCCGGGCAATAATTGTCATTGCAAACCGTCTTTCCCACGGGGGACGCTTGTTTTATATCGGCTCCGGCACCTCCGGACGGCTGGGCATTTTGGACGCGTCCGAGTGTCCGCCCACTTACAGCACGCCTCCGGAACTGGTGCAGGGCATCATCGCAGGAGGCATGCCTGCTGTCTTTCGTGCACAGGAAGGCGCAGAAGATTCCGAATCTGCCGGAGCGGAAGATCTGCAAAAACAAAAACTGACGAACCTGGACGTTGTTGTCGGCCTTTCCGCATCAGGCAGGACGCCCTATGTAATCGGTGCGCTAAAATATGCAAAGAAGACAGGTGCCTATGCCATTGCCGTAACCTGTACGGAGAATCCGGAAACCGAAGCTCATGCAAACCTTTCCCTCACAGCCGTCACCGGTCCGGAAGTCATCACCGGTTCCACCCGTATGAAGGCAGGCACGGCGCAAAAACTGATTTTGAACATGCTTTCCACCGGCAGCATGATCCTGATGGGAAAAGTGTACGGTAATTTAATGGTAGATCTGCAATGTACCAACAGCAAACTGAAAGCCCGGGCAAAACGTATATTAATGGAAGCTTCCGGCTGTGACAGCGAAACGGCGGACAAACTGCTGGAACAGTCCCGGGGTGCAGTAAAGCCTGCTATTTTAATGCACCTGGCCGGTATTGATTACGAAACAGCCATGCAAAAACTGAAAGAAAATCAGGGGCGCTTAAAACAGGCCCTGAAGTGAGCCATCCAAAACGGGAGAACAAAACATGAAATTAGGAATTTCAATATATCCTGGACTTGACGCGGACAGGGAAAAAAGCCTGATGCTGTTGCAAAAGGCGGCGGCCCTGGGTTACCGGCGCGTATTTTCCTCCCTGCACATTCCGGAAAGCAATGCCGCTTCCTTTCGTGACGACGCCCTGTATCTTTTTGCCTATGCGGAGAGTCTGGGACTGGATGTGATTGCCGATATTTCGCCACTCACCTTGAAGATTCTGGACATCCCCAAACTGACACCGGCCAGGCTGAAACAGCTTCACATTACCACGGCCCGCTTTGATTACGGAATCGGAGCCGAAACCATCGCAGCCTTCAGCCGCGAAATGAATGTCCAGTTAAACGCATCCACCGCCCGTTCCGTGGAGTTACACGCGTTATTAAAGGCGGATGCGGATTTTTCCCGTATCGACGGCCAGCATAATTTTTATCCCCGTCCCCATACCGGCCTCAGTTCTGAAACGGTTCAGCGGCAGAATGCGTTACTGCACCGGCACGATATTCCGGCAGGGGTTTTCGCGGCCAGCCAGACCGGCAGACGGGGACCGCTGTATGCCGGCCTTCCCACTATGGAGAGCCTCCGGGGTATTGCCCCCTGTGACGCTGCTCCCATTTTAACCGCTATCGGCTGCGACAGTCTGATTATCGGGGACAGCAATCCTACACTGGCGGAACTGGAAGCCCTGGCCGATCCGGAGACCCTGGCCAAAGCGGACGCCCGTTATTCCCGCAAGGCACTTCCGCCCAAAAAAGAATGGCAGCCGGATGCGCCGTTGCCATTACATCTTCATGTTTTATCGGAGGCTCCCTTTATCAAAAGCCTTTTATCAAAATCCTATACCAACCGTCCCGACCCTGCGGCAGATGTCATCCGCGCCTCGGAAAGCCGGGATATTGCAAAAGACTTTGACATCGAACCGGAGCGGAACGAAAACAACCTCATCATCGAAATGCCGAAAGAATATGCCGCCGTATTCGCAGGCCCCCAACATCTGGCGAACGGGAAAAAATCTTCCCTGCTGCCGGTGGGAACTGTCCTGCTCGATAATAATACGTACGGACGTTACAAAGGCGAACTCCAGATTTTAACCGCGCCCCAGCCAATGGACCCTCGCAGCAATGTAATTGCCCAGGTCAAAAAAGAAGACGTACCGCTGCTGTCTTTGATCAGTGCGGAGATTCCATTCCGATTTGAAATCGGGTAACCGGTTTGGCGTGGATGAATAAAAAGCGTCGGGGAAGGCATGAGCAAATCATAGGAAATGATTGCGTTATTCCGTGAGACGAAATGAGACGCCCGTGGCTGATACTGTTTGAGGGCGAAGCCCGAGTTTCTCAGCCACAGGCGAATAAGTCCACGGAATAGCAATCGTTGACGTTTTTGTGATGCCTTCCCCGACGCTTTTTCTAAAACTTACAAATACTTCAATATCTCTTTCGCATGGGGCAGGATAATATCCGGCTTCACCGGCCCCCGCTCCACATCTTCCAGTGTCGCTTCCCCGGTCAGCACTAAAATCGAAAGAATACCGTTATCCGTCCCGAACCGGATATCCGTCATCAGGCGATCGCCCACCATGGCGATCTCTTCTTTTTTCAGCCCGGTGCGTTCCATCACCGTATCTACCATATAACCGTAAGGCTTGCCTGTAATATATTCCGGAGCTTTGCCCGTAGCGGTTTTGATGCAGGCCAGAAAAGCTCCCGTGTCGGGAATATATTCCCCGCCTTCGATGGGACAGCGCACATCCGGATGGGTCGCAACATAAGGAACGCCCCTGTCAATGAGACGGCAGGCAATGGTCAGGGTCTCATAGGTCAGGGTCTGATCAAACCCCACTACAACCAGATCCGTTTCATCCTCCAGGCGGGAAGTAAGCGTAAACCCGCCTTCTTTAATGGTGGCTTTCAGTTCCGGCGTGCCCAGTACAAAGAGCCTTGCCCCGGGTTTGCTGTGTTTCAGATGACTTACCAGCGCGTCCGACGAAATCAGGATATTGTTTTTCGTTACCGGTACGCCCATGGAGTTCATCTTTTTCACATAATGTTCGTGATCTTTAGAAGAATTATTAGTAACCAGATAATAGGAACGTCCCGCTTCCTTCAGCCTGTCAAAAAAGCCTTCCATGCCGGGAATCAGTTCCATGCCCAGGTTGATGGTTCCGTCCATATCAAACAAAAAACATTTTATCTGTTTCAACCGCTGTAAATTCCCTGTCTTCATCTTTGGACCCTTTCCGCAAAAAAGTAACTCCATTCTCCTGTAAACAGCCGATTTATTAAACCGGTTGAAATGCAGGCAGGCATACAACTTATCCGTCTACTTTGCATTGATCCATTCCCGGATCAGTGCCTGCTTTTCCCCTGCCATCCAGCGCAGGTCATCGTTGGGAACATCCCCGGTATCGCCATACTTGTTTTTGTCGTTCAGAGCATCTGCCAGCGGGTTCATCCGGTGATCACGCATAATCTGCAGCGCTTCCTTAGACAAAAGATATTCCATAAGACGCTCCGCCTCTTTACGCTTTTCCCCGTTTTTCAGAATCGCAGCCGCCGTAATCATATTTTTATTCCCATCCCGCACCGGAACAGCATATAAAAACGGATGTTCCCTTTCCAGGGCCAGCGCGTGACGCAGCGACATGACTGCCACCGCCTTGTTCCCAAGATACACTTCGTATCCTGCCTTTGCCTCTGTCGGCAGATACAGTACCTGCTGCGTGCGCAGACTGCCCGCAAACTGCAGCGCGGCATCCCGGCCCCGCAGCTGCCATAACGAAGTAATCAGCCCGTAAGGCGGTCCCCCGGTCGCCGGGTCGGCCATAACGATTTCATTGTGAAGCACCGGCTGCAGCAGTTCGTCCCAGGATGACGGCGGTTCGATTCCCAGTTTCCGCATATTATTCCGGTTACTCAGAAGCGCAATATAGTCGATGGACAGGGGAACCCATCTTCCGTCACGGTCCATGTACTGCGGCGGAATATTGGCAGCGCCCCGGGGCAGATACGAAACCAGCATATCACGTTCTGCCGCCATGTAATACTCCTCGGCAGAACCGCCCAGCCAAACGTCCACTTTGCTGGCACCCAGCAAATCCAGGCGTTGGGATAAGGAAGTCGCAACCAAGGGATCAAATTCCACTATGATCCCCGTCTTGTTGGCAAAATCCTCCATAAGGGCTTCCGAGAGATTCCGGTTCATGCTGCTGCAGACCCGGACGACTCCTTCCACAGGGGGATCCTGTTTTTGCGAACCGCAGCCCGCCAGTAGCAGCAGGCACAACATCGCTAAAAGTAAAACCCTAAACTTTTTCATGATGACTTCATAACTTTCGAAACATAAATGTGCAGTATCACGAACCTATTGACGTCCGAAACCGCAACGATATAACAATTTGATTACACTGCCGGATAATACTCCGCATGCCTTTACAGCGGCAATACTATCCTGTAACAGCATTATACCATAAAAAACAGGGCAGTAACGTTTCTTTTGTTACTGCCCTGCTGTTATTATGGGGTTGGAACTCAATAAATCATTCGCTTTCTTTACTCATCTTTGGCAAAGGACATCACATTATCAAAATCCAGGTACACGGTTTCCCCGTCCTTATACTTTTCGTATTCAGCGCCTTTCTGGATCACACGGACGATGTGGTCTTTTACCTTGACCCGGTAATCCACGCTGTCTCCCATATAAAACCGGTGATTCATGACGCCTTCCACCATGCCCCCGGTCTTGGAGAGGGAAATCTGTTCCGGACGAACTGCCAGTACAGCCTCCCCGGCCAGTTTTTTGGGGTTCGGGAAGGAAACGCCCTCATACCCCTGCATAAAGATCCGGTCGCCTTTCGCCGTGGCCGGAATAAAGTTTACCAGTCCGATAAAGTCAGCTACCATCTGGTTGGCAGGTTTTGTATAAATGTCGTAAGGCCTGCCGATCTGCTGCACCTTGCCCATGCTCATAACCACGATCCGGTCAGACATGGTCATGGCCTCGCTCTGGTCATGGGTTACGTAAATGACGGTAATGCCCAGTTCTTTCTGGATGGCGGAAATTTCAAAACGCATGCTTTCCCGCAACTTAGCGTCCAGGTTCGACAGAGGCTCATCCAGCAAAAGCAGACTGGGCTTGGCTACCAGGGCGCGGGCCAGGGCCACGCGCTGCTGCTGCCCGCCGGACAGCTGGCTGGGCAGACGCTCCCCGTATTCTTTCAGATGCACCAGTTCCAGCATCTGCATGACCTGCTTCAGCCGTTCCTCTTTGGGCACATTCTGAATCTTCAGCGGGTAGCCTACGTTGTCGATGACATTCATATGGGGCCACACGGCATAACTCTGGAACACCATGCCGATGCCGCGTTTTTCCGGCGCCATAAAATAGCCTTTTTCCGCATTGGAGATTTCCTGATCCCCAATCATGATTACGCCTTCCGTAGGTTTTTCAAAGCCGGCGATCATCCGCAGCGTAGTCGTTTTACCACAGCCGGACGGACCCAGGAATGAAATAAATTCGCCGTCTGCCACTTCAATATTAAAATCCCCTACCGCAGTCACATTGCCATACCGTTTATATATATGATGAAGCTTTAACTCTGCCACGTTACTCCTCCCTCCGTTTCACAGCTTTAAATAATTCTCTTAACCGTAAGGAACCGGCAGCGCACAACGTGCCGCCTCCGGAATCTTCTTCCCGGAAATCTCCGGGAAGCACTGTTTAAATGCTTACCTTTCCTTTCGTCACTTTATTCAGAATAATGTTACCGATCAAAACAATCAGCAGGATGATGACCGAAAGAACGGAAGCATTCTGGGTATCCGCATAGGTCTGCAGTTCGTACAGCAGCACGCCGAGCGATTTCGTATCCGCGCCGTACAGCAGGTTAGACATGGTCAGCTCATAGAAGCTGGGCATGAATATCAGGAACCAGCCCGCCACGATGGAAGGCGCAACCAGCGGCATGATGATATCCTTGCAGGTACGGATCCAGCTGGCGCCGGAACTCAGGGCCGCTTCTTCCAGGCTGATGTGCACCTGGCTTAAGGACGCGGCGATGGTACGGACGCTCATGGTCATATATTTAACAAGATAGGAAACTATCAGGATCCACATTGTGGAATACAGGTTAAGGCCGTAATTCCCGGAGAATGTGACAATCAGGGCCAGAGCGATAACGATGGAAGGGGTAGCGCCCCCCAGCACCACCAGCAGGTCCGGTATGCTGCGGCCGGTAATATTCGTCTTGACGGAAAGATAGGCAACGAACAGGGCCAGCACCGTACCGATGCAGGCGGCCACGATACCGTAACCGATGGAACGCCATACGCTTTCCATATATTGGGAACTGGTTACTACCGGTATCCAGGCGTCAATGCCGAAATTATCCAGCGCCAGTCCCTTGGACATGCTCACCAGGAACGAGGTTACAACAATGGATGACAGAGGAAGGATCACTGCAATGAAGGCATAGCCTGCCACCACGGCAAAGGCCGGCCATTTCCATTTTCCCAGCTCCACCATGTTAGGGCGGGTACTTTTTCCGCTGATGGTAGTGTAATCTTTGTGGCTCAGCATCCAGCTCATGAACATCAGCAGGCCGTTGGCTACCACCATCATGGAAACGGCAAGGGCCGTCGCATCACGAATGCCTTTATCGTCACCCATATAAAGGAACGTAACGATACGGGTCGTCATCACTTCAATATTGCCCGGCATACCTACAATAGCCGGAATGCCGAAACAGGAAGCCGCCGCGATGAATACCAGCAGACCGCCGGCCACGATGGATGGCATCATCAGGGGCAGGGTCACATCCCACAGGGTTTTCAGCGGCGAAGACCCGGAGATCCGGGCCGCTTCTTCCAGGGTGGGATCCATTTTTTCCATGGCGCGTGAGATGGTGATGAAAGCGAAGGGTGAATAGAATAACGTAAGCACCCAGGCCAGCCCGCCCATGGTATATATATCGAAAGGCGCCTTCTGTAACCCGAAGATAAATTTAAGAAACTCATTCAGGTACCCGACACTTGGGTTCAGCAACTGGACCCAGGCGATGGCGCCCACATATGGCGGAATCATATAACTGGCAACCAGGACCGTCCGGAAGGTTTTCTTTCCCGGCAGATCTGTGCGACCCACCAGCCAGGCCAGCGGGAACGTAACAATAACACTGGCTACCATGACGATCAGCGAAAGCTGTATCGTGTTGGTAAGAGCTTTCCAGTTGACCTTTTTACCGTAAACATCTTTGTAGTTGCTGATATCAAAGACACCGTTGATGAACAGGCTGTCGTAAATCAGCACCAGCAGGGGCATTACAATAAAATACAGCAGCAACAGCACAGAGATAGCAATTACAATAAATTTACTATCGAGGCGGGGCAAAGATTTTTTCACTTTCGCTCCTTTCCCCGGTTCTTCCGGTGAGAGTCGGGAAACTACTGAGCAGTTCGTCGGAATCCTTTCCGGGAAAAATATATACGTCCTGAATCAGCGCTTCTTAAGGAACGGGAAATCAGGGACCGCAAAACGGTCCCTGATCACCTTCCTGTCAACTCAGATTTTTAATAATGTACCCGTGCAATACTTTTGTTAATCCGTTATTCCATAACATTGGTACGGAATGCTTCTTTGATTTTGCCTTCTTCAAATGCCAGTTTTTCCCAGTCGATCTTAATGGCATTCTTGTTCAGGTCGGCCAGTTTAATGCCGGCGCCGTTAGGCGGATTTACGTCGCCACGTACGGAATGCATCCAGCCGGCAGTAACAGCCTTCTGTCCTTCAGGGCTCAGCCACCAGTCAACCAGTGCCTTGGCAGCTTCCGGATTCTTTGTGTCCTTGAAGATACCGATTGGCGAATTGATGATGATGCAGCCTTCTTTCGGATAGCATACAGCCAATGGCTCTTTCTTGGTTTCCTGCAGTTTCAGGATGTTTTCTTCCAAAATAACGGCAGCCATGTATTCGCCGGTCAGCAATTTGTTCTGGATAGCGGAGTTGCCTTCTTCCACCCGCAGGCCATTGGCTTTCAGTTTTTTGAAATAATCCCAACCGAATCTGGAATCAAGGGCCATGGCGCCAACCATTACATAGGCCGTACCGGACAGCATCGGGTTCGGCATGGCAATCTTGCCTTTATATTTCGGTTTGGTCAGGTCTTCCCAGCTGGTCGGAATATCTTCCTTGGCCAGTTTGTCCTTATTGTAAGCAATGATCATGTTGTTAACACGGACCGGCAGCCAGGCGCCGTCCGGATCACTTGCCAGCACAACGTCTTTAAGCTGCGGCGATTTGTAGTTCATCAGCAGGCCCTGTTTCTTCAGCGCCAGATAGTAAGACGGATCGGCAACCATCAGCACGTCCGCGCCAATCTTTTTCGCTTTGATTTCGCCGGCGATCTTGGTCTTCAGTTTTTCCGTGCCGTTCTGGAACCAGGTTACTTTCAGGTTGGGGAACGCTTTGGAAACGTTCGGTTTGCAGAGCTTGTCCACGATATCAGGATAGATGGAAGTGTAAACGCTTACTTCTCCTGACGGACCTTTTTTCGCGTCAGCAGCCGGTGCGGCCGCTTTTTTGTCGCCGCCTCCGCAGCCTGCAGCCATTACAGCAGCCATAGCCATTAATGCAGCAGCGCCCAAAAGTTTTTTGTTCATAGCTTAATCTCCTTCTTTCCTTAAATTTTTTTCTATGAATGTGCGGATTCCCTCTTTATATAAAAAATATACAAGAAGAACTCCGGCAAGGCCCGCTTTAGCAAACACTACTTAAATATTTTTTCGATATCTTGTTAATTATTCCTGCTTACAGTGGTACGCTTTTTTCTTTTATTTTACCATAAAATCGTAATAATTACATCAATTTTTAAAACCTTTCAACTCTAAGCAGGTCCTGTCTTTCTCCGGCCACACAGATGCGGCTTATTTTGCGAAAATATTAATCTCCCACGCGGGCACATAGGGATGTTTCCGTAAATAAATTTTATAATCCGGCTGCAGTTCCCATAAAAGCAGGGGCAGGACAAAAATATCCTCATCGTGATGATATGCCGCAACCAGCAGTTTCGGCAAAGCTCCGTTACAGTCCGGCACAAGATGCCGCGCCGCCCCCGCAAGAGCTTCTTTCTCCACGCCTTCCACGTCAAACTTCATATAATCCGCGTGGTCGTTCCCCAAAACAGAATCAACAGAAACGACATCAACCGGTTGTGTTTTTACCTTTTTATGCCCGGAAGATTTCCGGAACGTTGACTGCCGGCCTCCATTTCCGTTCAGTTCCAGTACGCCGCATTCGCTCCACACTCCCGCCCGCAGGCAGCTTACTGTATTCAGTCCGTTCTGCCGGACAAATTCCGTCAGCTTCCTGAAATTTTTCGGATCCGGTTCCAGTGCAAATATTTTTTTATAACGATGCCCCGACAGGTTCAAAAACTCCTGTACCGTATCACCGTCATAGGCTCCTGCGTCAACGTAGGTTTCCTCTTCCCCAAACGAAAAGAGTTCCTTCAGGTCATCGTCCCGCTTTGTCGTGCATTCCTGCAGGTAAGAAAGTTTTCCGCTCAGTTTGTAATTTAATATTGCAGCAAAGGTTTTCCGCGAAGCAGCATCAGCCAGCCGGTCATATACCGTCTGCAGTTCCGTTTCATATTTCTTTAGCCATTCAAGCGTCATCGCAAGATCGCCCGAAAAAACCGGCACATGAGGCGCGTACGTTTCATGAACCTGGGCCAGTTTATAAAAACGGTCCAGTATTTCCGGCAATTCACTGGCAAACGCAATCAGCACGATCACGTTTTCCCGAAGCGCCAGCAGCTCACTGTATTTCCGTACCGTAAAACCGTGGAACTGCTGTCCCCTCACAAATTCATCACTGGCGAATATTCCGGAAACTGCAGTTCCGTTTTCCTCCAGACGGGCGATCACCTTATCCGCCCCGTCACCGGTTCCATATAAAACGACCGGCTTCCCCGCTGTTTTTAAATAATCCCAAAGAGTGTTCTCTTCTTTTATAAAAGGCAACATGATATCTGACCATCCTTGTTCTTTCCGGCTGGTTCTATTATACCACCATACCGGGGCAGCGTACACGGTTCCGCCGTATTCCCCATTTCACAGCAATCGGTTGCGTTAAACGTATTTCAATGTTACAATTTATTAAAACCTGATAATGATAATCCATCTGAATTATGAGGAGGAAATGATTATGGCGCTTCTGGAATCCGGTGAAAACTACCTGGAGACGATACTGATACTGCAACAGCGCAACGGTAACGTCCGCTCCATCGACATCGCCACGGAAATGAATTTTTCCAAGCCCAGTGTATCCCGTGCCATGAGTATCCTGAAAAAAAGCGGTTATATCATCATGCAGCCCGACGGGCGGATCGTGCTGACGGAAAACGGCCTGAAAAAAGCGGCCTCTGTTCTGGACAGGCATAAAACGCTGACCGTTTTCCTTACCGACATCCTGAACGTTCCCCCGGACACCGCGGAAAAAGATGCCTGCCGGATCGAGCATATCATCAGTCCCGTAACCTTCGCCGGCATCAAAAAAATGGTCGCGGATCAAAAGAAGAAATCTTCTTCTGTAAAGTAACACTTTATTTAACAGACTGTCCTGCAGAACTGCAGGGAAACAGATTCTTACTGTTTCCCTGCAGTTTTTGTTTTTTATCTGTAATAAAGTTGTTCCTTAAAAATTTTTGATTTTATTAATATCGTTTACTATTAGTATTGCTTTTTTACTTAAAAAGATTTATAATTTCAGTAACCTTAGACCGCAAAACTGTGACTTGCCTGGTTCGCAGATTTGCCGGCCGCAAATATAATACCTTTATTTAAAATTTTAAAACGAGAGAGGTAATGCAAGATGAAAAAGTTTAGCAAAATGTTAACTGCTGCTGCGCTGGCAGCAAGCTGCCTGGCAATCTCCATCCCCGGTTACGCTGCCTACAGCCTGAGCGAAGAAGTAAAAGCTCCGACCCCTGCCTTAAAGCAGGCTTCTGAAATCGGCGTTCGTTCTTACAGCAACCCCGCCATGCAGGATCTGCCTGACAAAGACGCTATGGTCGTTATGTCTTTCGGCACCACCATGAAAGAAACCCGCGACAAAACCATCAACCCGACCATCGATGCCATTAAGGCAGCGCTGCCCGGCGTAAAAGTGGTTACCGCCTATACCTCCCATATCATCATTGACCGCGTAAAAGCCAATGAAGGTCTGGAAATCCCCACCCCTGAAAAAGCCCTGGAACAGCTGAAAGCTGAAGGTTATACCCGTGTTGCCCTGGCAACCCTGGACGTAATCCCCGGTATGGAATACGAATACAAGACCGCTATCTACCGTCTGTATCGCGACAACTTCAAGAAAATGACCTTCGGCACCCCGCTGCTGTACTGGCAGGGTCAGGAAGAACAGCCGGACGATGTAAAAGATTTCGCGGAAGCCATGTCCACCCAGTTCCCGAAACTGGGCAAAGCTGACGCCGTTCTGGTAATGGCCCATGGCACGCCCCATCCGTCCAACGCTTACTATTCCGTAGTACAGGATCGCTTCAACAGCCTGGGCAAAGGCAACATCCATGTTTACAGCGTTGAAGGCTGGCCTTCCCTGGAAGACGTAATTCCGAAACTGAAAGCGGAAAAAGTTAAGAACGTAACCCTGATGCCCATGATGATGGTAGCCGGCGACCATGCCAACAACGACATGGCAGGCGACGAAGAAGATTCCCACAAATCTATCCTCCAGAAAGAAGGCTTCAAGGTAACTCCTTACATCCATGGCCTGGGCGAAAACGCTGCGGTTCAGAAGATGTTCGTTGCCCACGCTCTGGAAAGCTGGGATGCACTGAAAGGTGAAGCCAAAGAACAGAGCACCGGTATGCAGCATTGATTTCGGATTCACCCTTTCGCACAAAACAAAATAACAAAAAGGACGCTTTCGGGCGTCCTTTTTTATTCTGCGCGCTTGCGGGGTCCCACGGCGGGTAAGAGAAAAGCCAGCCAGCGTAGTATATTCACCTTAACCTGCGGCGTCAAAGCCCCTCAGCCTGTCGGAATAAACCCCTGATACCGCTTCATGTAAATATACTATGCTTTTGTGAAATGTTTACTAATAACTAAAACTAATGTATAATTAATAGAAATCAATACTAATAAAACTGAAATCTTCCAGCAGATTACAAAAAGCGGCCGATACACACGTTTTCACTAATCCTTAAAAAAGAAAGGGGGAATAATTTTCTGTATGGACATAAAAATTATTTACCTGACTAACGATACCCGCCGCTATGCCGGCATGAAGAACGCCTGCCTCCAGCTGCAGGACGAAATGAAAATTTCCGACCTGTGCATGGCTGTCAAACTGGAACGCTCCAGCGAATGGAACTATGTCTGGGAACGGAAGCTCCGGGGCAGCAGCCTGATCGTAGCCAGGTTCTTCAACAATATTTTTAAATCAAAATTCTGGGAAGAATGCCGCAGATTTCTGGACGTCAACCACATCCCTTATGTAATCGATGCAGTGGAATCCGCCTCTGCCGGAGATGGCGCAGGCGTAGAAAAATCCGTTGCCGCACGACTCAGAGGATATACCTTCTACGGCGGCGCCGAAAACTTTCGGAACTTCTGGCTGTATGCCTCTTCTCTTACAGACCCGTCTGTTCCCGTTTCGGACGAACCGAAGCCCCAGTGCTGGGCCGGTATCTATCATCCTGACATGCCTGACGGCTACATGACCGATCTGGCCGCATACCGGGAACAATTCTGCAAACCCGACAGGCCTGTTATCGGTCTGCTGTTTTACCGCGACGAATGGATCTGGGACGACCTGGCCTACCCTGCCGCTTTCATCCGGGAAGCGGAACAGAAAGGCTGCAACGCCCTGGCCGTATTCACCAACCAGATGCCTGACGAATCCCTGGGCATGCCCAGCATCCGCAAGGTATTTCATGATTTCTTCACGCTGAACGGTGAAACCGTAATCGATGTCCTCGTCAGCGCCATGAAATTCTCCCACGTAGGCAACGGCAGCCTAACTACAGACGAACTGGAACAGCTGGGCGTACCGGTTTTAACAGCCTATACCCTGCTGACGACGGAAGAAGACTGGCGCAAAAATCCCGAAGGCCTCAACGCGGTAGAAACTTCCATCGCCGTAGCTCTGCCGGAATTTGACGGCGCGATCCACGGGGTTCCTATCGCCGGCCGTAACGTGCTGCCTGACGGCGCCATCGAATACCAGCCCATGCCGGAACGTACCGCCGCCATGGTTGACAAGGCTGTCAAATGGGCAAAGCTCCACCGGCTGAAAAACGAAGATAAAAAGATTGCACTGATTTTCCATAACTACCCGCCCAAGAATTACAATATCGGCAGCGCCTCCGGCATGGATTCCATGGAAAGCGCCACCCGGCTTCTGGCCCGCATGCAGGCGGAAGGTTACAAGATTGACTTTCTTCCGGAATCGGCGGAAGAGTTTATCCGCATCATGACTTCCCACGCCACCAACGATTTAAGTCTGTTAACCGACAAGCAGGCGGAAGAATGCCAGAAGCTTTCCGCGGAAGAATACATAAAATTCTTTGGCACACTGCCGGAAGACGCCCGGCAGAAGATGACAGAACAGTGGGGCGAAGCCCCCGGCGATATCATGCTCTCCGACGAAGGAAATATTTTAGTGCCCGGTACCATGAACGGCAACATGTTTATGACGGTGCAGCCCGCCCGCCAGTACGGCATGGACCCCGCCCGGGCCTACCACGATCCTTCCATCGCGCCCACCCACCAGTATCTTGCATTTTATTACTGGCTGCGGGAAGTGTTCAAGGCGGACGCGGTGATCCACCTGGGCACCCATGGCAACCTGGAATGGCTGCCCGGCAAGGCCACGGGGCTGGACCGTTCCAGCTATTCTGACATCGCCCTGGGCAGCCTGCCTAACATTTACCCTTATCTGATGACGATTTCCGGCGAAGGCGTCATTGCCAAACGCCGCAGCAGCGCCTGCCTCATCGGCTACCTGCCCGCCCCTGTGGCGGAAGCCGGTGCTTTCGATGAACTGGCGGAACTGGAAAAAATGGCTGACGAATACAGTCATTTTCAGAAACAGGATTCAGAACAGGCAGCCGAGCTGGAGAAAAAAATCATTGAGCTGGCCCATGAAACGAAGCTTGACGAGTCCATTGCCTACGATGAAACAAAACCGTTCACGGATTATCTGGCAGAACTCCATGAATATATTGAAGAACTGCAGGACAGCGAGATCCATGTAGGCCTGCATGTACTGGGCCAGCCGCCGGAAGGCGATATCCTCATCGGCGAGGTCATGCATCTCCTGCGCCTGTCCAACGGACCGGTGCCTTCCTTATATAATGTGTGGGCGGAAAAATTCAGCTTGAATTTTGAGGAACTGGAAAAGAATCCCTCCGCCATCGTGGAGGCCTTCGACCTGACCGGCGGCGAACTGTTGCGCCGCATCCGCAACGAAAGCCGCGCTTTTGTAACGGCCATTGCGAAAAACGGTTTTACGGAAGAAGCGGTCAACGCGGCCATGCAGCTGCCGGAAACGGCAGAAGGGCCGGAAGAATGGAAGCAGAAAATTAAATCCCTTGGACAATATATCATTGAAGAAATATATCCCCGTCTTGCCAGAACAACAGATGAACTGGATCATACGCTGGCAGCCCTCTCCGGCAAATATGTGGCCCCCGGGCCTTCCGGATCTCCCAGCGCCGGCGGCGTAGATCTGCTGCCTTCCGGTCGTAACTTCTACGGTGTGGATCCCCGGGCACTGCCCTCCCAGGCAGGCTGGATGGCCGGGAAAAAACTGGGCGACCGCATGATTGAAAAGTACATTACCGACGAAGGAAAGTATCCCGAGAACATCGGTATGGTCCTCTGGTCCGGCCCCAACATGCGGAGCAGCGGCCAGGACATCGCCGAGTTCCTGTACCTGCTGGGCATCAAGCCCGTCTGGCAGAAAGGCAGCCTGCGGGTTACCGATTTGGAAGTAATTCCCCTTGAAGAGCTGAAACGTCCCCGCATCGATGTGACGGCCCGCATCAGCGGACTGTTCCGGGACACGCTCCCCCATCTGGCCGAGCTGATGGACAAAGCCGTGCTGATGGCCGCGAAAATGGACGAATCCGACGATGACAACTTTGTACGAAAACATATCCGGGAAGACAGCAAAGCCTTACAGTCAGACGGCGCTTCCGCAGACGACGCCTGGCGCAGCGCGGCCTTCCGTGTCTTCGGCGATGCCCCCGGCACATACGGTTCCGGCATCAACGTAGTGCTGGACGCCAAGAACTGGGAATCGGAAAAAGACCTGGCCGACGTGTATGTACGCTGGGGCGGCCACGTCTTCGGCGGCGGACAGCGGGGCATATATCAGCCCGAACTGTTCAAGAAACGTCTGGCGCAAATGGAACTCACCGTAAAAAACGAAGAGAACCATGACATGAACATCCTGAGTTCCGACGACTACAACGGTTTCCACGGCGGCATGATCGCAGCGGTCAAGAGTTTCGGACAGAAGACGCCGGTGTCCTACGTGGGTGACAGCGCCAACCGGGGCGCCCCCAAGATCCGCACAGTAGCGGAAGAAATGAAACGGGTGGTGCGCACGGAATCCCTGAACCCGAAGTACATCGAAGGCCTGATGCAGCACGGTTACAAAGGCGCCATGGACATGGCCAACCGGCTGAATATCAGCTTCCAGTGGGACGCCACCAGCAATGTAATGGAAGACTGGATGTATAACGATTACGCTGAGAAATACGCCTTCGACCCGAAAGTGCAGCAGTGGATGAAGAAGGTAAATCCCTGGGCCCTGCAGAATATCGCGGAAACCCTGCTGGAAGCGGAACAGCGCCAGATGTGGAACGCGGATGATGAAACGAAAGAAAAACTGCAGGAACTGTACCTTTCCGTGGAAGGCGAAATCGAGGAAGACGACGAAGAGTAAGTCTGCAGCCATCGGCAACTGTTGAAATAACCAAAGACTGCGGAAATACCTATACTGCGGTTCACAACCTAAGGTATTGATTAACATATTATAAATTATCAAATGATTACGGGAGGACGATACGATTATGAAACGACAGGGAACTTTTCCATTTACCGCCATTATCGGGCAGGAAGAGATGAAAAAAGCGCTGGTGCTGAACGTGGTAAATCCGCGCCTGGGCGGCGTACTGATCCAGGGAGAAAAAGGCACAGCCAAATCCACCGCTGTGCGCGCCCTGGCCGACCTGCTGCCGCCACGCCTGTGCATTAAAGGCTGTAAGTTCCACGACGACCCTAATGACAAATCCAACTGGTGTGATGAATGCCACGAAAAATACGACAACGCGGCGCCGGAAACGGAAGAACTGCCCATGAAGGTTGTGGAACTTCCCGTCAGCGCCACAGAAGACCGTGTGGTAGGCACGCTGGACATCGAAGCCGCCATCAAAGAAGGGAAACGTTCCTTTGAGACCGGTATCTTGGCAGACGCCAACCGGAATATTCTGTATGTAGACGAAATCAACCTGCTGGACGATCACGTAGTAGACGTACTGCTGGACTCCGCCGCCATGGGTATCAACACCGTAGAACGGGAAGGCATCTCCTACTCCCATCCCGCCCGCTTCTCCCTGGTTGGCACCATGAACCCGGAAGAAGGCGATATCCGGCCCCAGCTGCTGGACCGTTTTGCCCTTTCTGTTTACGTAGCCGGCGAAAAGGACCTGGACAAACGGGCCGAAGTTATCAAACGCCGTCTGGAATACGAAGACGATCCGGAAGAATTTATTAAAAAATGGGAAGAAGAACAGCAGAACGAAGTGCACCGCATCCAGCGTGCCATGAAGCTGCTGCCTCAGGTAACCACCTCCAATGAAATCCTGCGCATGGCAGCCCAGATTTCCATTACGCTGGGCGTTGACGGCCACCGTGCCGATATCGTGCTGATCAAAACCGCGGAAACCCTGGCAGCCGTGGCAGGACATACCGAAGTTACCAAAGAAGACCTGCGGGAAGCCGCGCACCTGGCGTTGCCTCACCGTATGCGCCGCCGTCCTTTCGAAGAACAGAAG
>JAFQZL010000027.1 GCA_017405945.1 Acidaminococcaceae bacterium
ATCTTCATGGCGAAACTGATGACTTCCCGCACGTCGTTCAGCAGTACCACGCGGCCCTTATAAGCCGGGTTCCACAGGTCACGCCAGGAAGTGGGCGGTGTTTTCACGTACTTTTTATTATAAGCGATGCCCGTGATGCCCCAGGAATAGACAACGGAATGGGTTCCGGTGGGATCATAGGCAGGCGCCTGTAAGTCTTTAATGAGGTTTTTCGTATTGGGAATCTTGCTCATGTCCAGTTCTTCGAGCAGGTTGAGCTTCAACATGGTGGTTATCATGTAGTCGCTGGGCTGGATCACGTCATAGCGTGCTCCGCCAGCCTGAATTTTAGCCAGAAGTTCTTCGTTGTTGGCAAATACATCATAGTTAATCTTGCAGTTGAATTTCTTTTCAAAATCTGCCAGAACTTCAGGGTCAAAATTGTCAGCCCAGCTGAACAGGTTGAGTACTTGCTTTCCTTCCGCATTCTTTGCAGGCTCGGCCGGTTTTGCGGGTTCTTCCTTTTTCGTAGGTTCCGCAGGTTTCTCCGCTTTCTTTTCCGGTCCGCCGCAGGCAGTCAGCAAAAGTACTAAAAAACAGAACAACAGAACAAGAATTTTTTTCATTTTATAAAAACTCCTCCTTTTCTCCATACTGGCAGCCGGAACTGCACCACCAGTAAGCCAGTTTGCAATACTATCGCAGACATATTATACCATATTTATTGATTCTGTGCATATTTTTCTCACAGGGAGGAAAAAACAGCTCCGGAAATATCCTTTCAGGGGCCGTCGCTGTAACGTAAAAAGTAACAACTTAAAACTCATATGCTATCCGTTTGGACGAAATGAAAGTTCCGGTCTGTATTATTCCAATAAAAAAGAACAACTCCGGTTGTTTTCCTCTGAGGGGTCTCCGTCGAATTGTGTCGGGACAAGCCGCAAGCGTGCTTGCGGGCGCGTCGGCGATGCAATTCGGGGGAGAGAGGAAAATGACCGGAGCGTAATTATGTAATTATATACTCGGAGCTATTACTTGCCTGTCTTCAGTTCGGTCCAATACTTGTCATACATGGTAATGGCATTTCCGATATCATGCAGCCATTCGCCTTTGTCGGCTTTGGCGGCGGCATCTTTCAGGATCGGGTTTTCCACGATTTCTTTTTTCTGCATGGGGATGGCCGCTGCGTTGGCGTTGGGCAGCTTCATGTAATCAAAGTTGCGGGCGCTGACTTTCGGATCATAGATATAGTTCAGGAACTTCATGGCCAGTTCTTTGTTCTTGGCGCCTTTGGGAATGGCCATGTTGTCGGCCCAAATCAGGGTGCCTTCCTTAGGAACGCAGAAAGTGATGTTGGAGTTATCGAAATTACAGAAAGAGGCGTCGCCGCTCCACATGTGGGCGATCCAGGCTTCTTCCGCAATCATCTTCTGTTTATTGTTTTCGGTATCATATGCGAGTACGTTGGCGTTCAGTTTCTTCAGGTCGTTGAAGGCCGCTTCCACGTCCTTCGGGTCGGTGCTGTTGTTGGATTTGCCCATCTTCTTCAGGGCCAGGCTGAATACTTCCCGGTTGTCGTTCAACAGGATGATGTGGCCTTTGTATTCGGGTTTCCACAGGTCGGCCCAGCTGGTGATGGGGTCTTTCACGTATTTCTTATTATAAGCAATACCGGTGATGCCCCAAACATAGGGAATTGCGAATTCCAGTTTCTGGTCATAGGCGGGATGTTTCAGGCTTTCAATCAGGTTGGGCTGTACGTTGGGCAGTTTGCTGTGGTCCAGTTTCTCCAGCATGTTCAGCTGGATCATGGTGGTGACCATGTAGTCGGAAGGCTGGATGATATCAAACTGGGCGCCGCCGGCCTGCATCTTGGCCAGCAGTTCTTCGTTGTTGGAATATACGTCGTAATTGACGCGGCAGTTGTTGGCCTTTTCAAATTCTGCCAGTACCTGGGGATCAAAATAGTCGGCCCAGCTGTAAATATTCAGTACCTGCTGTTCTTTTTTGGGCGCGTCTTTCGGCGCTTCGGCTTTCTTTTCGCCGCCTCCGCCGCAGCCTGCCAGGGCAAAGGTGAAGCATACAACCAGTAAGAGCATCAGAGTCAGTTTTTTCAAATCGTATCAACCTCTTTTCTTTCTCAATATAAGAATATGGTTTTAAAAATTTTCAATGCAACGAATTACAGCTTTGGGTTCACTTCAGTAAAACGTACTTCCGGGGATCGTGTCGTCTGTACAGGTAAAACTCATTTCACAGCATCCCTCCTTCAGGTTGAAAATGAACAGTTTCAGTCTTCCGCTTTCGCTTTGTGGCTGGGTTGCAGGAATTCCGCCAGCAGCACCAGTATAATCTCTACCACCATCATTAACGTGGACAGGGCGTTGATTTCCGGGGAAATACCGCGCTTGACCATGGCGTAGATGTACAGTGGCAGCGTTGTGGAATTGGGCCCCGCCACGAAGAAGCTGATGACAAAATCGTCGATGGAAAGGGTAAAGGCAATGAGGGCCCCGGCTACGATGCCCGGCATGATGAGGGGCAATGTTACGTAGCGGAAGCACTGCCAGGGAGTGGCATACAGATCGCTGGCCGCCTGTTCATAGTCGCTGCGCATGCCGTCCAGGCGGGCGCCTACCGTGATGACTACGAAAGAGAGGCAGAATGTGATGTGTGCCAGGATCAGGGAGCCTTTGCCCAGAGGCATGTGCACCTGGGAGAATAATACTAACAGGGACAGGCCCATGACGATTTCCGGAATGAGTATGGGAAGATAGACCAGACCGTTGATGACGCTCTGCAGCTTGAATTTGTACCGGTGCAGGGCAATGGCGGCGATGGTGCCTAAGGTAGTGGACACGATGGTGGAGGAAAAACCGATGATCAGGGTGTTGATCAGGGCTTCCAGCACCCGGCGGTTATTGAACAGCTGCTCATACCACCGGAAGGTGAATCCGGTCCACACCGCATTGATGCGGGAATCGTTGAAGGAGTACATGGCCAGGATGACCAGGGGTACGTACAGAAATGCCAGAATGGCCAGGGAGTAGGCCAGCAGCACATGACTACGCCATGTTTTTTGCATTTTCGGCACCTCCGTTCTGCGCCTGGATGGCACGGTAATAGAGGATGATCAGAAGCAGCGACAGTGCCGCCAGCACGATGGACAGGGCCGAACCGAAGGGCCAGTCGCGGGCGGAGAGGAACTGGTTCTGGATCAGGTTGCCTACCAGGGCGGATTTGGCACCCCCCATCACGTCGGGGACGACGAACATGCCCAGGGAGGAGATGAAGACCAGGATGGTGCCTGCGGCCACGCCGGGCATGGTCAGGGGCAGGGTAATCTTCCGGAAAGCGGTGAAAGGAGCAGCTCCCAGATCGGAAGCGGCTTCCAGCAGCCGGCGATCCAGCTGTTCGATGGAAACGTAGATGGGCAGGATCATAAAGGGCAGCAGGGAGTAAATCATGCCCAGCATTACAGCGCCTTCATTATATAACAGCTGCAGGGGCTGTTCGATAAAGCCTGCCTTCATTAAAAAAGTGTTCAGCACGCCCTGGGCCCGCAGGATGATGACCCATGCATAGGAGCGGATCAGGAAGTTGATCCAGAAGGGAATCATGCAGAGGATCAGCCCCGGCTGCTGCCAGCGTTTGGGCAGCTGGGCGATATAGTAGGCCAGCGGATACCCCATGAGGATGGTCACCACCGTGGTGACCAGGGCTACCAGCAGGGTCTGTGCAAAGATGGAAAGATATAAGGGCTCCAGAAAACGCAGGTAGTTGTTGATGTTCCAGTTGAAAACCACCTGACCGTAGGGGGTACGGGCGGCAAAGGACACGGCAACTACGATGAGCATGGGAACGATGAAGAAAATCCCCAGCCACAGCATCGAAGGAGCAATCAGTAATTTACCGTTCTTCATGTCTCCGCCTTTCTATTCCTTTTCCACTTTTACGCCGTCACGGTCGTACCACCAGATGCCCACCCGGTCGTCGGCCTGCCAGCGGTGCACGTCATCAAAATACTGGTAGGCGATGACGGTCTGGTTTGTGTTGTCAAGACGGATAAAGACTTTGTCGATGGTGCCGTAGAAGACGATATCCACTACAGTACCGAAAAATTTCGGCTCCGGATGGTCAGCGCCCTCTTCGTCTTCCGGACAGAGGTTGAGCTTTTCCGGACGCAGGGCATAGGTGTCGCTGCCGATGTCGAAGAAGTTGCTTTCGCCAATAAAGCGGGCTACAAATGTATTCTTCGGATGATGGTAGATGCCATTGGGATCCCCGTCCTGCTGGATGACGCCGTCGTGCATGATGACGATACGGTCGCTCATGGTAAGGGCTTCCTCCTGGTCATGAGTTACGAAAACGAAGGTAAGGCCCAGGCCACGCTGTAAGTTTTTCAGTTCCAGCTGGAGTTTTTTCCGCAGCTGGTAGTCCAGGGCGCCCAGGGGTTCGTCCAGCAACAATACTTTGGGGCTGTTTACCAGGGCACGGGCGATGGCCACGCGCTGCTGCTGCCCGCCGGACATCTGGGAGGGGTAGCGGTCCCGGAACTGTTCCAGCTGTGTCAGATACAGAACCTGGTTGATGCGCTCCTGCGCCTCATCGTTAGGCACACCCTGCATCTTCAACCCGAAATGAATGTTCTCCGTTACGGTCATATGGGGAAATAAGGCATAGTTCTGGAAAACCATGTTGACATTGCGTTTATAAGGCGGCAGTTTGGTAATATCCTTGCCGTCCAGGATCACCTTGCCGGTAGTTGGCGTTTCCAGACCCGCGATCATGCGCAGCAGTGTGGTTTTGCCGCAACCGGAGGGGCCCAGCAGGGTTACAAACTCACCATCATTGATGGTAAGGTTTAAAGTAGGGATGATAAGATGCTCGCCAAACTTTTTGGTAATCCCTTCCAAACGGATTAATTCATTCATTGCGATCACAACCTTTCCTGAGAAACCGCTGTAAGGCGGTTTCTGCTAAGTAATAGTCAGGGCTTTGCGGAAATGTTTCTTTATCTTTTCCGCGTTCCCCGGGCAGGAAAGCCATTTGGAAATTGAAATTTCGGGCAGGCTGACCCAATTTAATTCTTTTAATTTATTGTACTTGCATTATACATGCAAAAGTCTGAGATTACAATGTTTTTTTTGTAAAAAAAATATTTTTTTAAAATTGTTGCCAACCCGCATGTCTGATAGGGTCGGCAAGGGGTCGGATTTTGCAAAAAGCGAAACTTTTCCCAAGGCCCTTTTTATACAGTTCTGTTTTACATTTATTATATATTGTGTTATAATATTTTTGAAAAAAGTGTTGCAATATTTAAACGGTTTGCGGTATTTAGTAAAAAACATTTCATGACTCTGTCAGTGCAGCTTTTGGAACTGCATTGTAATATATTAAATAAAAAATATAATTATGTAAGGAGGAAGATTATCATGGGACTGATTGAACAATCTATGATTCCGCTGAACAAGGCCATTGAGGCGATGAAGCTGGATCCGGGCGCGGCTGCCATCATTGCGGTACCGGAAAAGACCACGGAAGTCCATATTCCGGTAAAGATGGATAACGGCAAGGTTCAGGTATTTACGGGCTATCGCTGTCAGCACAGCACCATCATGGGACCGGCCAAGGGCGGCGTGCGGTATCATACGGCTGTCAATATGGACGAAGTGAAGACCCTGGCTTTCTGGATGACCTGCAAGTGCGCGGTGGCAGGCCTTCCCTACGGCGGCGGCAAGGGCGGCATCATCGTGGATGTGACCAAGCTGTCGGAACGGGAACTGGAAGCCCTTACCCGCGGCTACATTGACAAGATTGCAGGCGTCATCGGCGAAAAGAAAGATATTCCGGCTCCGGACATGAACACCAATGCCAAGATCATGGGCTGGATGATGGATGAATACAGCAAGATCACCGGTCAGTACGAACCCGGCTTCATCACTGGCAAGGATATTTCCGTAGGCGGCTCCCTGGGACGTACGGCAGCCACCGGCCGCGGCGTGGTGACGGCTGCGCTGGAAGCCCTGAAAGTAAAGGGTATGAAGGTGAAAGGCGCTACTGCAGCGGTACAGGGCTTCGGCAATGTAGGCAGCTGGACCGCCAAGCTGGCGTTTGATGAAGGCATGAAGATCGTGGCCATTTCCGACGTATTCGGTGCTGTTTTTAATAAGAAAGGCATCGATCCTTACAAACTGGCGGAATACACTGCCACCAGTAAGGGACACAGCGTAGTAGGCTATCCCGATGCAGATCCCATTGACAAGGAACTGGTGCTTGAACAGAAAGTTGACGTGCTGTTCCCCTGCGCCATGGAAAACCAGATCACCAAAGCCAACGCAAAAAAAATCAAGGCAACCATCATCTGCGAGGGTGCCAACGGACCCACCACTCCGGAAGCAGACGAGATTCTGGACAAGAAGGGCATCTTTGTTGTTCCCGATATCCTGGCCAACGGCGGCGGCGTAACCGTTTCCTACTTTGAATGGGTACAGAACCTGTACCGTTTCTACTGGTCGGAAGAAGAAGTGAAGAACCGCCAGATCGACATGATGGTGAAAGCATTCAAAGAAGTGCATGACCTGACCCTGGAGTACAAGGTGTCCATGCGTGTTGCCGCTTACATTTCCGCACTGAAACGTCTGGCTGTGGCCATGAAGTTCAGAGGAATGTATTAAGAACTGAAAATAGCCCCAAAAAAACCTGCGCTAAGCGCAGGTTTTTTTATTTGACACTGTTTTCCCCAAGTGATAAAATTTTTTATATATGAATTTATGAAAGAGGGGTTTTTATTATGGAATACAAATTTGCATCACGCATGGACCGGATGAAGGCGTCTGAGATTCGTGAATTACTGAAACTTACTGCCCGGCCGGAGATAATTTCCTTTGCCGGCGGTCTGCCCGCCCCGGAACTGTTTCCGGTAAAAGAGATTGCCCAGGTATCCCATGACCTGGTTGAAAAAGAAGGCCAGAAGCTGCTGCAGTACGCTACCACGGAAGGCCGTCCCACCCTGCGGGAAAAGATCGCGAAACGCATGACGGAAAAATACGGTACCCCGGTCGATATGAACGACATTCTTATCACCACCGGTTCCCAGCAGTGCCTGGACTTTGCCGGCAAGCTGTTCCTGGATCCCGGCGACGTGGTGCTGTGCGAAAGCCCGTCCTACCTGGGCGCGCTGAATGCGTTTAATGCCTACCAGCCTGTGTTTAAGGAAGTTCCTACTGACGGGGAAGGCATCATTCCGGAAGAACTGGACAAGATTCTGGCCACCACCCCGAAATGCAAGTTCATTTATGTTATTCCCGACTTTCAGAATCCCACCGGCATCTGCTGGAGTCTGGAACGTCGCAAAAAATTCATTGAAGTCATCAACAAGTATGACCTGCCGGTATTCGAAGACAATCCTTACGGGGAACTGCGCTACAGAGGCGAAAGCTTCCCCACCCTGAAGTCCATGGATACCAAGGGCCTGGTTTCCTTCCTGGGTACCTTCTCCAAAATCTTCTGCCCGGGCCTGCGTTTAGGGTGGATTGCCGGTCCCCATACGATTGTTGAAAAGTTTGTCATGATCAAACAGAGCGCTGACCTGCACACCTCCAACTTTGACCAGGGTGTGGCCGATGCCTACATGGACACCTATGATCTGGATGCCCATGTGAAGGAAATCGTGGAATTGTATGGCCATCGCCGCGACCTGATCCTGAAGACCATGGAGGAAGAATTTCCGGAAGGTGTGGAATTCACCCGTCCCGACGGTGGTTTGTTCCTGTGGGTGACGGTTCCGGAAGGCGTCAGCGCCCGCAAGGTATTTGACAAGTGCATCGAACAGAAAGTAGCGGCCGTAATCGGCGATGCCTTCTATCCCAACGACAAGACCGACCGCAGCATGCGTGTCAACTACTCCTGTATGCCCGACGACAAGATCGTGGAAGGCGTAAAACGCATGGCCAAAGCCATCAGAGAGTGTATGTAAGCTGAACGTGCGCAGGCACGGTTCTGCCTGCTCCTGCAGTTTTTGCCGGTTATATTGCTTTCTGTAGTAAAAAGAAACAGATGCATATACAGAAGAGAAAGAGGTTGACGTTATGCCGTTTATGATTGTAAGTGCAATTGTTGCTGTATTGGTTGCCATTCTGGCTGTCCAGAACTCCATGATGGTGGATCTGACGCTCTTTATGTGGAGTTTCCAGCTGAACCTGGTGCTGGTGGTGTTGCTCTCCGTCATCTGCGGCCTGTTGCTGGGGATCGTCTGGGGACTTACCGTCAAAACGCGCAGCATGTGGCAGACCCGCAAACTGAATGAACAGATTGCCCTGCTGGAAGACGACAAACGCATTTTACGTGATAAGGTGGAGCAGCTGATGAAAGCCCAGGGCGGCGTAATGGATCCGGCTGATACTACGACTACTCCCACGGCGGAGGCCTCAGAGAAGCCGGCATCTGCGGCAGGTCCGCTCAATGCCTTTATGAAAAGATAAAAGATTCCCTATTTCGATAGTCTCAGCTTAATACAGAGATGCAAGGCTTATCTGAACAGGCGGCAGCTGGTTGCCGTCTGTTTTTTTTGTTGGTTGGAAAAGACGAAACACCGCTGTGGCATATTTCACTTTATATCAGATATAGTAATATGGTATAATTAATCACTAAATTATATGCACGTCAGGAGAATAAACTATGGCAGATAAATTTTTGATTATTGACGGAAGCAGCCTTATCCATCGCGCTTTTTTTGCCCTGCCCCCCCTGACTACCCGCAAAGGGCAGCACACCGGCGCTGTGTACGGTTTCCTGCGCATGTTCCACAAGTTGCTGCAGGATGTTAAGCCACGTTGGGTGGCTGCGGCCTTTGACAAATCAAGAATAACCTTCCGCACAAAATTGTATGCGGATTACAAAGGCCAGCGGAAGCCTACGCCGCCGGAACTGAAGGAGCAGTTCCCTCTGTGCATGGAGGTGCTCCGGTCCATGGGCGTCCCTGCTCTGGAATTGGATGATTACGAAGCGGACGACATTATCGGCACCTTTGCGAAAAAGGTGGATCCTTCTGTGGAGGTGTATATTGTTACCGGCGACCGGGATGAACTACAGCTTATCGATGACCGTACCCGGGTCATGTATACGAAGAAGGGCATCTCCGATATAAAGTTATATGATAAAGAAACGTTTGCGGGAGACTACGAAGGTCTTGTTCCTCTGCAGCTCATTGACCTGAAGGGCCTTATGGGAGATACATCCGACAACATTCCCGGCGTGCCGGGGGTAGGTCCCAAGACTGCGCTGAAGCTGATTGCAGAATACGGCAGTGTGGAAAACGTGATGGCGCATGTTGAAGAGGTCAAAGGGAAAAGCCTGAAAGAAAAGCTGGCCAACAATAAGGAACAGGCGCTTCTTTCCAAAGAACTGGCCACGATTTATACACAAGTGCCGGGACTGGACCTGGCATTGGATGTCTATGCCCTTAAACCGCTGGAAGAAAAAACCAGGCAAATGATGGCGGATTTGGAATTCCGCGATTTCTTTAACCAGTTCGGCCAGATTATGGGAATTGCTTCAGACGTTGAAAGCGGCGCAGCAACGGATAAGGCGGAAGAGGGGATGACATCTGCTGTAAAGGAGGCAGTACCGGGCAATGTAGCTGACGGCAATATGGGAAACCTGTTTGTTGCGGCAGCGGATAACAGGAATGCGGCGAATGCCGGTCCGGAAGCTGCTTCGATCACGGATGACGGCATGGGAAGCCTGTTCGGAACGATGGTACCTGCCGCACGAGTGAAAGAGATTGGTCTTGCTTCCCAATGGCAGGAGGTGGCTGCATCTGTAGCTGCGGATCCTTCCACTATGGTCTGGTTCATGGCAGAAACGGCCGGGGAAATCCCGAACCTGCAGTTTGTGGCTGCCCGGGTGCTGTGCAGGGACCAGGAATACCTTGTGAGCGGCGCGGAAGCCCTGGCGTCTTTTGCCGGATGGCTGGCAGAGGCGCCTAATCCCAAGGGCACGGCAGACAGCAAGGAAGTGTTCCGGACCTGTTTCTGTCAGGGTGTGGAAGCGCAGAATATAATAGAAGATATTACCCTGGGAGCCTACCTGGATGATCCCGGCCGCAGCAGTTACACGCTGGCAGATCTTGCCTGGCATTACCTGGGCCAGGACAGGGAGCCGGACTGCCATACCCTGGTCCGTGTGGCGGAGGCGGTTAAGCAGGCGCTGGTGGATAAAGAACTGACGCAGTTATATAAGGACATAGAACTGCCGCTGACTCCCGTGCTGGCCCGGATGGAACTGGCGGGGGTCACGGCGGACGAAAAGAAACTGGACGCCCTGAGCGGGGAGATGGCGGGGAAGCTGGCCCGTCTGGAGGATCTTGCCAAAGAGCAGGCAGGCGATCCGGGTTTTAACCCCAACTCCCCGAAACAGCTGGGGGTGGTCCTGTTTGAGAAGCTGGGACTTCCTGTGGTGAAAAAGACAAAGACCGGTTACTCCACCGACGTGAAGGTATTAGAGGAACTGCGGGACAAGCATCCTCTGGTGGATACCATCCTGCAGTACCGTGTGCTGGCCAAACTGCAGTCAACCTATCTGGAAGGACTGAAGCCCCTGATCAACAGGACGACAGGAAGGATCCATACTCATTTTCAGCAAACCGTCACGGTAACGGGACGCCTGTCCAGTACGGATCCCAACCTGCAGAACATTCCCACCCGCACGGAAATCGGCCGTGGAATCCGCGCGCTATTTGTTCCCGGGGAAGGCTACGACTGGCTCATGTCCTGCGATTATTCCCAGATTGAACTGCGGATTCTTGCCCACGTGGCTCAGGATCCCCTGATGCTGGAATCTTTCCGGGAAAACCAGGACGTCCATGCCCGTACAGCCAGCGAAGTATTTGGGGTGCCGCTGGACCTGGTATCCCATGAAATGCGCGGCCGGGCCAAAGCGGTCAATTTTGGAATCGTATATGGTATCAGCGATTTTGGTCTGGCGGTGCAGCTGGGCTGCAGCCGGAAAGAAGCCGGTGAGTTTATTGAGAATTATCTGGTTCGGTACAAGGGCGTGAAAGAATATATGGAACGGATGAAGGCCCTGGCCCGTAATCAGGGGTATGTAACGACGCTGTTGGGGCGCCGCCGTTACCTGCCGGACATCAACAACCGCAATTTCAATCTGCGTAGCTTTGCGGAACGGACGGCTATCAATACGCCGATTCAGGGCACAGCCGCTGATATAATGAAGCTGGCCATGCTGCGGGTGGACACGGCGCTGCGGAAGTCAGGCCTGTCTTCCCGGGTATTGCTGCAGGTGCATGACGAGCTGGTGCTGGAAGTGAAGGAAGCGGAACGGGAAGCTACTGCAGATTTGGTGCAGGCCGAGATGCAGAATGCTTTCAGACTGGACGTGCCTCTGTTGGCGGAAGTCAATTACGGCAAAGACTGGGCGTCTGCAAAGTAGTTCTGCAAAGCATGGAAAAGACATCGCAAACACGTCAACGTTTTTTGTTAGAAGGTGTGAGAGTATGATAGTTATCGGCTTAACCGGCGGCATCGGCAGCGGCAAAAGCACTGTATCTTCTTATATGAAAAAATTAGGCGTCCCTGTCTTTGACGCGGATGCCTCCAGCCGGGCTGCAGTGAGAAAAGGAAGCCCCTGCCTGCAAAAAATTGTAACTTTTTTCGGACCTGACTGTCTCCTGCCTGATGGGGAGCTGAACCGTCCCTGGGTAGCAGATAAAGTATTTCATAATAAATCGATTCTGAAACAGTACGAAAAAATCGTGCAGGATCAGGTCTGGGCAGAAGCGCAGCAGTTTCTGGCAGAAGAACGTGAAAAAAACACAACGGCGGTGCTGTTAGATGTACCGCTGCTCATTGAGTGCGGCTGGCATACGAAAATGGACAGCGTATGGTTGGTAAAAGTACCAAAGGAAGTCCAGATACAGCGTGCCATGCTGCGGGACGGAGCTACAGAAGAAGCGGTGACGGCCCGTATCAATGCTCAGATGTCGCTGGCAGACAAAGAAAGATTTGCTGACGTGGTCATCGACAACAGCGGCTCCCTTGATAACACAAAAGCCCAGGTAACAGCACAGCTGCAAAAAGTATTGGGTGCCGTATAATACTCTGTACAAAAACCGGACGAGGGTTTATAATGGCACGTGACCATTGTACAGGAAACAGATGGGAGTCCGGATTTTGACGGAAAAAAAGGCAAAACAGGAACAAAAAGCAAAACAGGAAAAAACGGTCCGGGAAACCGGCAGCGAATCTGTGAAACGCCGCCGCGTAAAACGGGTGCGCCGTCCTGTAAAGCGTAAAAGAGCAAATGCAGAGCAGAAGGCAAGCAGCAGGCGTATGCGGGTCTATGTGCTGTTGCTGCTTGTTATATTGTTTTTTGCAGGCTGGCGGCTCTGGCGAAGTGACGCGGTACAGATGCGCTTCGTCTATATGTGGCCATACCAGAATGAAATTGTCACCTACGCCCGGCGTAATGACATTGATCCGTTTCTGGTGGCGGCAGTCATAAAAAACGAAAGCGAGTTTAAACCGGGGGCTGTTTCGCCGGTAGGAGCCATCGGTATGATGCAGATCATGCCGGAAACCGGGGAGTGGATTGCGAAGCAGATGGGCCTGAACAACTATAATGTAGATTCTTTATATAATCCCGGCGTTAACATCCGTATGGGCTGCTGGTATCTTTCGGAATTGAAATTCGAATTCCGCGATAACCTGTTACTGATGATGATGGCCTACAACGCAGGGCGTGGCAATACCCACGGATGGATGAACGCCAACGCCTGGGATTACACTTTCGGGGAAATCGGAAAGATTCCTTATCCGGAATCGCGTAATTATGTAGCTTCCGTGTTACACGACCGTGACGAATACTACCGGCTGTATAAAGATAAAATAGAAGCAAAGTAAAACGGCGGATAATCAGGTTCCGTTACCGCTGACCGGAACCTGTTTCGTCACAGGAACTTCAGCCGGCAACTTTTGTTTCAACTGAAATAAAATTCACGTTTTTTTCACAACACTTACAATCACGTTAAATTTTTTTGCTTTTATATATAGACTGTTACATTTAAGTGTGATATAATTCTCACAAGTTTTCAGGAAACTTTTAGACCACATTTCAGTATCAGGAATTTATATGGAGAAGACACGGAATGAAGCCGTTGAAAGGCTTCTCTCCGGGTACCGCCGTTACTACAATGTGACGCGGTATGACGGCGGCTTCAACCCGCCTCCCGAAGAATATAAAGGAATAAGTGAAGCAGGAAAGCTGACTCCTCCGGTCCTGCCGGGGGAAATTTGTTTTGTCGCTCTTTGCGAGTATTACGAAAAGGCAGAGCAGTATTTCCTCTTCAAATCCAACGAGTTATGGGCTACCCATCAGGAAGAGTTTATTTTCCTGTTCTCTGTAAAAAACCTGACGAAAGAGTTTTTCGAGGCCTGCCGCGATTTTGCCTATGGAGAAGGCATGAAGCTGGCCCATATCGGTCCGGGGCACATGTACTCCTACGTCACGCCGGTCATTATCTGTGATACGGCCGAGGCGGATGCGGTTAAGGCATTGGAAAAGACGAAAATCTATAAAAGTTTCAAGTTTTCTTTTCATGGATGGATGGATTTTCATGCAGCCTGTTTTGAGGCGTCAAAGCATAAGCTGCATTTTAATCATAGTGGTCTTTGTATGAAAAAGAGCCTGGAAAAAGTATTTGGGTTGCGCTGATCCTTTCCCTTCAGGGAAAAAACCAAGCGTCAGTGCTTCCCGGGGAACGCAACGTACCAGGCGTTCCCGCAAAGATGCAAGGAGGGTTTATTGTGAACACACTGGTATTACTTCTCATCTCCGTTGCTGTGCTGTTTTGCGGCTACGTCATGTATGGCGGCTGGCTGGTCAAACAGTGGGGCGTAGGGGAAGGGGACATCCCGACACCGGCCCATGCGCTGGAAGACGGCGTCGACTATGTTCCCGCAAAAGCACCCGTACTTATGGGGCATCATTTTTCGTCCATTGCCGGCGCAGGTCCTATCACCGGCCCTATCGGCGCGGCTATGTTCGGCTGGCTGCCTGTGACCCTGTGGATCCTGGTAGGCGGCGTTTTCTTCGGCGGCGTCCATGACTTCGGCGCCCTGTTCGCGTCCGTACGGCATAAAGGCCAGTCCATCGGCGAAGTTATTTCCGCCAATATGTCCCGCCGGGCAAAACGTCTTTTCATTATTTTCTCGTACCTGACCCTGATCCTGGTTGTAGCGGCTTTTGCGGCCATCGTGGCTTCCACCTTCGGCGCCAAAGTCGTGAACGGCGCTATTGACTACAAGGCCAGCGCTACCAACGCATCCGTGGCCATGGTATCCATCATGTTCATCCTGATTGCCATCGTATTCGGTGTTGCCGTATACCGCCGCCATGCTTCCATGGTGACTTCTTCCATTCTGGGCGTCATTGCCATCGTGCTCTGCATGGCCATCGGCATGAACTTCCATCCGTTCTACTTCACTACCGGCACCTGGATGTGGATTATCGGTGTTTATATCACTATTGCTTCCGTAACCCCGGTCTGGATCCTGTTGCAGCCCCGTGACTACCTGAGCTCCTTCCTGCTGTATGCGATGCTGATCGTAGCCATCATCGGCATTGTAGGCGCTCATCCCAATATCGATCCGAAACTGTTCCCGGCTGTAACCGGTTTTGCGGTTGACAACGGCAACGGCGTACAGCTGCTGTTCCCGATTCTGTTTACCACCGTAGCCTGCGGTGCTATCTCCGGTTTCCATTCTCTGGTTTCCTCCGGCACCACTTCCAAACAGCTGGATAAGGAAAGCGACGCTAAACCTATTGCTTACGGCGGCATGCTGCTGGAATGCGTGCTGGCCATCATCACCGTCTGCGCTATCGCTTATGCCCGGACCACCGGTCATACCAAAGGCGCTACGGATATTTTTGCAGGCGGCATTGCGGCCATGGTTGCTGCCATCCCCGGCCTGGAAGGCATGGAAACATCCTTCTACACCCTGCTGGTGCTGACCTATTCCGCTTTCTGCCTGACTTCTCTGGATACGGCTACCCGTCTGGCCCGCTTCATGTTCCAGGAATTCTGGCTGGAACCCGGCGAGACTGTACATGACGTGAAAGACGGTTTCCGTAAGTTTATGGTAAATCCTTATTTTGCTACGATTCTTACCGTTGTGCTGGGCGTTCTGTTAGGCCTCAACGGCTTTGCCAAGATCTGGGGTCTGTTCGGCGCTGCCAACCAGCTGCTGGCCGGTATTGGTCTGCTGGCGGTTGCTACCTGGCTGGGCAATGCGGGCAAGAACAACAAGATGTTCCTGTTCCCCATGACCTTTATGCTGGTCGTAACTATCTGCTCTTTGATCCTGACCATCAAAAACCAGCTGGGCATCATTGCCAAAGGTGCTGCCCACTGGGGTCCTTACGCACAGGCGGGCATCGGCACCCTGCTGGTGCTGCTGGCCTTTGTACTGGCCATTGAAGGCTATCAGACCATTGCCCATCCGAAAGAGATTGCGAAGAGATAATAGCAAAACGATATATTAATGATTTAAAAGAGATGCTTTTGCAAAAAAGCATCTCTTTTTTTCCCGGACATTATTAAATAGAAAATAGAAAAAAACGGATGTCCCTTTTTAAGGACATCCGCCTGTATTTTAAATTGGTGCGGTAGAGAGGATTTGAACCTCCACGGGGTCAACCCCCACTAGCTCCTGAGGCTAGCGCGTCTGCCGTTCCGCCACTACCGCATGTTTCTGACATATTTCAGAACGCTTGTATAATATACAACGGATTCTGGTTTTTGTCAAGAACTTTTTTTGCAAACAAAAAATATGGTGCGGTTGATGGGATTTGAACCCATACGAGGTTACCCTCACCACCCCCTCAAAGTGGCGTGTCTGCCGTTCCACCACAACCGCATGAAACAATGATTTGCAACGAAATCATATTAGCACACTTGACGCGGTTCGTCAATCATTTTTTCTCTTCCTGCCGGTTTGCATTTTCTTTAACCGGCTCTGCCTCTTTCAGTTTTTCTTCCAGCATGGGCCAGACTTCCGGTTTTTCGAAGCCGTAGCGCCATGTAGCCAGGCCTGCCAGTTCATACTGTTTTAGCAGCCCTGCCTTGTGCTCCAGGCTGGTCCTGTTTTCCTGCCAGAAGGAGTAGGGCACGTCGCCTTCCATATAAGAATAATAGGTTACTTTTTCTTTATCCAGCCAGCGGCAGCGGAAGGTCTCATCGCTGTCTTTTTCTTTTATAATCTTTTCTGCCCCTTCCATGGTAAGGGTCTTGGCATAGAAACGTTTTTTGTCCTTATCGTAGTGCCACAGCCTCATGTACAGGGGCATGCCCAGCACAACTTTCTGGGAAGGCACTTCCTCCAGCGTATTTTTAATACCCCGCTCTACCCAGTCGTAACCGGCGGTAGGCCCTGCTTCAGGGCTGCTGCCTGAATACTGGTCATAAGCCATGACCATCATGTAATCCAAATGTTCTGCCAGGGCTTTCCTGTCAAAGCATAAAGACCAATTGGGGCTGCCTTTGGGGACGGTCACGTCCATGCTCAGAATCAGATTATCCTGCTGCGTAGCTTTGCGTATCTGTTTCACAAACTCCGTGATGCGGTCCTTGTCCGCTTCGTAAATATGCTCAAAGTCCAGGTTGATACCGTCGAACTTATGCTTCTGGTACTGCTGGCGCAGCTGTTCTATGACATACTTCTTTGCATTCTCATCGTCCAGCAGCTTTTTGGTCCGCTCCGGCTTGAATCCATTGGTGATTAACGGCCACACCTGGTAGCCTTTGGCGTGGGCCCGTTCCACATAGCCCTCCACGCTTTTGTCTTTGATTTTTCCAAAATCATTTTCGATTTCGTACCAGCAGGGGGAAACCACGTTGACGCCGGGCACTTTGTCCAAAACAGACAAGTCCACTTCCGGTTTGTGTTCGTGCTGCCACACCAGGTTGATTTTATAAGGCAACGGGGGCCTGGGCACTGGCTTAGGCTCCTCTTTGCCTTTGGTGCAGCCGGAAGAAGTCAGGCACCCAAGTGTCAGAAGCGTAACGAGAGCGTGAGAAAAAATATTATTCATAACTGATTCTCCATTACCAATATGAAATGATACCGCAAAGGGAAAACCTGGGTAATCAAGTTCGGTTTAGTGATGAAATTCCTTTTTAGCAAATCAATTGCATTATATCAAATACATTATATCAAAAAAACGAAATGCGTGTGCAGGTGTTTTAATTCAAAAATTCTTATGTTATAATGTTAAGACGAATACGGCGGTGATTTGTATGTTTTTGTTGGATGAGCACGGAAGCGGCCCGGTGAGTTGGAAAAAGAACCTGGTCGTGCTGTGGACAGGTGTGTTTCTCGCCTGTGCAAGTTTTACTGCCTGTATTCCGTTTTTGCCTGTTTATTTACAGAAAGAACTGCATGTACCGCCGAACCAGTTGAATCTTTGGGCCGGTCTGGTGTATGCGGTGACGTTTCTGGGAGCGACGTTCATGGCGCCGTACTGGGGTGCCTGGGCGGACCGGGTAGGCCAGCGTAAAATGGCAATCCGGGCGGGATTCGGTCTGGCTGTGACCTATATGCTGGGTGCAATTGTCCAGACGGCTCCTCAGATGCTGGCCGTTCGTATCCTGACCGGACTGATCAGCGGCTTTGTGCCGGCGTCCATGTCTTTGGTGTCTTCCACTCTTCCCAGGGAAAAACTGGGTTGGGGCATGGGATGGATGCAGGCTGCCCTGGCCAGCGGAAACATCCTGGGACCGCTGTTGGGCGGCTACCTGTCCGTCTGGTTCGGTATGCGGACATCTTTTTTCGTGGGTTCCGGGTGTTTGTTTCTTGTTACGCTGATGGTTATCTTTTTTGTCAGGGATATCCCCATCAGTAAAGAAACAAGGCGCCAGGATATGCATGTCATTCTGGATTTGAAGCTGGCCCTGCAAAACCGTAGTCTCCTGTATGTCATGTTCATGTTTTTCCTTGTGCAGACCTGTATCATGACGATACAGCCGTTGATCACTCTCTATGTGGAGAAACTGATGGGCGGGGCGGGAAACGCTTCCGTCACCATGAGCGGATGGATATTTTCCCTGGCCGGCATTGCCGGTATCATTGCTGCTCCCTATTGGGGAAAGCGCGGGCAGCGCAAGGGCTTTGTCAGGACTCTGTGCCTTGTCCTGTTCTGTGCGGGTAGTGTGAATCTCTGCCAGGTTTTTGTAGGTAATATCTGGGAGTTTGCGGTCATTCAGTTTATCTATGGCCTGTTTCTGTCCGGTGCAGTGCCTAACATTAATTCCACCCTGGTTGAGGTGACGCCTCCGGAGATGCGGGGCAAAGCCTTCGGCCTTACAACTTCTGCCCAGCAGTTCGGCGGTGTGGTGGGGCCCTTGCTGGGCGGTTTTCTGGGTGATTACATGCCAACGAAATTCGTGTTGTTCACTACGGGCGTAATCCTGCTGTTGGCTGCCTTGTATACGGTGAGAACCCGGCTGCGGAAAACTGTGTGATTTATGATGTATGTATAATAAATCTGGTAATTAAAGTCAGGAGGTTTTTTTCATGTTAAGAAAATTTAAAGGAATCAGCCCGGATATCGATCCGAAGGCACATGTGTTTGAAAGTGCGGATGTAATCGGCATGGTAAAGATGAAAGAGTTCGCCAGTGTGTGGCCCAATTGCACGGTGCGTGGTGACGTGAACCGCATTGAGATCGGCCGCTATTCTAACATCCAGGACAACAGCTGCCTTCATGTGGCAGACCGTTATGCCTGTATCGTAGGGGATTATGTGACGGTTGGCCACTGCGCTACCCTTCATGCCTGCACGGTCGAAGACCATGTGCTCATCGGTATGGGATCTGTGGTGCTGGACGGTTGCGTAGTCGGTACCGGCAGTGTTATCGCGGCGGGCGCCGTGGTGACCAAAGGCACTATCGTGGAGCCATATTCCCTGATGGCGGGCGTTCCGGCAAAATGCATTAAGAAGCTGCCGGAAACCAACATGAAGACCATCCACAATCAGGCAATCAAGTATAAGACCCTGTGGACGGAAGGCTACGGCATCCTTCCCGATGCGGACGGGGAATCCTATCACGGCGAGAAGATCATGGACTGATCTGTCTTCGGTCCGGAACGGGGGGAGTTTGTCTTAACGATAAAACGCTGGCAATGCTGTCCCCGGCAGGGCTTGCGGTTGTGTGTTTGAAGAGTTTGGATTTTATGAGATTGTGTTTAAGTTATTATGGCTAAAAGGGAAAATAAATTTGCAAAAACGGTACGGACAGAAGAAGCCTCCAATGAAAATTTCGGTTTGGGAAGGCCTTTCGATTTTGATGACAGGTTTAACCGGATCGCGATTATGGGCGCTTTGGTCGCCACTATCGTCCTGCTGATCTTCCGGCAGGTTACGGGGAGCGGGACAGGAAGTGTCATGCTGGATGGTGTCTGTTATGCCGCAGGCTTCTTCTTCGCCTACCTCATCGGCAGGGAAGCAGACCCGGAACCGGGACGGGAGTGGGGTGCCCTGCTTGGGGCTTTGGTCACCCTGGGGCTGGAAGCCTTTTTTGGGGTGGACATCAATGGCGTTGTAGGCCTGTTGTGGATGCTGTTCATCTGCCGTATGTTTAGCCGCACCTCTGGTTCCCGGCACCGTATCGGGGACAATGCTATCATTTTAGGCACTGCGTTTTGGATGGCGCATATCGGTTACTGGCTTTTCCCGGTCCTTACCGGCGTCTGTTATGTTCTGGAAAGCCAGATTAAAGAAGGATATTTTCGCAGCCTGTATCTGGCCGGTATTGCCTTTGCCATTTGCGCGATTACAGGTCGCAACCCGGAAATCCCGGTGTTGTCTGCTAACTATTTGTATATTATGGGTATTGCCTTCATCCTGTTCCTGCCCCAGCTGACCATGGCCGGGTTCAGTAAGGCCAGGGATGACCGGAATAATCGCTATCTGGTCAAAACCCGTCTCCAGAGTGCCCAGGCCGTGTTCCTGCTGGCTACAGGTCTGCTGATTTATTTTGGCGGTAATACAGCCGGTATTATTTTCCTGCCCTGCATCGGGACAGCCATCGGCACGGGGATTTATCTGTTACTGTACCTGCTGAAGAGGAAGCAGGAAGAAGAAGGAAAGTCATAAAAAATCAAGGAGAGATTCAGATGGCAGAAAGAAAAATTCAGTTTACTACCAACAAAGGCGTGTTTGTGGCTCAGATGTTTGAGGAAAAAGCACCTCAGACTACCAAAAACTTTATTGAACTGACTGAAAAAGGCTTTTATGATGGAATCATCTTTCACCGGGTCATTGACGGTTTCATGATCCAGGGCGGCGACCCCACCGGTACCGGCCGCGGCGGTCCTGGCTACAGGATTAAGGATGAATTCGGCGAAGGGCTGGTACATGACAGTGAAGGAATCCTTTCCATGGCGAATGCAGGCCCCAATACTGGCGGCAGCCAGTTCTTCATCACGCTGGCGCCCACTCCCTGGCTCAACGGTCACCATGCTGTTTTTGGAAAAATCATAAAAGGCATGGACGTGGTGAGGGAAATCGGTGCAGTAGCTACCAACTTTCAGGACAGGCCTTTGGATCCGGTTGTAATGGAAAAGGTGGAAGTATTGACAGAATAATGTTAAAAAACTATAATTTTCTGCAAATATTTGCTTGCATATTTGCCGGCTTTGTCATATAATATGAGCGTTGGTGAAAATGCTATATTCCCGACAAAGTATTATTTTAGGAGGCCCGCAAGATGACAGGCAAAGTTAAATGGTTTAATGCAGAAAAAGGTTATGGTTTTATTGAACGTGAAGACGGCGGTGATGTATTCGTACATTTCTCTGCCATTCAGGTTGAAGGCTACAAAACTCTGGAAGACGGCCAGACTGTTGAGTTCGATGTGGTTGAAGGCAGCCGCGGCGAACAGGCAGCTAACGTTCGTCCTGTAAAATAATCTGTTTTTCCGAAATCTGTTCTACAGATCCATGCGCATGAACCAAAGGGCATTCCTGAAAGGGAAGTGCCCTTTTTTGTTACTTTATTGCCATAGGTATTATGGGGAAGATTAGTCAGTCTCTGCCGGAAAACTTGTGAACGGATCCGGCGTACCGCCTTTGATCTTGCTTAGAGCAGCAGGGAAACGGCAGTTTTTTGGAGGTTTGTTATGAGGGATCGTATGAAAAGAATTATCCTGACAGTGCTGGCCTTTCTGACGGCTCTTTCTGCCGGTCTCCCCGTATCGGCGGAAATACCCCGGGGCAGCCTCGGGTATTCCGGGGCAGACGCGAAAACGGTATTGCAGCAGAAAACAGAATATAACAGAGCTTATTGGACTCTTTTTTCCCTGATTGCGTCTTCTGCTGCCTATGCGCCTGATGACGGGATCGAGATGGTGTATCTGCGGAGTCATGGCTGGGAGTTTGCGCCCAACCGGATTACGGATGGCAAGACCACGGTGCATTTTATTACAGGCAAAGGTATCATGTCTGACGGCAAACCGTTATATGTGATTTCTTTCCGTGGCAGCGCGGATAAAAAGGACTGGGCTGCCGATTTCGTGACGGGACAGGTAGTCTATGGCGGTAAAACGCTGGAAGAGTCGGAAAAGATTTCAGGGTTCCTGCCCGGGGGAGACAAAGAACGGGCTGCGGCAGAGGCTGCAGCGGAAAAAGCCGGGGCTTCCGCACCGCCCAGGGTGCACAAAGGATTTAACAGTTACGCGGATCTGACTCTGCGTATGCTGCTGAACTCCGGTTCCTATGAGTTTCTGGAACAGTACCGTAATGAAAAAGATGCGCGCCTGCTGCTGACCGGACACAGCCTGGGAGGCGCAGTGGCCACCATTACCGGGCAAAGACTCATTGATTTCGGCTTTGATCCGGACAGATTACAGGTCATCACTTTTGGCGCGCCTGCAGTAGGCAACAAAGCTTTTAAGCAGATGTATGGCGACCGTCTGGATCTGCTCCGTGTTACAAATTCAGAAGACCCTGTGCCTCTGACGCTTCAGGCAGTGCTGCGCAATTACAGGCAGTTCGGGGAAGAAGTGCGTTTCCGGATTCCCAGGACGTTCAATAACATGAATCATTTCCTGCATCTTTATCTGGATGCAGGCCTGAAATATTATTACAGCGCCTTTGACGCAGCGGTAAAGCAGAGACTCATACAGAAGGAACCGGATGAGCAGCACGCTGTTGCGGACAAACCCAGGATGCTGTTGTTTGTAGAAGGCAGCGGACAGGAAAAAAAGAGAAGGAATACGGATGTGAAAACGGCCATGGAACTGCTGGAACGGTTTATTCTGAATGAGTACAGGGCTCTGTTTCCTAATTATGTCGTTGTGCGTTCTCCGCTTGATCCTTATGAGGCCATGCGCACGCATGAGGCGGATTATCTGCTGCAGGTAAAATTTGATGCAGTGACCAATCAGTATAATAATAACTGGTTCCTGACGGTTGAGCAGACCCTGTCGGATAAAAACGGCAATGTGCTGTCTTCCGACAGCGCGTCAAGAAGGACTTCGCCCCTGGCAGGGAATATCCTTGCGGCGATGGAAGTAATCGGCGTGCAGAAAGCGGAATTGCTCCGGCAGATGTCATGGCTTAGGGATAAAGTGAAATAATTAATTAGACATAGTTATGAGCTATGGTGTATAATATTTTTAAACGTTAATTAAGAATCATTCTTGATTTGTTAACAGTTATGCTAAGGAGGGATCGCTATGGATTCAAGGTTTTACAGTTGCCGTAAATGCGGTACAATCGTTGGTCTGGTGGAAGGTTCTCCCACAGGGTTGACTTGCGACGGCGAACCCCTGGAAATGATGCGGGCCAACAGCGTAGACGCTTCCCGGGAGAAACATGTGCCTGTGGTGAACGTGGCGGAATCTATTGTTTCTGTTAAGATCGGCAGCGCGGAACATCCCATGACGGCAGCCCATCATATCAGCTGGATCTATCTTCAGACACAAAAAGGCGGGCAGCGCCGGGCTCTCACCATTGATGACAAACCCGAAGCGCAGTTTGCCCTGGTAGACGGTGACAAACCGGTGGCAGTGTTTGCGTACTGCAATCTCCACGGGCTGTGGGTGACGGAACTGTAAGTATTGAATTAAGTAATTACATAAATACAAACGGCCGGAGAAGACATCGCAAAACCGAAAATGATTGATATTTCACGGACTCATGTGCCTGTGGCTTCGAAACTCGGGGCTTCGCCCCTCAGGCAGTCTCGCCACGACGGCACATTTCATCTCATGAAATGTAGCAATCTTTTCCGATGTTTTGCTTATGTCTTCTCCAGCCGCTTTCTTTTATGTGATTAGTTTTTATATAATCTTCGTCGTCCAGTCTTCTATGTTCCAGACCTCATCAATCCAGTCCTCATAGAATTCCGGTTCGTGTGAAACGAGAAGCACAGAACCTTTGAATTCGATAATGGCTTTTTTCAGTTCCTCTTTGGCTTCCACATCCAGATGGTTGGTGGGTTCGTCCAGCACCAGCCAGTTGACTTCCTGTAACATCAGTTTACAGAGTCGCACTTTGGCTGCTTCGCCGCCACTGAGCACGAAGACCTTGGTGGTAATGTGCTCATTGGTCAGGCCGCAGCCTGCCAAAGCGGCGCGAACTTCCGCGTTGGTAAGACCGGGATAGACATCCCATACGTCTTCCAGGGCGGTTTTTTCATTTTTGACACGTTCTTCCTGTTCAAAGTATCCTGGCTGCAGAAAATCTCCCCGTCGTATCGTCCCGGCAAAGGGTGGGATCATACCCAGAATTGTTTTCAGCAGCGTGGTTTTGCCCAGACCGTTGACGCCACGAACGGCTACTTTTTTGTTTCGTTCCAGCTTGAAAGAGACAGGACGGGTCAGGGCGCTGTCATAACCCAGAACCAGATTCTCCGCCTCTGCCAGAAAACGTCCCGGGGTACGCCCCGGCTGGAAACGGAAGCGCGGCTTGGGCCGTTCTGAAGGCTTTTCAATCATTTCCATCTTGTCCAGCTGGCGTTGCCGGCTCCGGGCCATGCCGGTGGTAGCTACTCTTGCTTTGTTCCGGGCTATGAAGTCTTCCAGTTTTGCCACTTCCTGCTGTTGCCGCACGTAAGCGGCTTCCAGCTGGGCCTTGTGGATCTGGTACAGTTCCTGAAATTTGTCATAGTTACCGGTGTAGCGGGTCAGCTGACAGCCTTCCAGATGATAAATCACGTTGGCTACATCATTTAAAAAGGCTACGTCATGGGAGATGAGGATGAAAGCGTTTTCGAAATTTTGCAGGAAGCGGGTAAGCCAGCGGATATGCTCCACATCCAGATAGTTAGTTGGCTCGTCCAACAAGAGAATGTCTGAATCCTGCAGCAACAGTTTGGCCAATAGTACCTTGTTGCGCTGTCCGCCGGAAAGCTCCGCCACATCCCTGTCCAGGCCGATGTCTCCCAGGCCCAGACCATTGGCAAAGTCTTCAATCTGGCTGTCCAGGGAGTAAAAACCGCTGTGCTCCAGGCGGCTCTGGATTTCCCCCACCCGTGCCAGCATTTTGTTCATGGTATCTTCATCCGCCTCTGCCATCTTGTCGTACAGTTCCAGCATTTCCTGCTCGGCGGCAAAGTCTTCATTGAAAGCAGTGCGGAGCACGTCCCGGATGGTCTTGCCGTTTTCCAGGCTGCTCATCTGATCCAGATAGCCTACCTTGACCTTGCCGGGCCAGGTGATCTGCCCGTCATCAGGCAGCAGGTTGTTGGTGATCAGATTAAAAAAAGTGGATTTGCCTTCCCCGTTTGCGCCCACCAGGCCGATGTGTTCCCCTTTTTCCAGTTTGAAGGAAACATCTTCCAGTATCTGGCGCCCGCCGAAAGAATGGCTTACATGACTTACAGTTAAAAAACTCATGGTTATCTCCTGAAATGATACTAAAACTGCAAAAAACAAACGGTCACTGCTGTTGCCTGTGCGCAGGCACAGAAAAATATATCCTATTCTACCTTATGTATTAAGGTTTTGTACAGAAGATTTTTGTGGTAAAATAGAAAAAACAAGGATAGGGGGTACCATCATGATCACCGGCAACAAAAAGGACATTGCAAAACTTTTGCCTTACGTATCCGAACGGTTGGGAACAGCCCTGCGGTATATTGCGGAAACGGATTTTACAAAAGTTGAAAACGGGAAATATAATCTGGATGGGGACAGGGTTTTTGTCCAGGTAAATCGTTATGCCACAGAGACAAAGGACAGCAAAAAACCGGAAAGCCATAATGTCTACATTGATGTACAGTATCTGGGGGAAGGCACGGAAAAGATTTATTACACGGCCAAAGCAGATACACATAAAATCATAGAAGATTACGCGAAAGACCGTGACCTGCTGTTCTATGCGGATGCCGGAGAGAAGGACTGCGTTACGCTGGGCGGCGGTGTCTTTGCCATTTTCTTTCCCTGGGAGCTGCACCGTCCCGGATGCCATGCAGCACACGAGGGCTGCAACGTGCAGAAAATTGTGGTGAAAGTATTGGCGGAAAATTAATAAAAAAGTTGTTGACAAGGTCTTGTGATTGTGGTAATATAACTCACGTAGTCGTTGAGACTGCAAGCTAATTCCACCATAGCTCAATGGTAGAGCATTCGGCTGTTAACCGAAGGGTTGTAGGTTCGAGCCCTACTGGTGGAGCCAATGTGGCCGGTTGGTCAAGCGGTTAAGACACCGCCCTTTCACGGCGGTATCAGCGGTTCGAATCCGCTACCGGTCACCATATTTTTTTTTGGGCGCTTAGCTCAGCTGGGAGAGCGTCTGCCTTACAAGCAGAATGTCAGCGGTTCGATCCCGTTAGCGCCCACCAATTTAAAACATAAACGCAGGACAGGTTTACAACCTGTCTTTTTTGTTTTAACGGAACAATTATGTATATAATTGCGTCAGGAATTTATTTTGCGGGCACTTTGTGTTATAATCTAAAATAATGTGAATCACATATTAAATTAATATGATTATAATTTAATGTGATATGCGCGTATAAATAATGACTCGTGCGGATTTGTGAGAGGGTGTTAAAATGTTAACGGCAAAAAGAATTACGGCTTTGTTATCTATGGTTGCGGTTCTGGCTTTTATGGCATTCCCTGTTATGGCAGCCGAACTGTCGGTGAAAGAGAACCGGACAAGGTCAGGAATTGTCAATGTAGCAGTACCGTATATTTCCGGTTCCGTCGGCGGAAAACATATAGACGACATGGTAAATCAGGCTGTGTTGTCGTATGTGAATTCACAGATGAAGCAGATTTTGTCCCAACAGGAAACAGAGACTTTTGAAAGTACCCACCAGGAACCCCGGGAATTAAGTGATATGTTGCATTATAATACGGATCTGGTCAAATATACAGACAAAAAGATTGTTGATAAGAATACAGAGGGAAGAGTGACCGCTTCCTGGTATGTACAAAATGAATATGAAGTCAAGACTGCTAAAGACACATTTTATTCTGTGATTCTTAAAACGAAAACGTATACAGGCGGCTCAGCGAATGTGGTTGTCTGGAAAGCGATGAATTTTGATTTGAAAGACGGGCATTTGATGGAATTGAAAGAACTGTTTGATTCGGAAGCAGATTACCCTGCCCGTTTACAGACACTGATCGGGTATCAGCAGAAGGGCAGGGCCCGCCTTATCCGGCATATTAAAGGAAAGAATGTTCCGGAACCTGCCCCGGTTTCGATTACTGGTCAGGAAGATTTCTATGTGGACGATCATTATAATCTGGGTATCATTCTGTATTCAGAAACATCTGAAACGAAATCGGCGTCTGTTGCCGGGGATGCTGCAAAAACAAAAGAAACCACGGATAAAACCGTTGCCGATGGCTCAAATCAGCCCGCTGTAAACCGGCAATCCGGAACAGTAAAAATGGAAGTGTATGATATTTCGCTGAATGATTTTGCAGACCTGATCAGGCTGTAATTTTGTACGGAGAAACGATTCAGAAGAGAACTGCTGTACAGGTTAACACGGATTGAATCATAATTCAAAGGAGCTGATTCCCATGGATAAAGAAGCGTTGAAAGCTGCGGTCTGCAGTGCCATTGATGCGGCAAAGGCTGACATCGAAAAGCTGGCCCTGTGCATTGAAAGCGAACCGGAGCTCGGCTTTAAGGAAACCAAAACGGCGAAAAAAGTAGAAGACTATATGCGTTCCTTAGGGCTGGATCCTCAGACCGGTCTGGCCCTCACCGGTGTCAAAAGCCGGATCAAAGGCGGTAAGCCCGGACCTTCCGTGGCGGTGCTGGCGGAACTGGATGCTATCGGCACCCCGGACAGTCCCAAAGCGGATCCTTTTACAGGGGCGGCCCACACCTGCGGCCATTTCCTCCAGACCTCTGTAATGCTGGCAGCCTGCACCGGGATCATCAAATCCGGTGTAATGAAGGACCTTGCAGGCGATGCCGTGTTTTTCTCCGTTCCCGCTGAGGAATATGTGGAAATCACCTACCGGAAGAGCCTGCGGGAGCAGGGGAAGTTGCATTATATCTGTGGCAAGGGCCAGCTCATTTACGAAGGCCACTTTGATGATATCGACATGGCCATGATGATGCACTCCCAGGCCAACATGCCCCAGAAGGCGGTGGCCATCGGCAGTTCCAGCAACGGGTTTGTGGGCAAGACCGTGCAGTATATCGGCAAGTCTGCCCATGCAGCCAACGCCCCTCACGAAGGAATCAATGCCCTGAACGCGGCCTGCCTGGGCCTCATGGGCATCAACGCCCTGCGGGAGACCTTCCGTGAGCAGGACATCATCCGGGTACACCCCATCATCACCAAAGGCGGCGACCTGGTGAACAATGTGCCGGCAGATGTGCGTATGGAACTTTATGTACGTGCCGCTACCATGGAAGCCATTGACAACACCCACAAACGGGTGGATGCGGCCCTGAAAGCCGGCGGGGACGCCGTGGGCGCCCAAACCATTGTGGAGACCCTGCCGGGTATGCTGCCTCTTCACTGCTGCAAAGAGATGAATGACCTGTTCGTGGCAAACGTGAAAGAGTTTTCTCCGGAAACGGAGATTGTGGACTCCGGTCACTTCAGCGCCTCTACTGATATGGGGGATGTGTCTCATCTCATGCCGGCTATCCATCCTTTCATCGGTGGTACTGACGGGGCCCTGCACACAAAAGACTTTACCGTGACGGATTTTGACGCAGCGGTGATTACGCCGGCCAAAGCTTTTGCCCGCATGATTGTGGATCTTCTGTACGATGACGCAGCCTGCGCGAAAAAGATCATTGCGGATAACAAACCGCTGCTGACCAGAGAAGAATACATTGCCAAGTGCGATTCCTATTTTTCTAAATAAAATTTTCGGCCTTGAAACATTATTTTTTCAACCAGCCTTACGCTTTGAAAAAGCCCGGCCTGTAAATTCTTATCCATAATAATTCCGGAGAAACAGAATTCATTGTGTTATTATATAATGTTGTTTTTTAGTTTCTCCGTAATTATAAAATTTTATTAAGGAAGTGAGTGAAATGAAAGATTTCCGTCTCCACCTCATCGTTCTCATCCTGATCGTTGTGGCGGAAAAAATCGGCAACATTTCCATCACGGTGGGTGTCGGCAAAATCGTGCTGCTGCCCATGATGTATGCGTTGCTGATGGGCGTGGCGACAGCGCCCCGGTTTACCAAGATCTCCAGTGAAAAGAACGTCAGAACAGCCAGCTCCCTGTTAGGCGTTACCCTGATGCTGCTAATGGCCAGGTACGGTACCCTGGTAGGCCCCAGCCTGCCGAAGATTCTGGCGGCTTCTCCAGCCCTGATCCTGCAGGAATTCGGTAACCTGGGCACTATCATCATCGGTGTCCCCCTGGCAGTGTTTGTAGGACTGAAGCGGGAAGCTATCGGCGCTGCCCACTCCGTAGCCCGCGAACCTAACGTAGCCCTCATCGGCGAACGGTTCGGCCTGGACGGGGCAGAAGGCCGCGGCGTTATGGGTGTTTACATCTGCGGCACGGTTATCGGTACCATTTTCTTCGGTCTGATGGCCAGCCTGGCGGCGGCGTATCTGCCTTTCCATCCCTATGCCCTGGCTATGGCTGCCGGTGTAGGCTCCGCCAGTATGATGACCGCGGCAGTAGGTTCCCTGTCGGCTATGTTCCCCCAGATGGCAGACCAGATAGCAGCTTTCGGCGCAGCCTCCAACATGCTGTCCGGCCTGGACGGTTTGTACATGAGTATCTGGATGGCCCTGCCTTTTGCAGAATGGCTGTACAGAAAATCCTACCGCATGAAGTACGGTGTGGATCCGGAGCCCCCTGTTGTTAGGAATCTGGAAGAAGGAAAGGAAGGTGAAGCAAAATGAAGATGAGTGAAACCTTAGGTGTTTTATTGATTTGCGGCTTCCTTTCATTAGTTGCTAACGTAGTGGGAACGAAAAACGGTTTTGTGGAAGCCATTCCCGGCATGCTGTTCCTGATTGCCCTGGCCTTTTTGGGTATCTGGCTGGGCAAAGTGATCCCCGGCGGCATCCCCGGCGTTGCCTACGTGGTAACCATCGGTTGTATCCTGACCGTTCCCGGAGTGCCCTGTGCGGCAGCCATCTCGGCAGCGGTATCCAAGGTTGGTTTTATGCAGCTGTGCACCCCAATCCTGGCCTATGCCGGTGTCGCTATCTGCAAAGATCTTGACGTATTTGCGGAAAGCAGCTGGCGTATCGTCGTGGTAAGCTGTGTGGTATTCGTCGGTACCTATATCGGTTCCGCCATCATCGCCCAGCTGATTCTGAAAGCGATTGGTCAGATCTGATAATCTGAATTTGCGGAAACAGAGTGCCGGATTGAACCGTTTTCTTTACAGAAATGTCGTGAGAACGGTAAGTCCGGCACTTTTATTATGCCTGAAAGGTGTTATATTTGATACAGTTCGTTAACAAATTTTATTGTTAGAAAAATATCTTACACAGTTATTCGAAAAATAATAAGGTTTCTGCTAAAATTGTAATGATATCACTGCAAATCATGATTTCAGAAAGAAGGGCATCACGATGAAGATTATAAACCTTTTAAAAGGAACGAAACCGGGCGTATCCTGCGAACTGTTTCCACCGAAACAGGGAAGCCAGCTGGCCAATGCACTGGAGATCGTTGATACGATTGCGCAGCAGAAACCGTCATTTATCAGCGTAACCTACGGCGCCGGCGGTTCCAATGCGGGAGAAGCGGTCGCCGTTGCGGCGGAGGTGCACAATTGCGGCGTGCCTTCCATGGCTCACCTGACCTGCATCAATGCTGACGAACAGCGGATTGAAACGGTGCTGGGGCAGCTGAAAGATAAGGGTATAGATAATATTCTGGCGCTGCGTGGCGACCTGCCGGACGGGATGACGCTGGAGCATGCGGAGTATAAACATGCCAGTGATCTGGCAAAGAAAATCAAATCGTTTGAAAATTTCTGTGTTGGCGGCGCCTGCTACCCGGAAGGTCATCCGGAAAGCGCAGGGCTGAACGACGACATTGAGAAACTGAAAATCAAGGTAGACAGCGGCGTAGAGTTTCTTGTGACCCAGATGTTCTTTGATAATGATACCATGTATAATTATATGTACCGGCTCCTGGCCCACGGTATTACGGTACCGGTGGTGCCCGGGGTGATGCCTGTTACCAATGCGAAGCAGATACAGCATATCTGTAAGCTGAGTGGCACTAAGCTGCCGTTGCGTTTCCGGGCTATCGTAGAAAAGTATGGGGACGATCCGGAGGCCATGAAGCAGGCGGGGATCAATTACGCCACGGCTCAGGTGCTGGATCTGCTGGCTAACGGATTCATGGATGTGCACATTTATACGATGAACCGGCCGGAGATCATTGGCGGGATATTGCAGAATCTTTCCTGCATCGTAAAATAATTTGTAATTGTTTTGTTAGGAAAAGACATAGCAAACACGTCAACGACTATCATTTTATGACAGGGCCCCAGCGGTGGCTTCTTCATAGCGCTCCGCTAACGCTTCGGGCTTAACCCGCGTCGCGTTGTTATGTGTGTAGTATTGTTGCGTGGCCTGTTTGACCTTCCTTAATGAACAGTTCCTCGCGCCCTGCGGGTGTGCACGCTTCGCTTATTCAAAAGCCCACGCTGGGGCATACCATGAATTGCAGTACACTATTAATACTATGTCAAACGATATTATTTTTTTCAATAAAAAAGAAGCCCTTCGCTACTTCCGTGCGCAACCGGGTGATGCGCAGGCTGAGGCCGCGATTGATGTTGCATATCAGAAACTAAAAAGAGAGTTGCAGCCCCGGTATACTGTGAAGCGGTTTGGATGCCGCATTGGCATTGAAAGGAACGGTACTTCACCCTCCCTTGTTTTGCTGGACAATGGTACTGTGTTCCGCAGCAAAGCCCTGGCCCGGTACGTGGGGGAAGCGAAGGAACTGTTCCTGTTTGGAGCAACGCTGGGGAGCAGGGTGGATAGTGCTTTGCGGCGCATGGCGCTGACCAGCGTAGCGGAAGCCGGGGCCGGGCAGGCTGTGGCGGCAGCGCTTATCGAAACATACTGCGATAACTGCTGCGCAAAACTGCAAAAACAGCTTCCTGAAGGAAAGCATTTGAAGTGGCGCTTCTCTCCTGGCTATGCGGACTGGCCCCTGGAGGAACAGAGAATACTGTTCCCGGTGCTGGACTGCGCCCACACCATCGGTCTTACGTTAACAGAGAGCTGTATGATGGCGCCGGTGAAATCCGTGACCGCAGTGATGGCGATTACAGATGCCACGGCAAAAGAAGAATCTGAAAGAATAGATATCGAAGAGAATCCTTTAGAAGATTTTAACTGCAACCGAAAAGTAACGGAAAGACACAACCTTTTTTCAAATCCTGACAATAAATGTCTGCGCTGCGGTAAAACAGACTGCGAGTTCAGGCAAAAATAGTTTTTAATGTTATCCATAATCAGATTTAGTAGTCGTTATCGCAAAATAATGAATTAAAAATCGTTTCCTTACTAATTCCATGAGGAGGAAGCAGTATGCCTGTCCTTGATTATTTAGGTAAAGAATTATTATATTTTGACGGCGCCATGGGTACGCGCCTGCAGGCTGCCGGCTTAAAGCCCGGCGAATTGCCGGAGGTGTGGAACATCACCCACGGTGATGTTGTGGCAGACATTCACGCCAGCTATGTCCGCGCCGGCGCCAATATTTTGAAATCCAATACGTTCGGTGCCAATGCGCTGAAGATGCAGGATTCCGGTTATTCTGTGGAAGACGTGGTGCTGGCAGCTTTTGAAAATGCGAGGCGGGCGTTTGCTTCCGTTCCGGAAGTGCCGGAAGAGAAAAAGTTCACCGCCCTGGACCTGGGTCCCACCGGTAAACTGCTGGCGCCTTACGGAGATCTGCAGTTTGAAGAAGCGGTTTCTTTATATGCGGAAATTGTCCGGGCCGGAATGAAAGCAGGAGCAGATCTGATTCTTGTAGAAACCATGAGCGACACCTATGAGGCCAGGGCAGCTATCCTTGCCGCAAAGGAAAACAGTGACTTGCCCGTCTTCGTAACATTTACGTTTGATAAGGACGGCAAGCTGCTGAACGGCGCCGATGTGGAAACGGCTGTGCTGATGGCAGACGGATTAGGTGTGGATGCCGTGGGCTTTAACTGCGGCCTGGGGCCGGACCTTGTTGCGAAACTGCTGCCCCGTGCCCGTTCCGTTACCGATCTGCCCATCATTGCAAATCCTAATGCGGGGCTGCCGACAGAACAAAACGGCAAGACTGTTTTTACTACCGGTCCGGAAGAGTTTGCGGAGTATATGCTGGACGTGTACCGGGAAGGCTGCACGGTGCTGGGGGGGTGCTGCGGTACGGATCCCGGCTACATCCGCCTTGTAGCAGAACGGACCAAAGGCCTGAAGCCTGTTGCTTTGAACGCAACTGCGGCAACAAATAATGCAGAGAAGAAAAATACCGTAACCGCCGTCACCGGGTACGGCGCGCCGGTGTTTTTTGGTAAGGAACCGGTGCTGATCGGGGAACGGATCAACCCTACAGGCAAACCTGTATTAAAAGAAGCCCTGCGTAACGGGGATATGGATTATATCTGCCGTCTGGGTCTGGAGCAGCTGGAGAACGGCGCCCACGTTTTGGACGTGAACACCGGCCTGCCCGGTTTAAATGAAACAGAAACCCTGTGCAAGGCAGTGACTTCCCTGCAGGCTGTCACACCGGTGCCGCTGGAAATCGACACATCGAATTACGAGGCCATGGAAAAAGCCTTACGTTTGTATAATGGCAAGCCATTGCTGAATTCCGTTAACGGCAAACCGGAATCCATGGCGAAGGTATTTCCTCTGGCCAAAAAGTACGGCGCGGCCGTAGTTGGGCTGTGTCTGGATGAAACCGGTATTCCGGATACGGCAGAAGGCCGTCTGGCCATTGCTGATAAAATTATCCAAACGGCAGCGGAATACGGTATCAAAGAGAAAGATATCATCATTGATCCCCTGGCCCTGGCGGTAAGTACTGACAACCGCAATCCTGCCATTGATCTGGCGGTGATCAGAACCCTGAAATCAAAAGGTATCCACACTGTCATGGGGGTATCCAACATCTCTTTCGGACTGCCTAACCGGGACGCAGTGAACAGCGCGTTCTTCGCTATGTCTCTGGCGGCAGGACTTTCCTCTGCCATCATGAACCCGCAGAGCGAACGCATGATGGAAGCCTGTCACGCTTATTGCGCCCTGAGCGGCGTTGATGAAGGCTGTAAGGAATTTGTAACCCGTTACGCCAATGCGCCGAAAACAAAAACCATGGTTGCAGTTTCGGAGTACACGCTGTATGACGCCATCGTGAAAGGATTGACGGAACAGAGCGGCGGCGTTGCGAAGAAACTGCTGGAAGAGAATAAAACACCGCTGGAAATCATCAACGGGTTTATTATTCCGGCATTGAATACCGTAGGCGAGGGCTTCGGTAAAAAAACGCTGTTCCTGCCTCAGCTCCTGATGGCGGCGGATGCGGCCAAGGCGGCTTTTGACGAGCTGAAAAAGCAAATGCAGAATGGTACGCAGAACAGTGAGACCCGGGGTGATACTATCGTGCTGGCGGTAGTGAAAGGCGATATCCATGACATTGGAAAGAATATCGTAAAGGTATTGTGGGAGAATTACGGTTACCATGTGGTTGACCTGGGGAAAGACGTACCTGCCGAAATGGTAGTGGAAGCAGTTGAAAAACATCAGGCCCGGCTGGTGGGCCTTACGGCCCTGATGACGACTACCGTTGCCGCTATGGAAGAAACTATCAACGCACTGCGCCGGAAAACAAACACAAAGATTCTGGTGGGCGGTGCCGTCATGACAAAGGAATACGCGGGTACTATAGGTGCGGACGGTTATGCGCCGGACGCAGTGGCTGCCGTTGATTATGCAAACCGGATATTCAAAAAGTGACGAAAGTTTTTTGTCCTTTCACAATAGACAAGTATGTACCGGGTGGTTTGTGATGTATTTCTATAGGAGATTCTTGTTTGTTAAAGAAGAATATAAAAGACAGCCGTTGTTTCATTGAATGAAAAAGAAAGCAAACCATAAATTTAATGAATATTTTATTACAGTTTACCGGGAGTTGCCATAGAAAGGGAAAAATGCTATAATACTCATATGTCAAAAGGGGCGCTGAATAAGGCGGGTTTATCCCTGCCGGCTTTTCAGGGTCTCCCGGATAGTCATCCAAACATGAAGGAGGAGTATTTTATATGAAAATGAAAAAATTTGTTTCTGCCTTTTTAGCTTCTGCAGTAGCCCTGAGCCTGGTTGCAGGTTGCGGCGGCGGAGATAAAAAGAAAGCCGAAGAGAAAAAACCGGCGGCAGCCGCTACTGTAAAAGTCGGCGTATTCCTGCCCCTGACCGGCGATAACGCAGGCGGCGGCGAACTGGAAATCCGCGGTATCAAACTGGCTAATAAACTGCATCCGGAAGTTAAGGGCAAAAAGATCGAACTGGTCATTGCCGATAACAAATCCGACAAGGCTGAGTCCGCTAACGTTGCGGCCCGCCTGATTGAAAAAGACAAAGTTAAAGTTATCCTGGGCACCTACGGCTCTTCCCTGGCTATGGCTGCCGGTAACATCGTAAAAGAAGCAAAGGTGCCCGCTATCGGCACAAGCTGCACCAATCCGCAGGTAACCAAAGGTAATGATTACTACTTCCGCGCCTGCTTCATCGACCCGTTCCAGGGCACTGTTATGGCGAACTACGCATTCAGCAAAGGCGCCAGGAAAGTAGCCATCGTACAGGAAGTATCTAATGACTACTCCGTTGGCCTGGCAAAATTCTTCATCGATGCTTTTAAAAAGCTGGCCGGTCCGGACAGCATCGTGGAAATCGCCAACTATCAGACCGGCGACAAAGATTTCAGCGCCCAGCTCACCAATCTGAAAGCCAAGAATCCTGACATGGTATTTGCGCCCGGCAACTTCACCGAATCCGCGTTGCTGGTTAAGCAGGCTCGTCAGTTAGGTATGACGATCCCCTTCATGGGCGGCGACTCCTGGGAAACCCAGGACTTCCTGAACGTAGGCGGCAAGGATGTTGAAGGTGTTGAATTCTCCAGCTTCTTCGACAGCACCAATGCAGCAACTCCGGAAGCCAAGAAATTCCTGGAAGCTTATGCCAAGGAATATAAGGGCGAGCAGCCCGGCGGTCTGACTGCTATGGCTTATGACTGCTACCTGATTGCGCTGGCAGCCATGGAAAAAGCAGGAACTGACGACAGCCAGAAGATTCGCGACGCTATCGCAGCTACCAAAGATCTGGAAACCGCTACCGGCAAGACAACGCTGAATGCTGACGGCGATCCCATCAAATCTGCAGTTGTTAAAACTATTAAAAACGGAAAGTTTACGTATCTGAAGACTGTTAATCCGGAAGACCTGAAAGCACAGTAAAGTTTAGATTGCTTCCTTTCCGTCGGAAAGGAAGCAATTATTTTTTATCTGAGGCGCGCAGCGGAACGCAGGCTCAAGTCGCAGCGTATGCACGGCGCGCTACCATTTTATCTGAGGTGCTGCACACATGGAGATTTTTCAAGCTATCACAAATATGACTGCGGTAGGCTTGGCCCAGCATATGGTCAATGGTATCTCCCTGGGGAGTCTGTATGCCCTTATCGCCATCGGTTACACGATGGTGTACGGCATACTGCTGATGATCAACTTCGCCCATGCGGATATCGTTATGATGGCCTGCTATTTTGCGTTATTCGGCATAACAACGTTCCACATACCCTGGTATCTGACATTTGTCCTGACAATTGCCCTGACGGCCCTTTTGGGTGTAACGATTGAGCGCGCTGCCTACCGTCCGCTGCGGGATGCTCCCAAGAATTCCGTGCTGATTTCGGCTATCGGCGCATCGTTCCTGCTGGAGAACCTGGCTACCTATGTATTTACCGGCCGGCCTCTGCATTTTCCGGATATCCCGTTCCTGTCCAGCATGATTTCCGTGGGAGGGGTACAGATCCAGGCCATCTGTCTGTTTATTCCCATCGTTACGGTCGTCTGTCTGACGGTTTTGCTGCACATTGTTAACCATACCAAGACCGGTATGGCTATGCGGGCCGTGTCCAAAGACTATGAGATTGCCCGGGTCATGGGCGTGAACATTGACAATATCATTTCCATTACCTTTGCCATCGGTTCCTCCCTGGCGGCCATCGGCGCCATCATGTGGGGCATCCGTTACCCCGGCATTACGCCGTATTTAGGTGTAATGCCCGGCCTGAAGTGCTTTATCGCGGCGGTTATCGGCGGCATCGGCAACATTAAGGGCGCGGTCATCGGCGGCTTTATCCTGGGTCTCGGGGAAATCCTGATCGTAGCGTTTTTCCCGCAGTTCTCGGGTTACCGCGACGCTTTTGCGTTCCTTATGCTGATTTGGATTTTATTCTATAAACCTACCGGTTTATTAGGCGAAAAAACGACGGAGAAGGTGTAATCATGAACAAAGACAAACGCAATATCATGCTCACCCTGGTTGCTCTGGTCGTTCTTTTCGGTGTGGCCTGCTTCGCCCAGACGGAGATCGACTCCTATGTCCGGCGTATCATCAACCTGTGTCTGATTTACGCCATCATCGGTCTGTCCATGAACATCACCAACGGCTTTGCCGGGCAGTTTTCCCTGGGGCAGGCGGGCTTCATGGCCATCGGCGCTTATATGGTGGGTATTTTTACGGTTCCTGTCAACCTGCGGGCCGACGTGTTTTACGCGACACCCATGCATCCCTGGCTGGTCAACATTTATATTCCGCTGTGGCTGGCCCTGATTCTGGGCGGTGTACTGGCGGCAGTGGTGGCCGGTCTTATCGGTACGCCGGTGTTGCGGCTGCGGGGCGACTATCTGGCGATTGCCACCCTGGGCTTTTCGGAGATCATCCGTATCGTTATTACCAACGCTACATCCATTACCAATGGGGCGCTGGGCATCAAGAACATCCCGCCCCTGAACGACGTGCGGTATATCTTCCTGGTGACGGCGATTTCCTATATCATCATCACGCTGCTTCTGAATTCTTCTTACGGCCGTGCGTTTAAAGCTATCCGTGAGGACGAGATTGCGGCAGAGGCCATGGGCATTGGCCTGTTCTATCACAAAAACCTGGCCTTTATGGTCAGCGCGTTCTTTGCCGGCATCGGCGGCGGTCTTTACGGCGCCCTGTTGGGCACGGTAGACCCTAAGAATTTCTTGTTTACTATTACGTATAATTTCCTGCTGATCATCGTACTGGGCGGCATGGGTTCCATCACCGGCAGCATGTTTGGTGCCATTATCGTTACTGCAGGGCTGGAATATCTCCGCCTGTTTGACGAACCCCTGGAAATCATGGGTGTTGCCATCCCGCTGTTCCGCCCGGGCCTGCGTATGGTGGTATTCTCTATCCTGCTGATGATCTGTGTCCTATTCTGGCGCCACGGCATCATGGGCACCAATGAACTGACATGGGAAAAAATTCTGAATTTTGTAAAGCACCCGCTGGCGGGCTTCCGGAAAAAGGGGGTGCAGGGTAAATGATCCGAACCGTATTGAGAACTGAGCACGTTACCATGCAGTTTGGCGGCGTTATCGCTGTCAACGATCTGAATATTGTGGTAAAGGAACACGAGATCATCGCGCTGATCGGTCCCAATGGCGCCGGCAAGACTACGGCGTTCAACGACATTACCGGCGTATATACGCCTACGAAGGGCCGTGTCATTTATTCGCCTGCCGAAGGCAGCGAGGCAGATATTACAGGCAAGAAGCCCAGTGATATCGCCAAGATGGGCATTGCCCGTACCTTCCAGAATATCCGCCTGTTCAAGGATTTGAGCGTATATGAGAATGTGCTTATCGCCAAACACCTGCATCTGAAATCCAGTTTCGTGGCAGCCACGCTGCGCCTTCCCGGCTATAAAAAAGAAGAAGAAGCCATGCGGGCCGACGTGGAAAGACTGCTGAAAGAGGTTAATCTTTGGGATGTGCGGAACGAAAAGGCCAGCAGCCTTCCTTACGGTAAACAGCGTTATCTGGAAATCGTCCGTGCGCTGGCTACCAAACCTCAGTTGCTGTTACTGGACGAACCGGCGGCCGGCATGAACCCGAAAGAAACGTCGGAACTGACGGATTTTATCCGCCAGATCAGGGACCGGTTTAATCTGACGATTTTTATGATTGAGCACCACATGGATCTGGTCATGGAAATTTCCGACCGTATCTATGTGCTGGATTTCGGGAATACCATTGCGACGGGGAACCCGACGGAGATCCAGAATAATGAACGCGTCATCAAGGCGTACTTAGGGGAGGATGAAGATGCTTAAAGTCAGAGATTTGGTAGTCGCCTACGGCGGTATTGAAGCACTGAAGGGCATCTCCCTCGATGTCCCTGACGGGAAAATCGTGACCCTGATCGGCGCCAACGGCGCCGGGAAAAGTACACTGTTGCGCAGCATCATCGGTCTGGTAAAAGCAAAAAGCGGCAGTGTGGAATATAACGGCGACAAACTCACCGGACTGAACAGCCAGCAGATTGTTTCCAAAGGGCTGACCCTGGTGCCGGAAGGACGGCGCGTTTTCCCCAATCTGACGGTATTGGAAAATCTGCGCATCGGTGCGTACATGCGCAAAGACGAAGACGGTATCACCGCAGATATCAAACGTATCTATGAGATTTTCCCCCGTCTGGAAGAACGGAACTGGCAGATGGCCGGCACCCTGTCCGGCGGGGAACAGCAGATGCTGGCTCTGGGGCGCGCCCTGATGAGCCGCCCCAAACTGATGATGATGGACGAGCCGTCATTGGGTCTTGCTCCTCTGGTTATCAAGGAAATTTTCAACATAATCCGTTCCATCAACGAAAACGGCACTACGGTGCTTTTGGTCGAACAGAACGCCAATATGGCGCTGAAAGTGGCCCATCATGCCTACGTGCTGGAGACAGGGCGGATTATGATGGAAGGCAGTGGCAAAGAACTGCTGGAGAATGAAGAAATCAAAGAAGCGTATCTGGGGAAAAAGAAAAAGTAAATTATTTTGTGGCCGAAATAAAAAAGCGCGGTTTGCAAACAGATAATGCAGCTGCGCTTTTTTAGTTTGAGGCTTTTTTTGCGTATAGTTTTTTATATAAAAATTTGGTAAAATACTAAACACAGAGTTATATTTGTTGAGAGAAACGTACAGTTATTAAAGAATAAAAGAGTTTATGAATCATATATTTCGCTTTTTAAGTGTCCATCGCCGTGCGATTCTGCTGGTTGTATATATCTGTTTCATTGCCGCGCTCTGGTATCTGCCGGGCGTGTTCCATCCCAAATCTGTGGAAGATGTCCGCCAGTGGGTGATGGGTTTCGGCGTGTGGGGGCCGGCGGCGTATGTTATGTTGTACACCGTGCGGCCTTTGCTGCTGTTTCCCAGCCTCATACTGAATGTGGCGGCCGGAATCCTGTTTCCGCCGGTAATCGGGATCCCCTGCCTGACGGCGGGCGGGTTAGGCAGCGCGATCCTGCTGTTTTATATGGCCCGTTCGGGTATAGGCAGTGAATTTCTGGATTTGCACGGCGGCAAATGGGGCGGGCGTATCCATCAGTACCTTTCGGACAATGCGAAAAATTTCCGGCGCATGTTGTGGCTGCGTACGGTACCGTTGTTCCCTTACGATGTAATCAGTCTGGTAGCGGGCTGTACAAAAATGCGTTTTATTACCTTTGCAGTTACTACACTGCTGGGCATCCTGCCGGGCGCAGTGGCTTACAATGTATTAGGGGATGCCCTGGGTGGAAATTCCGGTTTTGTTTTTTCCGTGTGCCTGCTGATTATCGCGTTCGGGGTCCCGTTCGTCTTCTGGTGTTTTGGCGGTGAAAGGAAACTGTTAAAATCTGCTGAGCAGAAAGAAAAGTAGCTTTCAGTTGTGCTGTGTCTGTATAAATAAAGTTATTGTGTTATGGGGGCGTAACATGCAAAACAATGTAGAAACGGAAATCAAATTATTAATTGCCAAAAAAAATGTTAAGACACTTACGGCTTCTTCCCTGGTTGCAAAAAAGACAAAAAAAGGCAGTCACAAAACGGTGAAGCTGGTTAACACTTATTTTGATACCCGCGATCTTCTGTTGCGGCAGGCAGGCATTGCGTACCGTGTGCGGCAGAACGGGAAGAAGTTTGAAGCGACCGTCAAGCTGGGCCGGTCCGAGGCAGGGGGTCTTTCCGCCCGCCAGGAATACAACGTGGCCGTAAAAAATGCCAAACCGGATTTGTCCGTATTTAAGGACAGCGGTCTGCAGGTGGATTTTGATGCCATTCTGGGTACGGCACAGATTGAAAAGCTGTTTACCGTGCGGGTGAAACGGGAAATCCGTCTGCTGCAGATTACGAAAGAAACCCTGGTAGAGATGGCTATCGACCAGGGTTTCATCTCAGCCGGAGGAAAGAAGGAAACCATTGACGAAGTTGAGCTGGAGTTAAAGGAAGGTTCTCTGGCTGATCTTTTGGCCTATACTGCAAAGATTGCTGCGGAAGTACCGGTGTTTACGGAGTCCCGGAGCAAATATGCCCGGGGGCTGGCTCTCCTGGATAAGCTGGAACCGGAAGGAACCAGTCCTCTGCAGGATATTGACTGGGATAAAGATTATTGCGAAGAATATAAAAAACAGTTTTACCAATATGGCACGGCGGTCATGGAAGAACAGAACGTGTTTGCGGACTGCGGAAAACTCCAGACCGAAGCAGACCGTATCTTCCTGCCTTATTTTGAACGGATGCAGGAAGCTTTGTACTGGCTGCAGCCGCTGATGGACGGCAGCGCAGGGATGCAGGCTAATCTCCAGGGTGCACTGCGCCCCTTGTACAGACTGCGTGATACCAAGGCTCTGCTGCGACGCTGGCAATCTCTGTTTAAGCTGGCTGACGGACGTCTCGGCGCTGACAAGGTTACGCGCCTTCTGGAAAACCGCGTGGAAGACATTGGTGACGAGATCCAGATGCAGGTGGAACGGGGAACCTATTCAGGCATTGTTTTTTCCCTGTGGGCGGCTATGGAAAACGCCGGCTGGAAGGCAGAAGAATATCTGCAGGCAGGGCAGCTGCTGCAGGTGCGTGTGAAAGATATCCTGGATAAAATTGAAGACGCAATGTACAGGGAAAGAGAAGCAGAAACAGAAAAGGCCGGCGCTATGGCAGTTGGTAATCACGCACAGGAGAAAAAAGGCAGAAAGATTCCGCTGAAAGAGCCCGGTTATGTAACCGTGACCCGTCTTGGCAAAGAGTTTTATTATCTGGTGACTGCCAATGAAAGCAGCAAACTTACAGACCTGAGCAAAGAAAGCAGAAAGAAGCTGGAGAAACTGGGGGAAGCCATAGAGGAACTCTTTACCGTCAACAGCCTTGGGAAGTCCGTTCCAGCAGAACTGCTGAAGGCCAATACGGTGCTGGCAGCGCGGCAGGGCGGCTACCTTCTGGGCGATTTGGCTGCGGAACAGTTAATGGCACGTAAAGCTGTGAACAAAGCATTTGCGAAATGGTTGAAGACGGTTAAAATGTAGTTTGTGAACAATTTGCAAAAAGTAAACAAAAAAGAAAAAAACATTTGACTTTTTGACTTTATATATTATAATGATACTAGGCAAACGAAAAGAGCCCCCGATGTTGGGAGCTCTTGTCCATGCCTTTTATTTTAGGGACGCGTTAGCACTCCTGCGGCGAGACTGCTAATAATTACTTAAAGATTGCTATTCCCAGCAAGATGATGGCAATAACGGCCAGAAGCGTGATGTTGTACTTGCGCATCTGTTCCATGTGGTGGCTGGTAACGGTTTCGTTCAGCATGTTGTAGCAGCGTTGCAGCACCTGCATCTTCAGTTCGATATTCTCCTGCCACACAGACGCTTTCAGCAGCTTCATGTAACGGGTATAAACTTTGGCATAGAAAATATCTTCCGTCACCAGCAACGCGTTGGTGATGTTGCTGGTAAGGCTGCTTACATCGGCCATGGTCTCCAGCAGTTCATCCCGGATGCTGCTCAGCACATCAATGTTTTTGAGATTGGCCTTATCGTCAATGACATCATAGGCCTTGTCGATGGCGTGGTTCAGGAAGTTATCGTAATACCGCAGCTCCAGATACTGGGCATTGGCGAATTCCAGCAGGTCAGGAATATCCATACTGCCGGAAGGGTCGTATACCACGGCGCTGTCCCAGGCCAGCCAGGCCATATCGTCTGCATAGGAGAAACGGTTGGCCAGCGCGGTTTCCCGGGTCTCCTCATTGACAGGGGCCGGATCCTTCAGCAGGAAAGGCACTATATCCCAGTCCGGGGGAATGGGATCCTGGAAATAATACACTACAAAGTCTTCATCGAAACCAGAAATATTCTGGTTGGTGCAGGCCGGACCGATGGTCTCCATGGTGGCATCCAGGAACTTGCGGAAATCTTCATCGGGAAGTTCTTCCACGGCAAGAACAAGATTCAGATATTCTTTATAGGAAATGTCTTCCTCCGGCGGAATGTTGAAGAGGATACAGATAACACCCAGATCCTGGATGCGGGCTTTTACCTCTACCAGGTATTCCACGCCGCCGATGACCATTTCATGATAACCTAACTCCACCAGTACAGGCGGGTCGTGGAAGGTGATGGACTTGGTTGAAATGCGGTCCAGACGCAGGCGGGATGAGATTTTGTTGCGGCTGTGCCAGATTGCCTGAACCTGGTCAAGGTTGATTTCGTCGGCTACGTCAAAAAGACGGTAGGCGATGACGTTAGTTCTCATGATATTCCCTCACAAAACTGAAATAATAAATGGTGAGTATTTGTAACAATTAATTATAACATAAAAGCAACGTATTTTCTCATGTTTATATAAATTAAAGTGCAATACGCCAAAGTTTTTTAGAAAAAGCAGTTTCAGCCAGAAACTTTTTAATATGGTTAGAAATTAAAATAAGAATAGATTTAGTCGAAGATTGGAGTGATCACTATGAACGAAAACTACACGGATGAAGTAAAAGCCATCATTGAAGCGGCACAGCAGCAGGCTTTGATGAATTACAACCAGGAAGTGACCAGCGCGCATCTCTTGCTGGCACTGTGCAGCGATGACTTCTTCAAGTTTTTGCTGCAGACGTTTAAAGTAGATGAAAATACATTTGCCGGCGAGGCCCGTGCCATTGTCAGCCGTATTCCGTCCGTAAAAGGACAGGACCGGCAGCTGCTCATGAGCTCGGATTTTGCCAGGGTGAACGGCATCGTGCTCCGGAAAGCGGGGCAGGGCAATGTGACGGTAGGCCACCTGGTATCTGCGTTGGCCAGCGATGGAAGCAGTGAAGTTACAGCGCTGTTTAAAAAGTACGGCATTGAC
>JAFQZL010000028.1 GCA_017405945.1 Acidaminococcaceae bacterium
CAGTTGTCTTCTACGAAACGGATGTCGTGTTCTTCCGCTTTAAATCCTAACGCGGCCAGACTCTGCAGGTACAGGTCCTGAATGTTGGCCGGAGACGGTTTGATAATGACCTGATACTGATGATGCTGGAACAGGCGGTTGGGGTTGTCGCCGTAGCGTCCGTCCGCCGGACGGCGGGAGGGTTCCACATACGCCACACGCCAGGGTTCCGGTCCCAGGACCCGCAAAAATGTCAACGGGTTCATGGTGCCTGCGCCTTTTTCCATGTCATAGGGCTGAGCCAGAATGCAGTCCTGCTCAGACCAGAATTTTTGCAGTGTTAAAACCATTTGCTGAAAATCCATTTTTTCCTCCTTGATTATGTTACAAAGCGGGTTTGTTTATCCTGCCGCGATTTTTTTGCCGGGCGCGCCGCCTGCTGCAAATAAAAAATCCGTCCTTGCAACAAATACTTGTTACAGGGACGGAGTATCTCCGCGGTTCCACCCTGCTTGATCACAAAAACGTGACCCGCCTCAATGGTTATTTTGTTTCGCTCAAAGCTGCCTTCTTCCTCCTGTTGCCGGCTTGCACTGTCCCGGCTCGCTGTGATGGCGGAATACTTGGTCTTGTCATCGCTACGCAATATTATATGAAGTCCGGGCGGCTTTGTCAAATGGTTTATTAATTTCCAGTGGGAAACGAATCCTTACTTATGTTGCAAGAAAAGGCAGCCTTGCTATTTTCCCGCCCGCAATCTGCCGTATAAATGAAAGACTGTTGATTGGCTGCTCCGTCTGGTACACCAGATACCGGTGCAAAATCTGTTCCAGTTCCATTAACGCCGCGCCTTTTACCGAAAAATGTCCCGGTTCTGCAAAGTCCAGCATACGCAGCTGCTGCCACAATCTGCGTGTCTCCTCATGAAATGACTGGAGGCCTGGCGTTTTTTCCTGCCCGGAACAACATTCTTCACAAATAAATCCGCCCTGCATCTCGCTGAACCAGCCGTCTTTTTCAGCCGGACGGCTGCAGTTCACACACACCTCGTACACAGGACCAATGCCGCAATGATCCAAAAGCTGGATCAGGTAAGCCAGTGCTGCCAGGCGCGGGTTCCGTTTTACAAGCAGCCGCAGCGCATCCTGCAGCAGCAAATAAATTTCCGGAGACGGTTCCCCCTGTTCCGTCAGGCGTTCTGTCATCTCGGCCATAAGAAACCCGTACGCCATCTGTTCCAGTCCCATTTGCGGCATGGACGCCGCCAGTTGACAGGTTTTAAGCTTATCTACACGGCTTCCCGGATAAAACTCTGCTTCCAGACAGGCAAAAGGCTGCAGCAAACGACCCGACACGCTTTTCGGATACCGGGCTCCGTAGGCCATAAAAACAATCTTTCCGTGCTCCCGGGAATAACAAACCACTTTTTTATCCGCTGTCTGCCAGTTATTCACTTGTAAAACCAAAATTTCATCCTGATAACTTTCCATAATTTCTGACGCGTTGACAGCATAACTATTCCGCTTCTGTTTTTTCCGCCTTTACCCGTTCGATACGGAACTGATCCATCTTCAGCACCGTGAAAGTCCAGTTTTTCCATTCGACCTCGTCACCCTCTTCCGGCTTTCTTCCCAGCCGGCTGAAGATATAACCGCCCAGCGTATCGTCTTCATCCTCCTCGTCAAACGGCAGATTCAGCAGCTCGCTGACGTCATCCAGCGGCATTTCCCCGTCTATATCATAACTCCCGTTGGCCAGTTGCATGATGTCAGGAAGCTCTACCGGCTCATACTCATCTCCCATATCCCCCACGATTTCTTCCAGCAGATCTTCCAGTGTGACCAGTCCGACGGTCCCGCCATATTCATCCACAACTACCGCCAGATGGACCCGCTGTTTCTGCATAGCCTGCAAAACCCGTAAAGCGTTCATGCCCTCCGGCACCATGATGGTTTTCCGTAAGAGAGAACGGATATCAAACTTTTTGGAAAAGTCCCCATTCAGGAAATCCCTTACATGAAAAATCCCCAGAACGTGGTCCTTGTCCTCTTCACACACCGGAAAACGGGTATGGTGACTGGAACGGATCACATCCCTGATTTCCTCCAGACTGTCGTCAACATAAAGGCAGACCATGTCCTGGCGGGGAACCATCACTTCCCGCGCTACCGTATCATTAAACTCGAGCACGTTGTCAATCAGAGCACTCTCTCCGCGGTCCAGTTCCCCTTCCTTTTCACTGGCGCTGACAATCTGCCGCAGTTCTTCTTCACTTCGGGAAATGTCTTCCTCCTGCGTATACTTTACGCCAAAAAGCCTGGCGATACCCCTGGCAATCCAAAACGCGACGCCCACCAGCGGACAGGTAAGCAGATACATGACACGCAACGGGGTCACCAGATGTACGATGACCTCTTCCACCTTGTCCCAGACAATGATGCGGGGCAACAGTTCCCCGACGACAACAAGAAGTAAAAGCAAAATCAGGAACGCGCAAAGCAGACTGAGGGACGACGCGGTATCCGGCAGCCAGGGAAACACCTGGGTCTGCACTGCCTGGACTGTTGCCGTCATCCATTGCTTCACGCCGGGCAGTCTCAGCATCCAGTCCGCCAGCAACGGTCCCCCGTACCAGCCCAGCAGCAGCGATATGCAGGTGATGCCAATCTGCAGGGCGCTTATATAATGATTTTTCCGGTCAAAAATATGCAGCAACGTTTCCGCACCGGAAACGCCCTGCTCCTGCATTTCCTGCAGCTGCGCGCGCCGGATCCGCGCCAGCGAAGTTTCTGCCGCTACAAACAGCGCATTTAATAAAATCAGAAACAGGATAAACATCTTATGGTTCCTTATACCCGAATTCTTTCAGCATTTTGGATTTGTTACGCCAGTCGGCCTGTACTTTTACCCACAAATCCAAGAATACACCGCCGCCCGTCAGGCTCTCAATATCCCGCCGGGCCTCCTGTCCAATCTTTTTCAGGAGATTCCCTTTTGCCCCGATGACGATACCTTTCTGCGATTCCCGCTCCACAAAAATCGTGGCCCGGATAAAAACACTCCCGTTAGAACGTTCCTTGAACTCATTGATTTCCACAGCAATAGCATGGGGCACTTCATCATGGGTATGCCGCAGCACTTTTTCCCGGATCATTTCCGCCGCAATCAGCCGCATGGGCTGGTCGGTCAGTTCGTCTTCCGGAAACATGCCGGGGCCCTCCGGCAGATGCCTGACAATTTCTTCCTGTAATTCTTCAAAGCCGTCGTGATTCAGCGCGCTGACAGGAATCACCGCAGCAAAATTCAAATCGTCCTTATAACTGTTCACAATACCGAAAAGCAGGCTCTTGTCATCCAGCTTATCTATTTTATTGATTACCAGCAGTACAGGAGTCTTTATTTTTTTCAGATGTTCAATGATAAATTTTTCCCCGGCCCCTTTTTTCTCACAGGCGTCAACCACAAACAAAACCACATCCACCTGGTTTAAAGTGCCGATGGCCGCCTGATTCATATACTCTCCCAGCTTATGCAGCGGCTTGTGGATACCGGGCGTATCCAGAAACATGATCTGGGCGTTGTCTGCAGACAGAATACCCATGATTTTATTACGGGTCGTCTGGGGACGGTCGCTCATAATAGAGATTTTTTCCCCGATCATCCCGTTCATCAATGTTGATTTGCCAACATTCGGACGTCCTACCAGCGCTGCAAAGCCTGTATAATGTTTGTTTTCCCCCATAAAGCTCTCCTTACTTTTCCTACTGCCGGTACTGCAAAATAATCTGCATATACACCCATTCTTTCAAAATTAAATGCTTCAACGGGCTTCCTCAAATACAAAAAGCATCATGTAAAATCCGCAGCTTTAAAGCTGAACGGCAGCAGCTCTTCCAAACTTACCGTCTTCATATCACCGCGGACATTTGCCATTACAATTACCGGAATCTCAAATTCCGCCATTACCTGCCGGCAGGCGCCGCAGGGCGATGTCACATCTTCCGTATCAGCCGCTACCAGCAGCATCGTGATTTCCCCGGGACGGACACCGGCCGCTGCCGCGTTGAACATCGCCACACGCTCCGCGCATACCGTCAGGCCAAACGAAGAATTCTCCACATTGCATCCGGTAAAAATATCTCCGGACTTAGTCAATACTGCAGCTCCCACTTTAAACTTTGAGAAAGGAACGTAGGCGTTTTCCCGGGTCTTCAGGGCTTTCTTAAATAATTTCTTAATAGTTTTGTCCGTTGCTTTACCGTTTTTACGGCCCATCGTTTTTTCCCCTTCCATATCGTTAATATCACTTTTCTTCCTGTTCTTTACCGGCTTTATCTTTTCAGCAGAAGTAACTTTTTGTTTTCCCCTTTTCACAGATTGTTCCGGGTCCGCGTCCACGACAGCCAGCGCAAAATGATCCGGATCTTCTTTGCCTGTGCTCCTGTCCAAATCTGCCTGGCTCAGGTGAATTATCTGCAGCGCCTTTTCTTCTTCCTGCCGCATCACCGCTTTGTCTTCTTTATTCATATGATCGTATCCGAGAAGATGCAGCAGGCTGTGTACTCCCAGATACACCAGTTCACGGTTGAATCCGTGCCCGTACTCCCTGCCCTGCCGTACGGCGGTTTCCGCGGATATGATGATATCCCCCAGCAAATGTGTTTCCGGCCCTCCGATTTCCTGCGGCTCTTCCGCTTCGTCCAGCGCAAATGAAAGGACATCCGTAGGCCGGTCGATACCCCGGTAATCTTTATTCAAAACATGGATTACTTCATCATTCACCAAAGACACGCTGACCTCGGTTTTTGCAGACAGCTTATGCAGTCTTGCCACAGCCTGCAACCCCTGTTTCAGCAAAGCAACAGCTTCCTTCGGGACCTTTACCTCGTCCTGGTCGTCGCTGAAAATAATCTTCATACCGTCACTCCGTTTCCCCGGTTTTCTTTTCTTCCGGCTTCTGTTCAAACTGTTCATAGGCTTTGATAATGGCGCCGACAATTTCATGGCGGACCACATCTTTTTCATCAAAATAATTAATACTGATGCCGGGGACCTCCCTTAATACTTTGGCAGCATGGATCAGTCCGCTTTTCCTGCCGGCAGGAAGATCTATCTGGGTAACGTCGCCGGTAACAACCATATGGGAACCGAACCCGAAACGTGTCAGGATCATTTTCATCTGCTCGGGAGTTGTATTCTGCGCTTCATCGAGAATAATAAACGAACCGTTCAGCGTACGACCCCGCATGTATGCCAAAGGCGCTACTTCAATCGTGCCGCGCTCCAGGTACTTCTGTGCCGTATCGCTGCCCAGCATATCAAACAGGGCGTCATATAAGGGGCGCAGGTACGGATCCACTTTTTCCTGCATATCCCCCGGCAAAAAGCCCAGCTTTTCCCCGGCTTCCACGGCGGGACGGGTCAGGATGATCCGTTCCACTTCCCGTTTTTTCAGTGCGGTAACTGCCATGGCTACGGCAAGGTAGGTCTTTCCCGTTCCGGCCGGGCCGATGCCGAAAGTGATAAAATTATTTTTGATAGCCCTTACATAATTCCACTGGCCCAGCGTTTTCGCTTTAATCTGATGCCCCCGCCAGGTAACGATCAGCGTTTCCGCGTACATGTTATGCAGTTTGGCCACCGCGCCACCCTGCACCATGTAAATACTGTAACGCACGTCATGGCTGGTAACCGGCAAGCCCTGCCGGTACAGGAACAGCAGTTCCTTAAAAAGCTGCTCCAGTTTCTGGTTTTCTTCTTCGCTGCCGCTGAAAATGATTTTGTTGCCCCGGGCCATGACCGTTGCGTCAAAGCTGGCATCGATCAGACGCAGGAACTCATCGTTCCTTCCCAGGATACCGATCATCTCCTGCTGGTCATTGATTTCAATTACATGTTCGTCTGATAAAAAAGACAATATTGCTTAACCCCTTTCACTGCTTTGCTTTCCGTATTCTTAACCTTATCTTAAATATACGACATCGGAAACACTGTATCATTCATCTGCATGCTTACCGCCATTCCAGGTGATTTGCTGCATCAATGTTATCTCACTTCGCCGCTTCCCCTTCAATGATGGTCACTTTGCGGATCACAACCGGCACGACCGGCCTGTCGCCGGCATCCGTTTTGGTATGGCCTATCTTCTGCACAACATCCATGCCCTCGCTGACGCGCCCAAAAACAGCATGGTGATTATCCAGCCAGGGCGTAGCTTTTAACGTAATAAAAAACTGACTGCCGCCGGTATTGGGCCCCGCATTGGCCATGGACAGGATGCCCGGTCCGCTGTGGCGCAGTTCCGAACTGAACTCATCTTTAATTGTATAGCCGGGCCCGCCGGTTCCGGTCCCGTCAGGGCACCCCCCCTGAATCATAAAACCGTCTATCACACGGTGGAAAATCAGGTTATTATAAAAGCCTTTGTTGGCCAGTTTAATGAAATTTTCTGTGGTCACCGGCGCCAGCTTTGTTTCCAGCCGGCAGGTAAATGTACCCATACTGGTTTCAAATACAGCCTTCGCAGGTTTGGGCAGCGGTTTCTTTTCCGTTTCTTTCCCGCAGGCGCTGAAAGAAAAACAAACCACCAGACACAGACATAAAAGCAAAACCTTACGCAAAGCAAACCCTCCTTACTTTCAACGACTCGCTGATTCTTCCGGAATCATCATGTTATCGGCAATTTCCATATTCTCCGTCACAAGCAGCTGTAACAAACTTACGTATAATAAACTTATGACATCTCACACTTCTACATTATATATTATAAACAAAAAAGGCAGGCGTGAAAAGTGCCTGCCTGAATTATTCCATTAAGAGGAACTTCAAAAAGAAAAAGGGATGGCATCATCCCTTTTTCTAACGTAAATCAAACACATCACTGCAAAACTCTAGAACAAAAATTGCTTTTTCCCTTGCTTTTTATGCAAAACGATTTTACAAAAACTTTTATTATTCCCCTGCTTTTTTATGCTGCAGGAACAGCCAGATGGTTCCCGCCAGCAGAATGGAAGTGTAAGCGCCGCTGCAGCAGCCTACCAGCATGGCGAAGGAGAAATTATGGATTGTCTCGCCGCCAAACAGGAAGATTGCCACGATAGCAAACAAAGTGGTGATCGTCGTGTAAATGGTACGGGTCAGCGTGGACTTGATACTGTTGTCGATCATATCCGTCACGGTTTCAGTGCGACGGTGCACTTTCAGGTTTTCACGGATACGGTCAAAGATAACGATGGTGCCGTTGACAGAGTAACCGACTACCGTCAGCAGCGCTGCTACGAATGTGGAATCAATCTCCAGCTGCAGCAGGGAGAACCAGCTCAGCGTAACGGATACGTCAACAATCAGTGCGATGATGGCTGCCAGCGCGAAATTCAGCTGGAACCGGATGGTAATATACAACACCATCAGCACCCAGGACAGGAAGATGGCGATGGCCGCCTGCTGGATCAGTTCGCCGCCAATCGTAGCGCCGACATTTTCCACGCGGCGGATATCAAACTTGCCCAGTGATTTTTCCATATCCTGCATAACTTTCGTACGGTCGTTGTCCGCAATGACCGGGGTACGGATCAGAACGCCCTGGGACTCCGTCGCCGCGGAATCGCTGCTTTCCAGCTGGATGATGGCGCTGCCCAGATTATGCTGACTCAGCACTTCGCGAACCTGTGCAACTTGTACTGCTTTTTCAAACTTCAGGTCCATGATGCTGCCGCCGGTAAAATCAATACCCAGATTGAACCCCCGGAAGATCATGGAACCGTAACCGATCATCAGCCCGATGATCGTAATCGCAAAGAAAATTTTCCAGTTTCTTACTATAGAGAAGTTTTTCATTTTGCCACCTCCTCTGTTTTCGGAGCGGAGATGCCAAAGGCTGTCGGGCTCTTGGTGAAGTTGGCGTCAATGAGGAACTTCAGCAAAAATTTGGTAACCGTTACCGCCGAGAACATACTTAAGATAACGCCGATGGACAGCGTTACCGCAAACCCTTTGATGGGGCCGGTGCCTAAATAGAACAGGACCGCGCAGGCCATCAGGGTCGTAATGTTAGAGTCAAGAATGGTCACCAGCGCCCGGCCGAACCCGTTGTCCATAGCCTTGCGCAGGGTTTTGCCGGTGCGGATTTCTTCCTTGAAGCGTTCAAAGATCAGAACGTTGGCGTCAACAGCCATACCGATGGACAGGATGATGCCCGCCATGCCCGGCAGGGTCAGCGTCGCGTTCAGGTAACGCATCACCAGCAACAGCAGCATGGTATACAGCAGCAGCGCAATGTCCGCCACGACACCGCTGAGACGGTAGAACAGAATCATAAACACAAACACGCCGGCCACACCGATCAGGAACGCCTTCTGGCTGGCTTCCTTGGAGTCCTGCCCCAGGGTCGGGCCCACGGTCCGGTTCTCGATGATTTCCAACTTAACCGGCAACGAACCGCTGCGCAGCAAAATCGCCAGATGCTGTGCTTCTTCCATGGAACGGTTGCCGGTGATCTGGGCACGGCCCCCGGTAATGGCTTCCTGCACCACCGGTGCGGTCAGCACTTCCCCGTCCAGGGTGATGGCGATCCGCTTGCCCACGTTGCGGGCCGTCACGTCCGCAAACTTCTGGCCGCCTTCATCGGAAAACTCCATGGATACCAGCGGCTGGTTGCCATTGCCAACCACCGCCTTGGCGTCCTTCAGATCCGTACCGGTGAGCACCGTTTTGTTGTTGGGATCCTTGAACTCCAGCATAGCAGTTTTGCCCAGCATATTGATTGCTTTTTCCGGATCCTTTACACCCGGCAGCTCCACGATGATGCGGTCGCGGCCCTGGCGCTGTACCACCGGTTCCGTCAGGCCCAGGGCATTCACACGGCGTTCAATAATATGGGTCGCACGATCCAGCGCGTCATCATTTACTTTTAACTGAGGCGTATCCACTGCCTGTAACACAACGTGGGTACCGCCCTGCAGATCCAGTCCCTGCTTGACCGAACTGGCCAGCGGCCGGATGTACATAACAAACCCGCCCACAATGGCCAGCGCCACAATCAGGAACTTCCCTAACTCATTCCATCTCAAAATACTTTACTCCTTTCATCTGTTACCGTCGTAACACTTTATCTCAACTGCATACCGCATATGTAAGCGTTAAGGAAAAACAGTTCACACCAGTGATTGAACCGGGTTCTAATCCCTAATTACACTTCTTTGCAGCAAATGAACTTCGTTTCCGTGACTAAAGCCTCAACCGGCTGGTCATACTCATCCACAGGAATCTCGTCCCTTAAAAGCCTGTCGCAGGTAATACCTAATCTGAACCCCCCGACATGCGCAAGAAACCGGTCGTAAAATCCGGCTCCCCGTCCCATGCGGTGACCCCTGGCAGAAAACCCTGCTCCGGGTACCAGAATCAGATCAATCGTTTCCGGTTTAACGGGCGCAACCGGTTCCGGCGCTGTCCGGATGCCATAACGGTCTGTCGGCAAATTTTCCAGTGTTTCCAATCTGGCCGCCTTCATCTCTGTCCGGGATACGATCCACGGAACTGCAACAATCTTTCCCAAACGCAATGCTTCTTCAAGCACCGCATCAACAGAAATCTCATTGCGAAACGAAAGGTACCCGAAAATAACGGAAGCCTCCCGGAATTCGCCGCTCTGCAACACCTTTTCACAAACTTCACGGCTGGCTTCTGAAACATAACTTTTTGAAAAAGCAACCGCCGTTTCTTTTAACTCACGCCGTACCCGAAGCTTTTCTTCTTTTAACAGTAACTGCTTCATCAGGCTTCCAGATTTTCGGGCTGGATATCCGCGCCGGCATCCTGTAAACAGCTGACCGCTGTTCTGGCAAAATCAATCTCTATGCCTTCCGCAAGACGGATCTTAACTTTTGTCGGACCAACCTTGGTCAGCGTGCCGTACATCCCACCGATAGTAATAATCTTGTCACCACGTTTCAGCGAGTCCAGCATCTCCTTACGCTTCTTCTGCTCCTGCTTCTGGGGACGCCATAACATAAAATAGAAAATGGCCGCCATCAGTATAAACGGCAATATAGCATTGGCCATCACCATCATATCGGTCATCATACACCTCCGACTATCATTAATATAGGTTGTGTTTTCAGCTTTAGAATCACACAAAATTACATAATATTTTACCACATGCAACAGTTAGTTTCAACCTTAATTTACAAAGAATGCCCCGTATACGCCCATCCCAGATTTTTCTTTGCGATTAAGGCAGAGAATTATTGATACAGTTTTTAAAAATTCCTTGACGAAATTCAAGCAAAGTGTTACTATGCAACTGTAAATTGCAAAAGGAAACAGCGCGCAAACCTTTTGCATATTTATAAATCAACACGTACGAGACATCGGCGTCTGATTGTGAACTGCTCACAATCAGGCGCCTTTTTTCGTACCGGGAAAGGGCTTGATCCGTATGAAAAAACTCTGTAAAAAAACAGCGGCAACGTTTTTTGCCGCCACATGGCTTTCCACATTACCGGTCTCCGCTTTTGCAGCGGATCCATTATCCCAGCGTTATTCTTCCGCGGACACCGTCTGGGTGCTGCTGGGAGCCGCGCTGGTATTTTTTATGCAGCCGGGCTTTGCCATGTGCGAGACAGGCTTGACCCGGGCTAAAAACGCCGGTAATATCGTCATGAAGAACGTCATGGATTTTGCATTGGGTACGCCGGCTTTCTGGATCGTCGGCTTCGGGCTCATGTTCGGCACGGACATCGGCGGCTTCATCGGAACGCCGGACTTTTTCGTGACGAAATTCACGGTGGGGGAAGACGCGGGGTATCCGGTCATGGCTTTCCTCATTTTCCAGACTGTTTTTTGCGCCACAGCGGCTACCATAGTCTCGGGTTCTATGGCAGAGCGGACCAAGTTCTCTTCATACTGCATTTACAGCATTCTGATCAGTTTATTCATCTACCCCGTTTCCGGACACTGGATTTGGGGCGGCGGCTGGCTGGCCCAGATGGGGTTCCACGATTTTGCCGGTTCTACCGCCGTACACATGGTAGGCGGCGTATGCGCCTGCATCGGCGCGTACCTGCTGGGTCCCCGCATCGGCAAATATAACGCGGACGGTTCCGTCAACGCCATTCCCGGACACAGCCTGCCTCTTGCCACACTGGGGGTATTTATCCTCTGGTTTGCCTGGTTCGGGTTCAACGGCTGCTCCACTGTCAGCCTGACCGGGGACGAGGCGATCCTGTCCGCAGCCCATATTTTTATGACCACCAACATGGCCGCTGCCATTGCGACCTGTACCGTGATGTTTTTTACCTGGTTCCGTTACGGCAAACCGGATGTATCCATGACCCTGAACGGCGCATTGGCCGGTCTGGTCGCCATCACAGCCGGCTGTGACCTCGTGACCGTACCCGGCGCCTTTCTGATTGGGATCATCGCCGGAATCACCGTTGTCTGCTCCATTGAATTCATCGACCAGAAACTGAAGATCGACGACCCCGTAGGCGCCATTTCCGTGCACGGTGTCTGCGGCGCCCTGGGAACCATCCTGACCGGATTACTGGCGGAAAAAGAAGGCTGGCTCTACTGTGGCGACCCGCACTTCTTCATCACACAGGTCACCGGCGTAGCCTCTGTTATTCTGTACGTAGCCGTCGCAGCTTTCATCGTATTTAAAACAATCAAGACCACCGTAGGCCTCCGTGTCACAGCCAAAGAAGAAATTGCCGGGCTGGACTTTGAAGAACACGGCCTTCCCTCTGCCTACGCGGATTTCATGCCGGCGCCGGAACATATCTTTGATACATCGGCCATACCCGCAAAACCGGATCCGGTTCTGAGCCCACAGCGGGAAACCGCGCCGTCCGTTCCCGGGCTGCATCCCGCCACGCCCGACGGGCATGCCTATTCGTTAGTCACCATCATCACTTCCAAAGAACGGTTCCTGCCTCTGAAAAATGCGCTGGAGAAGATCGGCATCACCGGCATGACGGTAACGGAAGTACACGGCTACGGCCTGCAGAAAGGCCATGCGGAAATGTACCGGGGCGCCTCCGTCATTTCCCGCCTGCTTCCCAAAATCCGTCTGGACATCGTGGTCTCCGCCATCTCGCCCCGTATTATCATCGAAGTCGCCAAACAGGTTCTCTACACCGGTAAATACGGGGATGGGAAGATTTTTGTTTCCACGATTGACAACGTGATCAAGATCCGCACCGGGGAAGAGGGCTTCGATGCGTTACAGGATTATCCGCTGTAAAAGAGAGTTTGACTTTTCGCATGCCCCGTGGTAAAGTAACGTTGTAGATGTCAAAGCAGACAAAGACCTCGCGTCTTTGCCTGCTTTTTTATTTTGGGAAATGCTGATTAATTCGTCTGCAGGCAGCAGAAACCGCAAGGCGGATAGTCTGTCAGTCTACGGACGGTTCGGACAGAAAGAAGCGTGCAACATGGATAAAGTGAAAGAAGAATGCGGCGTTTTCGGTATTTTGGATCCAGAGGGCGGCAGTGTAGCCCATTCCATCTATTACGGGCTTACGGCGCTGCAGCACCGGGGACAGGAAGCCTGCGGCATCGTAACCTCCGATACGGGCGGGCCGGTGGGGAATTATCACTGCCGCAAGAACGCCGGGCTGGTCAGCGAAGTCTTCCATGAAAACAGTCTGGAAAGCCTGCCGGGCAATCTGGGCATCGGGCACGTGCGTTACTCCACCACCGGCGGTTCCCGTCCGGAGAACGCCCAGCCGCTGGCCATTTCCTATATAAAAGGGACGCTGGCGTTAGCCCACAACGGGAACCTGGTAAACACGGCCGGCCTGAAATGGGAGCTGGTCCGGAACGGCGCCGTGTTCCACACCACCACCGATTCGGAAGTCATCGCCTTTTACCTTGCCAGAGAACGCGTCCATACCCAAACGATACAGGAAGCGGTGCTGGCTACCGCCCGGAAATTATCCGGGTCTTATGCGCTGGTCATCATGAGCCCCCAGAAACTGATCGGTCTGCGGGACCCCTACGGCTTAAAGCCTCTTTGTCTTGGGAAACGGGGCCAGGCGTACGTACTGGCTTCGGAAAGCTGCGCCCTGTCCGCCGTGGATGCGGAATTCATCCGCGATGTGGAACCGGGGGAAATGGTAACCCTGTCGGAAAAAGGCATAGAATCGGACCGTTCCCTGCAAACGGGAAGATGCGCCCACTGCATCTTTGAATATATCTATTTTGCCCGACTGGACAGCAGGCTGGACGGCATCAACGTATATGACGCCCGTATCGCCGCCGGACGGTCTCTGGCCCGGTCCCACCCCGTAGCAGCCGACCTGGTGACCGGTGTGCCGGAATCCGGGCTGCCTGCCGCCAAAGGCTTTGCCTTAGAGTCAGGCATTCCTTTCGGCTTCGCATTTTATAAGAACTCATACATCGGCAGAACCTTCATCAAGCCTTCCCAGGCCGAACGGGAAAGCGGCGTCCACCTGAAGCTCAGCGTGCTGGCCGCAGCGGTAAAGGGGAAACGTATCGTACTGGTGGATGACTCCATCGTCCGGGGCACCACCATGAAAAACCTGGTACAGATGCTGAAAGAAGCCGGCGCCACAGAAGTTCACGTCCGCATCAGTTCCCCGCCCTTCCGCCACCCCTGCTATTTCGGCACGGACGTCCCCTCTGAAGAGGAACTGATCGCCAACCGGCTTTCCATGGACGGAATCTGCCGGATGCTGGGCGCGGATTCCCTGGGCTATCTGGACCTGAAAGCCCTGCCGGAAATGGTAAAGGGTCTTCCCATCTGCAGCGGCTGCTTTGACAATAACTATCCGATGGAGATACCGGAACCAAAACCTTTTCCCTTCTGGTGCGGGGAATGAAACTCGTCGGCATCCCCGGGACATCGACATTTATGGTATAATATAAACAACGAACCTTATAAAAACATTGGACAGGATGGAATTACCAGTATGACTTCATTACTTACACAGGAACAATGGGATATCCTGGACGGCATGCGCAGCAACCTGGGACTGGCCGCCGACCTGGCCCAGGCCAAGATTTCACTGATCCTGCCTCTGGACCGCAGCCGGCAACTCTGCGCTTCTGCAGCGAAACTGTCGGGCAAACGAAAAGCGAAAGCAGGAGGAGAGATTTGCTTTTTAAGCGTCTTCGACCAAGCGGAACCCCTCACCCGCTCGGAAAACACGGAACCGGAAGAGATGACCCGGGCTGCGGATGAGCCGCTGATGACCCAGGCGCTGACAGAAAACACCGTCACTGAAGGGTTCCGGGAAGTTGCGCCGGGCCAGTTCGCCCGGCTGAAGGTCTATCCCATCTGCGACGGGCACAACCGCTGCTTCGCCGCCGCCGCCTTTGAAGACCGGGAAGCCGACGTGGTATTCTGGGACGCCACCATGGAC
>JAFQZL010000029.1 GCA_017405945.1 Acidaminococcaceae bacterium
ATCCTCGCGACCCGTTTACGGGGAGCAAGTAATCTCGTGCATGGCTGGCAGGCCAATTAATTATGCACTTGTGCATTGCCGGTAGCATTAGGGCTATGCCCGAAAAGGAAAAACCACCGGCTATGCCGGTGGATATTTATTTGTGAGCCATATTACTGTTATCCGGATATTTAATAAGGCATCGTTATCAGAAATTATTTTCCTGTACATCGAAGTAAGCGCACAGACGGGAGCGGTTTTTTACATTGTATCTGTGATACAGTTTGGCCAGAGCCTTTTTTATGGTTATTTCCGCCAGACCGAAAGCGGCGGCAATGTCTCTTATCTGCATTCCGCTGCGCAGCATCTGCACAAGTTTTTTCTCACGTTCAGTCAGACCGTCGTACAGATGCGTGTTTCGGCGTGTCCGGTTAGCCTGCTGGATTGCCAGCATTTCCTCCGGAGAAACTCTGTCGCTGGCAACAGAAGTGTGTACATGCACCAGTTCCCATTCGCCCGGTTTTGCGTCTTTGACGCGGCGGAACAGGAAAGTTTCATGCCTGCATTCCGAATGGGGTTTTGCTCCCGTGGTTTCCATAGTCATGTCAACGATTGCTTCACATAGCCAGTGATGCCATCCAATGCGCTTGGCCAGATATTTTTCCTGTGTTATGGTATAGGGAAAAAAATTTCTGTATGCCTTGTTGAGGAAAAATTCAACTTTTTTCTTTCCTTCTGCCTGCATGTATTTTCCGGAACCCAGGTAATAAATATCCGGGGACAGCAGGGAAAAAACATAATCCAGACGGTTTTCAACAAAAACCGTATGCATGATTTTACGGGATAGGATTTTAATTTGGTTTTCTGCGGTACTTCTCATTATAGCCAGCCCCTCAATAATAAAAATAATTCCCAAGAAACTCAAGAAACAATTAATATACTCTAGTATAATAATTTTATCGGATGTTGTTCGGAAAGTCAAATCCGTTTGGAAAATTTTTTGTAAAATCGACTAACATATGATATATTTTTTATGTTGATTTGTTTTGTATTGTTTTGAATGGAGGGAGGCAAGCTTAGTATGAAAGAAAATCATGAACTGGTAATAGTTATCGACTTCGGCGCCCAATACGCCCAGCTGATTGCCCGGCGTGTGCGGGAATGCTGTGTATACTGTGAGATTGTTCCCTACAATTGCCCGCTGGAAAAGATTAAAGAAATGCATCCGGCGGCCATTATTCTGTCCGGGGGCCCGGCCAGCGTATACGTGGAGAATGCTCCTAAAGCGGACGAAGGTATTTTTGAACTGGGTATCCCGGTACTGGGCCTTTGTTACGGCCATCAGTTTATGTGCCAGGCACTGGGCGGAAAGGTTTCTTCCGCCAATACCCGGGAGTTTGGGAAGACTGCTATTGAACTGGATACCGATGCGCCCTTGTTCCGTAATCTGATAGATCAGAATATCTGCTGGATGAGCCACAATGATTTTGTGTCGGAACCCCCGGCAGGCTTTGAAGTGCTGGCGGTTACCAGTGACTGTCCGGCGGCCGCGGTGGGTAATCCGGAGAAAAAGTTCTACGGGGTGCAGTTCCATCCGGAAGTGGAGCACACGCCCTTCGGTAAAAAGATGATCAGTAATTTTTTGTTTGAAATCTGCGGCCTTAAAGGCGACTGGTCCATGAAATCTTTTGTGGAGCGCAAAGTAGCGGAAATCAGGGCAAAGGTGGGAGACAAAAAAGTGCTTTGCGCCCTCAGCGGCGGCGTGGATTCCTCGGTGGCCGCAGTCATGGTACACAAAGCCATCGGCAAACAGCTCACCTGCATCTTTGTGGACCATGGTCTCCTGCGCAAGGACGAAGGGGACCAGGTAGAAAAGGTATTCAAAGATACTTTTGATATGAATTTCATCCGGATAAACGCGGCGGAACGTTTTTTAGGCAAGCTGAAAGGCATCACCGAACCGGAGCAGAAACGAAAAATCATCGGAGCCGAGTTTATTCACGTGTTTGATGAGGAATCACAAAAGCTGGGGAAGGTTGACTTCCTGGTACAGGGGACCATTTATCCGGATGTGGTGGAAAGCGGCGGCACCGGCACCAGCGCTACCATCAAGAGTCATCACAATGTGGGCGGTCTGCCGGAAGATATGGATCTGCAGCTGATTGAACCTCTGCGCGAATTATTTAAGGATGAAGTAAGAGCCGTAGGAACCGAGCTTGGCATCCCTGAAGCCCTGGTATGGCGGCAGCCCTTCCCGGGACCGGGGCTTGCCATCCGTGTATTGGGCGAGGTGACGGAAGAAAAACTGAAAATTACCAGAGAGGCGGACGCTATTTTCCGGGAAGAGATTGCCAATGCCAGGCTGGACCGCACCATCTGGCAGTATTTTGCCTGCCTTCCCAACATTCACAGCGTGGGAGTCATGGGGGACGGCCGTACATACAGTTATACGGTGGCGCTGCGTGCAGTGCTGTCTACCGACGGCATGACCAGTGACTGGGCCCACATTCCCTACAGCGTGCTGGATACAATCTCAAGGCGCATCGTCAACGAAGTGGACGGCGTCAACCGCATCGTGTACGATATCACCAGCAAGCCCCCGGCAACTATAGAGTGGGAATAAGAACAGTGGGAATAATAACAGGATTGAACGGCAATTATTTCATTGAAGTCATGCATAGAATCTGAATAATAATCGACAGGCTTATTGCCGAATCGTTTTTGATGTGTTACCATTTTATTGATTTATTAATAGTTCATTAATAAATAATGTATTAGTAAGGTTTTACAAAAGAGTTCTGAGGAGGAAATCAAATGCTCAAGTATACCCGTCAATCTGATCCTGAAATCTATGAATTGGTGGTAGAGGAACTGCATCGCCAGGAAAAGAACATTGAAATGATCGCTTCGGAGAGTACCGTACCCCTGGAAGTCATGGAGCTTTCCGGTTCCGTATTTACCAATAAAACACTGGAAGGCCTGCCTGGCAAACGGTTCCAGGCCGGTTCCGAAGTGGCCGATAAACTGGAAGAACTCGGCTGGAAGCGGGCCAAAGAGCTGTTCGGGGCAGAACATGTGAATCTGCAGTCTTATTCCGGTTCCACTGCGAACTACAGCGTGTTCGCGTCCGTTCTGGAACCCGGTGACAAGATCCTGGCCATGCGTCTGGACCAGGGCGGTCACCTGACCCACGGTTCTTCCGCCAACTGGGTGAGCAAGATTTACCATCATGATTTTTACGGTGTCAATCCGGAAACGGAACAGATCGATTACGATGCCCTGGAAGCCAAAGCGAAGGAGTTCCGGCCCAAGATGATTATCGCGGGGGCCAGCGCCTATCCCCGTCTGATTGACTACGAAAGAATGGCGAAAATCGCGGAAGAAGTGGGCGCTTACCTGATGGTGGATATGGCCCACATCGCCGGTCTCGTAGCTGCAAAACTGATTCCCAGTCCCATTCCCTGGGCGGATTTTGTGACCACTTCCACGACCAAGACGTTCTGCTCCGCCCGGTCCGGCATGGTGTTCTGCAAGGCAAAACATGCCAAGACATTAGACAGGGGAACCTTCCCGGGATCACTGGGCTCCATGCATTTCCATACCATGGCGGCCAAGATCTGGTCCCTGAAGTATGCGGCCAGCCCGGAATTCCGCGCCATTATGCAGCGGGTTCTGGATAACGCGAAGACCCTGGCGAAAGCCCTGAGCGAACGCGGCTTCCGCATCGTGTCCGGCGGCACTGACAACCATCTGCTGCTGGTGGACCTTCGGTCCAAAAACATTACCGGAAAGACCTTCCAGAATGCATTGGACAGCATCGGAATCACCGTTAATAAAAACCAGATTCCCAACGATCCGGCGTCTCCTTTCGTAACCAGCGGCGTGCGGATCGGCCTGACCTCCACCGCCCAGAGAGGTCTGGGAGAAAAAGAGATTATCCAGATTGCCGATATTATGAAAAAAGTGGCGGAAGCTCCGGAAGACGAAGCGGTACTTGCCGCCTGCAGGAAAGAGACTCAGGAGCTGATTTCCCGCTTCCCGCTGTATCCGGCCGGCGCTTTTGACGACTGATGATACGTTGACCTGCTGCTGTTGTTTGCTAAAACAGGCAGCAGGTTTTTTATAACTTGATTTGCGTGTGCCGAAGGGAAGGAGGTTATGCTATGAGAGAGCAACAGATTCAAAGCATAAACGAGTATATCGATCTGCATAAAACGGAAATGATCCGTCTTCTTGAAGAGTTTGTGGAAATTCCCTCCTGCAGCCGCGAACCGGAAGTCATGCCCGCGGCCACGGCCTGGGTCACCGGGCTGTTGCGCAGGGAAGGTTTTGCCGTCAGAACTATGGATGTGGGGCACGGCAATGCCCCGGTGGTCATCGCGGACCTTGACGGACAGGCCGGTAAAGCCCCGGTGGTTTTTTCCGGTCATTACGACACGGCCCTTCCCCGGGCGTTGTCGGCGCAGAATCCCTTCCGTATTGAAGAGGGTAAAATTTACGGTACCGGTACCCTGGATATGAAAGGCGGCATCGTGATTGCCCTGTATGCGGTCCGGGCAGCCGTGCAGGCCGGATTGGAACGGCCGGTGCGGCTGATCCTTGCCGGTGACGAGGAAATCAACCATCTGGGCTCCCGGGCGGCGGAAATAATGGAGGATGCGGCGAAAGGCACCCTGTGTGCTTTCAATATGGAAACGGGTCTTATCTCCAATAAAATCTGCGTGTTCCGGAAAGGCGGCACCCGCTGCCGCATTACGGTACACGGGGTGGAGGCCCACGCAGGCAACGATTTTACCAAAGGGCGCAGCGCTATCGCGGAAATGGCCTACAAGGTTGTGGACATTCATAACCTTACCGATTTAAAAGCGGGAACCACTATGAACATCGGTACCATCAACGGCGGCACGATATTCAACGCGGTTCCCGCAAAATGCGAAGCAGTAGTGGATATGCGCTTTGAAAAGAACGAAGAACTGGAAAAAGCTAAAAAAAATCTGGAAGCGGTCTGCAAAAAAACATATATTGAAGGCACGGCGACCGAAATGGAATACATTGACGTGATGCATGTCTTTGAAACCACGGAGGGAGGCCTTGCGCTCTGGAATTATCTGCATGATGCGGCGGCGGAAATGGGCCTTGCGGAAACCGGGCAGAGCCGGCTGGGTGGCAGTTCAGACGCTGCATACATAACTATGGCGGGGGTTCCCTGCCTGTGCTCCTGCGGGACAATGGGCGAGTGGAACCATACCGTGCGGGAATATATCCTGACGGACTCGCTGTATGAACGGGCGAAACTGTTTGCCGGCGCTCTGCTGAACGCGGACAATTTCAGGAACGCTGACTAATACTTATCTTACGAATCGATTCCTTCGGGAATACGGCTTTCGCAGGGAACACCGGTCTGGCAGAAGCCGCAGCCGTAGCCGTCAATGTGGAAATGTTCCTTGATAAACGGAATCGTCTTGCCATGGGAATAGGCCTTGCAGTTGCGTTTCAGATGGCCGTTTTCCAGGGTCAGGGCGTTTTCGCCGGGACAGCGCCTGATACACTGCAGGCAGGTGCCTTTGGCATAGTAGAGGCACCAGTCGAAGCGCCCTTTGTAAGGACGTGTATCCGGTTCTAGATAACATTTGATGATGATGGAGCCCAGCCGGTGGGCGATGCCCCGGCGGGTGATCAGCGCGTCGCTGAAGCTGAAGGTGCCCAGTCCGGCAGCGTGGGCTATGTGGCGTTCCGACCATTTGGACGTAAAGGTCTGCACTTCATTTTCCAGCCGGGTCCACTCCGGATGCAGCACCGGTGCCATGACCTCATACCCCATGTCAGTCAGGATCCTGATCATATATTTGCGTACTTCGTCATTGATGGGTTCTCCGATTACCCGGGCTCGGGCCCATCGTTCACTGGGCCATTTGTCCTGACAGCGCATGGAAGCTTTTGTGGCTTCAGTCTGGGGCAGTACCCAGCTGACAATGGTGAGTTCCTCTGGTCTGGCGTGGCTGTTGGGGAACTGTTTGTTGAATATTTCCGCTGGCATCCAGTGGGTGGTACCGCAGCCGTTCCGGGCTTTGTATTCCCGGAAGATAGGGTCCGCCCCGTTGGCAAAACCTACCAGCGGATGATCCCACATCTTTTCCTCACCGAAGGCTTCGCCCATACGGTTTACGGGGGAAGTATCGACAAAATCTTCCACCAGTTTTCTGATTTCTTCCTTCGTGATCATTACTAATCCCTCTCCTTCGTATACCTGTTCACATACTCATAAACATACTTACCAGCTGACAAAAATGGACCCACAGTGTCTGACTGCGTTTTTGTTGCCCGTGTCGTTGTCTCCGGTTTAATTATATCATAAAGAAGAATAGGCTGTATGCAGGAAATAAAAGAGAAAGAATTAAAATCTGAAAAAACAAAATCCCCGGATTCAGCAAACTGATTCCGGGGATTAGCTTATTCAGATGTAACATGAATTAAGATATCACACGAACCGGCACACATGGTCTACGGCGATATCGGAGAAACCGAACGCTTCCGCTTTTGTCATTTTGCCGTTGCAGATATCACGGATGGCATCCACCATCTCCCGCCCCATTTCCTGATAGGTCTTTTCACCCCGGACGATGGCGCTCAGGTCGATGTCCATGTTGTCCTCCATCTTCTGGTAGGTGCGCCCGTTGGCCGTAACTTTTAACACCGGTACGATGGCATTGCCAGTGGGGGTGCCGCGGCCTGTGGTGAAGATGATAGCCTGGCAGCCGGCAGCAGCCATACTTGTCACCGAAGAAATATCGTAGCCTGCAGTGTCCATGACGACAGCACCGCGTTTGGTCGGAGGTACTCCCTGCTCCAGTACTTCCACGACAGGACGGGTGCCGCCCTTGCGGATGCAGCCCAGGCTCTTTTCGTCCAGTGTGGACAGGCCGCCTGCCTTGTTGCCCGGTGTGGGCTGGCCCGCGCGGCAGTCCTGGCCCGCTGCGGTCAGGTGCTCTTCGTAAGCCCGGCAGACTTCAATAATCTGGTCGTGGATTTCTTTGTTGGCGCCGCGTTTGGCCAGTACGTGCTCGCCGCCGATCCATTCAATGGACTCGCTCATCATGGTGGTGGCGCCCATATCAACCAGAATGTCACTGAGTTCCCCGACGGCCGGGTTGCTGGCGATGCCGGAGGTGGCATCGGAGCCACCGCATTCGATGCCCATCAGGAATTCCGAAATGTCAAACAGTTCTTTCTGCTGCATGGCGGCCTCGGCAGCCATATCCCGGGCAGCCCGGACCGCTTTCTCAATCGTCTTCAGGGTGCCGCCTTCGTCCTGGATGCCGAAGGAGACAACCGGTTTGGAAGTCATAGCCTGGATTTTTTCGCGGAGCTTGTAGTGGGGGACTGTTTCGCAGCCCAGACCGATAATGACCACGCCGTACACATTGGGATTGCAGGCGAAGCCGGTTAACACTTTCTGGCTCATCTCGGTGTTGGCGGTCACATCAGAACAGCCTGTGTTGAATACAATATTAACCGCTCCCCGTACCTGGGATGCCACAATGCGGGAACTTTCGCTGCCGCAGGCACAGCCCGGAAGGATCAGCACATGGTTGCGGATGCCGGGACGCCCTTCCGCCCGGCGGTAACCCCAGAACTTAAATGCTTTCAGGTCCGGTGCGCCGTCGGATTGTCTGGCGCACATCTGGAAATCTGCAGGCGCCAGCTCGCTGTCGTAATCCCGGGGCGCGCTGAACAGATTGTGGTCCGCTACCCAGCCGCCTGCGGGAATATCTTCCGATACCGTGCCCAGGCTTTCACCGTATTTAATGACGTGACCGCCTTTGGGAATATCTGTCAGCGCAATTTTGTGGCAATAGGGAATATTCTCTTTCGCTACAATTGAGCAGATTTCATCCCCCTTCCGGTAAACGGCCGGATTGCCTGCCGGAACTTCGGTCACGCAGGTGACTACGTTGTCGGTGGTGTCCATCATGAGGGCATTGATTTCCATGGTGTGTTCCTCCTCGCCTGAAATTTTATCCGTATCCTATACAGTATCTGTTACAAAAACAATATCATAGTTTTGTTGTGAAATCAAATTTGAGATGCTATAATTTATCTATATTACTGGTGCTCATGATCACTGTTTTTTTGGAGGTTTGCATGGAAACGCTGAAAAGCATCGTACTTATGATTGATGCGGACAATACACAGCTGTCAAAAATAGAAAATGTCATCCAGGAAGTGTCCACGTACGGGCGCATTGTGGTGAAACGGGCCTATGGCAACTGGAAGAAAGAGGCTCTGAAAAACTGGGAGAACGAGCTGAAACGTCTCGCTATCAAAGCAGAGCAGCAGTTTGATTATGTGTCCGGCAAGAACGCTACGGACATTGCCCTGGTCATCGACGCCATCAACCTGCTCCACAAAGGAATCTATGACGCCTTTGTGATCGTGGCCAGCGACAGCGACTATACCCCGCTGGCCATCAGCCTCCACGAATCCGGCGTGTATGTTATCGGCATCGGCGAAAATAAAACCCCCAAGTCTTTCCGCAACAGCTGTGACGAATTTATTTTCCTGGAAAATATCGGAGTGGAGAAGGAAACTGCTGTGGCGGAAGAACCTTCTGCTTCCGAAAGCGTAACCGAAAACAGCAAAACGAAAGTGAAAAAGCATGAGAATATAAACGAAATTCACAACCTGCTCCGCATCGCCTTTGATAAATTCCAGATCAATGACGACGATACGGATAACTATGTGAACATCGCTTCAGCCGGACAGTTTATCCGGCGGGCGAAACCGGACTTTGACGTGCGTAACTTTGGCTTTGAAAAATTATCCAAACTGATAGAAGCGTTCCCCGAAAAATACGAATTGAAGAATTACGAATTCAACGGCAAGAAACAAATTGGTTACAAATGTAAAAAAGGAAAGAGCAGAGGGAAGAAGAAGTAAGAGCGTAAAAGATTCTTAAGAAAGTAAAAGATTCTTTAGAAAAGCGGATGAATCTCTTGCATTTCATAAACTTCTTGCTTTTGGATAATCAGGTTAAACAAAATGAAAAGAATTAAGATTACGGTAATCCGTAAAATCTGCCACAAAGACTTAATGGAAAAATATGAGAACCCGATGGAACACGCCTGCGATATGGAAGAAGGGCAGGTGTTCATCGCCAACGGCTGGGAAAAACCGGAGGGCTTGTGTGAAAGCGCCTGGGATACCATGTCTCCTTTTGTGATGGCGCTGGCCCACGGGGCAGAGAATTTTTATGACGGCTGGATGAAGAATCCGAAATCGGCTATGATTTCCTGCAACGACGGCTTCCGCCCGGTAAGTTTTCTGATAGAAGTATTAGAAGAAGAAGCGCACATATAAATGTACTTGTGAGTCGCAAAAAGCACCGTTTAGTGTACAGACGAATTAATCAGTGTTTCCTTAAAGTATCAGGCTGACAGGAGCAGATCATCATGGAAGATAATTTCGCAAATACTGCTGTGTTTTGTAAGGAATGCGGACGTCAGTTGAATCCGGGAGATAAATTTTGCCGGGACTGCGGTTCGACGCAGATGCAGGAAGTCAATATCGAACCAATCAACGTGGAAAAGAAGATGAGGCTCAGGGCTGCGGAACTGCTGCCGTGTTTGAAACTTCCTGCCGGTTATATGCCGCTGATGTCCGACGGACTGCCGGCGCGGGGCGGTATGCCGGATCCGCGTGAAACGCGCGACCCGGATTATCAGCCTCCGGTATTCCGGCCAGTGATTAAGGACCTCTCGGTAAAACATGACAAGCCGGTGGAAATCAGTTCCACGGAAATCGATGTTTTCAATTTACGTTGTTCTTATTTTTCTCCGCCTTTTGATAACGAAGAAAAGATGAAATGGTATCCTGCCGGGGACTACTGTTTCCATCTGATCCGCACATCCAAAGGCGCCCGCTGCCGCATCGAATTTCACAGTTACAGCGATAACAGGGAAGAAGAGTTTGGTGCGGACCATTTTGCGCTGGCTCGCCTGGACAGGCTTCTGAAGGAACATGACGTGGCGCAGCTGGACGGATATTCCGTACATTCTCCGGGAGCCGCAAACCACATGGATCTGATTGTTCAGTACGCGGGCGGTGAGCGCATTGCAGCCACGGGGATTCCGCCGCAAAACAACAAATATTTTAATGAAGAATGGTTCATTGATTTTTTCCGTAATCTGTCCGGCGCTTTCGGGAAAAACATCTTTACGGATTCTTTTAAGGAAAGGGAACAGGATGAAAGAGCCGCCGCCAGATGGATCAGCGCCGTAAATAATGCGGCCGGTACGTCTTCCGGCAATGCCGCGGACGGTTTCTGGCAATGTGAATGCGGGCAGCAGAATACCGGTCCTTTCTGCATCAATTGCGGACGGGTCCGGCCGAAAGCGTAGAATCCTGCTCACACTAATTTGGAGGAATTAATAATGATCTCATATGTTTGGCCTATCGCGCTGGTGGTCTTTTCCAACACGCTGTACCAGATCTGTGCCAAGGAGGTGCCGGCGGGCATGAACGCCTTTGCGTCCCTGACCGTGACCTATCTGGTGGGGGCAGTGGCCTCCGGTCTTCTGTTCCTGGTAACGGGAAACGGCGCGAATCTTTTACAGGAGTATGGCAGGCTGAATTGGGCGCCTTTTGTGCTGGGCCTGGTAATCCTGGGGCTGGAAGCGGGCTGGATCTATGCCTACAAAGCAGGCTGGCCTGTGAGCACGGCTTTCATTGTGCAGAGCGCCATCCTGGCAGGCTTTCTGCTGGCAGTCGGGTATGCGCTGTACCGGGAACCCCTGGCCTGGAACAAGGTTGCGGGTGTGGTAATCTGTTTAATCGGACTGTATGTGATAAATTATAAGTAAAAAAATTTTCGAATCCGTTGCTTTCCTCTTGCTTTTTTGACGTTCTCTTGCGATAATTTACAGTAGGAATATGATTTGCATCGATGACGTCATTGCATTCAGTTAAAATTCAACATTTCGGCAGTTTATCCGGTCGTTATCCAAGGCATGACAATGAAGTCAGAGAGATTTTCTTTGTCATGCTTTTTATTTGGGGGGTTGTTTATGAAAACACTGTTGGCACACACAAAAGAAATCAATGAACAGCTGGCCCGGTACGGAGTAAAATTCGGAATCTACAAGGACGGAACCTTTAATGAGCGGCTGTTCCCCTTTGACCCGGTCCCCCGGCAGATTCCGGAAAAAGATTACGAGGTGCTGGAAAAAGGCCTGATCCAGCGCGTGACAGCGCTGAACAAATTCATCTACGACATCTATCACGACAAAAAGATCGTGCGCGACGGGATGGTGCCGGAAGAGTTTGTATACCGTTCCCCCGGATATCTGGCCCAGTGCGAGGGCATCACGCCTTCCAAGGATGTGTACAGCCATATTTCCGGTATTGACCTGGTGGAAGGCAAGGACAACGAGTGGTATATTCTGGAGGACAACCTGCGGATCCCCTCCGGCGCGTCCTATCCGCTGATTGCCCGAACCCTGTGCCGACGCTGCAGTCCGGAAACCTTTAAGCGGTACCGCGTCCGGGACAACCGGAATTACGGCGCCCTGCTGAAACGGACCATGGATTATGTGAACACCGGCGGCATCAACGTGATTTTTACGCCGGGCCGGTATAATGCGGCATACTTTGAACATTCTTACCTGGCGGAACAGGCAGGGGCGGTGCTGGCGGAAAGCAACGACCTGTTTGTGGAAAACCAGACCCTGTATTACCGCACCAGCCGGGATCCGGTAAAGGTAGGCGCGGTATACCGCCGGGTCAGTGACGAATACATGGATCCCCTCTGCTTCGAGCCCACGTCCCTGATCGGCATCCCCAACCTGATGGACGCGTACCGGGCAGGCAACGTGGCGGTGATGAACGCGCCCGGCAACGGCGTGGCGGATGACAAGGGCATCTACTATTTCGTGCCGAAGATGGTCAAGTATTATCTGGGCGAGGACGCGATCCTGAAGAACGCGCCCACCTATCTGCCCTATTATGAGGAAGACCGCAAGTACACCCTGGACAACATCCACCGTCTGGTCATCAAGGACGTGGCGGAAGCGGGCGGTTACGGCGTGGTGTTCGGCGAAAACCTGACACAGGAACAACGGGAAGACCTGAAGAACACAATTCTCAACGCGCCGCGGCGTTTTATCGCCCAGGAAGTGATTGATTTTAAGGATCTGCCCATTCTGGATAACGGCGAAACGGTGGAACGCAAGGCGGACCTGCGCGCGTTCGTGCTCAGCGGTGAGAATGTGCAGGTATGGCCCAGCGGGCTGACCCGGTTCTCCCGGAACCCGGACAGCTTCGTGGTGAATTCTTCGCAGGGAGGAGGCTTCAAGGACACATGGATAGTTTGTCAGTAAGCAAGTTGAACCGTCTCTACTGGCTGGGACGTTATTATGAGCGGCTGTCTACCACCCTCAGTTACCTGTGGGACTGGTACGATGTGATGATCGACGGCGAGATCGATTATCCCGATTTTTGCCGGAAGCTGAGCATCGACTGCTGTTATAAAGACGATAAAGATTTTATGCATAATTATGTGTTTGATAAAAACAACCCCGATTCCCTGCGTACGGTGGCGGACGCCATGCTGGGTAACGGCATGGTGCTGCGCGAGATCATCGGCAGCCGCACACTGGCCTATCTGGAACTGGCGGTGATGGGGATGAAGAGCGCGGAGGAAAGCGACAGCCCCACCTTACCGCTGCAGCGTGTCATCGATTTTATCATGGCCTTCCGGGGCAGTTACGATGACATGATTGATGACGAAAATGTACGCAATATTATCAAATGCGCCGCAGGCGTGGAGAGACTGAGTTTATATCTGCGCCTGGGCTGGCATCTGGATTCGGTGAAATCAGAAATCGGTAAGCTGATGAAACGGATGAACCGTACGTCGTTGCAGCCGTCCCATACTTCGCTGCAGGTGCTGCTGTCCGCAAAGAATCCGGAAACGCCGGAAGAACGCAAGAAGCTGCTGGACGCGGCGGAGAATCTGTTTGTAGTGTGAGGGAGAAAACGGCAGGCCCTGCTGCAGAATAATCAGACGCGGCATATACCGCAAATAATTGACGGGCCTGGCTGAAGAGGAAGGTGTCCCATGCGTCGTGAATTATCCTTTTATTTTGATACGGTTTTGAATTTTTCGGGTTCTGTGACGGAACATAACTTTCTGTTGCGCTGCATTCCTGCCGATGCCCCGGAGCAAAGCATCCTTTCTTATACGCTGACGGTGTATCCGGACGGGGCGGCTTCATTAGGCCGTGACTCTTTCGGCAATGTGGTGCGCGCAGGCAGGGTAGTGGAGGCTCACGATTCTTTCCGCTACACCCTGCAGGGGATGGCGTACCGTGACGATTCCCTGCGTGTGCCTGAAGAGGCGGCGCCGTTTTACCGCTACGCTTCGCCCCTGACCCAGGTTACGCCGGAGCTGGAAGCGTTTTACGAGAGCGTTGTGAAAGACGCTGACTGCGGTGCGGTGCAGGCTCAGTCACAGGACGGCGGTGCGGTGCAGGGAGCACCGGGAGGTTTCAGCGCTATGAATGCGTTAGAGAAAGCCCAAATTCTCTGTGCGAAGGTGAATGAGCATTTTACATACACGCCCGGTGAAACCAATGTGATGACAACGGCAGGCGAAGCATTTGTCACGGGGAAAGGCGTGTGCCAGGATTATGCCCATGTGCTGATCACGTTGTGCCGTATGGCAGGAATGCCTGCCCGGTATGTCAGCGGTCTCTTTGTAGGGGAAGGAGCCAGCCACGCCTGGACGGAAATCTGGATGGACGGTCTGTGGTACGGCATCGATCCCACCCATAACTGCCCGGCCGATGAAAAATATCTGAAGCTTTGTATCGGCCGTGATTACAGTGACTGCCCGTTGGAGCGGGGCGTGTTCTCAGGCTGGGCTGAGCAGACACAGAAAGTTTTTACGAAAGTGACAGACTAGTTAATGCTTGCTTAACTATTACCAAGCTGTAAGGAGATCCCATGACAGAGACTGTGATTAAAGCGCCTCTTCCTGTAGGGGAGGCGCTTGTCATTCAGAAAAACCGCATTGCGGGTGCTGACCCGAAAAGCCGCCGGCTTTCCATCGTCACCGGTACTCACGGCGACGAACTGGAAGGACAGTACGTCGTCTGGCAGCTGGCCCGGGTGCTGGAAGAAAAGAAAGATGTGCTGCGGGGCACGGTGGATATTTATCCTGCCTTGAACCCTCTGGGCATCAGCACGATTTACCGGGGTCTTCCGGGCTTCGATCTGGACATGAACCGGATTTTCCCGGGCAGCCGCAGTGAAACCATGTATGAATATATTGCCAACGGCATCATCCGTGACATCAAAGGGGCGGACCTGTGCATCGATATCCACGCCAGCAATATTTTCCTGCGTGAGATTCCCCAGGTGCGCATCAATGAAAAAACGGCGAAGGTGCTGACGCCACTGGCCAAACTGCTGAACATGGATTTTATCTGGATCCACAGTGCGGCTACGGTGCTGGAGAGCACGCTGGCCTACAGCCTGAACATGCTGAAGACGAAAACCCTGGTGGTGGAGATGGGCGTAGGTATGCGCATCACCCAGAGTTACGGGGACCAGCTGATAACGGGCATTTTGTCTATTATGTCCTATCTGGGCATGCTTACGGAACCGGCGCCGGAAGTCAAGCAGCCGGTGGTCAGTACCGACGGCAGCGTGGCTTTTATCAATGCAGATGCATCCGGCTTTTTCATGCCTCAGGTCATGCACGGGGAGTATGTGAAAAAAGGACAGCTTGTGGGTTTCATTGCCGATGCCCTGAACGGGGTCACAAAAGAGGAACTGTTCAGCCCGGTAGACGGCATGGTCTTCACCCTGCGTGAATACCCGGTGGTCAACGAAGGCTCGCTGATTGCCCGGATACTGGGAGGCATCGAACCATGAGAAGGGTAAAATTATTTACGATAGATGCGCTTCCGTACCGTCAGCCCATTCCGGTGTATGGGTACCGTTTCGGCTCACGGAAAAAAACACTGGCTGTGATGGGTGCCATCCGGGGCGATGAAGTGCAGCAGATGTACACGGCGGCGCGCCTTGTGCGTAAATTTTCGGAACTGGAAGCTGCGGGAGCTTTTGCGCCGGACTGCGGCGTGATGGTAGTTCCCTGTGCGGGGCAGTTTTCCATGAATGTGAGCAAACGGTTCTGGCCGCTGGACAATACGGACATCAACCGCATGTTCCCCGGCTATGGAGCGGGGGAGACGACTCAGCGCCTGGCAGACAGGATCTTTACAGCGCTGCAGGGATATAAATGGGGAGTCCACCTGGCCAGCTTTTATCTGCCCGGGGACTTTGTTCCTCATGTGCGGATCGTAGATACGGGGTACCAGGAGAATGAAGAAGGTCTGGACTTCGGCCTTCCCTACCTGGTGATACGAAAGCCGCACCCCTATGACACGACCACGCTGAATTATAACTGGCAGGTTTGGGAAACCCGGACCTTCTCCGTATATTCCCGCACGACGGACCGCATTGATGAGGAAAGCGCGGAAATGGCGGCGGACAGCGTGCTGTGTTTTCTGGCGAAAAAGGGAATGCTGCCTCATAAAAGGCCAGAGAGCGTGCAACAGTTCCTGTCCGAGAAGGGCATGCCGGGCGGTGAATTCCCGAAAAGTTCCAAAACGAAAACAGTAAAAGAAGAAAGCCTTGTGAACATCCATAATAAAACAGGCGGGATCCTGATCCGTTACCATCATCCGGCGGATTTTGTAAGGGAAGGAAATCTGCTGGCGGAGATCATTGACCCGTATACCACGGATGTGCAGGAGAGGATCTGCGCGCCGGCAGACGGCACGCTGTTCTTTGCCCATCATGCACAGTTGATAGCAGGGCATTCCATAGTGTTCCGCCTGATTCCGGGGAGATAAAGAGTGTAAAGGCTGCAAAGAAGCAGAGACAGGCAACGCATCGCTGCCTGTCTTTGATTCTTTATTTTTTTCTTGCAGTCTTTATCATTGTGCGATAAAATAATAAGGCAGTTTGTTGTCTATTATTTAAGGTAAATTTTGAAAATAAGGAGTGCATTTGCTTTTTTTGTCCGGAGGCGGTCCAGGCTTTTCTGCAATGAAGCGGCATAATGCTTCCCGTTTTTCACAAAAGAAACAGTGAGAGGTTTTCTGTATGAGCGGTTATTTTGGCGTTGTATCCAAAGAAGATTGCGTGTTTGATCTGTTTTTCGGCACAGATTACCATTCCCATCTGGGAACCCGCCGGGCCGGCCTGGCGGTGTACGGGGAGGATGGCTTTAACCGGTCCATCCACAATATTGAGAATTCGCCTTTCCGTACCAAGTTTGATGATGACGTGCATCACATGAAGGGAAATCTGGGCATCGGCTGCATTTCCGATTTTGAGGCCCAGCCCCTGATTGTCCGTTCCCACCATGGAACCTATGCCATTACCACCGTCAGCAAGATCAATAACATGGATGAACTGGTGGCCGGCGTTATGAAAAAAACCGGCACCCATTTTCTGGAAATGAGCGGCGGCAACATCAACGCCACGGAACTGGTGGCCACCCTGATCAATCAGAAGGATAACCTGATCGAGGGCATCCGCTACGCCCTGGAAAGCGTAGACGGTTCCCTGTCCCTGATGGTCATGACGCCCCAGGGAATTTATGTGGCCCGCGACAAAGTGGGACGCACGCCCATGATCCTGGGCAAAAAGCCGGAAGGCTTCTGCGCGACCTTCGAGTCTACCGCGTATCTGAACCTGGGATATGAGGATTTCAAAGAACTGGGCCCCGGCGAAATCGATATCATGACGCCGGAAGGCGTGCAGGTGCTGTCGAAACCCGGCTCCAAGATGCGTGTCTGCACGTTTCTCTGGGTGTATTACGGCTATCCGTCTTCTTTCTACGAAGGTGTTTCCGTGGAACAGATGCGGTACAACTGCGGCAAATACATGGCCCAGCGGGATCCCGTCAGCGCAGACGCTGTGGATAATGTGGCAGGCGTCCCGGATTCCGGTATTGCCCATGCGGTAGGGTATGCCAATGAAAGCCGTATTCCGTTCTCCCGTCCCCTGATTAAATACACGCCTACGTGGCCCCGGTCTTTCATGCCTACAATCCAGAGCAAAAGGAATCTTATCGCCAAGATGAAACTGATCCCGGTGCATGAACTGATCGAAGATAAACGTATCATCCTGGTGGACGACTCCATCGTGCGTGGCACGCAGCTGCGGGATACCACGGATTTCCTGTTCAAATCAGGAGCTAAAGAGGTACATGCCCGTCCGGCCTGTCCGCCGATTACGTTCGGCTGCAAGTTCCTGAATTTCTCCCGCTCCAATTCGGAGATGGAACTCATTGCCCGGCAGATCATCGCCAAAGAAGAAGGGACAGAAGTGGCCAGGGAAGTGCTGGAAGATTACTGCAATCCCGATTCGGACCGGTACCACACCATGATCCGGGGTATCTGCGAAAAGATGGGCTTCACCAGTCTGGCATTCAACCGCCTGGATGATATGATCAGGGCGGTGGGCATCGACCCGGATAAGTTATGTACCTACTGCTGGAATGGGAAAGATTAAAGCGCATGGACGAAAGAATATAGGTATAGAAACATCACCTGAATACAAATCGTTAAAACAGCTGAAAAAAAAAAAGCGTGCAGGGAATGAGCAAAACATCGGGAACGTTTGTATAATTCCATGAGACGAAATGCGACGCAGCGGCGAGACTGTCTGAGGGGCGGAGCCCCGAGTTTCGAAGCCGCAGGCGCATGAGTCCATGGAATAACAAACGTGAACGGTTTTGCGAATCCCTGCACGCTGTTATTTTCTGCTGTTTTAAATTAATTCGTTGTTTCTATATTTATTTTTAGTACGAGTAAATTACTCCGAACAGCGCTGTCCTCCCATACGCCGGGCAATCCCCGATGGTACGCGAGCCAAGCGCTTCATAGGACTCGTTGAACAGGTTGTGCACTTTCAGGTAGCTGCTCCAGTGTTTGTTGAACTTGTAACCCAGATTGACATCTACCACAAAATAGTTTCCGGAGTACCATCCTTCGTTCCGTCCCAGTCCGGCGGTCAGCATCAGATTGTTGGACCAGCGTTTGTCTTTGTAACGCAGGGCGGCTTTCAGCTGATGGCGGGCCACCAGGCCCGTATAGGACGAAGGCATGTCTCCCCAGTCGGTGTTGGAGTTGGTGTAGGTATAGGAGAAGGTGGCATTGTATTTCGGGCTGAACACGTCGGTAACGGAAAGGTTTATACCTACCTGGTGCTGGCTTTTACCGTTGTCTGGATGCCAGATGTCTCCGTCTTTGTACCATAAAATCGGGTTTTTGGTGTAGGACCAGAAGCCGCCCAAATCCGCGAAAACTTTATCGCTGAACTGATGGCGGATGCCGCCGCTGCCCTTCCAGCCTTTTTCCGCGTCCAGATTCGGATTTCCCTGGATCCGTTTGTTGTTGTAATACAGTTCGTCCAGGGTCGGGACTGCGTAAAAGTGCTGCAGGGATCCGTAAAGCGTTGTCTTTTTATCCGGACGGTATTCCGCGGTGTTGGTGGAGATATAATGGGTGCCGAACCCGCTGTTGTGGGTAATGCCCCGGGTGCTGGAAAGAATCAGCTTGTTAAACTGGCGGGTCCCCCTGAGGAAAGCAGTGATGTTGCTTGCGCTCTTTTTATAATTCTTGCCGAAGCTGCGGTTTGCCTCACCTCCCGGCGGATCTCCGGATACGTCATAATTCGTATCACTGTCAACACTGGTGTGGCGCCAGGAGAATCCGGCTGCCAAGCTGCGGTTGCGCTTTTTGCCGAAGAGCCAGCTGTCCCGCCAGTCGATGCCGTTGGTGGTGGTTTTCCAGCGTCCGTAGGAAAGCAGGTCTTCCTGATTTTTGACACCGGTGGGGCGGAAGGTGTCACCCTGGTTGTAATAATGATACAAAGACACATAGCCGGGCGTTGCGGAGTTTTCCTTGTAATTATAGGTCAGCGCAAAGTGGTTGGCCATTTTTGAATAATTGTAGTCTGTGGGATTCTTGCGGGAATACCACAAGCCCCTGTCGTTGCTGAAGTGTCCGTAGGTTAAATTCAGGGAACTGTTTTTGGCCAGCTGCCGGTCGATGCGAAAATACATTTCACGCCGGTTTACGGCGGAGTTGGGCATGGTTTCCTTTTCACCGTCCACACTTTTATAGCGAAGCTTTTCCAGGTTGCTGCGTCCGCCGGTACCGATCCAGCTCCAGCCCTTGCCGCTGCCGGCCAGCTGGGTTTCCCAGCGCCAGGCATCGTACGGTCCCCGGGCCGCTTCGAATTTGAATTCGTGCTCTTTGCCCTTTTTGGTAATGATATTGATCACGCCGCCGGGGGCGTCGTAGTTGATAAAACTGTCGCCTGCCGGTCCGTGCAGGATTTCAATACGATCGATGGCCATGACCGGCGGTGTCATATCCAGGTCATAAGTGGCCCGGCCATCGGAGAGACCGCTTGCCAGATTCTGTTTCCGCCCGTCGATGAACACGGCGACACGGTCGTCACCGTCAATGCGGACGACCTGATGGCTGGTATTGACGGAACCGGGGGTAACGGTTAAGCCGGGCGCGTAGGTAAGTGCTTCCGCCACGGTTTCATAATGGTTGTCCTGCATTTCTTCTGCAGTAATAACGGTGGTGAAAGCCGGCGCCGGCATCAGGGGCGACTGGGTCACGGCGCTGTGGGCGTCGGTATGTTCTGCTGCAGTTATGGCTGTTGGCGCACCGGTGGTCCGGTGGGGCTCTTCTTTTGTTTTTTCTGCGTAAGCGGGCAGGATGACCGCGGAGCAGGCCAGTAAAACAGCTGCCGATAATGTTCTGGAAAACATAAGGTTCCACTCCTTTTATATTCATCAATATAGTAACCAAGGAAAAAAACCGGAAGATTATCAAATCTATTATACACAAAATTTCTGTTTTAAAAAAGATTCTGCGGCCGGTAAATTTTCTTCCGGAAAAGACAGGGAGAAAATATATTGTTATGCGGGGCACGTCAAAAGTATTCTAAAAGGTTTTCAAAGTTAACACTATGAGAGGAAATTTGTATACCGGAAACGCTTTTATACTTTTTTACTGGACATATTTCCTGTTTTAGGATAAAGTAGTAACATACCTATAGTGTTAGTGTAAATTTAATATGTGGGGGATGAGTATTGTGAAAAAGGGAGAACCTAAGACTTTAACATACCTGTCACTGGTAGCCGTCGTGCTGGTGCTGGCAGGACTGGCGTATGCGGTGGTCCACAACCATATGCCGGTAAAAGAGACCGCCTGGGCATTGACGCCGCCTGTTATCGCCATTGCGCTGGCGCTGATTACCAAAGAGGTTTACAGCTCCCTGTTCCTGGGGATTCTGACCGGCGCGTTCCTGAATGCCGGGTTTGATCTGGTAGGGACATTGAACCAGGTGTTCCAGCAAGGGTTGCTGACGGTTCTGTCCGATAAATGGAACGTGGGTATTCTGATTTTCCTTATTATTTTGGGTATGATGGTGCAATTGATGAACCGCACCGGCGGATCTGCTGCTTTCGGTCAGTGGGCATCTACCCATATTAAGAGCCGGGCCGGCGCGCAGCTGGCGACTATGCTGTTGGGATGCCTGATTTTCATCGACGACTATTTCAACTGCCTGACCGTGGGGTCCGTTATGCGCCCGGTAACCGACAAGTATAACATCAGCCGGGCCAAGCTGGCTTACCTGATCGATTCCACGGCTGCTCCTGTCTGTATCATCGCGCCGATTTCTTCCTGGGCTGCGGCGGTGTCCGGCTTCGTAAAAGGGGAGAACGGCATCAGCATTTTTGTGCAGTCCATTCCCTTTAACTTCTATGCGCTGCTGACCCTGGCCATGATGGTGATCATCATCTTTCTGGACATCGATTACGGTCCCATGAAGACCCATGAAGAGAATGCTCTGAAAGGCGATCTGTTTACCACCGGCATTACGGAAGAAGCGGCCGAAACCCTGAAAAAGGGCGAAACGAAAATCGGCAATGTCATTGACCTGGTGCTTCCTATCGTGATGCTGATCATCTGCTGCGTCATCGGTATGATCTACACCGGCGGCTTCTTTGAGGACAAAGGTTTCGTAGATGCTTTCGCCAACAGCGACGCTTCTGTCGGTCTGGTATTAGGTTCCGCGGTTGCCCTGATTATCACGGTCGCTTTCTATCTGATCCGCCAGTCCCTGCCCTTCGCGGACTGCATGGATTGCCTGCCGGAAGGTTTCAAGCAGATGGTTCCGGCTATGCTGATCCTGTCTTTTGCCTGGGCCTTAAAGGCCATGACTGACAGTCTGGGCGCTGCCAAATATGTAGCCAGTGTGGTAGAAAGTTCTGCCGGCAACCTGATGAACTTCCTGCCGGCCATCATCTTCCTGATTGCCGTGTTCCTGGCATTTGCTTCCGGTACCTCCTGGGGTACCTTCGGTATCCTGATTCCTATCGTGGTTTCCTGCTTCCAGGGTGTTGACCATCAGCTGATGATCATCTCCATCTCCGCCTGCATGGCCGGTGCGGTATGCGGCGACCACTGTTCCCCGATTTCCGATACGACGATCATGTCGTCCGCCGGTGCCCAGTGTATCCACCTGAACCACGTTACCACCCAGATTCCCTATGCCATGACTGTGGCGGTGGTTTCATTCTTCACCTATCTGGTAGCCGGGTTCACTAAGAGCGCCCCGGCGTCGCTTTGCTTCGGCGTTGTAATTCTGTGCATGGGCCTCATGGCCATGCGGAGAAGGGACCTCGGCAAGATTGGGGAATGAAAAGATTAACAGCTTTACCTGAATTGAAAAACAACAGGTGAACCAAGAAATGAACTGTGCCTGAAGTATTGGCGGCGCCAATCTCCGACGGCACAGTTTTTTATTATAATTCACAGTTTTATATGGAAAGAAGTCCTGATTCATGTTAAAATATTTATAATAGCTGAACCATGACAGCAGGGAACTGAGAACGGAACCTGAACCGGCAGAAGGGCCGGATATGGGTAATCGTTTCCCAATGATTAAGGAGGAAATGGAATGTTAAAAGACGGCAAGATCTGGATGGCGAATAATGATAAAGGCGAGAACATTTTCATTCTGCCGAAGATGGCGAACCGCCACGGCCTGGTGGCAGGTGCCACCGGTACCGGTAAGACCATCACCTTAAAAGTTATGGCCGAAAGCTTCAGCGATATGGGCGTGCCGGTGTTCATGGCCGATGTAAAGGGCGATATCGCGGGCATGATGTGTCCCGGCGTCAACACGGAAGACATGCAGAAACGGATCCAGAAGTTCGGCCTGGCAGAAGCCGGTTTTGAATACAAAGGCTATCCGGTAACAATCTGGGATATTTTCGGGAAAAAGGGAATTCCCCTGCGTACCACGGTTTCCGAGATCGGTCCTCTGCTGATGGCCCGTATCCTGGAGCTGAACGACCTGCAGAGCGCCATTTTAAATATTGTATACAAAATCGCGGACGATAACCAGCTGCTGCTGATCGATACCAAAGACCTGAAGGCCATGCTTAATTTTGTCAACGAGAACCGCATTAAATTTGAAGCGGAATACGGCAAGATGAGCCCGGCGTCCATTACGGCCATCATCCGCGCCATTGTGGCGCTGGAGACCCAGGGGGCCGACGTGTTCTTCGGCGAACCGGCCCTTTCCATTTCCGACTGGCTGACCCAGGACTGCGGAAGGGGCATGATCAACATCCTGGACAGCGAGATTCTGATCAACAACGGCAGACTGTATTCCACCTTCCTGCTGTGGATGATGTCCGAACTGTTTGAAACCCTGCCGGAAGTCGGCGACCTGCCAAAACCCAAGATGGTCTTCTTCTTCGATGAAGCGCACCTGCTGTTCAACGGGGCGTCCAAAGCGCTGCTGGAAAAAATCGAGCAGGTGGTGAAACTGATCCGTTCCAAGGGTGTGGGCATCTACTTCTGCACCCAGAGCCCCAAGGATATTCCGGACGGCGTGCTGGCACAGCTGGGCAACAAAGTGCAGCATGCACTGCGCGCTTATACCCCGGCCGACCAGCGGGCGGTGAAAGCGGCGGCGGCATCCTATCGTCCCAATCCGGCCTTTGACACTGCTTCTACGATTATGGAACTGGGCACCGGCAAAGCCGTGGTTTCCTTCCTGGAAGAAAGCGGCATCCCCGGCATGGTGCAGAAGGTTTCCATTCTGCCGCCCCAGTGCAGCATGGGTTCCGTTTCCGACGCGCAGCGCGACCAGGCCATTAAGGCCAGCCTGCTGTACAGTAAATATTCCGGTTTCTTTGACCGCGATTCCGCTTATGAGTTCCTGCAGCGGCAGCAGCAGGTGATGGCAAAAGAAGCGGAAGAAGCAAAAGCCGCAGCGGAGCAGGCCAGGATTGCGGAAAAAGAAGCCAAAGAAGCGGCGCTTGCTAAGGAAAAGGCTGAAAAAGAAGCAGCCCGGGAAGCGGAACGGGCCGAGGCGGAGAAGAACCGCATGATCAAATCCGTAGGCGGCAGCGTGCTGGGCACGGTAGGCCGCCAGGTTGGCAGGACCCTGGGCGGTTCCGTTGCAGGCAACGTGGGCAAGACGGTGGGAGGAAGCCTGGGCGCCAGTCTGATCCGCGGAATATTTGGTACGTTCTTCAAGGGATAATGTTCTGAAAAGATTTATAGATGTAACAAAAAGCTGCAAAGGAAAAAACATAAGCAAAACATCGGGGACGGTTGTGTAGTTCCATGAGATGAAATCCGTCGTTGTGGCGAGACTGTTCGAGAGGCGAAGCCTCGAGTTTCGAAGCCACGGACGAATGAATCCATGGAACAGCAACCGTCCCCGGTTTTGCGTTGTCTTATCCTTGCAGCTTTATTGTATATAAATATAAATTAAAAAGCTGTACAACAAACAATGACGCCTGTTGTACAGCTTAACTGTTTCCGTGTTACTGCAGTCTTTCAATGTACGTTTTGATTTCGTTTACATTGTAGAGCAGTTTCGTCTCGTTTCCGGTTTCGTCGATCAGTGTGGGCACGGCGCAGATGTTAAATTTCTTTGCCATTTCCGCCCCTTCGGCTTCTTCGGCGAAGAGCGGAGTGTAGTCCACATGGGCTTCCTGCAGCATCTTTTTCACCATGTTGCAGTTGGGGCAGGTGTGGGTGGAGATCAGGTAGCGTTTTCCGTTGGAGGCAAGGGCTGCCGGGGAAGGAGCGCTGCTGTTCATGATGCTGGCAGACAGGTTTTTGGCTGCGTCCATCATCTGTTTGTCAGGAAGCTCCGCGGTCTTCGGGAATGCGGAAACTTTCTTCGTTGCATCTGCCGCGACGGCTACGCGGGCGGAAACTTCCGCGTCGGCTTCGAGCTTGTTCTCCCGGTCAATACGGACCTGTTCCGTGTTGTAGGTCTTGCGGTTCTGGAACTCGCTGACCTTGCCATCATTCCAGTTCCGGACCGGACGGTAATAACCGGTGATGCGGGAGTACACTTCCGCGTTGCGGCCGCATTTCGGGCAGGTGAAGTGTTCACCCCGGATATAACCGTGTTCCGCACAGACGGAGTACGTGGGGGACAGGGTGTAGTAAGGCAGCTTGAAATTCTGGGCAATTTTGTGCACCAGTGTGGCTGCGGACTGCCAGTCCGGCAGACGTTCGCCCAGGAAACCGTGGAACACGGTGCCGCTGGTATAGAGGGTCTGCAGTTCGTCTTCCATTTCCAGCGCGTCAAAAATGTCATCGGTGTAACCAACCGGCAGATGGCTGCTGTTGGTGTAGTAAGGCGCGTTGCCGTCTTTGGCCGCGGTCAGGATACCGGGGAATTCTTCCGTATCGTGTTTCGCGAAACGGTAGGACGTGGATTCCGCCGGAGTGGCTTCCAGGTTGTACAGGTCGCCGTACTGTTCCTGGTAATCGGACAGGCGGGTGCGCATGTGGTTCAGCACTTCGATGGCAAAGGCGCGGCCTTTTTCCGTGGTCATGTCTTCACCCTTCAGCCAGGCGGAGTTCAGGATGGCTTCGTTCATGCCCACCATGCCGATGGTGGAGAAGTGGTTCTTGAAGGTGCCCAGGTAACGGCGGGTGTAAGGATACAGGCCTTCGTCCATGAGGCGGCTGACTACTTTGCGTTTTACGGACAGGGAACGGGCGGCGATGTCCATGTATTTATCAAGCGTGGCGTAGAACTCTTCCTTCGTCTTGCTCAGATAGGCGATGCGGGGCAGGTTCAGGGTCACGACGCCGATGGAGCCTGTGCTTTCGCCGGAGCCGAAGAAACCGCCGGATTTCTTGCGCAGTTCCCGAAGATCCAGACGCAGACGGCAGCACATACTGCGCACGTCGGAGGGTTTCATGTCGGAGTTGATGTAGTTGGAGAAGTAGGGCGTGCCGTATTTGGCAGTCATCTCGAACAGGAGGCGGTTGTTTTCCGTGGCGCTCCAGTCAAACTCTCTGGTAATGGAGTAGGTGGGAATCGGGTACTGGAAGCCCCGGCCGTTGGCGTCGCCTTCAATCATGGTCTCGATGAACGCCTTGTTTACCATTTCCATTTCTTTCTTGCAGTCGCTGTAGGTGAAGTCCATATTCTTACCGCCCACGATGGCCGGCATGTCTTTCATGTCATCGGGTACGGTCCAGTCCAGGGTGATGTTGGTGAAGGGAGCCTGTGTGCCCCAGCGGGACGGAGTGTTTACGCCGTAGATGAAGGACTGGATGCACTGTTTTACTTCCTTGTAGTCCAGGTTATCAACCTTTACGAAAGGAGCCAGGTAGGTATCAAAGGAAGAGAACGCCTGGGCGCCGGCCCATTCGTTCTGCATGATGCCCAGGAAGTTGACCATCTGGTTGCAGAGGGTGCTTAAATGTTTGGCCGGTGCGGAGGAGATGCGGTCCGGAACGCCGCCCAGCCCTTCCTGGATCAGCTGCTTTAAGCTCCAGCCGGCGCAGTAGCCGGTGAGCATGCTCAGGTCATGGAGATGGATGAAGCACTTGCGGTGCGCTTCCGCGATGTCTTCGTCATAAATCTCACTGAGCCAGTAGTTGGCAGTGATGGCGCCGGAGTTGGAGAGAATCAGCGCGCCCACGCTCAGGGTGACGGTGGAATTTTCCTTTACGCGCCAGTCTTTGTCTTTTCCAATATAACCGTCTACCAGTTTTTTATAGTCAAGCAGGGTGTTCTTGGTGTGGCGCGCCTGCTGGTGCTGTTTACGGTATAAGATGTAGGCTTTCGCGGTCTTCACGTAATCGCATTTCATCAGCATGGATTCCACGCGGTCCTGGATATCCTCTACGGTAGGAATTTCCTGGGAGTTTTCCCGCAGGTTGGTGATGACCATCAGGGTGATGGCGCCGGCGATGGTGGAAACATTTCTTGCTTCTACTTCACCGGTGGCGATGAACGCTTTGGCGATGGCGTTTTCGATTTTTTTCTCGTCAAAGGGTACGGTGATGCCGTTACGTTTTACTACATTCTTGAAATACGTCATGATGCTGCTTCTCTCCTTACATTAAATTTGTCATTTGCCGGAAAGTGCCGGATAATTTCCGGCGCTTTTTCAATTTTCCGCGTTACTCCTGATTTACTTTTGATTCCGGTAATTCTGTTACCTTGTTTTCTTTCAGCGACTGCTGCACGTCGATGAGCCGCTGGTTGTCGCTGCCCCGCCAGATGGCGCGGCCGGTCTTCAGTTTTTCCACGAAGGGACCGTCTGCCAGAACGTCTAACCGGGTCAGCGCTTCTTTTGCGGTTTCCCCTGCCGCGCCCTTTAGGATCTGTTCGAAAGTCCAGCCGGTGTAGAGCCAGATGTTCAGCCCGGCCTTTTTAACCGCGTCCGCGATTTCAATTACTGCCTGCGGCTGCAGCAGCGGGTCGCCGCCGGAGAAGGTGAGACCGTCCAGGTATTTCGTCTGCAGGATCTCCCGGATTACGTCTGCCGTGTCCCGCTCCGTGCCGCCCATGGGGTCATGGGTCTCCGGGTTCTGGCAGCCCGGGCAGTTGTGGGGGCAGCCCTGGAAGAACAGGACATACCGCACGCCGGGACCGTTTACGGAAGAATGCTTTTTAACGCCTGAAATACGGACTGTGCTCATGGAAACGACCTTCTTTTGCTGTGTTTTGTGATGCTGCCGGAAGGATGGCGCCTGTATTCCCGCGCCGTTCCTGCTTTCCGGAACATCATCGGGATTTTATCCCGTTTGGCAATACCCATTATAACATAATTAGTATGTCTGTCAATACCAAAACACAAGATATTGTGCTTTTGTATAAAAAACCGGACCATATACACCAAAAGTATGGTCCGGCTTAATATTATAATGAAAAAATTACTGTATCAGTTGCAGTTTCCGAAGCTGTTCGTCAATCTGCGCTTTTGTGTTTGCGAACGGACCGCTGTTGTCAATAACTGCATCCGCGTATTTTCTCTGTTCCGATATCGGCAACTGGGTATTGTTTCGTCTCATGACCAGTTCTTTTCCCAATTGCCTGTCCCGGGCGATGGCGCGCCGGATTCGTAGCTCATCGGGTACGGCAATGAGCCAGACGCTGTCGCAGAACTTATGCCAGCCTAGTTCAATCATGAGGGGGAGGTCCAGAAAAACAGCAGCCGTGCCGCCGGCTTTCTGTGTTTCCAGAAAATGCAGCAGGTCATCCCGGGCCTGTTGCTGCATGATGGCTTCAAACTGCAGCATCAGTGAATGATCGTTAAAAATTTTTTCTGCGACCCAGGGGCGGTTCAGTGTCCCGTCAGGCAGGATGCTTTCCGGTCCGAACAGTTCCGCGGCTTTCTGAAGGCAGGGGCTGCCTTTTTCCATGGCAGCGCTCTTTGCGGCATTTTCCGAGTCAAATACAATGAAATGCAACGAACGCAGATATGCAGCCGTGGTGCTCTTGCCGCTGCCGATGTTTCCAGCCAGTCCGATAATTTTCATAGGCTCACACTTCCTGATCGATGAAAAAACACATTAAAAAACGTTTGTCCGGGCATCATTCTGAAAATGAAATATAAAAACCTTCCATTGCATTGTACCATAATCTTTAATACTAAAACAATTAAAAATGACAAAAATGACAAATTTCTAGTAGCAAATTGTCACTGCCAATTTTAAAAAGTATATTTAAAACCGAAATAAAATATAGTAAAATAATAACAGTATAACTGCATAGTGGAAAATAGTAACTAAATGAGACAGAGGTAAACATTATGGACCCTAAAAACCGAAAGTATTCCCTTCCCTACAATGGTACGAACCCGGAGTGGTTCCTGATGGAAGTGGAAAAACGTATCAAGAACGTGGACCATGTGTATTGCGAGCTTCCCTTCAACGAAAAAGAGATGCTTTCCCATGTCCGCTTCACCTTCGACGGCAAGGACGGCGCCAATACCAACACGCCGGATGCCAACCAGAGGCGGGCCCAGTATATCCGCAACTGCTACGAGTTCCTGCGCATCTCCAGGGGCAAGGTCCGTCGTATCTGCCCGGTCAACGCCATGTACTACAAGTTTGACAACGACGATGATCTGAAAAACTTCGCCATCGGTCTGGCCCGGGTAGCTAGGCATCACGAACTGGAGGGGATGATCCTTTCCGATTACCGGATTGCGGTGCTGCTGCACGCACTGATGCCGGAGCTGGAACTGCATACTTCCTGCAACGCCTACCAGTGGAACCTGCGGCAGATGTCTATCTGGCAGGAGAAGTGCGGGATCAAGACGTTCAACCCGCCCCGGGAGATCCTGCGGACGCCTTCCAAACTGAAAGAGATGCACGATGCCGGCTTCAAACTGAAATGCCTCATTAACGAAGGCTGCCTGATGGGCTGCCCCAATTCCTTTTACCACAACATGAGCGTGTCCCTGCGCTGCTACGCCGGCATGCTCAGTTGCTGCCAGAGCGGCGTGGGGGATATATTCCGGGGGAACTGGATCCTGCCCCGCTGGCAGAAGTACTACGACGAATATGTGGACATCTATAAGATATCCGGCCGCAACGAGCCGGGGGATTACGCGTTCCGGGCCATGGACGCCTACCTGACGGAGAACAACGACAAGCCCCTGACGGAAGTGATGCTCTCGGGCACGGTAATGTTCACCAAGCGCATCGTACCGGAGGAGATACTGAGAAAAATCACTTTGGACAAAGTGCCGGACAAGCTGCTGACCTGTGAGTGCAAAGAATGCAGCAAGTGCGGCCTGTGCGAAAGCATTGCCAAACAATATATTCCCGAAAAGTACTGGGACAACTTTAACTTTAAGGTGAAGGTTGTGTAAGAAGGCAGAGGCCCGGACAGTTTATGAAATGATGTGAAATGGAAATGTCAAAACCGGATAAAGCGTTAGTAAACCCTTATTTATATGAATCCATATCTCTGAAAAATTAATGCCCCGGCTGAAAAGGGAGCATTGAAGGAGGGAATTTGCAAAATGGTAAGAAAAACAAAAAAGCACCAAAAGAAACTGGCAAAACTGGTCCTGGCGGCCCTGCTGTTTAGCGGAGGAGCATATGGCCTGATGGGTCCGTCTGTAGCGGAAGCTGCCGATCCGGTAACGGTAACGGTAACGGGCTATACAGAAGGGGATGGCTTTGCTCCGGATCCGCGTGCTATGGAAATGTATGATGGTTACTATTATGCCCCCAGCAACGGAAATGTAACTGTTTTAAATCTTGAGAATGGAAGCACCTGGTCTGATCCTGGAATTGTGGCAGGACACGTTGGCTCTGACGCAAAAGGCATTACCGTAAATATGACCGGGACTAATGTGGTGGTTGGATATCTTTATGGAGGTTTTGCGGAAGGCAGTGCAGCTGATGCCGGGAGTGCATCAGAAAACAGTGTGAACATCAGTGCCGGTCAAGTTGAGTATAATGTTACTGGCGGCTATTCGTATTATGGCGATACACTCAATAACACGGTGACCATCAATGGTGATGCTGCAGTTGGCTATGATGATAGTTATGCGCAAGTTTATGGCGGTGAGGCTGAGAATGGCAGTGCGGATAGTAACACGATAACCATCAATGGTAAGGCTTCGGTTGGTAGTACTAGTTATTATATAGATATTTATGGTGGCGTATCGTATTCTTCTTCTGCTGATGAAGGCGCCAACAATAACACGGTAACCATCAGCGGAAATGCTGCAGTTGGCAGTAATGTAGCATATTATCAGCATATTTTTGGCGGTGAGGCTGATTATGGCAGTGCAAATAATAACACGGTAACCATTAATGGTAATTCTTCAGTTGACAGTATATACTATATGTATGTTCAGGGCGGTGACTCTTCTCATGGCAGTGCAAACAATAACACGGTAACCATCAGCGATAAAGCTACAGTTGGCAGCACTACATATAATATGGAAATTTATGGCGGTGACGCTGATTATGGCAGTGCAAATAATAACACGATAACCATCAGTGTTAGTGCTGTAGTTGGCAGTACTGGTTATTATGTGGAGATTATTGGCGGTGACGCTGAATATGGCAGTGCAAACAATAACACGGTAACCATCAGCGATAGTGCTTCTGTTGGTGCCAATGTTGATTCTTATGTGAGTATTTATGGCGGCAATTCGTATTTTGGCGATACACTCAATAACACGGTAACCATCAGCGATAATGCTTCTGTTGGTGCCAATGTTGATGGTTATGTGAGTATTTATGGGGGCCTATCTTATTATGGCAGTGCCGATAATAATACGGTAACCATCAGCGGCGGAACGGTTGGGAATGTGAATTCTGATGATGTTGAATATAGTAACATTATAGGTGGTAATGTATATTCTGCAAACGGATCAGATACGGAAGCCTCCGGTAACACGGTTACAATTGAAGGGGATACAACGAGTGTTTATGTTGGCGCGGTGGTTGGCGGATACTCACCGTATGCTGAAAATGCTGTTGCCAACACTAACAACAACACCGTTACCATCGACGCCTCAGGCGCAGAGGTTGGTCTCGTTTATGGCGGCAGAACCTATAAGGGCAACGCCAATGAAAATACGGTAACGCTCACTGCCGGTTCAGTTACAGGCAAAGCTGATTCTCCTAGTTATTATTACGGTATAGCAGCCGTGGCCGGTGGCTATTCTGTTGACGGCGGTGACGCAAAGTCCAATACTGTTGAAATAAGCGGTGTTACGGTCAACGCTTTAGAGGATGTTATGGGGATTCCCATAGCGGTTGTTGGCGGTTATGCAGGAGGAGGAGATGCAACAGGCAATACGGTCAAGCTGCAGGATGCTGCCACTATCGGCGGCGGAGTGTACGGCGGTGTAACGGAAAGTGCAGAGGGCGACGATCTAACAGGAAACACACTGGTGATAAGCGGCGTTAATACAGTCGACGGAGAAGTTGCGAGTTTTGAAACCATCAAGCTTGCCAAAACGCTGGAGTGGAATACGGAAGCGCCGGTATTGAAGGCGAAACTGTTTGACAAAAAAATGGACGGTACAGCCCGGGCTGCTCTTGACGTTACAGATGTAAAAACTGGCATCGCTCCTGGAAAAGGCGGACAGATGACGCTGCTGGCTTCCGAAAGAGAGAATAACTTTGCCATCCTTGATCTGATCTATTCGGGCGGTTCGGGAACATTGGACGAATCGAAGCTAAGCCAGGTGGTTAAAGATGAGGAGATTTCCGATGAAAGAAAAGGCGTGGCAGTAATAAGCCAAAGCGTCCACACGGTCTCCCTTGACGAGGAAAACAGCTATAAAAATGTTCTATACTCGGTGGAAAATGAAACAAAAGGAGTTTCTATAAAAGAAATTAAGTGGCAGAAAGATGCGGAACTGTTTGACGGCAGCGGGTACGATTACCAGAAGGTTACGAAGATTGACACGAGTGCATTTGACGTAACGTATGAAAACGGCGTTCCGCAAACTGTAACGAAAGGCGACTCCATGACACTGTTGAAAGCCAATGAAACGCTGACAGCTATTGTCAATGAAGAAAAGTCAAAAGCATACAGCTTTACTCCGGTTTCCGGTGTGACGGTGGATGCAGCGGTGACCGGTAAACTTGCTAATAGCGGTAACAATGTTGTGTTTACCGCGACAGAAAACAAGGCAGGCAAATTAACCTTTGGCGACGTGGAATGGAAGACAAGCGGTGCGCTACTGAAACGTCCTTCCAATATCATCTTCGCGGGTGCGGACGTGGATACGGCGAAAATCAACTTTGTCAATGTGACGTATCTTGACGCCAACCAGAAGATGACACTGGTTTCGGATTTCGGTGACAGCGTGGGAACCATCACGGGCAGCAAGTATAGGGCGGGCACGGCCTTTGAAGGAGAAGGCAAGGCCTCCCTGAAGGGCGGTGACCTGATCTTCACCACAACCACGGAAGCCGGTCTGTCCGAGCAGACCCACAAGACGGTGATGGCTATGGACGCAGGTCTGGCGATGCTGAAGACAGGCAGCGAGTTTGTAGGCAAGACCATTGACGGCCTGGCGGATATTGAGAACAAGGGCAAGGACGGCGTCTCGACCTTTGCTTCGGTAGGCGGCGGAACTTCCCGTTACAGTACGGGAAGCCATGTAAACACCCATGCCTGGAATGCTGTTGTGGGTGTGGGCAAAACGAACGAAACGAAGAAAGGCACCATTGAATACGGTGTCTTCGGTGAATACGGTAAAGGCAGTTACACACTCCACAGTGATGCGGGCAATGGCGACGGTGATGCCCATTACGCAGGCGGAGGTCTGCTGGCGAAGTTCACCAACAAACATAACGTATATGCTGAGGCAAGTGTCCGGGCGGGTCGCCTGAGCGACAGTTCCAGTGACATTATGCGCGACGGTCTGGGGAATGCATACGGCTATGACGTGCATGCCAATTACTATGGTGCCCATATTGGGGCCGGTAAGATCATCAACTACAAGGGTGGAAAGAGCCTGGATGTTTACGGTAAGTTCTTCTACCTGAAGCGTGACGGTGTAGAGTACGATGCTGTGCAGCACTACAACCTTGACAGCGTATCCAGCAGCATACTGCGGTTAGGCGCGCGGTACGGGACTACGGATAAGAAATGGAACTGGTACGGCGGTCTGGCGTACGAATATGAATTCGACGGCGAAGCAACCGGTACGGTAAACGGCAAGGAGATTCGTGCAGCCAGTATTAAGGGCAGCAGTGTCCGGGGTGAATTCGGCATGCGGATGGATGCCACGAAGGACAATCCGTGGCAGACAGACATCAGCATCTATGGGTACGGTGGCAAGCACCGGGGCTTCGGTGGCAATGTGAGCGTAACGTATAAGTTCTAAAAAGAAGAACAGCATATAAGTTTTAAAAACGGATGAGAGTAAAGCGCCTGCATCGGAAACAGATGCAGGCGCTTTAGCGTTGGTTTTTCTTCTTCGCGGTATATCCAACTGAGCAATCTGGGTGTAAAAACACCCGGATTTTTTTCGCCAGACCGCATGAATACTGGGATTTGACCCCACGCACTCTTTAATATATAAGGATAGACAGTTTATACGTCTGTACAGGCGAAGCCGTCAGATACAGCTGTCAAACTGCGAGAGAGCGGGGGCATAAAGTTTTGCCCCGAAAAACGGGCATTGAGGCATGAAAACATTGTCCATCACCGGAGTTGCGAAAAAAATCCGGTCACTGAAGTGACCGGACAGGGAATTTTGAGTTAGAAACATTACGTTTTTTACACTTCATCCGGATCCAGAATTCCCAGCTTGCGTTTCCAGTACCGGGAATAGATGGCACCCAGTGGATTGTGGGCCAGCAGCCTGTCCTTGGCCACCAGCGCCGTCACCGGTCCGTCGCAGTTGGCGGTGAAAATGGCGTCGTGCCCTACACAGAGACCGCAGATGATGAACAGCTCCACGCCTTTTTCCTTTAAGAAGCGGGCCTGGAATTTGGGGTTGCACATGGCTTCGTGATCCAGTTCCGGTTTCACCTGTTTGAGGCCGTATTCTTTTTTGGCAAAGCTGCAGTTTTTACAGCAGACGCTGTAAAACTCAAAACCCTGCTGTGTGTAATAACGGGCAATGTAGCGGGCTTCGGCGTTCAGACCGATACAGAAGGCCATGCCCAGTTTCTTATACCCCATGCATTTGGCAAACTCGGCGATTTCCTGCAGGCGGGTGATGTTGCTGTAAAAAGTTCCTTCCACATAAGCAGCGGCCTGCATCATTTTCAGTTCGGCTTCCGTGTAGGCCTGCTTCACTTCTTCCTCAGATACGCCCGTGCAGTTGACGCCTTTGGTATAACAGGCGTGGGTGGGGCAGTTTGCGCAATCTGCTTTCATGATGTTCCTCCTGTTTTAAAAATCTGATTATCTATTAATCTTAATCTAAGAATATTTCTTTTCAAAAAGTAAAACGGTTTGTAGCGTCAACTTTCATTCCGTTTCCTTCATCTTGTGACGGATGTGGATTAGCGCTTCATCTAAAATGTCGATTACGTGCTGGTCGTCCAGGGAATAGTAAATGCTTTTCCCTTCCCGGCGGGCCTTCACCTGATGCGCCATGCGCAGCAGTTTCAGCTGATGACTGACGGCGGACTGGGTCATTTCCAATGCGGCGGCTATATCGCTGACGCAAAGTTCGCCGTGGGACAGGGCGTTGATGATCCGCATGCGCGTTTCATCACCCAGCACTTTAAAAAATTCTGAAACAGCGCTGAGCTGATTCTCTTCCAGCATCTGTGCCTGGACTTTTTTTACGATCACGGGATCGTAGTTTAAAGGAGGGGCAGAAGCATTTTCTGCTTTCCTGCGCAACGGTTTCGTTGCGGCTTTTTTAGTTGCCATAATAAAACCTGCCTGTTCTGTAATTGTGTCAGTTGCTCTGCGCAACGAGAATTATAACATATGTATGATTATAACATATGTTTTGTAAATTTGTTAAAGAATTGCCTTGAAAAAAACATATAACGGGCTTAAGATTAAAAAAACAGGTGATAGTTTTTTTCTGAAAGGTAATTTTACGGAGGGAACTGACATGAAACTGAAAAAACAGATGGTTTTACCTGTTCTGTTATCTCTTTCTGTGTTTTTTAGCTCGACTGTAGCAATGTCCGCCTCTGCTTATGCTGCTGCCGTGCCCCGGACCGCAGTGGTAAGGCAGCTGGCGGAAGCCGCGCCCAACAACACCTCCATTCCGGAAGTGGAAAAGAAGAAACCGGATGCGTCTGACCGTTCCGGCAGCGCAAGGTCACGGAAAGACTCTTCGTTTTTTGAGGATCTTCTGGAAAAAATCGCGGTGATGTTTTTGGTGTATATGTTTATAGAAGCAATCAACTCGCTGCTGAATGACTTTTTCCATGACGGGGACACGAAGATTAAAATTACGCCGAAGGAGAAACAGAACCCGTCGAAGCAGAACCAGCGCGATAACAACCTGAAACGGATGCCGGGGCAGGAAGTGTAACAAGCGGACAAAAGCAAAAGACGAAACGGAAAGCATGGCTGTGCCATGCGATACTGTTTCGTCTTTTTTATCAGCAGTTTTTATAAAAAATAACAGTTGTAAACTGTCCGCATTTTGATAATTCGGGATTTGGTTTTCTGTAATGATTTTTACCGCTGGCCGTCCTGTTACGGATTTCTCTTTTGGAATTCCGCAAACAAATCCACCGGTTTCTCTGAGCAAAGGTTATAGTCCGGGCTGGCTTCCGCCGCTTTGGCCCGGGCCAGCTGCAGATCGTGGTACACGTCCCACTTGGCCTGTACCTGGGCGTGACCGTACTGGCGCAGAATGTACGAGGGATGGAAGGTGGCGATGCAGTCGTAACCCTGGGGCGTTTTGAACCATTTGCCCCGCTGCCGGGTGATGCGCATGGCCGGGTCGCCTAAATAGTGCATGGCAACGCTGCCTAACGCCACGATTACTTTTGGCTGCAGAATAGCGAGCTCCCGCTCCAGCCAGATCTTGGCGCAGAAATCCGCTTCTGCCAGGTCCGGTGTCCGGTTGCCTTTGGGACGGCATTTTACGATGTTGGTGGTCAGCACCCTGTCCCGTGTCATCTGGACGGACCACAGGGCTTTGTCCAGAAGCTGGCCGGAAGGGCCGATCAGCGGGCAGCCGTAATCATCCTCCACGCCGCCGGGGCCTTCACCGATAAACACGATGGGGCTGTCCGGACAGCCGTACCAGCCTACAGGGGCCTGGCAGTCGCCCCGCAGATGACAGGAACTGCATTTATCCAATTGCGCGGCCAGTTCGGCCAGCTGATTTTCTTTTATGCTCATGGTCAACCTCGTGGTATAATAAAGTGGTACAATAAAAATATAGTTGGGCTTATAAAACGTTCATCAAACAGTAATATCGTTCTCACATATAATTTTACAGGAAACGGCTTGATTATGTCAAAATGATTGTGCTGCCCGTAAAGAGGTTTTTAAGGGCAGCGGAAAGGATGTATCATGGCAAAGTATTTAGGCGGGATCAAGGATCCGGATATTGAGGTGCTTGGGATTGCCCAACATTTCTTTGACAATGATTTTGACGTTCAGTACTATGACTATAAACTTGACGCGCTGACGGTGCAGAAGCACAGCATAGCCAAATCCGTCGTCCGGTATGAAGAGGTTACCGCCGAAACCCTTGTCGCTCCGGACAGAAAGATGACAGGCGCGCTGGCCGGATATCTTGCCGGCGGCCCGGTCTGGGGTGTGATCGGCGCCGTGCTGGGCGGCAATCCGGCGGTGAATGAAAAGCATGTCATTCTCTGTGAACTGGATAATGGCTGGAAATTTGCCCTGGAACTGGATAAAAACGAGTATCTTGCCTGGAACGATTCTGTGGGCGAAGCGGTAAAAACAAGGCAGTCTTAAACACGGAGGTGCTATCATGGAATTTCAGAAATTTGCGGATACGTATGTAGTCCGTCTGGACAAGGGGGAAGAGATTATCGCATCCCTCCAGGCGCTGTGTGAAAAGGAAAAGATCGCGCTGGGCAACGTAGAGGGAATCGGCGCGGCGGATCACGCGGTGATCGGATTGTATGACGTGGGACAGCGCCAGTATCACAAAACGGAATTAAACGGGCCCATGGAGATCACATCCCTCCTGGGCAACATTACCCAAAAGGACGGGGCGGTGTACCTGCATCTGCACATTAATCTCTGCAACAAAGAGATGCAGATCCTGGGCGGTCATCTGAACGAGTGCCGCATCGGCGCCACCGGGGAAATTATCGTGCGTGCGCTGCCGGGAAAGGTGGAGCGGCTGCTGGACGAAGAGGTGACAGGGCTGAATCTGTTTAAGTTTGTGTGAGAGGCACGACGATGAAACGACTGCTTATGGTTTTGTTTGCTTTGCTGTTATGTATGCCTGCTTTTGCTTCCGGCGGAAAGAATATAACGGCTAAAGCGCATACTGCGGATTTGTCATGTGTAAAAGACGAAGCAAACGAGGTATCAGCATCCCTTCGTACTGTCACCGCACCCGTTATCATCGACCGGCCTGTGCGACTGACAGAATACCGCAAACAGCTGATACGGGAGTATGCGTTCCGGCATTACGGGGAGGAATTTACGGAAATCGTTCCCCAGGCGGTCATCGTGCATTGGACGGAATCGCCGGAGGCGGATGGGGTGTATGATTATTTTTATAAGGAAGTCAGAAAAGACGGCACGTTGAATGTCTGCTCCCAGTTTCTGGTAGACAGGGACGGCACGATTTTCCGCCTCACGCCGGAGACCATGCTGGACCGCCATGCTATCGGATACAACTGGTGCGCCATCGGCATCGAGAACGTGGGCGGCGTTGACAGAAAAGAAGACCTGACCCCGTCACAATTGCAGGCCAACGTGCTGCTGATCCGTTACCTGCGGGAAAAATACCCGACGGTGCGTTATGTGTGGGGACACTATCAGCAGAAATCAGCGGAGAAGAGCGGGCTGTACAAGGAAAGCATAAGCGGCTATTATCATGCAAAGGTTGACCCGGGACCGAAGTTTATGAAAGCGTTGCAGAAAAATCTGAAAGATACGGGGCTGCTGTTTTTTAAACCGTAATGAATCAGAAATTAACACCGGCATAACGGCTTGTGTGTTGCAAAATGCGCAGGCTTTCCGCCGGTGTTTATTTTTATTGTAACTATATTGTAACTATAATGTAGCAATTGCCACAATTTAATTGACACTGTTCCGGCATATTGGTAAAATTATCATGAATAACTTTACGCTTACGTAAGGTCTGTTTCGTATACCCAAAATGAAAATGTATTGCAGTGTGCTGTGCAGTTTGCAGAAGCGCACGATTTAGATTTGGTATACGGGAAAAGGGGAAAACAAAATGAAAGTAGCCATTATCATGGGAAGTAATTCAGACTGGCCCATCCTGGAGCCGGCTGAAAAAACGCTGAAAGAGTTTGGAGTAGAGGTTGAAGTGGTGGTGGCTTCCGCCCACCGCACGCCGGACCAGGTACATGAATTCGCGGCCGGCGCCCGGGACAGAGGAGTGGAAGCAATCATTGCGGCGGCGGGGCTGGCGGCCCATCTGGGCGGCGTCATCGCGGCCTATACTACGCTTCCGGTTATCGGGATTCCCATCAGCGGCGGACCGTTAAAGGGCATGGACGCGCTGCTCAGTTTTGTGCAGATGCCTTCCGGCGTGCCGGTGGCCACCATGGCTATCGACGGGGCGAAGAACGCGGCCATCTTTGCCGTGGAAATTCTGGCCCTGGCCCATCCGGAACTGGTGGAAAAATTAGCGGCTTACAGAGTAAAGATGCAGGAAGAAGTGGCGGCGAAAGCGGCAAAGCTGGCTGCTGTCCGCGGCGAATAAGTAAAAAAAGAATGTTAACAGATTGACGGGCAGTTCCCAAAGAACAGGAGGCTTTCATGAGCGAAGAAAAAAAGCAGCTGACCTATGCGGACGCAGGCGTTGACATCGACGCTGGCAACCGCGCGGTAGAACTGATGAAGGACAGCGTGCGGGCCAGTTACCGGCCGGAGGTCATCGGCGACCTGGGCGGCTTTGGCGGTCTGTTCGCGCTGGACACGAAAAAGTACAAAGAGCCCATCCTGGTGTCCGGTACGGACGGTGTGGGCACGAAATTAAAATTTGCGTTTCTCACCAACAACCACAGCACCATTGGCCAGGACGCGGTAGCCATGTGTGTCAATGACATCCTGGTGCAGGGGGCGGAACCCCTGTTCTTCCTGGATTACATTGCGGTGGACAAGGTGGATTCCCAGAAGGTGGCGGACATCGTCAAAGGCGTGGCGGACGCCTGCCGGGAAAGCGGCTGTGCCCTGATCGGCGGCGAGACCGCGGAGATGCACGGCTTTTACGCAAAAGATGAATACGACATTGCCGGCTTCTGCGTAGGCGTGGCGGAACGCAGCAGGATGATCACCGGGGAAAAGGTTAAGGCCGGAGACATTTTGTTAGGGCTGCCTTCTTCCGGTGTGCATTCCAACGGGTTTTCCCTGGTACGGAAGATTTGTTTTGATGTGATGAAGTTTACGGTAGATACCCCGATTCCGGAGTTCGGCTGCACCCTGGGTGAAAAACTGCTGACGCCCACCCGCCTGTATCCGAAGACCTGCCTGCCGCTGATTCAAAAGTTTGACATCCACGGCATGGTGCACATTACCGGCGGCGGTTTCTATGATAATATTCCCCGGATCCTGCCGGAGGACTGCGACGCGGAAGTCCGTGCGGACGCCTGGGACGTTCCCGTTGTGTTCAAGAAACTGCAGGAGTGGGGCAACGTGCCGGATAAGGAAATGTACCGCACCTTCAACATGGGCGTAGGCATGGTGCTGGTAGTTGACCCGGCGGAAGCGGACGCAGTGCGGAAACACCTGAAAGAAAACGGGGAGACCTTCTACGAACTGGGTAAGGTTATTCCGGGTCATAAGACCACGGTGATGAAAGGCGGCGTTTTCGGTGAGTAAGAAAATCGGCGTAGTGGTCAGCGGACGGGGCAGCAACCTCCAGTCCATCATCGACCACATTGCGAAAGGCAAACTAAATGTAGAGATTGCCGTGGTGGTCAGCGACCACAAAGAAGCCTTTGCCCTGGAACGGGCGGCCAAGGCCGGCATCCCCACGGCGGTAGTGGAACGGAAAGGCTGCAAGGACAAAGCAGAGTTTGAAGACAAAATTGACGCGGCGCTGCGGGAAGCCGGCGCGGAAGCGGTGGTGCTGGCCGGGTTCATGCGTATCCTCACCGGGCATTTCATCAGCCGCTGGGAACATAAGATCATCAATATCCATCCGGCGCTGCTGCCCAGCTTCAAGGGGCTGGACGCCCAGGGCCAGGCGGTGGACTACGGTGTTAAGGTGGCAGGCTGCACGGTGCATTTTGTAGACGAAGGCACGGACACGGGCCCCATCATTTTACAAAAGGTCGTGCCGGTGCTGGACGATGACACGGAAGAGACCCTGGCGGCCCGGATTTTAAAGGAAGAGCATAAGGCCCTGCCGGAAGCGATCCAGCTTTGGGCAGACGGCAAACTGACCATTAAGGGCCGGAAGGTTTATGTGGCAAGATAAAAAGTGCAGCTGTCGTACAGGAAGTTGCGGAAAAATATTGTGAGTGAACAGTTGCGGTTTGAAAGAAAAGGCAGGGAGGAGAACGTATGAAAATCAAGAGAGCGTTACTGAGCGTTTCCGACAAAAAGGACATTACCAAACTGGCTGCGTTCCTGCATGAGAACGGGGTAGAGATCATCTCTACCGGCGGCACCATGAAAGCTATTAAGGACGCGGGCATTCCCGTAACCTATGTCAGCGACGTGACCGGGTTCCCGGAAATCATGGACGGCCGGGTAAAGACCCTGAACCCGAAGATCCACGGCGCGATTTTAGGCGTGCGCAGCAATCCGGAACATATGGCCCAGATGAAAGAGCACGGCATTACCCCCATCGATCTGGTGGTGGTCAACCTGTATCCGTTCAAACAGACCATTGAAAAACCGGGCGTAACGGAAGCGGAAGCCATTGAGAACATCGATATCGGCGGGCCGGCTATGGTGCGGGCCTCGGCCAAGAATTTCCGCGACGTGGTGATCATCACCAATCCGGAGCGCTACGGCAAGCTGATGGATATGCTGAAGAAGGACGGCGACATTGATCTGAAAACAAGAAAATCCCTGGCTATGGAAGCATTCAAACATACTTCCGAATACGATGCTATGATTACCGGCTATCTGCAGAAACAGCTGGAAAAATAACAGAGTTGTGTAGAGTGAAGGACAGTAACTCGTCCGCACTTTTGGTAAATGAAAAACTGTGAGGCTTGATGTATGAATATTTTATTGATTGGCGGCGGCGGCCGGGAACATGCCCTGGCATGGAAGATGGCCCAGAGCAGCCAGGTAGAGAGTATCCGTGTGGCGCCTGGCAACCCCGGGATTGCGGAACTCCCCAAATGTAAATGCGTTGCATTGGACCTGAACGATCTGAACAAGGTCGCGGATTATGCGGAAGAGCACAGCATCGATCTGACGGTGGTGGGGCCGGAGGCTACACTGGTGGCAGGTATCGCCGACGTGTTCCGTTCCCGTGGTCTTCCGATTTTCGGGCCCAACAAGAATGCGGCGGAACTGGAAGGATCCAAGGCCTTTTCCAAAAACCTGATGCAGAAGTACCATATTCCCACTGCGGCGTTTAAGGTTTGTACGGACATTGACTCTGCCAAAGCCTTTGTGGAAGAACAGGGCGCTCCCATCGTGGTAAAGGCGGACGGCCTGGCAGCCGGTAAGGGTGTGGTAGTGGCCATGACCAAAGAAGAAGCCATGGCTGCCATTGACGACATGATGGCGGATCACAAATTCGGCGAAGCCGGGGCCCGGGTAGTGCTGGAAGAGTTTATGGAAGGCGAGGAAGCATCCCTGCTGGCATTTACCGACGGCAAAATTGTGGTGCCCATGGTCGCTTCCCAGGACCATAAGCGTGTCAACGACGGGGACAAAGGCCCCAACACCGGCGGCATGGGGGCTTATGCCCCGGCTCCGGTTATGACGGAAGCTTTGCGCATCAAAGCAGAAGAAACCATTTTGAAACCTGTGATTGCGGCGTTAAATAAGGAAGGCAGAACCTATTGCGGCTGTCTGTACGCCGGTCTGATGATCAAAGGTGACAGCGTGAAAGTGGTAGAGTTCAACTGCCGTTTTGGTGATCCGGAGACACAGGTAGTGCTGCCTCTTCTGGACAGCGATCTGGTAGAAATTATGCTGGCCTGCGCTACAGGTACGCTGGATGCGTCTATGGTGAAGTGGAAGAACCAGGCAACCGTCTGTGTGGTGATGGCTTCCGGCGGGTATCCTGCGTCTTATGAGAACGGAAAGGTCATCACCGGCCTGAAAGAAGCCGGCGCGGCGGCAAATGTTGTGGTATTCCATGCGGGTACCAAAGCTGTGGGCAACGATGTTGTGACGGCCGGCGGCCGCGTGTTAGGCGTAACCGCAACGGCCAAAGATATCAAGAGCGCCAAGAACTTTGCCTACGCAGCGGTGGAAAAGATTCATTTTGACAAGGCGCATTACCGGAAGGACATCGCCTGGCGTGCCCTGAACCGGTAAAAGACAGGATTTAATACAGATAAAAAATACCGGATTATGTAAACTCTGATCCGGCGGATATTTTCATAAAAAATCTTTTGCATTTTTTGCTTTTCTGTGCTATGATACGTTTTAAAATATTTTCAGGAAAGGGAAGGTGTTACCATTGGCTTTTTATTACGATGAACCCGCGCATACCTTTAGTGAGTATCTGTTAGTACCGGGGTATTCTTCTTCCGAATGCATTCCCGATAATGTGACGCTGGTCACCCCACTGGTGAAATTCAAAAAAGGTGAAGAACCGGCTATCAGTTTAAATATTCCCATGGTCTCCGCCATTATGCAGTCTGTTTCCAATGACAAGCTGGCTGTGGCCCTGTCCAGGGAAGGCGGCTGTTCTTTCATTTACGGTTCCCAGACCGTGGAAGACGAAGCGCAGATGGTGCGGAATGTGAAGAGCCACCGCGCCGGATTTGTAGTCAGCGATTCCAACATTACGCCGGACAGCACACTGGCAGATGTGCTGGCGTTAAAGGAAAAGACGGGTCATTCCACCGTTGCCGTAACCAGTGACGGAACGGTAAACGGCAAGATGGAAGGCATCATCACCAGCCGTGACTACCGTGTCAGCCGCATGGATATGAGTACCAGGGTGCGGGACTTTATGACGCCCATCAGCAAACTGATCGTGGGCAAAAAAGATACCACCCTGCAGCAGGCCAACGACATCATCTGGGACAACAAGCTGAACACGCTGCCCATTATTGACGACGACGGCCGCTTATTGTATATGGTATTCCGCAAGGACTATGTATCCCATAAAGAGTATCCGCTGGAACTGCTGGACGATAAGAAACGCCACGTAGTAGGCGCCGGCATCAATACCCGGGATTACGCGGAACGGGTTCCGGCCCTGGTGGAAGCAGGGGCAGACGTATTGTGTATCGACTCCTCCGAAGGTTTCTCCGAATGGCAGAAGATCACCCTGAAATGGATCCGCGACCACTACGGCGACAAAGTAAAAGTAGGCGCCGGCAATGTGGTTGACGCGGAAGGCTTCCGCTTCCTGGCGGACTGCGGCGCTGACTTTGTCAAGGTCGGCATCGGCGGCGGATCCATCTGCATCACCCGCGAGACCAAGGGTATCGGCCGCGGGCAGGCTACGGCCCTGATCGATGTTTGCAAAGCCCGTGACGAGTATTTCAAAGAAACCGGTGTGTATGTTCCCGTCTGCAGCGACGGCGGCATCGTCTACGATTACCATATGACCCTGGCCCTGGCCATGGGTGCGGACTTCCTGATGCTGGGCCGTTATTTCGCCCGCTTCGACGAAAGCCCCACCAACAAGGTCAACGTAAACGGCAGCTACATGAAAGAATACTGGGGCGAAGGTTCCAACCGCGCCCGGAACTGGCAGCGCTATGACATGGGCGGGTCCCAGAAGCTGTCCTTTGAAGAAGGCGTGGATTCCTACGTTCCCTACGCAGGCAGCCTGAAAGACAACGTGAGCCTGACCCTGGCCAAGATCCGCAGCACCATGTGCAACTGCGGTGCCCTGAACCTTGGCGAACTGCGCGAGAAAGCGAAACTGACCCTGGTTTCCGCGACTTCCATCGTGGAAGGCGGCGCCCATGACGTATTGCTGAAGGACAACACCGCAGCTACCTATGCAAAATGATGTGAGAATATGAAAAAGTTTGTAAATGGTTTGTTAGCAGGCAGTTTGCTGCTGGCCGGGAGCTCGGTCCTGGCAGCGAACGATGCCGCTGAAACCGTAAAGAATGAAATGAAAACGGAACCTGTGACGGCAGCTGCGCCGTCACAGGCTGTTTTATCCAAAAGCAGGGGAACTATGGTTTATGTTCCCATGGATACCCGGCCTGTCTGCAAAGATTACACGGTTGCGACCATGCAGGCCGCGGGCTGGAACATAGTGGTTCCGCCGGATGAGCTGCTGTCTTCTTTAGAACGGGACGGACAGCCGGACAAGCTGCTGGAATGGCTGGAACAGAATGCGAAGGAAGCGGTGGCAGTTGTGGCCAGCGCCGACGCGCTGATCTACGGCGGCCTGGTAGATTCCCGGACGCATCATATCGAGCCTTCCGTGCTGCAATCCAGGGCGGAACGGCTGCTTTCCCTGAAGCAGAAAAAACATTCCCCCGACATTTATGTGTTTGTGACCATCATGCGCACGCCCAAGGCCAGCTCCGCGCCGGCTGAACCGGTTTATTACCAGGAGTGGGGCGGCAAGCTGTTCCGGCAGGGCGCGCTGCTGGATAAAAACGAACTGCAGGGCCTTTCCCGCAAGGAATCCAAAGAACTGCAGGCGCTGAATCATGAGATCCCCCGTAATGTAATTGCGGATTTCTACGGGCGCCGCCGGGACAACATCCGGACGACGGAACTGTTGCTGCACGGCATTGAAAGTGACAGTTTCAACTACCTGCTGGTGGGGCGCGACGATACCAGCCTCCTTTCCCAGGCTCATAAGGAAGCCCGTTACATGTCTTCCCTGGTGAACAACTTTTCCAATACAAAGATCCGTTTCTTCTCCGGCGCTGATCAGTTGGGCCTGGTGCTGCTGACACAGGCGGCCAACCGGCTGACGTACAACACGCCGATGGTGTATACGGAGTTCGGGGCAGGAAAAGGCGGAGCCACGGTTCCCACCTACGAAGACGATACGGTGGCGGAATCGGCGAAACAGCACATTTTTGCGGCCGGAGGATTTCCGTCCAAAAATCCGGATACGGCAGATTACATTTTGCTGGTCAACACGCCGTATAACGGAAAGACCCTGGAAGCTTCCGACGCGCATAATACAGGCGTAGCGGATAAGAATACCAGGGCCTTTGCAGATAAAGTACAGACATATCTGGAACAGGGCAAAAAGGTGATTGTATCTGACTCGGCATATGGCAACGGGGCGGACAACGCGCTGGTGAAAGAACTGTTCCGGCGGGGCATTGCGTATGATCTTGCGGCCTACGGCGGCTGGAATACATCCGGCAATACGCTGGGCTTTGCCTTGTCCCAGGGAATAGAATCCCCGTACTATGAAGGGAATGCGACGAAAGACCTGCTGACAGTGCGTTACCTGGATGACTGGGCTTATCAGGCCAACGCCCGTATGGATGTGTACAAGAATGTAATCTGGCCGAATTATATGCCTAACTCCGGCTATACTCCGGAACAGAAGCGCATTGCGGAAGCCGCCATCAAAGAAAGTATCACCAAAGTTTCGGAACCGGTGATGGGTAAAGTGGCTGAAGAATATGAGTTCAAACTTCCCTGGGGCCGCATGTTTGAAGTGCAGCCGGTAAAAAAGTCCTGAAGGAAGTCACTTAACCGGCATCTTCCTGACGAAACTGATCTGGTCAGTGATTCCTTATCTTTCCTGATAAACGAAAACGTAATAAAAAATCCCGGAGATTTTTCTTCCGTAATCACACAGAAGAAAAACTCCGGGATTTTGTTTTTAATAACTGTTATAAACTGTTACTGTTTTAATCTGTTGGCTTTTCGCTTTTAATAATTGACCGAAGCGGCAGACCGAATGTTTCCGCAAACCAGTCTTCCAGCGCCTGCAGTTGCTGCATTTCGACAGCGGCATTTTCTGCCGTATGAATCTCCAGGGTGGCAGCCGTAGTGTCGGTGCCGGGGACGAGGGCGGTTACGGTATTACTTTCCGAGTAGTCCAGGCTCTCCGCCAAAGCAAGGAGCAACGCCAGTTTGCCTGCGATGTCCCAGTCCTTTTCCGTCAGCAGGGGACGGTAGGCGTGGTTTTTAAAATAGCGTTTGGCAATGCCGTTATGCCAGCCGGCGGTCACGGCGCAAAGCATCTGCTCCGCATGAGTCAGGCCGAATATCTTTGCGTTCAGGATCATGTAAGCGGAGTGACGTGCATGACTGTAATAATTGATGGTGATGCCGATATCGTGGAGCAGCGCGGCTGTCTTCAGGATTTTCCGGTACTGCCGGCCCAGACCGTGCAGCCCGTGCCAGCCGTCAAACATGGATAAGGCCAGGTCGGCCACGTGGCGGTTATGTTCGATATTTACCGAGAAAAGGCGCAGTACGTTCTGGGTGCTTTCTTCCAGAATATCGTCCGCGATAAGGGGCACGTTATTCGTCTTGGAATAGTAATCATAAAACAGGCCTTCGCGCAGGCCGCAGCCAGATGTAACGATACGTTTGCTGTTCGTCTGTGTCAGCAGGCAGTTGATAATGGAAGCGCCGGCGAGAATGATGTCGGCGCGTTCTTCCGAAAGGCCGGGGATGTTCCTGCGCTCTTCCAGCGTGGTTCCCTGCAGCTTTTTGAACAACGCTCGGAAACTTTGGGCACTGAAGATGTAATTGTGGACCCGGCTGGATGGATAGTTCCTGCTTCTCTGGATCATCTTGGCAACGGTACGGGCCGTACCGCCGACGCCTATCAGGGGCAGGCTGGCATCCTTCAGCCAGGAATACTGTTCCATCCGGGTGGAGATAAAGAAATTGATGTCGCTGTACACCGTGGGCGGCATGGTGTCACGGATATGGAAGATATCCGTTGTGTTTACCGCGCCCAGCGGGATGGAAACAGACTCGACCAGTTTGCGGTTCCGGAAGAGGATCAGTTCTGTGGAGCCGCCGCCAAGGTCAAAAATGATACCGTCTTTCATGGGCAGGGTATTGATTACACCCAGATAGCTGAGCTGCGCTTCCATATTGCCGGAGATGATGTGCAAACGGATCCCCGTCTTTTCAAACACTTCTTTGGCCAGCTGGCTGCCGTTTTGGGCATTACGGATCGCGGCGGTGGCCACGGCGATGATTTTGTCTGTCTTATACTGCCGGCACATGTAGGCAAAAGACTGCATGACCTGCAGCGTGCTGTCAAACGCTTCTTTGGAAAGCAGTCCGTCGCCCTCCGTCTTTTGCGCCAGCCGCAGCATCTCCTTCTGATTGAAGACCATGTTGTAGGAGCCGCTTTTGTAAATGTGGCTGATGACGAGGCGGGCTGAGTTGGAGCCGATGTCAATGATTGCGATTCTCTGCATAATGCTTCTCCCGTAGGGTTAAGGAACTGTATATTTTATTTCTTCACAGTTCCCGGCCGGAAAATTTACCTGTAACTGATAATCTGTTTTCTTTGCAGGATTTTACGGCTTTCTTCTTACTGACTATTATACCGCATTCTGTGAAATTGACAAAATTTCATAAAATATATTTTAAAGATACGGCTTTTTACAAGGATTTTTTTAAATTGTGTCGAAAAATTAAAATGATAACTATATGCAGATAGACATTAAATACATTATAGAAAGTTACGGAGAAGATCATGAAACGCAAAACTTATACAACGCTGGCGGCGATCCACCTGGGCTCTGAGATGCTGCGCCTGCGGATCGTGGAGTACCGCAGCCTGAGCCGGATCAAGGTCATAGAGCAGTGCGAGTACCCGATCCGCCTGGGGGAAGAGGCTTTTAAGAACAAAAGCATTCCCTTTTCCATGGTAGAGGAAATCTGCCAGGTACTGCAGGGGTTCAAGGAGCTGATGAAGGAATACGGCACGGATGTGTATACGGCCCAGGCCACTACGGCGGTGCGGGAAGCCAGCAACAAAGTGTTCATGCTGGACCAGATCAAACTGCGGACCGGGCTGGATGTGACCGTGGCGGAAATGCCCATGGAAATTTATACAAAGTACGTGGCTATCCGTAAGACAGTGCGGGACCAGCATATTTCCAGCGATAAAGGCCTGATGCTGCTGGATATTTCCTCCGGCGGCCTGGGGGTATCCCTGGTGCAGGATGAACAGATCCGGTTCCAGGAAAATTTCCATATCGGCATTATCCGGATCAAGGAAAGCTTCAACAACTACCAGCGCAGCAGTCTTCATTTCAACAAAGCGCTGATGCAGTTCCTGTCCAGTACCATGGGCCCGGTGCGCAGGGCGCTGGAAGGACAGGCGGTCAAATATCTGGTGCTTTCCGGAACGGAAACGGAACTGCTCTTAAAGGTGATGGGCATCCACAATAAAAATAAGGTGCAGCGGGTCAATACGGAAGACTTCCGGAAATTCTTTGACAAGGTCCGGAAGCTGAACCTGCCCCAGCTGCGGAAGACGTACCAGCTTACAGAGACGGAAGCGGAACTGGCGCTGCCTATGGTGCTGCTGTATGAAAAACTGCTGGACCTGGCGCCCTCGGCCAAGGAGATCATCATTACCAGCGATACCTTCCTGGACGGGCTGATCCTGCTGCGGATCATCCGGGAAAAGGATGAGAATTACACCCATATGCTGGAAGAGGAGAAGATGAGTCTCGTCCATCATGTAGGGGAAGATTATGAGTATGATTACAAACATGTGACCCAGGTGGAACGGCTGGCGCTGGTTATCTTTGACCGCATCGGGAAAAAATACGGGCTGGACGATCATTGCCGGCTGCTGCTGCGGGCGGCGGCCATCCTTCACGATATCGGCAAGTATGTTTCCATGCGCAGCCATTCCCTGTACTCCTACCAGCTGATTATGGGCACCGATCTGCTGGGCTTTACGGAAGAGGACAAACAGATCATCGCCATGGCGTCCTACTACCATGCCCATAATGTGCTGGAACGGGATGAAAAACGGGTGCCGGAACTGAAAAGCGAACTGGTTCCCGTGGTGGCGAAACTGTCCGCCATCATCCGGCTGGCCGATGCGCTGGACAGGAGTTACATGCAGAAGATCCAGCAGTGCAAGGTAACCCTGCATAACCGGGAACTGACCATTCAGGTGGTCAGCAAGGCGGACCTGGATCTGGAAGAGTGGACCTTTGCTTCCAAAGTGTTGATGATGGAAGAAGTATACGGATTTAAAGTACGTCTGGAACGGGTGGAGTCATTATGAGTGAAAGCAGGAACAAGACCGGCACCGGGACAAAACGGAATGTAGTGGCGGCGGAAAAGAAAACTTCGACCGCAGTCAAAAGGGCGGCGGCTGTCGTAAAAAAGAGAATCAGGAGCGCGGCGGCAGGCGCGTCTGTGCAGGATAAAGCAGTAGATAAGGCAACTGCGGCAAAAGAAAAGAAAATAACCAAGGCGGATCTGCAGAGGCCGGAGTACTTCTTTAACCGGGAACTGAGCTGGCTGAAATTTAATCTGCGGGTGCTTCGGGAAGCGGAAGTGAAAACTACGCCGATCCTGGAGAGGCTGAAATTTATCGCCATCACGTCCTCCAATCTGGACGAGTTCTTCATGGTGCGGGTGGCCGGGCTGTGGGACCAGTATGAAAACGGCGTGACCCGCAAGGATCCTTCTGGACTGACGGTGCGGGAACAGCTGCGGATGATCTCCCAGGCGGCCCATGAGCAGATGAAACTGGAAAGCAAGATCCTGACAGATGTGCTGGAGGATCTGAAAAAAGCCGGCGGACCGGAAATCAAAACCATCGAAGAATGCAGCGACGAAGGCAGAGAGTGGCTGGAAAATTATTATCAGGAAGTGGTGTACCCGGTTCTGACGCCTATGGCAGTGGATGCTTCCCGTCCGTTCCCGTTTCTGGGCAATAAAACCCTGAACCTGGCCGTGCAGCTGATCACAGTAGACGGGGAAGAGAGCATGAGCGTGGTGCAGGTACCGTCCCTGCTGCCCCGCCTGATCGAAATCCCGGTGGAAGAAAAGCGCACGTTTATCTATCTGGAAGAACTGATCACCATTCATTGCAAATACCTGTTCCGGGGCTGCCGGATTCTGGATGTGGTACCCTTCCGCCTCACCCGGGACAGCGACCTGGATGTGGATGAGGACGATATTGAAGACCTGCTGCGGGAAATCGAGAAATCCCTGCGGCAGCGGAAACGGGGCGCGGCCCGCCGGCTGGAGATCGCCAAGACCGGCAATAACAGCATCAAAAAATTCCTGGAAGACAATCTGGACCTGACGGATGAGGAAATCTATGAGATCTCCGGACCGCTGGATGCCACCTGCTTCTTTAAGTTCGTGTCGCTGGACAAGATGTGGCCCTGGCTTCACGAGCCATTTGTGCCCCAGCGTCCGAAAGACCTGCCGGAGTACGACAATCTGTTTGACCGCCTTAAGGAAAAAGATATTTTGCTGTTCCATCCCTACGAAAGCTTTGATCCGGTGGTGAAGTTTGTCAGCGACGCAGCCAGCGATCCCAACGTGCTGGCCATCAAGCAGACACTGTACCGTGTCAGCGGCAATTCGCCCATTGTGGCTGCCCTGGCCCGGGCTGCGGAAAACGGCAAGCAGGTCACGGTGCTGGTAGAACTGAAAGCCCGTTTCGATGAAGAGAACAACATTATCTGGGCCCGTCGTCTGGAAAAAGCCGGCGCTCACGTTATCTACGGTTTGGTAGGGCTGAAGACCCATGCGAAGATCATTCTGGTGGTGCGCCAGGAACCCGACGGCATCAAACGCTACGTGCATCTGGGCACCGGTAACTACAACGACAGCACGGCCAAGCTGTACACCGACATGGGCCTGATGACGGCCAACGACCAGTTCGGCAGCGACGCCTCCGCGTTTTTCAATCTGCTTTCCGGCTATTCCAAGGCGCCTGTCTGGAACAAGCTGGTAATGGCGCCCATCGGGCTGCGGGAAAAAATCTATGAACTGGTGGATAATGAGATCCGCATCGTGAAAGAAGGCGGGGAAGGGCACATCATTGCCAAGATGAATTCCCTGCTGGACCAGCCGGTCATTCAGAAACTGTATGAAGCGTCCATGGCGGGCGTAGAGATTGAACTGATCGTCCGGGGCATCTGCACCCTGCGCCCCGGTCTGGAAGGCATCAGCGACAATATTACTGTGCGCAGTATTGTAGGGCGGCAGCTGGAGCACAGCCGTATCTTCTGGTTTGCCAACAACGGCGACGAGCAGCTCTTCATGAGCAGTGCCGACTGGATGCCCCGTAATCTGAACGACCGCGTGGAACTGTTCTTCCCGGTAGAAACGGAAGAGCATATCAAACGGATCAAGAGCATCCTGCAGTTGTATCTGGAGGATAATGTAGGCGCCCATATGATGCAGAGCAACGGCAATTACCGGAGAGTTGTGGCCGGAAAAGGAAAAGAGATCAGTTCCCAGAGCATTCTCTACGAGCAGGCCCAGCTGGCAGCGGCGAAAAACATGGAAAAGATACCCATGGAGCAGCGACTGCGCCCGGCGCCAAGGCAGGAAGACGAAGAATAAGAAAAGTATTGTTAAATTGCCCATTCTTTGATATAATAATATGGAATTTTGAGGAGGGGCACTATGATGGAAAAATTTACCGTGACGATCAACTATCACGGAAATTACGGATATATTGAATATGATCCGGATACCAAATCTGCGGCTGTGCATCTGGGAGTGGAAGATCCTAAAGCGGCGGCGGAAAAGTATCTGGCAGAACCTCATACATTTAAAGTTTGTGTGGGTCCAACCATCCGGGATTTTGAGGAAGTAACGCTGCAACCGCTGGAAAGCCTGGAAAATTTTCAGCTTTGCCTGACCCGCATGTGGGTCGCCATTGATGTGCGGGTGGAATGGAGCATGCCGCCCGGAATGGCGGAAAATCTGTAACAAACAAAATGCCGGCAGCAAACCGGCATTTTCTCTCTTTATGCCCGCTGTAGGTAAAACGTGTGCTAAAAAGTTTATAATTGTTTATATGGTTCCGTAGCTCAGCTGGATAGAGCGACCGCCTCCTAAGCGGTAGGCCGGCAGTTCGAATCTGCCCGGGATCACCAAATATAACCCCTGGCTTAATTAAAAGCCAGGGGTTATTTTTAAATGGTTTATTTAGGATAAAGCAAAATATTTTTGTTGAGAAACAGGGTTTAATTTTGAATTTTACAGGAAACAGAAAAAAATATGCTATAATAAATATATAAACTGAACATAAGGAAGTCAGAAACAACGAACTGTGCTTTGGCCGGTTGTATAAATCGCTGAAGCAAACGGAGGCACATATGGATTTTTGGCGCGCAAGCAGTCTGGAAGAACAAATTGACGTAGCGGCAGGACGGCAGGAGGCCGATCTTGTGTTAAAAGGGGGGCATGTGTTTAACGTGTTCCTGAAAACCTGGGAAGATGCAGATATTGCCATCAGCGGCAGTAAGATTGTCGGCATAGGTAACTATACGGGCAAGCAGAATCTTGACGTGACGGGTCTGTACCTGACGCCGGGGCTGATGGATGCCCATGTGCATTTTGAAAGTTCCATGCTTTCTCCACGGGAGATGGTGAAGGTTTTGCTGCTGAACGGGGTTACCGGCGCCATTACCGATCCCCATGAAATTACCAATGTGTTAGGTGAAAACGGGTTCCGGTTCATGCTGGAGGAAACAGCGGGAATTCCCTTTTCCGCTTACATGATGGTTCCTTCCTGCGTTCCGGCAACGGACATGGATACTTCCGGCGCCCGTATTACTCCGGAAAACATGGAACGTTTGCGCAATTTAAGTCCCAGGGTGCTGGGCCTGGCGGAAATGATGAACTTCCCCGGAATTTTGTATAAACAACAGCTGGAAATGGATAAGCTGAAGCTATTCTATAAGCAGAAGATGGACGGGCACGCCCCGGGAATTTCCGGCAAGGAACTGAATGCCTATGTGTCTTCCGGAATTACGACAGAGCATGAGTGCGTGACGCCTGCGGAAGCCCTTGAAAAAATAAAACGGGGCATGTACGTGTTTCTGCGGGAAGGCAGCGCGGCCCACAATCTGGTTGACCTGCTTCCGGTATTGGAAAGAGCAGATAACCGCCGGCTTTGCCTGTGTACCGATGACCGTCATGCGGACGATCTGATCGAGCAGGGCAGCATCAACTACCTGCTGGAGATCGGTGTGGCCCACGGCTATGAGCCGGAAGACCTGATTCCCATGGCGACGCTGAACATTGCCGAGTGTTACGGGCTGCAGCAGACTGGCGCCCTGGCCCCGGGGTATCAGGCGGATATCGTCGCCTTTGAGGATCTCCGATCCTTCCAGCCGGTTCACGTGGTGAAGGGCGGTGCGCTGACAGTGAAAAACCGCAGGCTGTTATGGAAGAGCGAACCGGTGCTGAAGATGCCGGGCCAGTCCATGAACATGCCTGAAGTGACGAAAGAAGATTTTAAAATTCCGGCGCGTCCCAATATGAGGCTGCGTGTAATCGGTATCAGCCAGACCCAGCTGCTGACTACGAAGCTGCATCTGGATCCCACTATCCGAAACGGGGAAGCTGTCAGCGATACGGAGCGTGATGTGCTGAAGATGGCGGTGTGCGAGCGCCATCACAATACGGGTAACATTGGTCTGGGTTTTGTTTACGGATTTGGTCTGAAGAAGGGCGCTATTGCTACGACGGTAGGGCACGATTCCCACAATTTGTCTGTAGTAGGCACTAACGATGAAGACATGGTGGTTGCCGTGAACCGCCTGCGGGAGATCGGCGGCGGTCTGATCGTCGTGTCGGAAGGTCAGGTAAGGGCTACGGTACCTCTTGCTATAGCCGGTCTTATGAGTGACCGGGATGCGGTAGCCGTGAATGCGCAGATCAGACAACTGGAATTCTGGGTAAAGGAACTGGGCATACCGGAAGAATTCAGTACTTTTATGATTCTGGCCTTCCTTTCTCTGCCGGTTATTCCGGAACTGCGGCTGACGGACCGCGGTCTGGTGGATGTGGTGCGCTTCGAGCATGTGGACCTTTGGTGTGAATAGAATTTGAAACTGTTAAAAAACAAAAAACAGCATTGACGTTTTTCCCGTTTTTTTTGGGGATACATCAATGCTGTTTTATTTTAGGAAATGAAATGCTGGTGAATCCGAATAATAGCGTTTCCTCAATTATTCTTCTTCAGCTTTTTCAATACGCACGCCTTTCGCGTTCCGCAAATCTGTAGGGAAAACCTGTTGTCCTGCGTTGTTGTGCGCAGAAGCTGCTTCCGGAATCGGCGTCTCAAAATAGATGCTGCGGCTGGGGAACGCGCAGCTTACGCCGTTTTCTTCCAGAATCTTCATGACTTCCAGATTGAATTTTTCCCGCGCCCTGAGATACACGGAATTGTTGGGCGCCTTTGCGTAGCACACGATACGGATGTTTAACGAACTGTCGCCGAACTCAAAGAAGTTGACGTCAATTCCGTCATTGTAGATTTCATCCAACCGTTCACACAGACTGCGTATCTGCTGGCAGACTTCCTGCATCTGTTCCCGGGTGGTGCTGTAGGTGAGGCCAAGCATAAACTGGATGCGGTACTTTTGCCGCTGGGTATAGTTGATGATAGGCGTGTTGCTCAGCAGGTTGTTGGGTACATACACCAGCTCCTGATAAAATGTGCGGATACAGGTACTGCGAAAGGTAATCGATTCCACGATGCCTTCCACATTGTTAGCGGAGATCCAGTCGCCGATGACAAAGGGGCGCTCCGTAATGATGACCAGACTGCCGAAAATATTAGCCAGGGAATCCTTGGCGGCGAAGGCAATGGCCATAGCGCCGATACCCAGGGAAGCCACAAAGGCGGTAATATCATAATCCCATTCGTTGGCAACCAGGACGATGCCGAACATAACACAGATCATATGCGCCAGGGCAGAAATCATTTCGGCAAGGGTTTCGTCAATATGCAGGCTGGAACGTTTCAGCAGCTGCATAATCAGTCCGTGACCCGCGTCGCACAGGTTGTACACGCCCCAGATGAGACAGATGATCAGGCTGCTGCGCAGGATCTTGTCAAACGCAGGATGCTGGGAAAAAGGATTCAGGGGGCTGAGGACGATGAACGAATAAAAGGCCAGAATCCATAAGAAGGTTTGGATAGGATGATTAAAGGCCTTTACGAAACTGTCGATGAAATCATAATGGTACCTGTGTTTTAAGTATGCTGCCAATCGCAGGATGAAAAAACGGTAGCAGATGCGGAACAGCAGGATTGCACCACAGGTAAGGATAGACGCTCTCCACAAAGGCCACTGGACAGCCCAGAATTCCGGCGTCAGTAAGGCGGTCGCCGCGGAAGTTGCAGAAGATAATAATGCAGTCATGTGAACTCCTTAATTTCTCTATAGCAAAAGTCAGGCAATCGTTGTTTTGATATCAAAAGTATTATACTATATGTAACGAAAAAAATTAAGGAAGAATTCACATAAGTTTCATTTTTTCTGTCTGCGCTTGTGCTATAATTGGTTTCGCCCGGGGGGGGAAAATAGCGTCGGTTAAAATTGTGATTATTCTTTATGTGTCCGGCCGTAACCCGGTGTTGTGACCGGGCAGGACATTACAGAATGCTGGCGTCGATCCCGGCGTGATGTATTGTGTGTCAGATTGTTATGTGTTTTTGGAAAAGGAGAAGCAATGGAACAGGTTTTGGCAGGATTTTCCGGTATGGCAGATTCGTATATGCTGGAATGGCTGGCGGCAGTTTGTCTGATTCTGGTGGCGGTTGCCATGGCGTTGTTCGATTTGCCGGGTAATACGCTGATGGCGGGCTGTTGTCTGGGCTTTGCGTTTTACGATCCGTCCAAGTATTTTGACATCCGTATCATCTCCGCCGTGATCCTTATTTACGCGCTGGGGGAGATTTGGGAGTTTGTGCTGTCGTTTTTTGGCATCAAGCGGCAGGTTAAAGATATCTCATGGTGGGGTGTGTTCCTCATCGGTTGTGGCACGTTTGCGGGCACGATCATGGGAACAACAGTATTTCCCGTGCTGGGCAGTGTGATTGGCGGCGCGATAGGCGCGTTTGCCATGGCGTATCTGTATGAGTATCTGCGGTCCCACGATATGCAGCATGCCGGGGCATTGGCCTGGCAGGCGGCAAAGATGCAGTTTGTGGCGATGCTGGGAAAACTGGTGGCGACGTTTGCCCTGGCAATTTTGCTTGCGCGTCAGATTTTCTTCTATGCTTAAAAAGAAAAATAGAAAAAATGTAACAGATTTTCAGGGAATTTGAAGAGATATAAAAAAATTAGCAATAAAAATACATCTTCAATTTGGTTTTTTTGTTCAGTGTGCTAAAATAAATGGGACAGATTGCTCTGTCCCGTTTTTTATTTTTGCAGAACATGTTTCCGGTTGGGTTATCGTATTGTGTACCTGCCTTTCCTCTCTGCAAAAACAGGGTTTGTTTTTTGGAGGCTCGCATTATGGATTTAAAAGATAAAATCGTTATCTGCAGCGGGAAAATCCGTCCCATTGCAATTGAATATTTACAGGATAAGGTGACGCTGAAAAGCTGGCAGCAGCGTGGGCGGGTGCCGGAGGAACAGTGGAACGAGTGGCTGAAGGAGGCGGACGCCCTGTATTCGACCGGGAACATCCGGATCGATGAAAAGCTGTTGCAGAAAGCGCCGAAGCTGCAGGTGGCGGCCCAATCTTCGGTAGGGTATGATAATATTGATGTGGAAGCCTGCCATGCACGCGGCGTAAAAATCGGAAACACACCCGGCGTGCTGGTAAACGCGGTGGCGGATATTGCCTACGGTCTGCTGATTGACACGGCCCGGGGCATTGTGCGGGGTCATCTGCACACGAAGAACGGGCTGTGGGGTGAACGGAAGGCCATGGGTCTGGGCGTTGACCTTTACAATAAAACGCTGGGAGTAGTCGGGTTCGGCAATATCGGCAGCGCTATTGCAAAACGGGCACAGGCCAGCGGTATGCGCATAATTTACCATAACCGCCGCCGCCGGCTGAACGATGCCGCGTCAGGAGCGCGGTATGTATCGTGGGAAGAACTGCTGAAGAATTCTGATTTTATCGTGGTGGCGGTTACGTTGAACCCTTCCACCAAAGGTCTGTTTAATGAAGCTGCTTTTGCCGCCATGAAAGACGGCGTGCGTTTCGTAAACATCTCCCGGGGCAAAGTGGTAGATACAGATGCGCTGTATGAAGCGCTGAAGAGCGGGAAAGTTGCCGCGGCGGGTCTGGACGTGACGGAACCGGAACCCCTGCCGGGAGACCACCCGCTGCTGACGCTGCCCAATATTACAGTAACGCCCCACATGGCCTCTGCTACGGAGGAGACCCGGGATGAAATGGCGCTGGTTACAGCGCAGAATATTATCGCTGCCCTGTCAGGGCAGCCCATGTTGGCACAGGTGAAATAAATTTGGCATTAAAACTTTGCCTGCACGGTGTGCGCATAGCCCATCCGGAAATCTTTACGGAAGATGTGGCGAAGCTGTTGAAACTCACCGTAGAGCAGGGAAAACTGCGTGAAAAAAAATACGGAGAAAATCTCAGCGCCCGGTATCGCCGCAGCAGGCTGCGGGGCGGTTCGTTGCGGCCCTTTAAAGTACGGGTATCGGAAGGTATTTTGCTGGTGGATTCCCACCTTTCCGATTTATTCGATGTGGAGTTCAGCTACAGCGTCGGCAGCGAGAAACCGGTGCTGGCGGCGGTACAACAGCTGTTGTCAGGCGGCGATGAGTTCGTGGTGGCGGAACCGGACCTGAAACTGCGGCTGCAGGCTCTGGCAGGGAAGCCCTACCCCCGGGTGTCCGGTGACACCGGACGGCTGCAGGCCATGCATCAGTATCTGTACTGGCAGGTTCTCATCATCAACTGGTTCTGGCACCTGCTTTATCAGAATCCGGATAACAAGCTTCTGGTGCGCCAGCTGCGTGTAAAAATTCGGCGGCTGCGTTCCTGTCTGGTGTTTTTTAAGGACGGTCTGCCTGAGCCGGAGGTGTCAGGCTGGCAGACGTTTCTCCGGGAAGAAGCGGATTCCCTTTCCAATATGCGGGAGCTGGATGCGGCTATTCTGACCTGCAGGCGTCGTGAAGGCGCAGAGGAAGAAGGAGATTCGTCCGCTATGTTGCTTAATCTGTTTTTACAGTTGCGGCAGGATGAACAGGACAAATTCTTTTCCCATTCATTTTTGAACAGTCACACGGAAAAGCTTACAGAGTTTATGCTTTGGTTGAACCTGCTGCAGACGGGTGCATTTAAGGAATCGGGAAAAGAAAGCGCCCGGCATTATGTAGCGCGACGCCTGGATGCCTGGTGTGATAAAATGTTGGCCCTCAGTAAAAAGTATCCGGATTTTTCCGATATGGATGATCTCCACGAGATTCGTATCAAGGTGAAGCGGTTCCGGTATGTGACCCAGACCGTAGACCTGATGGAACTGCCGCTGGACCTGCTGCGGCAGCTGAAACAGCTGCAGGATGTACTGGGGCTGCTTCATGACGATTACGTCAACGCCTATTGGGCGCGGGGTATTGCGCTGCAGCATCCGGGTGAGGAAGAACTGCAGAAACAGATACAGTCATTTTTAAGCTGGCAGAGCGCCCGCTCCGAATCGTTGCTTACGGTCGTTTCGGAAATGTGGGAGAATTTCATGCAGATGCTGAAAGAGAAGTGAACCGGGGACGGAAATCCGTTGCGCAGGGATATAAAACAGTTAAAATATAATAATATTGAGAATATAGTATAAAGATAAATTGAAATAATTGGCGGAATCATGTAAAATAATATTATATATATGCAAGTTTAAGATTCCATTATGAATATTCCGTATCCGGTGTGTGTGCCAGATTATGGGAACGCGGAGTCAATGAACCGGTGTGTAAAAGCGTCCGGATAATCAATAAGGCAGAGGAGGAAATGGAAATGGCTGTTGTAAAAAAGGGCGAATTGCCAAGCGTGATCCACAATAACGAATGCTCCGAGGCAATTGTCAAATGGGGCAACGCAAACGGTTACCCGCTGGTCAAGGCAAAAATGTTTGACGCGATGGGGACTTATGTTGGCTTTTCCAAAACGTATTTTATCAGAGCGGACCGCCGACCGCCTATCCCGGGAGGCTGGGATCTCACTGTTGAAGAGTTTGAACCGGAGACCCGCATTATCCCGCTGAATACGGATAAAGAGGGCGTAGTTAACCGTTTTGTTTTAAAGATGGTAGAAGAGTTCGAAAAAGAAGGCCTGGAAATGAAACTGGCCGACAACTGGTATGATTCCTATGGCTATGCGCTGCGTGACCTGAGCGTAACCGGACATCCGCTGCTGATCAATAATTTTGAGGATATTATTGAAAACATGCGGTAATCGGGTATCGTTTTAAAAGCGCGGCTTATGAACAGCGGCGCTTTTATTTTTTAGGGTTTTGTGGTACACTGTCCATAAATCATTTTCAGTTCCTAAATTTTGATTTTGAGGGGTTTTGATTATGGGTTCAAATCTGTTTTATATTGTGGCGACAATTGCCTTTTACCTGATTTTTGTGTTGCTGATCGGGTTCTATTACGCGAAGAAGAACGAATCGGCTTCTGATTTCTATCTGGGTGGCCGGCAGTTAGGGCCGCTGGTAACCGCCATGAGCGCGGAAGCTTCGGACATGTCCAGCTGGCTGCTGATGGGCCTGCCGGGAGTTGCCTATCTGTGCGGCTCGGCGGATGTGGCCTGGACCAGTATCGGTCTGGCAGTAGGCACGTACCTGAACTGGCTGTTTGTGGCTAAACGGCTGCGCATCTACACGCGCATTACGGACTCCTTTACACTGCCTCAGTTCTTTTCCGCACGGTTTCATGATGACCGTCATATCCTGACTGCTTTTGCGGCGGCAATCATTGTTATCTTCTTTATTCCCTATACCGCTTCCGGCTTTGCGGCCTGCGGCAAGCTGTTCGGTACCCTGTTCGGGGCGGATTACATGACGGCCATGGTCATTTCGGCTGTGGTTATTGTATCTTATACGGCGGCAGGCGGCTTTCTGGCAGCGTCCACCACGGACTTTGTGCAGAGTATCATCATGACATTCGCCCTGCTGTTCGTACTGCTTTATTCCACCTCAATGGTGGGCGGCATAGACGCAGTGCTGGATAATGCCAAAGCGCTGCCGGGGTATCTTTCCCTTACAGAAACTTATTCGGTGAAAACCAACAGCGCGGCGCCTTACACTTTGCTGACCATCGTTTCTACCATGGCCTGGGGTCTCGGCTATTTTGGCATGCCTCACATCCTGCTCCGTTTTATGGCCATTGAAGACGAGAATAAACTGGCCGTGTCCCGCCGGGTCGCTTCTGTCTGGGTCGTCATCGCCATGTTCATAGCCATTGCCATCGGTATCGTAGGCAAGACCATGACCGGTGCGGGCCTGGTGAAGAACCTGACGGACGCCAATACGGAAACCATCATTATCCAGATCGCCAATACCATCGCGGAACACGGGGCGCTGATGGCTATCGGGGCGGGCCTGGTTCTGGCAGGCATTCTGGCCAGCACCATGTCTACAGCAGATTCACAGCTGCTGGCGGCGGCTTCCAGCGTAAGCCAGGATATTATGCAGGGAACCATGCGGGCCAATTCGGAAAAAAAGGCCCTGAGTAAGAAACAGAGCATGTTCGCGGCCCGGATCACGGTTATCGTTATCGCGATTCTGGCGGTTATTATCGCCCGGGATCCCGGCAGTTATGTGTTCAAAATCGTGGCGTTCTCCTGGGCTGGCTTCGGCGCGTCCTTCGGACCGCTGGTATTGGCTGCCCTGTTCTGGAAGCGGACCACTTTTGAAGGGGCGTTGTCCGGTATGGTGGCCGGCGGCGTCATGATTTTCGTCTGGAAGTTCCTGGTTGCGCCCATGGGCGGCATATGGGGGATTTACGAACTGCTTCCGGCATTTTTGGTGAGCCTGGTAGTTCTGGTCGGGGTCAGCCTGATAACTACCCCGGACGAAGAGGTCATGAAAGAGTTTGAAGAGATGGAACGTTCCCTGTAATTAGTGTACTTGTCAGTGCGTTATTAAAGAATTGAAACTGTCATCGGGTCATGACGTTTGCGCATGGCCCGTGGCAGTTTTTACTATAACCGGTTCCGGAGGCTGCATGCAAAAAGCAAAGATCACGGTGTCTGGCGTTTCCCGTAACAGCGAGGGAGTATCCCGGCTGGAAACGGTAAACACCGGGACCTTTACAGAAAAAAACGGATACTGTTATGCCCGGTACGAAGAGACGGAAGCTTCCGGTATGTCCGGCACGACAACGACGGTGAAATGGAACAGCTCGCAGGTTTCCCTGATCCGTCACGGCGCCTATGAAATGCAGCAGGAGTTTGCGGAAGGCGGCACGTATGCCGGCGATTACCGGACGCCTTACCTGATGATTCCGCTGGAGACGAAAACAAAAAAAGTACGTATCAAAAAGCTGCCCTATGGCTGGAAGATTCAGCTGGAATACGATCTTGCGTATGGGGCGACGGATATGAACCGGATCATGACGACGATAATTGTTGATTTGCGATAGAAACTGGAGGATAAAAAGCGTGGATATTAAAACAGTATTAACTGACGCGATTATAAAAACTGCGAAAAATGCCATTGCTGCCGGCGTGGTAAAAGACGGAACGCTGCCGGAGGTGCAGCTGACGGTTCCACCGAAAAAGGAGTTCGGCGATTTCGCCAGCAATTTTGCCATGCAGTCTGCCAGAGCCTTACGTTGCAATCCCCGGGTGCTGGCCCAGTACATCGTGGAAAATCTGGACTGCCCCTATGTGAAGAAAGCGGAAATTGCCGGACCCGGATTTATCAATTTTTATCTGAACCCGGACTGGGTGTACGACATGCTGGCCCGGATCGTGGAAGCAGGGGAGAATTACGGCAATCTGCCTAAAGCGTCTGATGAAAAGATCCAGCTGGAATATGTCAGCGCCAACCCTACCGGCCCGCTGCATGTGGGACACGGACGGGGCGCGGCGGTAGGCAGTGCTCTGGGCAATCTGCTGAAGGCGGCAGGGTATGACGTGGAGCAGGAATATTATATCAACGATGCCGGCAACCAGATGAACAACCTGGCCCGCTCTGTCAACGCCCGGTATCTGGAACTGCTGGGAAAAGAAATTGAATTCCCCGAGGACGGATACCACGGTCACGACATTATCGATACGGCGCAGCGTATCATCAACAAGTACGGCGACCGTTTCCTGCAGATGAAGGAAGCAGAACGGCTGGAAGAGTTCAAGACCATCGCCTATCAGGAAAAACTGGCGGCGCTGAAGGAAGATCTGGAACGTTTCAACGTTCGCTTTGATGTATGGTTCAGCGAAAAGACCCTGCACGAAGCAAATAAAATCAAAGAAGCCTGTGACACACTGCTGGAAAAGGGTTACATGTATGAACAGGACGGGGCCCTGTGGCTGAAGTCTACCGCATTCGGCGACGACAAGGACCGGGTGGTAATCCGGGATAATGGCGTTCCTACTTACTTTGCGGCGGATATCGCTTACCATGCCAATAAATTCGGCCGGGGTTTTGACCGGGTCATCAATCTATGGGGCGCGGATCATCACGGGTACATTGCCCGGATGAAGGCGGCCATGCAGTGCATGGGTTATCAGCCGGAACAGCTGGAAATTTTGATTCTTCAGATGGTCCGTTTGCTGCGGGACGGGCAGGAAGTGAAAATGTCCAAGCGGACCGGCCAGAGTGTGACCCTGAACGAACTGATTGATGAAGTAGGAACAGACGCAGCCCGGTTCTTCTTTGTGATGCGTTCCATCGACAGCCAGCTGGACTTCGATCTGGACCTGGCTAAGAAAAAATCCAACGATAACCCCGTGTTCTATGTGCAGTATGCCCATGCCCGGATCTGCAGCATTATGCGGCAGGTGGCGGAAGCCGGTATCGAGGTGCAGGGGAAGGGTGATTACAAACTGTTGACGGAACCGGTGGAAGTGGACCTGATTAAAAAACTGGGTGAATATCCGGAGATGCTGGCAACGGCGGCAAAGGAACGGGCGGTGCAACAGGTGGCCCACTATGTGTACGACCTGGCGGGACTGTTCCATTCCGCATATAACCAGTGCCGCATTCTGGGCGTCAATGAGGATCTGCAGCAGGCGCGGCTGGCCATGGTCATTGCAGTGGGACATGTAGTACGGCATGCACTGTCCATTTTGGGCGTATCCGCTCCGGAAAAAATGTAACATACTGCAGGAAATTCGTGCACATTTCACAGATTTTGCAAGCCTTAAAATTTTGACTTGAGTTTCCCTGGTTTTATTTTTATAATAAAAGGTAAGTATAGTTAAGAAAATTAAATATAAAAATAGTGTTTTTCATTGCAGACGGGAGCTTGGGCGGCTGATGGGCGGTTCGCGAAAAAGCAGGGCATCATTCCGCCGGCAGAAGAACAGACAACTGATTAGAAGGGACGGGTACAGTTCAATGGCAACAAAGTACATTTTTGTAACAGGCGGCGTGGTTTCTTCTCTCGGAAAAGGAATTACGGCAGCTTCTCTGGGACGTTTGCTGAAGAGCCGGGGCTATAAGGTTACGGTACAGAAATTCGATCCTTATATCAATATCGATCCGGGAACCATGAGTCCGTATCAGCACGGTGAAGTGTTCGTGACGGATGATGGAGCGGAAACGGATCTGGACCTGGGCCATTATGAACGTTTTATTGATATCAACCTGTCCAAAAGTTCCAATGTGACTACCGGTAAAATTTACCAGTCCGTTATTACAAAAGAACGCAGGGGTGATTATCTGGGCGGCACGGTGCAGGTCATCCCTCATATTACCAACGAGATTAAATCCCGGGTTTTCCGGGTCGGCAACAATGACAACGCGGATTTTGTTATTACCGAAATCGGGGGCACGGTAGGCGATATTGAAAGCCTGCCGTTCCTGGAAGCTATCCGTCAGGTAAAAAAGGATGTGGGTAAAAACGATGTACTGTACATTCATGTTACGCTGGTTCCCTATATCGGCGCGGCGGGTGAACTGAAAACGAAACCCACCCAGCACAGCGTTAAGGAACTGCGCAGTATCGGTATTACACCGGATATTCTGGTGTGCCGCAGCGAGCATCCCATGTCCGAGGACATGATCGCCAAGCTTGCCATGTTCTGCGATGTGGACAAGGAAGCGGTCATCCAGAACCTGACAGCCAAAAGCATTTACCAGGTGCCGCAACTGCTGGAAGAACAGCACATGGATGACATCGTGCTGCAGAAACTGGATATGCCGTTGAAACCGAAAGATATGTCCGGCTGGCATGATATGGTTGAACGCATCCTGAAGCATTATGACCGGAAAGTGACCATTGCGGTGGCCGGCAAATATGTGGAGCTGCAGGATGCCTATATCAGCATTACGGAGTCTTTGAAACACGCGGCGCTGCATAATGAAGCAGAGCTGGATATCCGCTGGGTGAACGCGGAGAAAATCGAGGCCTCCGGTACAGATCTGGACAAAGTCTTCGAAGGGGTGGACGGTATTCTGGTTCCCGGCGGTTTCGGAGACCGGGGCATCGAGGGAAAGATTTCCGCCGTGCGGTATGCCCGGGAGCATAAGATTCCCTTCTTTGGCATCTGCCTTGGCATGCAGTGCGCCGTCATCGAGTTCGCACGGAATATCTGCGGCTTGAAGGATGCCAACAGCAGCGAGTTTAAGGCGGATGTTCCGGCAGTCATCGACCTGATGCCGGATCAGGTCGATATTGAAGACAAGGGCGGCACCATGCGGCTGGGCCTGTATCCCTGCAAAGTTTATCCCGATACCCTGACGGATAAGGCTTATGGCCAGCCTCTTGTATATGAACGCCACCGCCACCGTTACGAATTCAATAATGAATACCGGGATGTGCTGACGAAGAACGGACTGGTGCTGGGCGGTATTTCCCCGGACAACCGTCTGGTGGAAATCGTGGAGCTGCCCCAAAGCGAGCATCCCTGGTTCCTGGGCTGCCAGTTCCATCCGGAATTCAAGTCCCGTCCCACAAAAGCCCATCCGTTGTTCCGCGATTTTATCGAGGCGGCGCTGCAATATAAAAAATAGGTGGAATGTACCCTCACTCTGAACACGATTTAGAGTGAGGGTGTTTTTTACGGATTCTGAAGTTGGAGTATATTTGTATTTGGAACTAATGATTGTAATATGATAAAATTATGACAACATTCTTATAGGGAATGGTGAAGCAGAGCAAGACGCCGATAATTATGCGGTAAGGCTGTGACAGGGGGGTTCCATGCGGATAAGAATCGTTTTACGTCACGCTGTCCATATGCTGGCAGCATTTGCACTTATGGCCTGTGGGAGTACAGTCCGGGCGATCGAAAAAGGTAGCGGAGTACGGGAAATTCCTTTTTCTTCGATAGAAGGGGTACAGATCGGTAACGCCCAGGATGACGTGGCCAAAACCGGCGTGACCGTACTTTGTTTCCCGGCAGGAGCAAAGACCGGGGTAGATATCAGCGGCGGCGGTCCGGCGTCCCGGGAGACTCCCGTGTTAGACCCCGCGAAAGAAAATATTGGAATCCATGCCATCGTTCTTTCCGGCGGCAGTGCTTACGGGCTGGCGGCCGCTGACGGTGTTATGCAATGTCTGGAAGAGCATGATATCGGTTTTGATACCGGCTTCGCACGGGTTCCGCTGGTGGTACAAAGCTGTATTTTTGATCTTTCCTATGGTAACGCCAAGGTGCGCCCGGATAAAAAAATGGGATACGATGCCTGTCTGGACGCCCTGAACAAAGGCAGGGCGGTCAGCGGCTCCGCAGGCGCCGGTACCGGCGCGACGGTAGGCAAACTGTGCGGTATGGGGCAGTCCATGAAATCGGGCATCGGCTACCACGCAGTGCAAATCGGGGATCTGAAGATGGGCGCTGTGGTGGTTTTAAATGCGCTGGGAGATGTATATTCTGTTGAAACCGGGCAAAAGATAGCCGGCCTTATGGACCGGGAACGTACCTCATTTATGGACAGCGTTGCCGAGCTGTACCGCATTTCACAGCCATCGGATTTATTTAACCGGACCAACACTACGATTGGAGCCATTGTTACTAACGGGAACTTTGGTAAAGCGGAACTGACGATGATTGCCGGCCAGACAAGAAACGCATATGCCCGCACGATTAAACCGGTGGGAACCCTGGCCGATGGGGACACCGTATACGCCGTATCCTGTGGCAAGCCGGTGCAGGCAGATGTTAACATGGCGGGAACGCTGGCGGCGGAGGTCATGGCCAAAGCGATAGAAAAAGCGATCATTGCATCCAGGATGGAAGATAAGGAATATCTTTCCCATTGTCTGGGCCTGCCTGCAAAGAATAAATGAAGGTGTAACAGGATTTTGAAATTTATGGGGGGAATATTGTGAAGAAACAGCAAGTCATACGAATCAAAGAAGAGGCCGGTCGCTGCCTGCTCTGTCATGAGCCGGCATGCAGCGGGGCCTGTCCCCATGGGATTGATATCGGTCGTATTGTGCGGGCGCTGAATTTTGAGAACCGGGTGGGAGCCCGGCGGCGCCTGCCTGCCGTCCATTATTGTGAAAACTGCGATGCACCCTGTGTACAGGTCTGCCGTCGCGGTAAAATGGATGTACCGGTACGGATTAAAGACCTGTTCTGTGATTTGTATGCCCTGCATGTGGACGTACCTGAAAACGGAGTTGATTTATCCATCGACTTTTGCGGCGTCCATTGTGAGAATCCGTTCTTTTTGTCCTCTTCCGTAGTAGGAAGTAATTATGATATGGTGGCCAAGGCGCTGACCATGGGCTGGGGAGGCGTCTGTTTTAAAACGATTTCCTTTCTGGACATCAGGGAAGCTTCTCCGCGCTTTGCAGCATTGGCCAAAGAAGGGCGCTCTTTTGTGGGATTTAAGAATATCGAACAGCTTTCCGACCATACCTATGAGGAGAATCTTGAATTTTTGCGGAGACTTAAACGGGATTTTCCGGGTAAGGTACTCATTGCGTCCATCATGGGGCGCAACGAAGAAGAGTGGACCCGCCTTGCCCGTGATATGGAAGCGGCGGGCGCGGATATGGTTGAGTGTAACTTTTCCTGCCCCCAGATGGTCGGGGAAGGATTGGGCGCGGAAATTGGTGAAAACCCGGAACTGGTGGCCAGTTATACAGCAGCGGTGCGAAAAGGCACCAGGCTGCCCGTATTGGCAAAGATGACGCCAAACATCAATCATATGGAAATTCCGGCAAAGGCTGCTGTAGCTGCAGGGGCGGACGGTATTGCGGCAATCAATACAATCCGCAGTATTATGAATATTGATTTGGATACCTTTTTGTCAGAGCCCGGGGTAAACGGGCAGAGTATTGAAGGCGGATATTCGGGTAAAGCAGTGAAACCCATTGCTCTCCGTTTTATTAATGAGATGCGGAAAGATTCTGCACTGGCAGAAGTTCCCATCAGTGGAATGGGCGGCATTGAAAACTGGCGGGACGCCATGGAGTTCTTGCTCATGGGCTGTGGAAACATCCAGGTTACAACGGCTGTGATGCAGTACGGTTATCGCATCATTGATGATTTGAAGGAAGGCCTCAGCGATTACCTTGCACTTCGTGGTTTTACTCATGTGCAGGATATTGTTGGCCGGGCACTGACCTATGTTGTATCGGCAGAGGATTTAGACCGAAACAGTATCCAGTATCCGCGCTTTGTGCGTAACGATTGCATTGGATGCGGACGTTGTTATCTTTCCTGTTACGACGGCGGTCATCAGGCAATCCGGCTGGATTCAGAGGACAAGCCCGTGCTGGACGTGAATAAATGCGTAGGCTGTCATTTATGTCTATTGGTGTGTCCCGTGCAGGCTATAGAACCTGGGAAACGGGTGCAGCGTGGTATCGCTGGATGATGACTTTATAACAACGTAATACAATGCAGAACTTTTGCCTGCTCCCGTGACAGGGTGCAGGCGTTTTTTATGGGTTGTTTTTCTTTATCTGTGCTTTGCATTACCTTATGCAACTGCGCTACAAGTTTGAGAAAACCGAGTTTTCTGCTTCCGTCCCGGCAGAACGGAATGCTGGAATTGTGAAATCTTTGTGATTTTTTTGCAACAAAGGGCATTTTATCAAAAATAAACAAAAAACATAATAATGAAATGATTTATGTCATATTCTTGTCATGATTTTTTTGTTATAATATAGGATAGTAAATGTGTAAATTACCTCTTATTGTGATAATAAATAAAAGGGTGTGTGAATATGCGAAAGGTCCGGTTGTCAAATTTGGTAAGTAAACGTTATTTTGTCATTTCCCTGTGCGCTGTATATATGGCGTTGCCTGTTATGGCCGATATGCTGTCCGGCGGCGTGGCGGAGTTTTGGCCGGGGACTTCTGTAGCCTGGGCGGCGCCGGATCCCGGCGATGCTTTGCAGGACTTCCAGCGCAATATATTTAATGATCCGCGTAATGATCCCGGCATGCAGTTGAACCAGGCCCGGGAATATATGGAACGCCAGCGCGTCGCGCAGCAAATGGAAGAAGACCGGAAGAAGAAAAGAGCGCAGGTAGAAACCGATTTGAAAAAGCCGGAAGAAACTGCCGCAAAGCTCACATTTACCTTGAAAAAAGTGGAAACGGATCCTTCCGTGGTATTGACGGAAGCTGAGCTTCAGAATATTACGGAGCCCTACGTTGGCAAGACAGTTTCATTAGCAGATCTGTATGCCATTACCGGGGCTATCAACAACCTGTACAACGACAAAGGCTATATGGTCTGCAAAGCCTATCTGCCACCCCAGCGTATCCACGATGGTGTGGTGCAGATTAAACTTTTGGAAGGTAAAACCGGGCTGGTCACCATGCAAGGGCTGAAGCATACCCGGGAAAAATATGTAACCGCCCGCGTACCGCTGAAACCGGGAACTGTTGCCAATACGGCTGCCCTGAATAAACAGTTGCAACGCTTTAACGCTACCAATGACGTGCAGTTGCACATTCTGGTCCATGCAGGGAAAGAACCGGGAACCACGGATTACGAAATAGCGGCCTACGAGCCAAAGCAGAACCAGTCCGTTACACTTTATCTGGACCACAATGGTTACGAAACTTCCGGACGCTTCCGCCAGGGCCTGTTCTATAACATCCGCAGCCTGACCGGCATGCGCGACAGCCTGCGGCTGAATTATCTGCGCAGTCAGGGTACGAACATGTACGGACTGGGGTACTCTATGCCCGTCAGCAAACTGGGCACACGGCTTGATTTTGATTTTAGCACCAATACAACGAAGATTATCAAGGGCGATGCAAAGCCGCTGGACATCAAAGGCAACGGGCACTCATTGGGGCTTGCCGTTCGCCATCCGTTGCGTGTGGACCAAAAGCACCGCGATGAGGTGGGGCTTCAGTTTTTGAACCAGAAATCCAAAACGAAGTGGCGAAGCATTGACTACTGGACTGAGGATAAGCGTAATACATTTGTTCCGTACATTTCCTTTACCAAATACGGGGACAGCAGCATCTTGTACCATAAGCACAGTTTCCCCGTCACGAGTTTTAAAAACTCAAACTCGTGGAGTGGGGAAGATAAGTCCAGTTACGTGAGTTACCAGCTGAATATGCTGTACCAGAAAAAATACAAGCACGGACAGATGTTCTCCGCACGGCTGGACGGACAGCTGGCGGACGACAAGGACAGATCCTCGGCAGACCGTTTCTATCTGGGCGGAGTCAATAGTGTGCGGGGCTATGAGGAAAGCTTTATCGGCGGCAACAAGGGTGCAACAGTTGGCCTTACCTACCAGGTGCCGCTGGATAAAAAGCAGAGGTTGCAAGCCTTTACTTTCTTTGATTATGGCTGGATATCGGACGACCTGGATTTGAACGCCAGCAGTTATTCGGCCTATTCCACAGGTCTGGGTTTAGCGGCATCAATCAAGAACGTGTACGCCAGCCTGACTCTGGGAATCCCGCTGAAACGGGAGTTTGCGTTTACCACGAAGAAAGTCAGCAACACACGGTTTGACTTCGTTATGTCGGCCACGTTCTGATACATTTAGAACCAAAGATCTGATAGATCCGGAGACACATAAATTCATGACGCTGTTGGAATAAATGCTGATAGTGGCAAAGTTGAGGGATTTTTATGAACAAAATTTACAAGATTATCTGGAGCGATGTAAGAAAGTGCTACGTGGTTGTGGCGGAAATCGCCAGGAACCGCGGCAAGAATAGCGTGCGCACGATCGTAGAAGGCCTGGCCGCCCGTTCACTGGCCCGGGCCGGCCGCTGGGCGCTGCCCTTTGTGACGGCGGGCGCGTTGCTGCTGCCCGTGAGCGGGTGGGCGGCGACGACGGTGATTACGCCTGCCAGCGTGTTGCCTTCAAGTCAGAAGGAGACCGTGGTAAACAATAATAACGTCGTGTACGATGTGTATATGCAACGGAAAATAACGAACGGGCCCGGCGTGAACCAGTTTGATAAGTTCTCGCTGGCAAGCGGTAACATTGCCAACATGCATTTCCGGACAAAAAGCGGGGGATTAACTGCCGACAGTCTGGTCAATCTGGTAAAAAGCCGTATTGATATCCATGGCACGGTCAATGCTGTTAAGAATAACCGCATTGACGGTAATCTGTACTTCGTAAGTCCTGACGGCATGACCGTCGGCAGCACAGGTGTCATCAATGCGGGGCGTTTTGTGGCGCTGGCACCGACGCAGAGTTATTTTGATAATTTATGGAGCACAAGCTTTACGAACAATGCAGCGGGCAATCACGACCAGTATGTAGCCGATGCAGTTAAAAATGACTTTGCTAAATTTGGAACCCGGTACAAAAAGAATGAACAGGAAGGCAAAGAAGAAGGCGAATTCAAGTCTACCGGTCTTGAATTTGCCGAAGGAGATGCCGATAAAAAGGGAATTGATATTAAGGGTAAGATCAACACGCGCAGCGGCATTGTGCTGGGAGCGCGCAATATTGCCATTGAAAACGGCGCATTGCTGAAAAGCCAAAAGGATATCAATTTTTCCAGCCTGGTAAACACAGAAAACGTAAGCGGTGCTGATTTTGCCGGTATTGGTATGACCTTTGAACAAACGACTGATAAGTCCGGCGACATCATCCTCCGGTCCGAGGCAAAACATGATTTTACTAATAATCCCCTGATTCCGGGCGCAGAGACGTACGACTCCGTTACAAACGTAAACAACCATGCTGCCGTTACCGTAAAAGGGGAAATCACGGGCGACGCCGGAGTGGATATTTCCGCCGCGAGCAATACGACATTCAATAATAAAGACTGGCCCGGTGTAGACGGATTGTCAAGTGTGGGTCCTGAGTTTCTGAACGATCTGGGTATCACTGTAACGGCGGACTGGGCGCATAAGGTTAATTCGGCTTCGGTTACGCTTGACAGCACCGGCAAAGTGAATGCCGGCGGTGATGCCAGTTTGCAGGCAGACTCGACGTTGAGTATTAGAATACAGGCTAAAACGGTAGGCAAGAGCGATGTGGGTGCTACTTCAGCAATCCCCATTTCCGCAGTGGCCGTGGTAAACGCTACGAATAAGGCTTTGGTGGATGTGAAGGGTGAAATTGCTGCCGGCGGCGATTTGAGCCTCGCTGCTGCGGCAAACACAACCCTGGATGTGACGGCGAAGGCCCTTACAAAGAGGGCCGACGGTGATCACGGCAGCGCCATTTATTTGGGGTCTGCATTACTTTTTGGCGACAGTGTCGCGGAAGTAAACGTGGATGCTTTGACAAAGGACGGTGAAGCGCAAAAGCTGACGGCAGGCGGCGCGTTTTCTGCTGAAGCAACAGCTAATAGCGAGATTGCGGTAGAAGCTGCGTCCGAGGGCCTGAATGATACATTTGCGTCCACTTCTGTAGCCGTGCTGGACTACGATTCTGCCGCCAATGTGAACCTGAAACGCAGTGTTGAAGCCGAAAGTATCAACGCCAAGGCGAACAATCAGGTGGAATCTCTGGGTATTTCGTCAGACAACGCCAGTGGGGAAGGCATCGACCCCATGTTTGAGTTTACAGTATCGGGCGAAACCAATGCAAGCGCTTTGGCCAATAAGCTTAAGACCAAGATGGGGCTGGAAGGATTCCGTCAGGGCGGCAAGCTGCAGGGAATGGAAAATGCCTTTGACAGTATATTGGAATATGTTACAGCAGGCGCTGCCGTGGCGGTGGTGGATAATACCAATACCGCCAATGTGACGGTTTCCCCCGGTGTGGAACTGAAAGCCGTTAAAAAAGATGAAAACGGGAATCCTGTAGCGGGCGGCGGCGATGTTACCATTGAGGCAATTAACTACATGAAATCGTTTTCCCATGCGGTAACAGGCCAGCTGAACAAGCAGACAGATAATGCCGCGCAGAACTCTAAGGTAAACGTGGCGGCAGCTGTCCTTTACAGCAATATAGACAACGATGCCACAGTGGAATTGCAAAGCGATGACCATAAAGGTGTAACTCTGACATCCGTAAGCGGCAACGTTAATCTGAAGGCAGACGTGGACAGCGATGATTCCAATTCCATGAGTACGATCCGTGGCACCAACATTTCGGAAACATGGGACAAGCTGATTGCAGATTTCAAAAAATATGGCATTAATACCGGCAAAATGTCGGAATGGAAGAAAGAAACGGTAGAAGTTCAGACCCAGTTGGAAGACGGCAGCATCAGCAAAGCGGAAGCTGCTACCAAATGGACCAATGCGTTAGGCGCTTTCGGATCGTTTCTTGCCGCTGAGGTAAATAACACATTTACTTTGACTAACGATACGAAGAAGCTGATAGTCGCGTTATCCGATTTCCTGAGCCCGTCATCTTATACGAACTACTATGTCCGGAGCTATGCCCTGAACGGGAACCAGTCGGGTGATACAACTACCGTTGCGGCTTCCGTTAATTATGCGAAACTGGAAAACAAAGGCATTGTGACCATAGGGGAGCAATCTGCCCTGACAGCAGGTAAAAATATTAATATCCGGTCGGAAGCCGGGACCGAAGCCATCAGCGCTACAGGTAACAGCGGGGAATACCTGGCCTATTCGGAGACTAATGGCACAGGTATTGGCGCAAGCCTTGCCTGGCAGGATATTTCTGCTGATGCCATAGTGCTGGCAGGTAAGAATGTGAGCATGCAGGCCGGGCCGTCCGATGGCAGTGCTGCCGGCAAAATAGCCGTCAGCACCAGTGCGGAAGTTGAAGATATCAGCATCATTTTCAGCGCCGGCAAGGCAGACCGGAGCGGTTTGGCGGGTTCCTTTAACATACAGGACGGCGGCAGCAACAGCCTGATACTGGTGGATGACGAAGCCACGCTGAATGCTGCGGATGATGTTTCGCTGGTAGCTGCTAACAAGATGAATGCTACCAATATCGCCGGCGGCCTGGCTTTGGGCAGCGCCAAATCGACGGCAACAGTGGGGGCCGGCCTGGCACTGAACCGGATGGACGTGAACAGCATGGCGGTGATCGGCGATAACGGGTCGGGTGCGTCAGTTGTAATTGCAGACACAGAATCAGATTCGAATAAGGACAAAAGCGCTGAGGAAAAAAATAAGATTAAAGCGCAGAATACGCTGGCCGCTGCCCGCTTACTGGCGGCGGAACGGGGTACGATCCGCAGCATGAACAGGGAGTTTGCGGATGCCAAGACGGCTGCCAACCGCCAATTAGGCGCTGCTACAGGCACAAACGACGCCAAAGGCAGTGTGACAGGCAAGAGCATTACTGTCAGTTCGCTAAACGAGGGCACAGTCAACGCGGTAGCGGTGGAAGGTGTTGAAAATTCCGAGAGCCATAAGGGCTTTGATACCGTAAACAAGTGGAATAAGACCGCTGCACAGGCAAAGAATGATATCACCGATTCTCTGCAGAATATAGTTGGCTGGCCGGTAAACCGGTGGGTAAATAAAACGTTTACCGGAGAAACCAAAAAGAACTGGAATTTCAGAGGCTATGACCCGATCCCGGAAAACGCGGATGCTTCTGACAACAAATTCAACATCGCTGCGGCGGCAAGTATAAGTGTTAACTGGAACAGCAGCGAGACGGCGTCGGTTATTGACAATGTAAATCTGACCCTGCGGGACGGCGGTACCGGCAAGTTAAAGAACGAGGCGACAGACGATACCTTTGCCGGCGCCTGGGCCGGGGCGGCTGCTATAAACTGGTTTACCGGCGGCGCCGGGGTTGCTTCCAACAATGCAGCCCATAAGGATGCGCTGGGGACTGCAGTGGCATTGAACCTGTTTGATACGGTAAAAATAACGAATGAAAACGAAACCGGCGGCGAAAGTACTGTCAGGAAGGCCGCCAGGAATGTGAATGCCGTTATCAGCAACGCGACCATTTCTCAGGCAAAATTAATTGAAAATACAGCCATTAAAAAGGGGACGGAGGCGGCAGCGGCTTTGGGGCTTGCTGTAACCAATAACGATCAGGGTACGGGTACTAATGCCGGCGTTGCCTTCGGCCTTGCCATGAACAAGGTTAACAGCGGCGTACACGCCCTGCTGATCGACGATACATCGACCTTTACCAATAACAACGGCAATAATACAACCGGAAACACGGACGGTACGGATATCAGCAACCGGGCTTATGACGGCGATATTCAGGTGGCCGGCGGGGTTGATTTTGCTTTTGCTAATGCTGCTGACGGCGGTAAGGCGATTGCTGCCGGTATTACGGCGGCGGTCAGCGAAATTAAAAACGACCTGCAGAGCGGCATACAGGGCGGCACGTACACCGGCGTAAAGAATATGAGCGTGGCGGGCGATGACGCTCTGACCCAGGTAAACGCTGCCGTGGGCCTGGGTTTCACTACCTCTGAACACGGTTTTGACGGCGCGGGGGCTTTGGCCTATGCCGAACTGGAAAATACAAATCATGCTTACATCAGCGCTGCGGAAGAAATTAAGGCGACGGGCGAAGTGAGCGTAACCAGCCGGGATATTTCCGGCAGCAGTGAAAACAACCCTTATGTTAAATATCTGAAAGCCCGTAAAGTCGATGCAATAGGCAGCAGCTACCTGAGCAATGATACAAAACGGGAGCTGGGTACAGAGGCAGGCAGTTCCGTCGTCAACGTCGCGGTAGAGATCAATGGCAGCAAGTCTGCCGGTTTGGGCGCAGCAGTTGCCGTGGCAAATGTGACCAATAAGTTCAGTTCTGACATAACCAATAATAAAAAACTGGAAGCGGACAGTGTCCAGGCAAAGGCAGATGTCCACACGAACATCGTATCCGTGGGGGTCGGCGTCAGCGCCAGCACACAGAGTTTTGGCGGTACGGGCTCCCTGTCCTTCAACGACCTGGACCAGGATAATATTGTGTCCATTACCGGCAACCGGAACGTGACAACGAATGCAGATACTGACGAAGAAACTGTAACAGAAGGCATTAAAGCCAACACGGTAAGCGGCACGGCGAATAATACCAGCCATATTGTCAACGTAACCGGCGATTTTGCCGGAGGCAAGAATGCCGTGGGTCTGGGCGTTGCCTATAACTATATGGATGACACCACCGGAGTATTTGTCGGCAACAATCAGATTAAGGCTAAAGATACGGAAAACGGCGTGTCTGTTTCCCTTGACGCGGAAAACAATGCCTATGCGCTGGCGTTGTCTGTAGGCGCGGCGACGAACTATAAAGAAAATGGTACCGTCGCAGCTCACGGGAATTTCGGCGTGAACCGGGGCTATAATGATACGGTTGCCGTCATCGGTGAAGATAAAGAGGGCCACAGGGGTTCCGACAGGGATGAGATTACCGAGGCTTCCTCTGTGGCGGTAAAGGCAACGGATAATACCAGCAAGACCAGTATTGCCGGGGACGTCGACCTTGCCCTGAAAAATAATACGTTGGCCTTAGGGGTAGGCGTTGCCCTGACGGATATAGGCTCCGGTTCCGGCGACAGCAACAAACGTGAAGTAGTCCGCGCGGAAATCAACAATACAGATATCGTAACAGTACAGGCGAAAGATAAAAACGGGAATACACAGGATCCTGTTATCACTGCGGCTGCCACAGATACATCCAAGGCAACGACTGTGGCGGCAGGGACTGGTATTGCACGGGAGACAAAAGTAGGCGCCCAGATAATTTTGGCGGATGCGGAAATCAGCAAGAAGACAACGGCCGGTTTGAATGACACTACGATTAAAGAGCTTTCCGGTTCTGACGCAGGCAGGAAAGCAAGGGTTAATGTTAAGGCAGATACCAGTTCCACGTTGAAGACCGGGGCAGGTGCTTTGCAGGTAAGCGGTTCTAATTCGTTCCTGACCGGAGTCATAGCGGTAGGCATCAACCGTGTACGGGATGATACGACTGCGGGCGTGACCTTTGCCAATGCGGGTGACGAAAATAGCCTGAATGTAGCGAACCTGGATATTAACGCCACGGCTAAAGGCGATATTCTCAGCGTGGCGGCAGGCGCGGCCGCCGGTTGGAAGAATACGGTAATTGCAGGTGGTTCCGGCAGTTATAATTACATTGATAACAATGCGAAAGCTGTTATTCAAAATGCCATTATAGACAGTACGGGTAACGTGGGCGTAGTGGCCCAGAGCGATGAAGCTATTTCCAACTACGCAGGGGTGCTGGATGTGGCCCTGGGTGGTCAGGGCGTTTCTGCTGCTGTTGGCGTAACAGGTTCCAATAATCAGATTACCGGCAAAACAGAAGCATTGATCGACAACAGTTCGGTGACAGCCGCGGGCAGTTCCGGCAAAGATGATGACGACAAGGTTATCAGGACAAAGAGCAAACTGAAAGATAATACCGAAAACGAAAAATATATGATTGAGGGCTCTGTAAACAGAGGCACCTGGTCCAGCGGCTCTTTTGAAGAAGGAGAGGGGGATAACAAGCAGTACGGCGTAAGCAGGTTACAGAAAGGCCGTGAAGAAGAAAAGAAAACCGGCGTGGTAGTGGATGCTTCTGCTACCCATAGCATTTCTTCCGCTATGGCCAACGGCGGCGTTGCAATAGGATCCGGTCAGGAAGCACTTAGCGGCTCTCTGGCCGGCGTAGTGAACCTGAACTATGTAAGCGGCGCAACGATAGCGCAAGTGCTGGATTCCAATCTTAACAAAGCAAACAGCCGCAGTGATGTGAATGTCCGCGCGGCGGATTATACCAACGTGGCGGAATTCAGCGGCGCGGCTTCTGTGGCTGTCGGGCAGAAACTGTCCGGTGCGGCGGGCTTTACCGGTACTACCAACGAGATTGACCGTGTGACATCGGCAGGCGTGTCCATAAAACCGGAGGAAGGCCAGCAGAATATTACTACTACCGATAAAACAAAAAATAACATCTATGCCAAAAACTTTAACGTGACTGCGGACGCGAAACAGGCCATGTCTGCCTTTAATGTGACCGGCGCAGTGGCGGGCAGTACGATGGCCGCGTTTGAAACCGGCGACAATGTCAATACCAACAAGATGCATAGTTCTACTATCGCCACGGTGACCAATTCGACAGTAGATTATACGCAGAACGCCAAGATAAAAGCCAGCCATGAAGATGCCATCTACAATATGGACGTGGATGCGGGCCTGGCCATTGCCGCCAGTGCAGACGGTGTTGCCGGTTCCCTGAACGTGGGTATCGGCGTGGTGAATGAAGATTCCGTGGTGCTGGCTGATATAGAGAACAGTAAACTGATACTTCACGACAGAGCGGAAGGCGATACTTCAAAATCTGTTCTTTCCATTGGCGCTGCCAATAAGACTAAACTGGAAGCCACTCTTGTTTCCGTGGGCGTGGCAGCCGGCCTGTTCAGTGGCGGCGTAGCCAGCAGTATCGCAGTGAACAATATTGATACCAATGTTACCAGCCGTATTCTGGGCAGCGAGCTGACAGCGGATACCATCAAGGTAGACACAACGAACGAGCTCAAGGTGAAAGACGCCACCGGTACCGGCGCAGGCGCCCTGCTGGCCGGTATCGGCGTCGGTGTGGATGTGAATACGCTTAACGACAGTGTAAGTACTATTGTGGATCACACCGGGGGAGGGAATACAGAGAATAAGAGCACCCTGAAGGCAAACGACACCCTGTCCGTTAACACCAAAACCCAGCGGGACATTGACTCTACAGTGGCCGGCGTGGGTATCGGTGCGGGTGGCATTTCGGTCAATGTGCTGGCTGTTACGGTGAACGACGGGATTAACCAGATAGGGTATGCGCAAGATGCGGATGGCAATAATACTGACTTCAGTCATACAGATGTCATAAGCCCGGTACTGGATTGGGTAAACTACAACAACAAACGCATACTTGCCGATCATTTCTATGGCCTGACTTCAGCGGAACAGGCAGAAATGCAGAGGAGAGTTAACACCAATGCCAAAACTGGGAACGATGATAATGGTGCTCCTATTGAGGGCACCGGTGTGCATACCTATGTTCAGAATAATTCCACGCTGGAAGCAACCAACGGGGCCCTGACGGTAAAGAATACCGAATTGAACAACGCTGAACTCAACGGCGGCAGCGGGTCTTTGGGCCTTGCAGCGATTAATGTGGCAGATGTGGTTTACCACTTGAATGAGCTGAATGATATTTCTGTCCAAAATTCCACTGTCAAAGGGGGCAGCGTATCCCTTACGGCCCATCAGGGAAATGTGACAAAGAACGATGATGAGGCCATCCATCTCCAGACGGTGCAGGCGGGATATGGCGGCCTTGCTATCGGCGTGGGCTATGCAGGCCTTACGACGAAGGGAAATACAGGAATTACTATTGATCAGGGCACGCTGACTGCCACCAACGGTGATTTGACCGTAAAATCCAGCGATGACGCAAGGAGTAAGACCAATATGTGCGGCGTATCGGCATCTCCTACTGTGTCTGTTCCTGTCAGTGTAGCCCATAATACAAACATTGCCAATAATTTTGTCACCGTAAAAGGAGGCAGCCAGCTGACGGCATCAACCAATAAGACGCAGATTGTTAATGACGGTGAAGGTAATTCGGTGACAGAAAAGGTTCCGGCTTATATTAACCTGCAGACGGAACGTACCGGCCGGGTAGCGGCCAAGACCGTAGGCGTCGGAGTAGGTACTGCAGCTGTCATTGTGAATACGGCTAAGGTGTATGATAAGAGTACATCTGCTGTTACCGTGGAAGGAAGCGATACCCAAAGTAACACCGGAAGCGATAAAAATAGTAATATCTTTACCGCAGATGCAATCCGGATGGAAGCAGTTAATGCTCCCGTCGTGAAAGCAGAAGCCGGCGGCACCGGTGTGTCCGTGTTGGGCGTTTCCGTAATGCAGAGCAATGCGGAGGCCTATTCTACGGCAACGGTTGCTGTGAAGGATGACAACAGTCTGTTGGGTGATGCGGTTCTGGCCCGGGCGGTCATCGGCAAAGAAGGAACTGATATGACCCATGCCGAAACTCACGGTACCAATGTGTCTTTTGGCGCCAGCATAAATCCCAATAAGGCAAAGGCGATCACGGAAACGACAGCCAGTGTTTCCATGGGCAAAGAAACTTATAAGACCGAAAAGAAGGAGAAAACGACAAACGATCAGGGAGAAGAAGAGGAAAAAACAGTACAGGGATCCTATACCAGCCTCGCCCTGATTACTGAGAATAATGCCAGCCGCCGGGCTATCATGGGAAATACTACCATAGGCCTGGTTGCATCCATCGGTACCGGCGATGCCAAAGCAGAAGGAAATGATAAGAGTCTTATTACGGCAAAAGGCGGGAGCGGTAATGAGTCGGTTAAACTGCAGAATCTGAAGATTGCGGCATCTGGCAACAATACAGCCAAAGGCTTTGCGGACGGTGACTCAGGCGGTATTACGGCCTGGGGCGCTTCAGCTACCATTACCATGAATACCAAAACTACCAATACTGCTTCTTTGTCCGGCGCATGGGATGTGGCGGACAGTGCGGACATTGGTTCCTTGCAGCAGGTTACGTCCAAAGGTTCTTCCAAGACCGGCGCGGGCGGTGTATTGAGTGTGACCTGGGCCAATTCCGATAACAATGTGGAGATGGATACCCGGACGCAGCTCATGGCAGGCGCCCAGCTGAAGGCCGGGCAGAGCTATATGCTGGCAGCGAACAAGGTGGTTACCGGCGCATATGATGGTGAAAACTGGAACAATCACATGAATGTCGGCGGCGTCATCCAGGTAGCGCCGGATATTAAATCCAGGCAGGAAATCAAAACCAACGCCAACGTGGAAATCGGTAAGGTTGCCAGCGGGAACAGCAGCTCCAGTGATCCCGTAACCAAAGTGACCACAAGCAAGGGCCAGGTTTACGACGCCTATTCCGATATGGACATCTACAACAAGGTGGAAGGCAAGGGCGGCGGCGTAGCGGAAAATATATATACGTTCAGCGATAATTTTGTCACTTCTACAAATAAGATTACCGTAAATGAAAAAGCGGACCTGGAACAGAAAGGCGAATACGAAAACGGCAACGACATCACCCTCAGCAGCAGTGATAAGATCAAGATGAATCTGGCTGCGGAAGCCTATGCCGGCGGTGTGGAAGGAATGGTAAAAGGTCAGGTGGAGTCCGCGTTAACCCGCAATAACGGCGTAGAAGTAAACGGCAAGCTGTCCAGTACGCACGACATCAATCTGTATGCCGGCGTGAATGCGGACGGATCGTCTTCGTCACTGGATTATACCGGTCTGGCGGAAGCCCATAACAATTCCGTGATTCCGCCCTATACCAGCCCGGAAATATTGCTGGACCTGAAGAACAACCAGCAGGTGAAGGTAGGAACCACTGGCAGCGCTACTTCTGTGCGCAATATCAACGTGTCGGCGGAAAATGGCAAAGAAACCATTAAGAAAGACACGGTAGCGGTCTATTGGCTGTTCCTCGGTCAGGACAAAGACTCCAAGACTGCCACCAATATGGAGGGTAAATCGACAATTGACGAGAAGAACAATAACTTTGTGAATGTAGACGGCGTGCTGAAGACTGGTATTCAGAACAATGTGAAGATTGATATTACGGGGGCGCTAATCCCGAAGGCCAAAGACAGTGCCGGAGCCGAGTATACGCCGACGCCTAAAGACCCCTCTGTTCAGGCATACACTGATGCCGATGTTTATGTAAATGGTGTTAAAATTGCAAGAGGAACCGCTACAGACACTATTATTAAACCTGAAGACATCATAACAGGCGAAATGGACTATGCCACCCAGCTGGGTACCCAGCTGGCTGCACTGGAAAAACTGATCAGCGATTACGGTACGGACCAGGACCGGGATGACAAGAAGACCGCTGCCTATTTGGGATATGTGCAGCAGCGGCAGCGTATTCTTGAGGAGATGGAGAAACGGGGCCTGTTTAAGGATGAAAAGGTACCTAAGTATCAAAAAAATGCAGACGGCAGTTATAAAACAGATAGTGCCGGCAATTTAATTCCCGTAACAGATGCAGGTGGCAACATTGTATATGAAATGGATGCCCAGGGAAAAGAGATAGTACGCCGGGTTTACACAACCAAGGGCCTTGTCATAAGCTATGTGGAAATTCCGGATATTACCGTCAGCGGCGGTAATATTGTGGTACAGTCTGATACGTTGTACGGAAACGGCAGCCTGGAGGCTAACGGTGCGCCGCGGATTGAGATTAACAATCTGTCAAACGCTTATCTGAAACTGAACAATATAACAGTTGGCGAAGAGGGTGGGGATATCCGTTTCCGGGGTGAAAGCCTCAGCGCCGGTGAAACAGGGAGACAGCAAATCAGGAACCTGAACAAGGACACCGGCAAGACAGTGGGCCTGACTCTGTACAGCGATGCCGGTAATGAGAGTGTAATTACAGTATTGAACGACAACAGCAGTGTAGGCACAACGATAACCGTTACGGGCAATAATCAGGAATGGGCGTATACGTCAATTCCCGATGTGGCGGTACTTGGTAATATCAATAACAGTTATGGTCTTGTTAAAATCGAAAACAAACAGGGCAACATTACACTCGGATCCGGCGACACTGAAAAAAACAAGGCCAATGTCAATGGGCGTTCGGTACAGCTGATTGCTACCCACGGCAGCATCTCGCAGGATTATATTGACGGTATCGTGAACATCGGCGGACGGCCGCAGGATCTGAACAGAAGCATTGCGGATAGCGAGAGAGCGCGCGCGGGACTGAACAAGGAACAGGATGATCATAAGTATAATGTTATTAATGCAACGCCCGTGCAATCGGACAGTTCGGCGGGCCGTATTGCCGGTGACAACGTGTATCTGGCTGCGGCTGATATCAACGTAAACGGCCTGATTCAGAGTGGTTATGGCAAGTATGTAGCGGAAATTGCAGAAGACGCCTTAAGTGACGCGAACATTGAAAAGTTGAAAAACAACGGCAGTGAAGTCACGATTCAGGGCCGCACCATGTACAAGCTGAATGACGGGAACAAGGCTGTGTATGATTCGGGAACCGGCGCGTATAAGTATATTATACAGGTTTACTATGACCCTGAGACAAAAGGGCTGGTGGTAGAGGATATCGATACCAAGGGCGGTAAGATTTACCTGACGGGCCGCATTTCCAGTACCGGTAACGGTAGGATCCTGACTGTGGACGGCGGTGCGGAGATTTCCATCACCAATAACACCAAGGCTGATCTTTCTGCCGGCAAGATTCTGAATAACGACATCGAAGGCAAGATTTCCATTACCGACCTGGCCAAGAGCACTTGGACAGAGTATGACCGTAATGGGACAAATTCCATGTCGATTGCCGCTTACGAAAAGTATCTTACACTGACTGATGCATACAAGGCGGATTTTGCCAAGTTGAACGATACGCAGAAAGTGTCGTATCTCAATCTTACTGATGAACTGAGAGCGGAGTATGCGAATCCGCAGACTACCGATGCACGAAGGACAGAAATACTGGGAACCCCGACAGAGGCCCAGATAAATGAGGCTAAAATAGTATCCGGCGACTCTATCGGACATAACAACGGCGCGACACCCTCAGGTTCGTATACCGTGAAGGACGACCTTCGTTACAACTGGACAGAGGGTGAGGATACAAGTATTACCCGATATTACAGACTGGAAACGAATTCTTTGTTCTGGGGCGGGTTAAAATATGGAGACAACACGAACGAGCTGGCCAAGCTGGAAAGTTCTTTGCCTTCCACTACGAGGCCCGAGGCAGAGAGCGAATTGGGGAAAGGTGATTTTGTTGGCGCCATAGATAACAAGTATGGGCTGAACAACAGTGAATTTGGCGCAATTTTTGAAAATAATCTGACTAATAATTCCCGGACAGTTACCGGCAGCGGGAAAGAAAGCGGAAACTGGTGGGCGCTGTGGTCCAACCCGACATATTGGGTTACCTGGACGACAAAGACGGGGTCAACACAATCCTACACATACTCTCTGAAAGCGAATAAACCGATCGGTATCGGCTTTATCGGCCAGAAAGACGGAAACATCAGCGTAAATAACACCAATACAGTATCCGGTAATGTCAACCTGGATGGAAACATTCAGAACAACACCATGGATGCTACGCTTACCGTTCAGTCCGCAGGCGGCAGCATCATCCAGAAGAGTGGTACAAGCCTGACTACAGGTCACGCGGATTTGCGGGCAAAAGATGATATTGAAAACATCCATATCACGTCTTTGGGCGAACGGATTGCCGTAACTACCCAAAATGAAGGGGGAGAAGCTGTTGTCACTTACACTCCGCATGACGGGGTCAGGCTTAGTGCTGTCTCTTACAACGGCGGGAATATTGACGTGGATGTCGTGGGCGGTACGGCAGACGGCCAGAGACTTCCCGGCAATGTTGTGATTACCAAGCTGGCCAGCAAAGGTCAGCAGCATGCAACCGAAAAACCGGGAGATGTTTCGCTGAAAGCGGAAGGTAACATTACCCAGTTTATTTCACTGGGACAGAAATTCACCGACGAAAACGGTGCTGCTTATGTAAGCGCGGAAGCATATCTGCAAAATGACGCGACATATCAGGCGTTGCCGGCAAACCGGAAACAGGCTTATGCCGACAAGGTGAGGCAGGAGTTTGAGCAGTTGGCCAGTCTGCGGCAGAAGTTCACCAAAACGGGCTCTGCTGAAACTTATGACAGCGCGGCTGAGTACCTGGCACAAGACAATACCTATCAGGCGAAGCTGCAAGCCAATTCTGCCTATGCAAACCAAATTAAAAATGAATATGCGAACAAAGACGGCCACACTGATTTAGAGCAAAAGTACAGGGGATACAACAGCGCTGAAGAGTATCTGGATCAGGATAAAGCATATCAGGATTTGCTTTTCGCCTCCGCAGCCTACAGGGATAACGTGGAAGATGAGTTTGCCCGGTTTACGAAGGAAGAGACCGCATCGGTACAGGGGCGCAGCATTCGCCTTACCAGCGTAAAAGGCGGCATTGGTACGTTTGAGGAAATAAAGAACAGCGAGGGTACGGTCCAGCGTGTGGTGCCTAAGCGGGCCGTTGTCATTGACTCCTTCGCGGAAGCATACGGCCTCAGCGAGGATACTGCCAACGTAAATGCGGAAGCGAAGAAGCATATCTACCTGGCGGAAAAAGAAGGAGATATGCGCGTGGGCTCCATCATCTCCCGTGAAGGTGATGTGCGCGTGGAAGCGGCGGATGGCCGTCTTGTTGATGCATTGCCCCAGCAGGATAATGCCAACAACGTGGATGAGGACGACCTGATCCATCACTGGATCGATGCGGGCCTGATCGCAGGCACGGAAGATTATGAAGGCGCTTACATTAAAGGCCTGAAGCAGGATGCTGCCAATTATAAGGCAAGGGTGGAGGAACAGTACCGGGAATTCAAAAACGGCGGTCAGGAGCAGTCGCTGAGGCAGAAGTTCACTAAGCCGGGTTCTGCTGAAACCTATTCCAGCGCGGCGGAGTATCTGGAACAGGACAAGGCCTATATGGTGATGGAGAACTCCAGTGCTGACTATAAAGCTCATATACAGTATGAATATGAGCACCGAGCAGATAATCCTGACTGGCAAGCCAAGTATGCAAATTATGACAGCGCCGGGGACTATCTGAATCAGGATACGGCATATAAGAACATGCTGGCGTCTTCCAAGAATTATAAAGATACCATCGAGAAGGAATTCAAACAGTTTACGGTGGAAGACGGTATCAAGTCGAAATTTACCAAAGAGGACGGGACTTTCTATACTTCTGCCAGTGAATACTTGAATTATGATACGGGAGAAGAGGCGGCCAATTACCGGCAACTGGTAAAGGATACCCAGAATGAAACCAATGAATATGTAAGACTGATTAATCAGGAATTTACAGCTTACAAAAATGGTACGGCCAGTGCTGAAATTGAGCAAAAGTATGCCGGTTATGACAGTATATCGCAATATTTGCTGGCTGATAACTCTCCGGGTGGCTATCTGGAAATGATAGCGGAACAGAACGAGACTGAAGTCAGAATCTGTGAAGAATTTGCCCATTTCAGCAACAATAAGAGCAAGGGTCATCTGACGGATATGTTCACGATGCCCAGCGGCAAGACATACGACAGCGCTGCCGCTTATCTGCGGGATGACGCAACCTATAACGCGATGGTACAAAAATACGAGCATCCGGAGTACGCCTGGACGAAGGAACAGCTGCTCTATGCAATCCGTAATGCTATTGTGAACAAGGAAAGCGGTGTAAACGCTGAATCCCAAAGCAAGGCAGCTAACATACAGGGTAAAAACGTGACACTGGTGTCCCGGGGCATTGGCGTGAACACGAATCAAACTACGGAAATCAGTGTCAGCGAACTCGGCGGCGGCAGTGAGGACTCTATTGCCAAAATGAAGCTGTTGTCTAATGCGGATGCGGCCGATGTGACCATGAAAAACAAGAATGGAGACATTCTGCGTCTTGTGACAGAAACGAAAAACGGTGTATTAGTTAACACGTGGAAAGCTTATAAGGCCGACAATCCTTCTCAGGAGATTCAGTACGGAGATGCGTCCGATTATGCGATTGATAAGTTCGTGATCGGTAACATGAGCCCGCTGGGGGTATATGCGGACGGAAAACTGGACGTTACGGCTATTGATAACAATGCGTTTGTAGCCGGGCGCAGCAATGATCAGGCAGGCTTCGCTCCTCTGAATGTAGGCCAGATCACGGCTGTTGGCAACGATGTGCGCCTGTATACCCGGGAAGGTATTTACAATGCGGCGGATACGGCAACCGGAGCGAACCAGGGTAATATCCATGCGAAAGATGTGATTGCGTATGGCGGGACAAAAGATATCGGCACAAAGGATAAGCAGCTGACGCTAAGCCTGTCAGGTGATTTGCTGGAAGCTTACGCCGACGGCAGCGTGTATATTAAGAACACAAAGGCCGAAGACAGGCTGCGCGTGGGTTCTGTATATGCAAAAGACACGGTTTCGCTGGAATCTGCCAAAGGCTTTGATATGACGACCAATCCTGACTACACGATTGCGTATCTGAACGCAGGCAAGGTTTTGGAATTGAAGACCAGCGAAACAGAAGGCGAGATTGGAACCGAAACGAACCCGATCCGTATCCTGAATAACGCCGGGACTCCGGAAAATTTTGCCGGATCGGCGGCCAACAACGGTATGCTTATTAACCTGGAAGGCAAGGATGCTTATGTGAAGGGCGTGAACGGTACGCGCGGCGAAAATACCACCATGCGGCTGGGGCTGATTGAAATGGCCGGTAATTTCGCTGCAACCAGCGAAAGTTACATGGAAGCGGGCGCAGTCCGGTTAGCGGAGGGTGAAGAGGGTGCAGAAAGTTATAAACCTGGTATAAACGGCAGGATTACTGCAGCAGGCAACGTGAAACTGGATGCAGCGAAGGATGTAACCGTCAACGGGCCGGTTAATACTGCTGCCGGTACTATTAAGGTGAAGTCCGGGGAGAACGTAACGGTAAACAAAGCTGAAAATGATGAAGACACGTTAAACGCTGACGGTGCCGATAACATGAACGGGGGCCAGATAGAGATCGAGGCCGCCGGTACGGCAACGATTAACGGATCTGTTGCGGCGATGAATGCGATTTTGGTTTCCGGCGGGCAGGGTGTTACGCTGAGCGACAAAGTGTCGGCCGGTTCGTTAAACTTTGATGCCGGGACCGGGGAATATACCGGCGGCGGTCTTATCAACCTTGTTTCCGCCGAAGGCCTGATTACCCAGAACGAAGGCGGCATTCTTACGGCGCGCCGTGTAACCGCCACCGGCGGCAAAGCGATCACGCTTACCAATGAAGGCAATACGTTCCGCGAATTTATGGCGGAAGGCGCGGAAAAAGAAATTACAGACCAGGGCCAGACAACAAAAGAAAAGGCCATTGACGGCAGCGTGGATGTTCGCGCCCATGCAGGCAAAACCCTGTCTGCAGGGATTGATTCCACGAATGTTTACGGCAACGTGACGCTGCAGAACCTGGACGGCTTTCTGGGCAAGGATCCGGACGACAACGATTTAGGTTACGGAGGCTTGACCGTTACCACGGATATCGTGGCGAAACAGGGAAATAACGGTGAAGCCGGTTCGATTACCTTCCAACAGCAGGGCGATATTCTGGTGAAAGGCGCCTTGCAGGCTGACGGTTATGTAACAGAGGAAGGGTATTTGGAAACTGAACAGGGAATTGTCGGTTCCGGTTCGATAATAAATGAAAAAAGTATCCAGGCCGGGCAGGATGTTACGCTGAGAACGACATCCGGGGATATCCGTACCATGGAAACAGTTACGGCAGCAGGCGACGTAACTGCAGCATCGACAGCATCAGCGGACGGCAAGATCCAGATCTCGGGAGATGTATTTGCAGAGAATATTAACATTGCATCGCTGGGGGCAACGGTTATTACTGAAAAATACATGGATGCAGGCCAGAATATAACAGTGGAAACCCATAGCGGGGATATTAACCTGAATGGAGTGGCGCATGCCGGGAAGGACATTGAAATTTCCAGCGGGAAGAACCAAAGCGAGAGTGGTAATATAACAATTAAAGGCAGCCTGAGCGCCATGGGCGACCTGACCGTGCAAACTGACTACACAGGGGACGATCCTGACCAGGGAAATATCATTCTGGGTACGTTGTCTGGGAATGTGGACCAGTTGATATATGCCGGGGATGATGTAAAGCTCAAAACCACAAACGGAAACATTACGGCCAATACCATTTTAAGCGCCGGAAACGACTTGCAGGCAGCAACGGACAGCGGCGACATTATAATGCAAAATAATGTGACTGCGCAAAACGATATTATTGCCACCAGCGCCAGCGGTAATATTCGTGTAGAAAACGGAGATATCGAAGCAAAACGGAACATTACCGCGCAGACAGGAGGAGAAGGAAATATTCATCTAAACACTATGGCTGGAATGACCAATCGTCATGTCACGGCAGGGAATGGCATTAGTCTGACATCGGATGAAGGATCCATCTGGGTGGGCGGAGACGTTACTGCCGAAAATGGCGACGTGATTGCCGTGCAGAATAATGGCAAGAAGGCTATAGGCGAAAACGGCGAGGAAATTATAAACGAAGGCATCCTGTTCTCGGGAGATGTGAGCGCTCTTAACGGTAACGTGAAAGCAAATGTCGTGAAAGATGGGATGATTCTTTATTTAGGAAGAGTAGAAGCCCCAAAAGGTAATATTGAAGCGATAATTGCTCCAAATGGAAGTGGTTTTATTCAGTACGGCGATGACTATGGTAACGGTATGGTAAACGCCGGCGGAAATGTAACGGCAGAAGCCGGATCCGGCGATATCATCTATGCAAGCCATGTGAAAGCTGGCAAGAACATAACTGCACTTGCACATAACGGGGACATAAAAGGTTCCGGCAGCATGAACGCTGGTATAGATGTGGCTTTGGGAAGCACCGAAGGTAACGTTGATCTGAGCGCTGATGTGACTGCAACAGATGGCGTAACTTTATGGGCGCTACAGGGTAACGTTGAAGTTAAAGGCAACATAGAGTCAACGAACGGCGATACTATTTTGAAGGCGACCAACAACGACCCGGACAAATCAGACGGTAACATTAAGGTTTTGGGAACCGTTACATCCGGCACCGAAATCATACTGAATGCGGAAAATGGCGATATTTCGGTCACCGGCGATGTTATCTCAGGCAATGATGTTTATGCTGAAATTTTAAATGATGCTGCCGGTAATATTTCACTGGGCGGCAATATTACTGCTGCCAACGAGATAGTTGCCAGAACAGCCGGCGGAGATATTACGCTGGGAAGCGTTTCGGAGTACGGCAGTATAACGGACAAAGTAATAGATGCGGGACTGAATATTTCCGTAGATAGCGAAAGCGGCAATATCCAACTGCTGGGAAACGTAGAAGCAGGAAGGCAGATCTCGGCTGTGACAGGCGGGGATGGGACATTAAGTATAGGCTCTGTTGATACGTCAGGGGACGTTGCGGAAGCGGATGTCCTGGCTGGCGAATCTGTGTATCTTAAAACAGAGAATGGAGACATGAAGGTTTTAGGCAAGCTGGAAGCAAAAAGAAACAATGTAAACCTCCTGTCTGACAGCGGCTATATTTATGCAATGGGGGATATCGACGCAGGCGTTGACATAATTGCAACCAATACCGACGGTAAAATTGAAATGGACGGCGACATTGATGCAAATCATGATGTCAAAGTTACCAATACCAGCGGTAAAATTGAAATGGACGGCGATATTTACGCGGGCAATGACCTTACGGTAAGCAATCAGTCCGGCGCTATTGAGATTACAGGCGACAACGCGGAAAGCGACATAATCTTTGCAAACAACAATATCAACGTCACCAACACGAGCGGTGATATTAAAATGAGCGGGATTATTTATTCAGGCCAGAATATCAATGCTGCCAATACGGGCGGTGTTATTGAAATGACCGGAGCCATTGTTGCGGGTAATGATGTAAACGCTGCCAACGGGAGCGGAAATGTTGTATTCAACGGGGATGTTGATGCGAGCCAGAACATTATCGTAAATACCGAAACCGGTAATATTACTGCCAATGGCGATGTTACCGCTGTGCATAACGATATTCGCGCAACAAGCGCTTCAGGGAATATTGAGCTGATCGGTGATATTGACGCCGGACACGACGTTGTGGCCAACACGGGAGGAAACGGGTTAATCCATCTGAACGGATATCTGGACGATAATGAGAATCCTGTCTGGAGCGGCAATCAGGAAAAATACAATGTTCATGCCGGAAATAACGTGAGCCTGACGACGGAAAATACGGGTATCCTGGTAACCGGGCAGGTTAGGACAGACAAAGGCGATGTTCTTGCTGCAACCGATACAGGGGCCATCGTGTTTAGCGGCGATGTAAATGCTGGCCGCGATGTTCAGGCAAATGTAACGCAGAACGGAATTATCATGTATGGCGGTACCACGGTAGCAGGCAGGGATATTACCGCTGCTACTCCCACAGGCGGCATCTTATATTCGGAAAGCGTTGTGGCTTTAGGCAGTGTAACCGCGCGGACTGATGAGGGGCCGGTTATTTATAATGCCAGCGTTTTGGCAGGCGACAGCGTGCTGGCCGCCGTACAGAAAGGCGATATTTCCGTTAAGGATGCCATTTATGCGCAGGCAGGCAGCGTAACCCTGACCACAGAGAACGGTTCTGTCACAGTTGGCAATGACGAGGGCAGTGGCCAGATCAGCGCCCACGGAGACGTGACGATTAATGCAAAACAGACTGCTCCGGGCAACACTGACTTAGTTGATATCAAAACCTCGGTTGAATCAAGGAACGCCAACGTAAACGTGAAGACTGTAAACGGGAATATCCATATTGGCAGCAGCGATGCCGATACGGAAACCGTGACAGCAAAGAATAACGTGAACCTGGAAGCCGTGGAAGGCAAGATCATCATAGACGGCAAGACCTCTACCCTGGAAGGCGATATCACGTTGCAGGCGTCCAATACCGGTTACGTGGCCGGTGATAATGGCAAGAACATTATCATCAATCACAACGGCGTGGTGGAATCCGCCCGGAATGCGAACCTGATTGCTGTTAACGGTGACCTGCATGTAACGGACAACGTGACGGCTAAAGGCACGCTGAATGCGGAAACCCGGGGACAGGGCGATATTTCGCTGGATCAGAACGTAACCGTTGTCAAAGATATGACCATGCAGGCGGAAAAAGGTGATATCACGGTTGGTAAGGACATTACGGCAACCAACGGAAATGTAACGGTAAACGCCAAATCCGGCTCCGTTACGGTTGGCGCCATTGACGGCAGCGGTAACAAGAGCGGCAAGATTGAAGCCGGCGGCAACGTGACGATCAATGCGGCCCAGCCGGATGCGGGCGGCAATAACCTGGTAGATATAGTAACATCTGTGGAATCAAAGGGCGCGGACGTAAATATTAAGACTGAAAACGGTAATATTCATATTGGGAATAACGACGCCAATACGGAAACCGTGACAGCAAAGAACAACGTGAACCTGGAAGCCGTGGAAGGCAAGATCATCATAGACGGCAAGACTTCCACCAGGGACGGGGATGTAACCCTGAAGGCCTCAAATGAAGAGTATGTGGCCGGCGCAGACGGTCAGAATATTATTATTAATCAGTCCGGCGTAATTGAATCCGGCGGGGACGCGAACCTGATTACCGTCAACGGCGATTTGCTGGTGACCGATAATGTGAAAGCCCGGGGATCTTTGAATTCGGAAACTCAGGGTCAGGGCAACATTTCTCTTGCCCAGAACGTAAATGTAGAAAATGATATGTCGATACGGACGGAAAATGGTGATATCACAATCGGTAAGCAGGTGAATGCAGGTCAGGGAAGCGTTACGCTGACCACCGGAACAGGGGATGTAACGATAGGCGAAGATATTACTGCCGGAAACAGCGTGTCCGTGACCACCGGAACCGGCAATGTAACGGTGGGCAGCAACGGCAGTGGCAGCGTGACTGCCGACAAAGATGTGACGGTCAATGTGGGCAACGGCAGCGTTGACATTGTGAAGTCCGTAGCTTCCAACAACGGCAGCGTAGCCGTGCGGTCGGGCGAAGGCAATATCCATATCGGCAATAACGGTCCGGACGTTGACACTGTAACAGCAAAGGAAAACGTGACGCTGGAAACCGCAGACGGTAAGATTACGGTTGATGGGAAGACTTCAACACAAGATGGGGATATTACGCTGAAAGCTGTCAACAAAGAGTATGTTGCAGGCGAAGACGGGCAGAATATTATTATCAACCACACCGGTAAAGTGGAATCCGGCCATGACGCGAACCTGATTACGGAGAACGGCGACTTGCACGTGACGGACAGGGTAACGGCGCAGGGCGTGTTAAACGCGGAGACGCGTAAACAGGGTGATATTTCCCTGGACGATGATGTAAATATTGTAAAAGACATTTCCATGAAGACTGAAAACGGCAATATTTCCATAGGCAGGCAGATTACGGCGGATAACGGCAGCATAGCTATGACGACCGGGACAGGCAACGTTTCGGTAGGCGAAGACGTAACCGCAGGTAAAAATGTAAATATACTTGTTGGGAAAGGCAACGTTTCGGTGGAGGAAACCGTTGCTGCAAAAACCGGGAGCGTAGGAATAACGACCAGGGAAGGGAACATCCATATCGGTGATAACGGGCCGGATGTGAAGACAGTCACAGCAAAACAAAATGTAAAACTGGAAACTGAAAACGGTAAGGTAGAAGTTTTCGGCAAGACTTCCACAAAAACCGGAGACATTACCATAAAGGCTGCAAACAGTAAATATATAGCGGGCGAAGACGGTCAGAATATCATTATCGATCATAATGGCAGGATTGCTTCCGGACGGGATGCGACGCTGATTGCCAAAAACGGTGATCTTCATGTTACGGACAGGGTGACAGCGGAGCGTGACGTGAACGGCATAACGCAGACAAAGGGCGATGTATACCTGGACGACGACCTGAAAGTGAACGGCAGCGTGACCCTGAAGGCGGATAGCGGCAATATTAACGCCGACCGGAACTTGACAGCAGGTAACCGCATCGTGGCTGCCGCCGGGGACGGTGACATCACGGTAGGAACGGCGGATGCCAGGTATGTATCCCTGACCAGCGGCGGAGAAGACGGAAAAGTAGCGGTTGGTACCATCCGTGTACAGGCAAATGGAAACAGCAACGGCACCGGCCTGGAGGATATCAAATTGGGCGGAGGCTATGTGAATGTGAACACTGTGGTAAATAAAAACAATGGTTCAACACCACTGACCATCTCGACCCTTGGCTCTGCTGCAAACAAGCCTGTGAAGGATTTCAGTATCGGTGCGCGTAATGCAGGCGGAAGTTATACAGGCGGCATTCAATCCGCTTCCGGGGCCGTGATGCAGCAGTTGTGGGCAGAAAAGGGCATGATCTACATGAAGGGTGATACCAACCTCCATGTCAGCAAGGTTGTGGTCGATGAAAAGCTTCATGTAGCCAACGACAACATTTCGGTCGCTGTATTCGGAGTTCCTCCGACCCGCGACGGGGAACGGGTTGTTTATTGGAACGATGCGGAGAAGAAGGCTCCCACAGGCCGGCTGAACCGCTGGTTCGACCGGTCCTACTCCGATCCTGCATGGATGTATCTGGATTTATTCGGTAACGGAGAACTTGGTTCCCGCTACGGAGTACTGATAGACACCAACGGATACCGGAAGATATACGGTGACTCGGTCAGCGTTGTGGATACTATGCGGCTGCGGTTAGAACCTGTACCGGAGGCTGCTAATATAGCCTACTTTGATCGTAGCAACCTGATTGAGGTCAGCGATGACAATTGGGGTTCCAATGCAGGCGAAGAAAAAATTACCGCCGAATAGCAGTACAGAAAAAGCCTTGCGGTGTAAAAAGCTGCAAGGCTTTTTAATGCTCCTCATTGTATTTAGGCACTGTTTGTGATAACATATTATCGAGGTCACGGCCTTGCCCTGACCTCTTTTTGTAGTTTATTCAGGAAACCGATTTTCATGAAAGAACGCATATTGGAACGTCTTGCAGCGGTAAAGGAACTGAAAACTGCGGCGGCGTTGTATAAAAAGAGAAAAGGCTGTGTGCTTTCAGGGCTGGACGGAACTGTCAAAGCCTTGTATTTGTGCGCCCTGATGCAGGCTGTTAAAGCTAAGACGCTGGTGCTTCTGGTATCCGGACGGGACGCAGTACGGGAATACCGGCAGACACTGGCCTACCTCTGTCCGGAACTGCCGATGCAGGAGTTTTATCCCACGAACCTGCCCCGGGTACAGGCGGACAGCCGGAACCTGGAGATTCAGGCGGGGAGAGCGGCAGCCTTGCGCCTGATTGCCGGCGAAGAACCGGGCATAGTGTTCGTTACGGCGGAAGCGCTGCAACAGAAACAGGCCCGTCCTTCCGGGGTATCCAAAAACAGTCTGGAAATTGCCGTGGGCGCTATGCTGGAACAGGAGCAGTGTATTGAAACCCTGGCTGCCATAGGCTATGAACGGACTGATGAAGTGGATACCATCGGGCAGTTTTCCGTACGGGGCGGCATCATCGATGTGTTCCCCCTTAACAGTCAGAATCCGGCCCGTATCGAATGGTTTGATGCGGACATTGACGGTATTCGCGTTTATGATATGGAAACAAAGCGTTCGCTGGAAAACACGGAAATGCTGCGGATCGTCCCCCTGCAGATGCAGACAGAGGAAGAGGCTTTTGATGCGTACCTGCGGGACTACGGGGCTTCGGATACGCTTTTTGTGATGGATGAGCCGGCACAGATGAGGGAGACCCTGGCACGTTTGTACAAAGAGGGAGAGTCATATAAGGAAGAACTTTGGACGCCGGATGAGATCTGGGCTATGGAAGAAAAGCAGTATGTTATGACGGTTTCCGCACTGGATACGAACTGTTTTGCTGAGTTCACACATATGCAGGCGCCGGTGCGCAGGGTTACATCCTATAACCGCAGCATTGACCGGCTGATCGAGGATTTACAGGATTTGCTGGCGGAAGGCATCCAGCCCTACATTATGATGAGTACTGTGCTGAAGGCCCGGGGCATTACGGAAAGCCTGAGGCAGCGGGGAATCCCGTCCGTCTGTCTGACAGACGGAACGGAAGACGCTGAAAAGGTGAACGTGGGCTTTGGAGAACTGTTCAATGGCTTCCGGTTCTGGAATGAAAACTGGCTGCTGCTGACAGAAAACGATATTTACGGACTGCAGCGACGCCGCCGTTTCAAGTCAAAGCATAAAGGGGCGAAGCTGCAATATTTTACCGATATTAAAGGCGGGGATTATGTAGTGCACGATGTGCACGGCATCGGCCGCTATATCGGCGTGGAAACCATGCTGGTGGATGGCATGCACCGGGACTATCTGCTGTTGCAGTATGCAGGAAGCGACCGACTGTTTGTACCGGTAGACCAGGTGGGAATGCTGCACAAATATGTGGGCAGCGAGGGTATCACGCCTAAACTATCTAAAATGGGGGGCGCTGACTGGAAGCGCATGAAAACCAAGGCTTCCACGGCGATCACCCAGCTGGCGGAGGAACTGATCCGTCTCTATGCCCTGCGGAAGATTACAAATGGTTATGCCTACGGGTCTGACACTGATCTGCAGCATGAGTTTGAGGAACGCTTCCCCTTTGAGGAAACGCCGGACCAGCTGAAGGCTATTGCAGAAATCAAGGCAGATATGGAAAAACCTGTCCCCATGGACCGACTGCTGTGCGGGGATGTGGGCTACGGCAAGACGGAAGTGGCCCTGCGGGCAGCTTTTAAAGCGGTAATGGACGGAAAACAGGCGGCCCTGCTTGTTCCCACTACGGTACTGGCACAGCAGCATCTGCTCACCTGTCGGGAACGACTGGAACCTTTTGGGGTGCGGATCGCTATGGTCAGCCGTTTTGTTTCCAATAAAGAAATTAAGCAAACGCTGAAAAAGCTGGAGCAGGGCGATATTGATGTCGTGATCGGAACCCACCGGCTCCTGCAGGCTGATGTGGTGTTCCGTGATCTGGGGCTTCTGATCATTGATGAAGAACAACGTTTCGGCGTGGCCCAGAAGGAAAAAATCAAACAGTGGAAACAGGGAATTGATGTGCTGGCGTTATCTGCTACGCCTATTCCCCGAACGCTGCATATGGCTTTGGTCAGCAGCCGGGATATGAGTCTCATTGAGTCGCCGCCGGAGGATCGTCTGCCGGTGGAAACGTATGTGGCGGAATATGACGAGGGCATGATTAAGGAGGCCCTGGAGCGGGAGCTGCGCCGGGGCGGCCGGATCTATTACATTCATAACCGTGTCAGCGTTCTTCCACTGATTGCGGAACGGCTGCAACGGCTGGTGCCGGGCATCAATGTGCGCATTGGTCATGGGCAGATGAGTGAAGACCGGCTGGAAGACGCCATGATGTCTTTCTATGAAGGAAGTTGCGATGTACTGCTGTGTACTACGATTGTAGAAAACGGACTGGATGTGCCTCTGGCCAATACGATCATCGTGGACGGTGCGGAGAATTTCGGGCTGTCTCAGTTGTACCAGATGCGGGGGCGGGTAGGGCGTTCTTCCCGTCTTGCCTATGCTTACTTTATGTACAGGAAGAACAAATCCCTCAGCGAGGTAGCGGCCAAGCGGCTGCAGGCCATCCGTGATTTTACGGAACTGGGGGCAGGTTTTAAAATTGCCATGCGGGACCTGGAAATCCGGGGCGCCGGCAATCTGCTGGGGCCCCAGCAGCATGGTTATATTGCCGGAATCGGATTTGCCGCCTACTGCGATCTGCTGGAGCAGACTATCAAACGGCTCCAGAATGGTTCCCTGAATATGGAACGGGAACCGGATCCGATTCTGGAAATTCCGTTGAATGCCTATATTCCGGATTCCTATATTGCCAATCCCCGGTACAAGCTGGAATTGTACCGCCGTTTTGTAGATTTGGCCTGGGGGGAAGAAGAGGACCTGATGGATGAAATCATCGACCGTTTCGGTACTCCGACGGAAGAGGTGGAGCTGTTGTGGCGTCTGGCTAAAGTCCGTGCGGTATGCCGTAAGCTGAGAATCCGCCGTATCAATGTGCGGGCCGGAATGATCCGAATCACCTTTGCCGAGCATTCGGAGGTAAATGGGGAAGCGCTGGTAAAGATGACGGAAAAGAACAGCCGGTATATGAAGCTGGAACCCGGCAGGGAAATGGCGCTTTTATTCCGGACGTCTTCACTGGAAATCGAACCGCTGGACTGGCTTGAAAAGAATCTGGTAAAATTGATAAAATAAAGCTGCAATAGGAGTCGTAAAAATGGGTAAGGATAAATTTCTGAAAGGAGCCTTGATTTTAACCGTAGCTGGGTTGATGGTTAAAGTCATAGGTTCAGTGAATCGTATCCTGCTTTCCCGCTTATTGGGGGGCGAAGGGATCGGTTTATATCAGATGGCTTATCCCATTTACCTGCTGATGCTTTCCGTTTGCTCGGCCGGCGTGCCGGTGGCGGTCTCCATCATTGTGGCGGAAAAAGTTGCCAAAAACGATTATGCCCAGGCCCATCGGATATTTAAAGTCACGCTGGGTCTGATGGCAGTATTCGGTCTGTTTTTCGCCCTGACGTTGTACGGATTGGCCGATTTTCTTGTCAGCACTGGCTGGATTCGTGATAGCAGGGCCTATTATGCACTGGTGGTATTGACACCGGCTGTCTTCTTTTCCAGCATTCTGGCCAGTTTTCGGGGTTATTTCCAGGGTTATCAGATGATGACCCCGCCGGCGGTATCTCAGATTTTGGAGCAGCTGGTACGGGTGCTGGTCATGATCGGCCTGGCTTATTTACTGCTTCCCCGGGGACTGGAGTACGCTGCGGCCGGCGCAGCTTTCGGTGCGGTGCCCGGCGGGCTGACAGGACTTCTTGTGCTCACCTTGTTTTACCGAAAAGCACGTAAGGAGTGGAAACGAAAAATTGAAGAACAGACGGAAACGGTTGCGGAAAGCGTAGGCTCTATCGCCCGCCGGCTGGTATTGCTGGCCGTTCCCGTTTCCTGTGCTAACCTGCTGATACCGGTGACCAGCAGCATAGATATGCTGCTGGTTCCGAACGGATTGGGGCATGCCGGCTTTGGAGTGGAAGCGGCCACTACACTGTTTGGTTATCTTACCGGCATGGCTCAGCCTCTTTTGATGATGGGCACAATTCCCACCCTGTCACTGGCGGCCAGTCTGGTACCGGCGGTTTCGGAAGCCTGTACGCTGCGGTTGTCGGATGAGATTTTACGTAAAACGGGATCTGCTTTTAAAATATGTATGCTGGTAGTGGCTCCGGCTTCCGTAGGGATGTGGGCGCTGGCAGGCCCCATATCCGGCACGTTATACGGTACGATGAAGGCGGCGCCCGTGATTGCCCATCTGGCTCCTTCCATTGCATGCCTGGGAATTTTCCAGGTTACTACGGGGGCGCTGCAGGGCATCGGCAAAACGGCGATTCCCATGTGGAATATGTTGTTTGGCGCTGTGGTGAAAGCGGTTGCAGCCTGGCAGCTGACATCGGTGGCGGCCTTCCATATTCTGGGTGCAGCCTGGGCCTCGAATCTGAATTTTGCTCTGGTGGCAGCGATTAATATCTTTTTCCTGTATCGGAACGGGATCCCGTTTCCGGTCAGGGACAGCCTGAAGATTCTGCTGGCTTCCCTGTGTATGGGGCTGGCAGGGAAAATGGCTGCTCTGTTCTTTATGGATAAGGGAAGCATTATTGTTACTTTGCTCGCCGGCATGGTTGTTTCAGTTTTAGTTTATGGAACGGCGGTAATGCTTTTGGGGTGCCTGACCAGGGAAGAGGCGGTGCAGCTGCCGGTAATTGGGAAGATAATTCGGAAGTTTTGGAAATGATAAGCAACAGTACGGAGGGTGTGTACATGGGAACGGAACATAAAACCGGCTTTGAAAACAGTAGAATAAAAGGCTCGCTGACGATCGTGGGTCTGGGACCGGGAGCCGCCGGTCATCTGTCTCTGGAAACATTGAAACTTTTGGAGGAACGGTTTGTAATCCTCCGTACGGAGATACATCCGACCGTTGCGGAACTGAAACGCCGTGGCATTGCATATATTTCCTGTGACACCTGGTATGAAAAGGGAGCAACGTTTGAAGACGTATATGATAACATTTCTTCCTTTGTTATCGAACAGGCCGAAGACAAAGATGTGGTCTACGCAGTTCCCGGCAGTCCGCTGGTAGCGGAGCGGACAGTTGTGCTGCTGCGGGAAAAAGCGGAGAAATGCGGTATACCTCTGACTGTTAAGCCTGCCATGAGTTTTCTGGATCTGGCGTATGTAAAACTGGGCATTGATCCTATCGACGGCCTGCGGATCGTCGATGCGCAGGATTTTTCTGCATTGGCGGATGCAGGCAGGTACCCCCTGATGGTGACGCAGGTTTATAATAAAATGGTAGCTTCTGATATGAAGCTGTCCCTGATGGACGTTTTGCCGGACGAAACGGAACTGTATTTTCTCCGCAATCTGGGACTGGATGATGAAACTTGCCGGAAGATACCGCTCTTTGAGATTGACAGGCAGTCTGAAATCGACCACCTGACCAGCGTGTTTATTCCCCGTCAGCCGGAGGAGACGCTGCAGTCGATGCTGCAAAATGCGAAAGATGAAAATGAAACAGCCGGATATTGGGAGCGTTTCCCGCTGTTAAAACACAAAACGCAGTTTGATGTGCGTCCTCTGGCGGATGTGATGCAGGTGCTTCGTGAACCGGGAGGGTGTCCCTGGGACAGGGAACAGGATTTTGATACGATTCGGGCCAATCTGATTGAAGAATGCTATGAGTTTCTGGAAGCTGTGGATGACAAGGATACCCACGGTATGGAAGAAGAACTGGGGGATATCCTGATGCAGGTAGTATTCCATGCCCGTATGGCGGAAGAAAAGGGAATGTTTACGTTGCAGGACGTCATTGACGGCGTGACGGATAAACTGATTGAGCGTCATCCCCATGTATTCGGGACGGTTAAAGTAGCCAACAGCGATGAAGTCCTGACCAACTGGGAAGCCATCAAACTGCAGGAAAAACCGGAACGGGAGCGGGTGCTGGACGGTATCTATAAAGGGTTGCCTTCCCTGCTGCGGGCCCATAAAATTCAGAAACGGGTTGCCAAGGTGGGGTTTGACTGGACGGAAACGGAAGATGTAAAGAAAAAAGTGCTGGAAGAGTGGAAAGAGTTTAACGAGGCTGCCGCCCTGCAGGACCAGGTTGAAATGGAAAAAGAACTGGGGGACCTGTACTTTTCCCTTGTAAACTTTGCCCGCCATCTCGGGTTGGAAAGCGAGACCGCGTTAAATCGTTGTAACAATCGTTTCGTAACACGCTTTGAACATGTGGAGAACCGGGTGACGGAATCGGAGAAGGGATGGAGTGAATATTCCCTGGAAGAATTAGACCGGTTCTGGGATGAAGCAAAAGAAAACGAGGTATCGGCTGATTGAGTTTGCAATATATGTAGAAGGCAGTCATTGCCTGTCTTCCGTTTTTTTGTTATACTAAATTATAATGGTTTTTTCTGTGAAGGGAGTGAACGTCATGGCAACTCGCGACGACGAAAAGAAAAGCCGTATAGCCAGGGATTTTCGCCGGGTCCTGATCGTTCTCGTCATCATATTTGTGGCAATCTTAGGCCGGCAGGAATATAAGATTTATCAGATACAGAAAGAAACGGAAGCTACCCAGAAGCGGGTGGAAGAGCTACAGAAGCTGCAGGCGGATCTGGAAGCGGAACGGAAGCGTTTATATGATCCCAAATATATTGAAAAGCTGGCACGTGAAGATCATAATTATGTAAAAAAAGATGAAGTACCAATTTTTATAGTTAAAGATAAGCAGGAAGGCAAAAAGGAAACGGGTGACGGCAAAGGCAGGAATGACAAGCAGGGAAAAGAAGAAAGTGCCGAAAAAAAGGCTGATAACTAGCATTTTTATTGACACTGCTTCTTTTATGGTGGTAAAATTATACTGCCTTATTTTTAGAGCAGGAGGATTTTTTGTTTTATGGCGATTGAAGTTGGAGCTGTCGTAGAAGGTGAAGTTACCGGTATTACGAATTTTGGTGCGTTTCTTCAGCTTCCCGAGGGAAAAGTCGGACTGATTCATATTTCCGAGGTATCCAATGTTTATGTAAAGGATATTCATGACTTTTTAAAAGAGCATCAGAAGGTTAAAGCAAAGGTGTTGTCAATCGATGCCCGCGGTAAGATTGCGCTTTCTTTGAAACAGCTTGAAGAAAAACCGGAAACTCCTGCAAAACCTGTCAGACCTAAAGAGGTGCCTGTTGTGGAAAAGCGGGCTCCCCGCCAGACAAGCCCGTTGTCTTTTGAAGATAAATTGTCCAAGTTTATGAAAGACAGCGACGACCGTCTGCTGGATCTGCGCAGAAATACGGAATCCAAGCGCGGAGGCCGCGGTGCGAGCCGTGATCGTTAAAATTCAGGCACTCAGTAAGGGTGCCTGTTTTATTTTACGGACATAGTGGTTTACAAATGTTTTATGACGCAAGCCGACAGATGACGGACACGGGATGGACATGAAGGAAACGGTGCTGGATAAAGTGCCCCGTATCTTACGGGAAAAACTGGATATTACAAAGCAATATGTGGCTGCAGTCAGTGGCGGTGCGGATTCTCTGGCTCTGGCAGACGCGTTGCGGCGTTGCGGGTTCCGCTTTACCGTGTGCCATGTAGAACATGGCATTCGGGCAGGGGAAAGCCTGGAAGACGCCGCTTATGTAGAAGACTTCTGCAGGCAGAGGGATATAGCGTTTTGCTGTAAGCACGTTGACGCGCAGGAACTGCAGAGAAGGGAAAAACTTTCGCTGGAAGACGCCGCCCGCCGGCTTCGTTATCAGGCACTGTTTCAATGTGTTGAGGAAACAGGAGCTGATTTTATCCTTACGGCGCATCAGAAGGAGGACCAGGCAGAAACGTTTCTGTTGAGATTGTTACGTGGTTCGGGAACTCGGGGGTTGGGAGCCATACGGTTCCGGCAGGACATTGTTCTGCGCCCGTTACTTTCCCTTTCGGCAACGGAATTACGGCAGTACTGTATAAACAGAAGTATTTCTTGGCGGGAAGACACGACAAATGAAGATCTGTATTATACCCGTAACCGGGTCCGTAAAGTTTTGATTCCCCTGTTGGAGAAGGATTTTTCTCCTTCGGTTACGGATATTTTGTTCAAGACGGCAGAACATCTTCAGACTGACGAAATGTTTTTGCAAGAATTGGCTGAAACGGAGTTTTGGAAACGGTGGGAAACTCCGGCTGAAAACCAAAATGGTGTCCTGTGGACAGGAAATTGGAAGGAAATACCTGCGGCATTACGGTTCAGGATATTACGGCTGTTCTGGCATCATTCGGGTACCCGGGAAGAATTGTCGGGAATTAATTTGGATGATTTAGGAAGTTTAATAGAGAATCAGGTCAGTGGCAAAAAAATTTTGCTGCCGGGCAGTTGGCAAGCATTGTATTCTTATGATAAACTAATATTATTCTCTGAAGAGAATTTAAAGTGTTTGCAGCAGAATGACAATTGGAAATATGAAGTTGATCTGGGGCTTCTTCCCGGAGTTCTGTCTGATAATAAAACGTGGCTGTCAGAGATTGCTTTTCCGGACCGCCGGATTGCGCAGTTGTTTATTGCAAAAGACCTGCCGGTCTACCGGTACCGGGAACAGATGATTTATCCGATCAGTCAGTTAAAAAGGATGGGGAACATTTTGGAATTCCGGTACAGGCAGCCGGGGGACCGGATATATCCTCTAAAAGGAACAGGGCATAAAACCCTGAAAAAGTATCTGATAGATCGAAAGGTGCCTGTGGAAAACAGGGACAGGCTGGTGGTTGCGGCAGTGGGAAACGAGATTGTGTGGATTCCCGGCATCGCCAATGCCCGGTGGGAAACAGAGCAGACCGGTTCTGAAGATCCGGCCCGGGAGCAGGGCTGGCTGTTTATAAATATTATATAAGGATGGTGTTTGTTATGCGTGAAGATATAAAATCAGTTCTGATTACGGAAGAGCAGATTAAAAAGAGAGTGCAGGAGATGGGAGAACAGCTTTCCAAAGAGTATGCTGGAAAACGGGTGATCATAATCTGCCTGCTGAAAGGCGCAGCGTTTTTTGCCTGTGACCTGAGTCGGGCTATGTCCATACCTGTACGGATGGAATTCATGGTGGCTTCATCCTATGGTGACGGTACTACAACTTCCGGCAGTGTGGCCGTACGCCTCGATGTAAAGGACGATATTGCAGGCATGCATGTTTTGCTGGTTGACGATATCATAGATACGGGCCTGACGTTTGCCCGGGTCAAGACGTTGCTGGAGACCAAAAAGCCGGCTTCCATTAAAACCGTCGCCATGTGCGACAAGGAAGACAGACGGCAGAATGGCCTGGAGGCAGACTATGTGGGCTTTACCATTCCGGATGAATTTGTGGTTGGCTATGGCCTCGATTATGCGGGAGACTACCGCAACCTGCCATTTATCGGTGTGCTGAAGCCTTCGGTTTATGCCCGGGCGTAACCGGTTTTCCGTTTTATCTGTTCGTGTTATTCGATTAAATTGGAAAGGAGGAAACGTTTTTGTTCAAGTTCTTTAAAAACGTTGCCTTTTATTTATTGATAGTGATTGCAGCAATCTGGGTAATGGATCATTATTCATCCGGCAATACGGCGAAAACAGATATTTCTTATACGGCTTTTATGAAGCATGTGCAGCAGGATGAAGTCCGTTCTGTCACGATCAGTGAGAATTCGATTACGGGTTTGTTAAAAGACGGCAAGACCTTTACAACGGTTGCGCCTAATGATTCCACCCTTATTTCAACACTACGTTCCCGGGATGTGGAAATCAAGGCGGAACTGCCGCCTCAGACCCCATGGTGGGCAACACTGCTGAGTACGCTGCTTCCCATGGTGTTGGTCGTTGGATTGTGGTTTGTGCTGATGAACCAGAGTAGCGGCGGAAGTCGGATGATGAATTTCGGCAAGAGTAATGCACGCCGTTATGACGAAAGTAAAAATAAGATTACATTTAAAGATGTGGCTGGGGCAGATGAGGCCAAGCAGGAATTGCAGGAAGTCGTGGAATTTTTAAAACATCCCCAACGATATAATGCGCTGGGTGCCAAAATTCCTAAAGGAGTGTTGCTGTACGGACCTCCGGGCACTGGCAAGACACTGCTCGCCAGAGCTGTGGCAGGAGAAGCCGGCGTCCCGTTCTTTACGATTTCCGGTTCGGATTTTGTGGAGATGTTTGTGGGTGTCGGCGCGTCCCGTGTGCGTGATTTGTTTGACCAGGCCAAGAAGAATGCGCCCTGTATCGTTTTTATTGATGAAATTGATGCGGTAGGACGGCAGCGTGGCGCCGGTGTGGGCGGTGGCCACGATGAAAGAGAACAGACGTTGAATCAGCTGCTGGTTGAGATGGACGGCTTCGGCATCAACGAAGGCATCATCATGATTGCGGCAACGAACCGTCCGGATATTCTGGATCATGCTTTGTTACGTCCCGGCCGTTTTGACCGGCAGATTGTAGTAGACCGTCCGGATATGCGGGGGAGGGAAGCGATTCTGAACGTGCATGCCAAAGGCAAACCCATGGCTCCGGATGTTGACATGACTACCATTGCCAAGCAGACGACCGGTTTTACCGGGGCGGATCTTGCGAATCTGGTCAATGAGGCTGCACTGCTGACCGCTCGCCGCAATGTGCCCATGATCGACATGAAAGCTATGAATGAAGCGGCGGAGCGGGTCGTGATGGGGCCGGAACGCCGCAGTCATCTGGTGAGTGAGCCGGAGAAAAAACTGACAGCTTACCACGAAACCGGACATACTCTGATCGGACTGCTTCACAATGATGTGAGCGTAGTACATAAGGTTACGATTATACCCCGTGGCCGGGCAGGCGGCTACACCATGAGCCTTCCCAAGGAAGACCGGAATTATCAGACAAAATCGGAAATGCTGGATGAATTACAGATGCTGTTGGGCGGCCGGGTTGCGGAAGCGATTGTACTGAAGGATATTTCCAGCGGGGCCAGCAGTGATTTGCAACGGGCTACTGAACTGGCCCGGAAAATGGTATGCCAGTATGGTATGAGCGACCGCCTGGGGTCCATGACTTTCGGACATCCGGAAGAAGAAGTCTTTCTGGGCAGAGATATCGCAAGAGAAAAGTACAGCAATGAAGTAGCTGCAGTTATTGACGAAGAAGTCCGTCGCCTGATGGACGAGGCCTATAAGGGCGCTGAAAAGCTTTTATTGGATAATATGGACAAACTGGTGCTGATTGCGGAAACTCTTATGCAGAAAGAAACGCTGGATGGGAAACAGTTGCAGGAACTCATGAGCCAGGGATATCTGACAGAGGACGGACCGACATTGCAGGCAGCAGAGCAGCCTGTTGGTGAGTTGGGCTGACGTCCGGTTACCAAACGCACCGGCCTGCTGTATACAAAGTAATCAGTATTTACTTAGTCATTGTAAAATGCGGAGGCGTTGTTATGCGTGCCAAAATTCTGGGTTTGTTGCGTGAAAGGATGCCGGAACCGGTTTCGGGAGAGGAAATTTCCGCAAAGTTGGGAGTTTCCCGCACGGCTGTCTGGAAGCATATCAAATCGTTAAAAAATACAGGCTATGATATTGAATCGGTGCCCAAGAAGGGCTACATTTTGCATAAAGCTCCGGATTTGCTGAGCCCGGAGGAAATCATTGCGCATCTGAAAACAAAATGGGTAGGACATCATATCCATTATTTAAAAGAAGCCAGTTCCAGCAATGAAGTGGGAAAACATTTGGCAGATCAGGGTTGTGCGGACGGTCTAGTCGTTGTGGCGGAAGAACAGACCCGTGGCAAGGGGCGTCTTTCCCGTGGCTGGTTTTCCCCTATGGGTTATGGGGTGTGGTGCAGCGTTGTCCTGCGTCCGCCGTTCATGCCTTCGGAAGCGTCCAAATGTACCTTGCTGGCAGCGGTAGCTGTCATCAAAGCCATCAATAAATATAAAGGTGTCAATGCGAAAATCAAATGGCCCAATGATGTCCTGCTGGAAGGGAAAAAGATGGTGGGCATCCTGACAGAGATGAGCGCCGAATTCGGCAAGATCAACTACATCGTCATTGGCACGGGCATCAATACCAATGTGCCCAGATCCATTATTCCCGATGAGCTGAAAGAACTGGCGATTTCCGTGGCGGATGTGGCACAGGAGCCGGTTCAGCGGGTACAGATACTGGCTGATTACCTGAAAAATATAGAGGACCTGTATGAGACTGTCTTACGGGACGGTTTTGGGCCTGTGCTGGATGAGTGGCGGACGTATTCTGATACCATCGGGCAGGCGGTTAAAGTCATTGCTCCGGATAAGACCTATTTTGGTACAGCCGTGGATATTGATGAGGAAGGTCTGCTGGTGGTCAGAAAAGAAGATGGAACGATGGAAAAAGTTATTGCAGGCGATGTTTCCATCCGCCCGGCGAAGGCCAAAGGAAAACGGTATTCCTGACTTGTGGTGTGATAGAGTTTCACTATATTTATAGTGTCGATTGTATATAAGGTAGTATGAAATTTTATAGCTGGTAAGGAGGCAACATATGTTACTGGTAATTGATGTAGGAAACACGAATACGGTAGCCGGTATGTATGACGGAAAAAAACTGGTAGATAACTGGCGTTTTTCTTCAGACCGTTCCAAAACGGCTGATGAATTCGGCATGTTTATGAACAGTATGCTGAACTTTTCCGGATTGAAAAAGGAACAGGTAACGGACATTATTATTTCCAGTGTGGTTCCTCCGGTATTGGTTCCCCTGTGCCATATGTGTGAACGTTTTTTTAAAATCAAACCGCTGGTTGTCGGGCAGGGACTGAAGATTGGTCTGCAGCTGCGCTATGAAAATCCTAAGGAAATCGGCGCGGACCGTATTGTAAATGCAGTGGCCGCTTATGACAGATATGCTCACTTGAAAAAACCGATGATTATTATTGATTTTGGAACAGCTACGACATTCTGCGCCCTGTTGCCGACGGGCGAATATCTGGGCGGTGCCATCTGTCCCGGTATCGGGATTTCGTCGGAGGCTCTTTTTCAGAGGACCGCAAAATTGCCGCGTATCGAACTGATTCCGCCTAAAAAAGCCATCTGCGGCAATACGGTGGATGCCATGCGTTCCGGTATCATGTTCGGCTATTATGGCCTGATCAAGGAAATCGTGGCCCGGATGAAAGAAGAACTGGGCGGTGACGCATTGGTCATTGCTACCGGCGGCTTCGGCAATACCATGGCCCAGGGCACGGACTGCATTGACGAAGTGGACCAGATGCTCACTCTGGAAGGCCTGCGCCTTATTTTTGAAAAGAACAAAAAATAATTGGCAGAACCTATTACGGACGGGGAGAGCATCTTTCCGTCCGTATTTTTATCTTACTAAAGGGTTTTTTAAATACTATGAGAATTGGAAACATAGAATTAGATACGCCGGTGGCCCTGGCGCCCATGGCAGGCATCAGCGACCTGCCGTACCGGGTCATCTGCCGGAAATTTGGCTGCGGGCTTACGGTATCGGAAATGGTCAGCGCCAAAGGACTGTTATATAAAAACGAAAAGACATTTGCCATGCTGCAGATTGATGAAGCGGAACATCCCACAGCCATCCAGCTTTTTGGCTCGGTTCCTGAAGAACTGGTGGAGGCGGCCAAAATTGTGGAAGCCCGGGGGGCAGATATCATCGACTTTAACATGGGATGCCCTGTGCCCAAGGTAGTTAATAACGGAGAGGGATCTGCTTTAATGAAGACCCCGGAACTGGCGGGAAAAATTCTGGAAGCCATGGTCAAAGGGGTCCGAATTCCTGTGACGGTTAAGTTTCGCGCTGGTTGGGACGAAAAACACAGGAATGCCGTAGAAATCGCAAAGATTGCTGAAGCATCGGGCGTTGCGGCGGTGGCTGTCCATGGCAGGACCCGGGATCAGTTTTATATGGGAAAAGCTGACTGGCAGGTCATCCGCCGGGTGAAAGAGGCGGTACGGATTCCCGTGTTTGGTAACGGGGATATTTTTACTGCGGAGGATGGGCTGCGCATGTTTAGAGAAACAAACTGTGACGGCTTAATGCTGGCCAGAGGCGCCTACGGAAATCCCTGGCTGTTTACCCAATTGCGTGCCGCTTTGGCGGGAAAAGATATCCCGGCGGTAACTGCTGAGGAAAAAATGCAGCAGATTATACTGCACGCAACCGCTCTTGTGGATTTTAAAGGGGAGAAAGTTGCCATACGGGAGATGCGCGGCCACGCTTCCGCTTATATCAAAGGTCTGCCCCGGGCTTCAGAATACAGGGAAAAATTTCACAAGCTTGAGACATTGCGGGAAATGGTTGATCTGGTGAACTCTTACGGGACTTTTTTACAAAGAAGCCGATAAAGACATCCGAACAACAAAGTCGTTAAAACTACAGCAGGCGGTCATGGATGTTTCTTAAAATTTATTGTAGTTTGATTGTTTTATTTACCGCAATGTGATACAATACACTTTCGGAAAAATATCTTTGCAGGTATGTTTGTTTATGGATTCAGAAGAACTACGGAAGTCTGGACAAAAGAAAAGCGTAATCAGTATCAGCATCGGTTCTTCCAAGCGTGACGCCCAAAGTAGTCTTTTTTTGGGGGATACGGAAGTCGCTTTGGAACGAAAGGGTACGGACGGTGATATCAAAGAGGCTGCCCGGTTGCTGCAGTTTTATGATGGAAAAGTTTATGCGATGGGATTGGGCGGGACGGACCTGTATTTGGTAGCTGGAAATCGCCGATATGTTTTCGCGGAATCTGAAAAACTGGTGAAACAGGTTAGATATACGCCGGTTCTGGATGGTAGCGGTCTGAAAAACACATTGGAACGTATGGCGGTTCGGTTTCTGGCAGATAACCATATTATTGATTTTACGGGGAAAAATGTTTTGCTAGTCTGTGCAGTAGACCGCTTCGGTATGGCGGAAGCGCTGGCGGAACAGAATTGCAATGCCCTGTTTGGCGATATCATTTACGGACTGGGATGCAATATTCCAATCAGGAGCCTTGCGTCTTTGCGGCGCTGGGCGGCGATGCTTGTTCCCATCATTACCAGACTTCCTGTCAAATGGATGTACCCCACAGGAAAAAAACAGGATTTCCATATAAGCAGGCATCCCGAATATTTTATAAACAGCGATATTATTGCAGGGGATTTTCTGTTTATCAAACGGTTTATGCCGTCCCGTCTTGAGGGGAAAACGATAATAACAAATACAGTTACTGCAGCAGACCGGCTGATGTTAAAAAATGCCGGAGTTAAAACGTTGGTTACGACGACGCCCTGTCTGCAGGGACGGAGTTTTGGCACGAATGTGCTGGAAGCAGCAATCGTAGCTGTTTCCGGAAGTAAAAAGGCACTGCGGCCGGAAGAATACGAAACGTTCATTAAAAAGCACGGGATTTTGCCGTCGATAGAGCATTTTCAGTAAGGAGCAGGAAAGAATGGAAAAATTTGCGTTTGTGCTGCATCCCCTTTCATTAGAGGATATGCAGATGGTTACGCCTTTTGTCAGGTATGTTCCTGATTTCCTGCTGGAATATATGTTACAGAAGAAAAAACCGTTTGAGGTCTCACATATCACCGGGGTAAAAAGCCCGTATGCAGAAGCGGAGGGCTGGTTTGTAGGCTGCCCGCTGACGGCAAAGCAGATGATGGAACTTCCGGAAGAGTTTGTCATTGACCGGATCGTGGAAACCGGCAAGATAGCGGAAGCACTGGGAGCAAAAATCCTTGGTCTGGGGGCATTTACTTCTATTGTGGGCGATGCCGGTATAACAATAGCGGAGCGTTTAAATATTGCGGTAACATCAGGTAACAGTTATACGGTTGCGACAGCGCTGGAAGGAACGAGGGAAGCTGCCCGTCTCATGGGGAAAGACCTGCGTAATGCAGAAGTAACTATCATCGGGGCCAGCGGTTCTATCGGTTCGGCCTGTGCCCGTATCCTGGCCCGCGAGGTGCGCCATATTAATCTTGTTGCCAGGCGTATCGGTCCTTTGGAGGAATTGGCGCAGGAACTGAACGGGCACGGCGCTGCAACATTTGCGGTGAGTTCGGATGTTAAAAGAGGACTGCATAAGGCGGATGTAGTTATAGCTGTGACCAGCGCGGTTGATTTTATCATTGATCCTGGTGATTTAAAGTCCGGTGCCGTGGTCTGCGATGTGGCCAGGCCCCGTAATGTATCCCGGAATGTGTCTGCGCTCCGGAATGATGTTCTGGTGATCGAAGGTGGTGTGATCCATGTTCCCGGGAACGTAGATTTCCGCTTTAATTTCGGTTTTCCGCCCCATACCTGTTTTGCCTGTATGGCGGAAACCATGATACTTGCTCTGGAAGGCCGGTATGAGAATTTTACGTTGGGGAGAAACCTGAATCCTGCGCAAATCGATACTATATCTGCATTGGCCGGAAAACATGGATTCTCGTTGGCAGGATTCCGCAATTTCGAACATGCGGTAACTCCGGAAATGATAGAAAAAATAAAGAGAAATGTGAAATTTTAAGGGAACACCGGGGCGATGAACTTGCCCAGTCTCAGATGAAGGGCGGACGAATTAGTCCATAGTTTCTTTCTATTTGACAAGGGTAATATAAAAATTTATAATATTAACTAACCGTTTTTACGGTATTGGTGTGAAGGCCGATACTTTTAATATGGTGTAACATTGGAGGAATGATCATGACATCAAAAGAAACAATATTGACTGCCGAAGGTCTTGCAAAATTGGAAGCTGAACTGGAAGAACTTCGCACTGTCAAGCGCCTGGAGAATGAAGAGCGCCTGCACGAAGCCATTGCTCACGGTGACCTTAGTGAAAACTCCGAATATGTTTCTGCAAAAGATGAACAGGCCCGCATTGAAGGCCGCATTCTGGAGCTGGAACAAATGGTCAACACGGCCAAGGTAATAGACAATACAAAGAAACGGAAAACAAAAGTTGAACTAGGTGCAACTGTTGATATTGAAGATCTTGCTCCGGAATTTGAAGAAGACCGCCTGCAGTCTTATACTGTCGTTGGTACGACCGAAGCAGATCCTTTTGCGGGACGGATTTCCAACGAGTCGCCTATTGGCGCTGCTATCATGGGTAAGAAGGTTGGAACGGTAGTTACGGTACGTACTCCGGTGGGGGATCATCAGTATAAGATAGTTAAGATTAAATAGTCAGGAGAAACAGAATGGCAGAAGATAAGAAGAATGTTCAGGGCAAGCAGGCTCCGGTAATGGACATTAATGAACAGATGCAGAACCGCATTGATAAGATGCATAAGCTGGAAGAGCGGGGAATCCGTCCTTTCGGTCACCGGTTTGACTGGACCCATCATACCAAAGAAATTTACGATAATGTAGAGCAGATGGAAGCGGACGGAACCGCTGTCAAGGCGGCCGGCCGTGTTATGGCTATCCGTGGCCACGGCAAAACCAGCTTTATCGATTTGCAGGACAGCACAGGGAAAATCCAGCTTTACACCCGCAAAGATATACTGGGGGAAGATAATTACTCCCTGATTAAGCTGATGGATATCGGCGATATCATTGGTGTTACAGGCACAGTATTTAAAACCCACATGGGCGAACCTTCTATCCGTGTTGAGAATCTGGAATTCCTGTCAAAGGCTCTGAAACCGCTTCCGGAGAAATGGCATGGGCTTACCAATGTGGATCTGCGTTACCGGCAACGGTATCTGGATCTGATTGTTAATCCGGACGTGAGAGATGTATTTATAAAACGTACCCAGATTATCAAGAGTATCCGTGAAATCCTGGACAACGAAGGCTATCTGGAAGTTGAGACACCGGTTTTGAACACGATTTCCGGCGGCGCTACGGCCCGTCCTTTTATTACCTATCATAATGCGCTGGATATCCAGTTATATCTGCGTATTGCTACGGAACTGAACCTGAAGCGTCTGATTGTCGGCGGTCTGGAACGGGTATACGAAATTGGCCGTATTTTCAGAAACGAAGGCATTGACATCAAACATAATCCGGAATTTACCAGCATCGAACTGTACCAGGCTTATGGTGATATGGAAACCATGATGGATATTGCGGAAAAAATCGTAACGGAGACGGCGCAAAAAGTATTAGGTACTTTGCAGATTGTTTACGAAGGACAGGAAATTAATTTAGCCGGTCCCTGGCCCCGTGTTACCATGATTGATGCGGTAAAACAGTACAGCGGAGTAGACTTTAACGGTGTGACCGATCTGGCAACGGCGCGGAAGATGGCTGATGAGGCCCATGTGGAATATGAAGAATCCTGGGGTGTAGGCAAGATCATTAACGCTTTCTTTGATAAATTCGTAGAAGACAAGCTGATCCAACCGATTTTTATTTACAAGTATCCCAAAGAAATATCGCCTCTTGCCAAGAGCAGTGTGGAGGATCCTGAGATTACAGACCGTTTTGAAGGATTCATTTATGGCCGTGAGCTGTGCAACGGCTTTACCGAGCTGAACGACCCCATCGACCAGCGGGAGCGCTTTGTAAAACAGATGGAAGAGCGCGCTGCCGGTGATGAAGAGGCCGGTATGATGGATGAAGACTTTATCAACGCGTTGATGCACGGTCTTCCGCCTACCGGCGGTCTTGGTATCGGCATTGACCGCTTGGTTATGTTCCTGACAGGCGCTGTTTCCATTCGCGACGTGTTGCTGTTCCCGACTATGAAACCGCTGGCGCAGGAAAAAGTGGAAAACGAAGAGGACTCTGAGGAAAGCAAATAAGCAGACGTAAGAGATCGGTCTGTATGGATTTAATGATTGATCATGACTCTGAACATAAGCATATAAAGAGAGGCGCGAGCCTCTCTTTTTTTGTGCTTTTTGCCCGGTTTTTAGGGAAATGAGCATAATAAAAAAATATTCTTTTGTTTTTTTACAAAAAGGTGTTGACAAAGGGAAAAAGAAGTGCTATTATAACCAAGTCGTCGAAAGACGGCGGAACCTTGAGAACTGAATAACGAACCAGATGAATGTGCGGGTCAGCCCCTTCGGGGACGACCCAAAAGTCAAAGAAATTC
>JAFQZL010000030.1 GCA_017405945.1 Acidaminococcaceae bacterium
CGTTCGTCCTGAGCCAGGATCAAACTCTCCATAATACTTTACAGAAAGCCGATTCGGCTCTTCTTGTTGTTCAGAATTTCTTTGACTTTTTTAGGTCTGCCCCGAAGGGGCTGACCCGCACATTCATCTGGTTCGTTATTCAGTTCTCAAGGTTCCGCCGTCAACCGACGGCTTATATATAATAGCATCCGTTTCAATTCTTGTCAAGCGCATTTCATTATAATTTACCAAAACAAAAACAGATTTTTTCTCCCCCGTCCACGGGTTGAACAAAAATTCTTCCAATGCGTACTTTTTGTGTAAAGTCCGCCAGTTTTTAAAGGAATAATCCGGTACATATTTACGCACCAGTTCTTCATTGCGCCAAAAAACAGTAGCCTTTTCATAATTAATTGCCGTGCGCCACATCAGCCAGTCCGGTTTAAAGTTTGGCAGATGCTGCAACACATCAAGGCGAAGCAATTCGCGCACCGGGAACAGTAATTCCGGCTGTCTTTCTTTAACATATGTGAACAACATCCCCACCGTTTCCATGGCATTATGCCCCAGACCGGCCAGCTCTTTTTGCCGGTACCATTCCGTCAGTTCCCGGTAAAATCCAAAAGCGGATCCTTTACCTGCCTGCTCTGTCAGATATGCAAGCGTAAACGGAAATCTGCCGCTATTGTACACCAATTCAAATACTTCTTCCAGTATTTTGAGGAACCGCGTTTCTTTATAACTCATGCATTTGGTAGATAAGATTTCATAAGGAGGCTGATCCATGTAAACAAGTCCATGCAGGCCAGAAACTTTCTCCATCTCCGTACCGGGCAGCACCTTTAAAAAGCCGAGCTGCAGCGCATGGGGACGCAGCTCGTATACATCATCAAAGGAACGTGCAAAACTTCTCAAGCCTTCTAATGGAAGCCCGGCTATCAGATCCAGATGAAGATGCATATTACCGCTTTCCCGCAAGGCTGTCACGTTCTCTTTTAAACGTCCCCAATCATCTTTTCGCCCAATCATCCGCAATACATCCGGATCCGTACTCTGCACACCGATTTCCAGCTGGAAACGGCCTTTAGGAACCGTCTGCAAAAACTTCACAACTCCGGGACTCAGGATATCGGCCTTAATTTCAAAGTGAAACGTGGTTTTTGTGTCTGCCGCGGCCAGATACTGCATCATGGGAAGATAATAATTCTCATCCAGGTTATAGGTCCGATCTACAAATTTCACCAACCCGGCCCCAGCTTCCATAAACCGGTCCATATCTTCCAGTACCAGTTTCAGGCTCCGCCTGCGTACCGAGTGTGAAATTCCGGACAGGCAGTATGCGCAATGAAAAGGACAACCCCGGGATGCTTCATAATAAAAAATTTTGTGCTGAGCTGCCACTTCGTCCAGGTCAGGATACGGAAACGGCAGACTGTCCAGGTTTTCCACAACCAGCGGCTTATCGGGAACAGAGACGCCCCCCGACTCGTCCAGGCAGGCGATCCCTGCCGGAAGTAATGATTTCCAACGGCTTATATTTTCTCTCGTGATCTCCTGTACATCACAAGATAAACCGGTTCCTGTTTCTTTCTGTCCCAATTGTGTAAGGCACTGCAAAAACTCTGCGGTGGCTTCTTCGCCTTCTCCGCAGACAATAAAATCCGCAAAATGGGCTTCCTCAAAAACCTTGGCCGGTTGAAACATGACTTCGGGACCACCCAGTATCAAAAAAGAGTCCGGAAGAATTTTCCGCAGCAGTTCTCCCAGTTCCAGCACAAAACGCCGGTTCCATATATGCACATCCAGTCCTATCAGAACCGGTTCATTCTCCGCAACACTGCAAGCCTCAATCTTTTCCGTAATACGGATCAGGACGGAAAGAACCGGCTCATTCACTGTCGCTTCCAGCATATGGGCTGCAATCCCCCGTTCCCTGCAGTATTCCGTTACATAACGGATACCCAGGGCTGTATGAATATACTTGCTGTTAATTCCTATAAAAAATGCCTGCATGATGATTTCCCTGCTTAAAAAAACATGATATTTCGTAACTCATAGTGTTATAATAGTAAAGAATTGTGTAAAATGCAACAAGAATTAAAGGAGGCATTATGAATACACCACCTCATGGAAGCAATATCGACAGAAAGAGCATCCCTGCTGACTGCCAGTGGAACATTCACGACATCTACGCTTCACAGGAAGAATGGGATAAGGCCTGCTCCGGCTTAAAGGAACTGATTGCAGACCTGGAAACATGCCAGAGAAGCCTTCAAGAACCAGCTATATTGTTGCGGGTTCTGCAATTGCGCGACCGGCTGTCCCAGGAGATTGATAAGATTTACGCCTACGCCCGGCTCCAGCAGGACGCCGACAACGGTGATACCAATGCCCAGGCCCTCTCCGGAAAAGCGGAAGGGCTCCTGGCTTCCTTCTACAATGCGGTTTCGTTTATCGATTCAGAAATCACTTCCCTTTCGCAAGAACAACTGGAACAATTGAAAAGCGATCCTCTTTTTGCCGATTATGATTTTTATCTGAAGGACCTGGAACGGATGCGGGAACATGTACTGCCCGGCGAACAGGAAGCTATCCTGGCACAAAGCCAGCTCGCCACGGGGACCGGTGCTGCCGCGTTCCGCGCGCTGGTCTCCGCCGACATGGAATTTCCGCCTGTTAAAGACAAAAACGGTAATACTGCCATCGTGAGCGAAGGCTGTTATATGCTGAACATGGCCAGCGATGACCGTGTTTTACGTAAAAACTCCTTTACCGGCCTGATGAATACCTATCACCATTACCGGAATACCCTGGCAGCGACCCTGACGGGAACCTGCCGAAGCAGTTTCTTTTATGCCAAAGTCCGCGGATACAAAGATACCCTGGAAGCCAGTCTGGCAGAAGATAATATTCCTGTCAGCCTGTATGATAACCTGATCCGGACCATACATGCCAATCTGGAACCGCTTCATGAATATATCGCCTTGAAAAAAGAAGTTCTGGGATATGACGAGTTTCATCCGTATGATCTGTATGTTCCTTTATCAACGGAAGGAGAAAAATGTTTTTCCGTTACCTTTGACGAAGCCTGCAAAATGGTAAAACACGCACTGCAACCGCTGAGCGAAACCTATATTGACGTTTTGCAAAAAGCCATGACACAAGGCTGGATCGACATCTATGAAAACAAAGGAAAACGCAGCGGAGCTTATTCCTGGGGTGTATACGGCGTCCACCCCTATGTATTGTTAAACTTCCAGCCCCGTTATAACAGTATCTCCACACTGGCCCATGAACTGGGGCATTCCCTTCACAGCTATTTCAGCAGCCAGGCCCAACCCTATGCGAAAAGCGAATACAGTATCTTTTGTGCCGAAGTGGCTTCAACAACCAATGAAAATCTGTTGCTGGAGTACGCACTGGCCAATGCTGATAAAGCGCAGAAAATCTTTTTGCTGAACCAGTTCATGGAAGCTGTAAGAACCACGGTATACCGGCAGGTCCAATTTGCTGAGTTCGAAAAATTTATTCACGACAAAATATCCGCGGGAGATTCTTTACAGGCAGAAACACTGGAACAGTACTGGCTGGAAAGCAATCAGAAATATTATGGTCCAGCCCTGACTGTCGATAAAGAGTTAGGCAGTGAATGGAGCCGCATCCCTCATTTCCACACGCCATTTTATGTATATAAATATGCAACGGGTTACAGCGCCGCAACAGCATTCAGCGAAGCAATCCTGAAAGAAACTGATCAAAAATGCAAACCTGAATCCCGGGTTAATAACGAACCCAATAGCATAACAGCGACCTGTCAATCAGGTTCAGCAGTGGAAAAATATCTGGCCTTTTTACATGCAGGCGGCAGCGATTACAGCCTGAATCTTTTAAAAGAAGCGGGCGTAGACCTGAACACGCCACAACCGATACAGGTCACCCTGGATAAATTTGCCGGAAAACTGACCGAACTGAAAGAACTTTTACAGAAATAATTCTAGACAACTATAAAACAAAACAGCACCGGGATGTTTTCCTTCCTCCCTGCAACAGGATACGGAAAACTACCGGTGCTGTTTTTTGATTTTAATGCAATAATTCCCATTAATAAGTTATAAAATCAACTGCATCATATCCGGCACATCAGAGCGTACAGTTCTTTAAACATATCTTCCCGCATCCGTTTTGGCATCATTTCCATATTGTTTAAAACCGTATACCGTTCTTTACGTACTTCCCGGGCGAAAAGCCAGGCCCTGACAAACATAACTTCCGTAATGCCCCGGTGTTTCGGATTAATGTCAATCCCGTATTCTTTCAGGAATTCCAGCAACATCCGGTAATCGCGCTTCTGCAGCCAGGCAGCGCCGATCGTACCGATGCCTACCACTATACCATGAGGCAGGCCATGATCAAATAATTCGTCTAGTGCATGACAGAACAGATGGTCTGAACCGCTGCAGGGCCGTGAACTGCCCGCAATTTGCATGGCAAGCCCCCCCAATACAAGGGACTGGGCCAGCATTTTGACCCCCTCCGGGCTTGTAAAAGATTTTATATTGGAATACAGCAGTGCGTTCAATGCCCTTTCTGACAGCATATAAGCAAAGTCGTTAGGTTGTCCGTGATTGTATTTGCAATCCAGTTCCCAGTCATACAGGGCAGTATAGTTGCTGATAATATCCCCCACCCCGGCTTCCTGCAACAAACGGGGTGATTTTAAAACAATATCCGTATCAATGAGAAGCCCGTCCGGTGTTTTCGATGTGAAGGAATGGGTTCTGTTTCCTTTGGAAAAAAGTACTGAAACAGGGGAACACACGCCATCATTACTTAATGCTGTGGGGATAGCAATATATGGCACATTCGCCACAAAAGCAGCGTACTTTGCCGTATCCAGTGCAGTGCCTCCGCCAAAGCCGATAATCATCCGCACGCCTTCCATACTGATCTTTTTGGCAATGGAAACAGCGTAATCATAAGAACTGGACTCTACGGTAACCACTTCATAGTCTTTCAACTGTGACAGCATGAGAGTAACCTTTTTTTCCAGTATTTGCAGCAAGCCGTCTGTTGTTAAAATCAAAATCCGTTTTCCGGTTACATCCGGGAAATACAAATCCAGGTTATCTTTCAGTTCTTTTAAGGCATCCGGTTTTACTTTCATGAACAAAGGAAGATTAAATTCTTTCATATCGGCAGTGTCCTCTAATTAGTTTACAGATTTAGTCCGGCAGTTAACTGTTTCTTTATGCTTTTAAGTTAAGGCTCCGCACCTTATCCCGCAGGGGAAGTACGCTGGTTACGGAAACCGAAAGCTCGTCGATCCCCATGCGCAGGAACGCTTCTGTCAGGGAAAGGTCAGCCCCCAGCTCTCCGCAGATGCCCACCCAGATACCGGCTTTGTGAGCATTTTTTGCCGTCATCTCAATGAGGCGCAAAACAGCAGGATGATGAGGATCAAAGAAATCGTCCAGTTTGGTCTGCTGCCTGTCGATGGCCAGGGTGTACTGGGTCAGATCGTTAGTACCCAGACTGAAAAAGTCCACTTCTTCCGCCAGCGCGTCGCTGACCAGTGCCGCCGCAGGAGTTTCAATCATGATGCCTGTCTCGATTTGCTCCGCACAAGGAATCCCCTCATTTTTCAACCGGGCCATCACCTCAGCCAGCAGAGCTTTAGCCTTCCTTACCTCTTCCACCGAAATAATCATGGGGAACATGATGGCCAGCCTGCCATACACGGAAGCCCTGCACAGAGCCCGCAACTGGGTTTTAAACAATTCAGGCCTTGTAAGGCAGATGCGGATAGCCCGAAGTCCCATAGCCGGGTTTTCTTCCGGATCCAGATCAAAATAATCGGCTTTCTTATCCGCGCCGATGTCCATGGTACGGATGACAACGCGTTTTCCCTCCATGGCCGTCAGTGCCTTTTTATAAGCTTCAAACTGTTGCTCTTCCGTGGGATAATCATCATTTTCCAGATAGAGGAACTCACTGCGGAACAGGCCGATGCCTTCCGCGTCGCTGGCAACGACGCGAGGCAGGTCGGCAGGATTTCCTGCGTTGGCATAAATCAGAACCTTCTGCCCGTCCTGCGTCACGCTTTCCTTACCCCGGACGTTCTCCAGCCGTTCCCGTTCCGCCTGCGCCTGTTTCTGTTTTTCCTGCATAGCTGCCAGCGTAGCCTCATCCGGATCCAGAAACACGGTGCCGGTAAAGCCGTCAACGACTGCCATTTTACCCTCCAGGTCCGTATGAATCTGGGTGCCGGTGTTGACTACAGTGGCAATGCCCAGGTTCCGGGCCAGAATGGCCGTGTGGGAACTGGCACTGCCGCCGGACAGCACAAAGCCTAATATTTTTTTCGTATCAAGCTGCATGGTTTCGCTGGGGGCCAGGTCATCCGCTGCCAGAATCACCTGATCATACCGGGAAAAATCAATCGCCGGGCCGCCGCTTAAAATCTGCTCCACCCGGCGGGAGATATCCAGCACGTCCGCTGCCCGTCCCTGCATGTATTCGTCATCCATGCCCCGGAACATGGCGGCAAGTTCCTGGGCAGTCCTGTCCACAGCCGCTTCCGCATTCAGCATTTCTTCCCGGATATGACTTTCCACCCCTTCAATATACTCATCGTCTTCCAGCATCATCTGGTGGATCTCAAAGATGGCGGCGTCTTCTTCCCCGACTGTCTCCAGCGCTTTTTCATATAATTGCCCCAACTGGGCCGCAGCCTCTTCCCGTGCTGACTGAAAGCGCTGCACTTCCGCTTCCGGGTCTGTTATGGTGCGGGCAGCCGTAGAAATCGTATTGCGGTGGAACAAAGCCAGCGGTCCGATGCTGATGGCCCCATATACGGGTTTTCCTGTAATCGTAAGCATACATTTCTCCTGTATAGCAATGACAAGAAGACCGGAGAACTGCGGCTCATTGATGCCCTGCAGGACTGTGCCTCCTTCCCCGGTCTGTTTTCAACAGTACATTAAACAGTACAGATTATGGAAACGCTGATCTGTCCGTATTTCTACAAATTAGCTTTCAGGAAAGCTTCTACGGCAGCTGCAGCCGCTTCTTCATCCGCGCCTTCCACATCTACGGTGATCACTTCTCCCTGTTTTACACCCAGGCCCATGACAGCAAACAGTTTTTTCAAATCGGCCTTCCGGGCGCCTTTGGCCACCGAAATCTTGCTCTCAAATTTTTTGGCTTCTTTGACCAGCAAGCCTGCGGGACGGGCATGAATGCCGGCTGCATCGGTAATGGCATAGGTAAATGTTTTCATACGTGTCTCCTCCCTTTACACAAAAATAAATCTAAATTTGTAAACATCTATTTATATTTTGATAACAAACTTATTCAACGGCATCCTTGCGGGTAAATCCTAAAATGAAGCAGGCCACCAGAGCCCCGATGAGCAGCGCCACAAAATACATGGGCCAGTTGGTCACTACACCGAACACGAACAGACCGCCGTGAGGCGCCGGCACGGTGCAGTTAAACAGCATGGACAGAGCGCCGGCCACTGCGGAACCGATAGCACATGCCGGAATCACATGCAGGGGATCGGACGCCGCAAAAGGAATCGCCCCTTCTGTGATAAAACTAAATCCCATAATAAAGTTCGTCACACAGGAAGAACGTTCCTGCTTCGTAAATTTCTTTTTGAACAGCAGTGTGCAGAGAGCGATGGCAATGGGGGGAACCATGCCGCCGATCATAACGGAAGCCATGATGCCGGAAGAAACGGCCTGGCCGGATGCTCCGGCAAGGGAAGCCGTGCCGAACACATAGGCCGCTTTATTGATAGGCCCGCCGAAGTCAATAGACATCATGCCGCCCAGGATAAATCCCAGAATCACTTTGCTGGAAGAAGACATACCGGCCAGTACACCCGCCAGCCATTTGTTGAACATAGCCGTAGGCGGGTTGATGATGTACGTCATAATAATTCCCATCAGCAGCAATCCCAGCACCGGATACAGCAGTACCGGCTTGGTTCCTTCCAGGGCCTGAGGCAGGCCGGACAACACTTTTTTAAGCCAGTTCACCAAATACCCGGCGATAAAGCCGGCGAACAGAGCGCCGAAGAACCCGGAACCCCCGTTCACCGCCAGGAAGCCGCCTACCACACCGGGCATCAGCGCCGGACGCTCACCGATACTCATAGCGATGTAACCTGCCAGAATCGGCATCATCATACTGAAGGAAAGGCCGCCAATGTTTTTCAGGAAAGCAGCCAGCGGGGTGCCAGAGCCGAAGCTGGCCGTGCCCGCATTGCCCATATCAAACAGGAACGCCAGAGCAATGAGAATGCCGCCGCCAATCACGAAGGGCAGCATGTGAGACACACCGTTCATCAGATGTTTGTATATCTGACGGCCTACGCTTTCCCCTTCTGCCGCCGCGGCAGCCGGTTCATCAGAGGGAGCCCCCTCTCCGCTAAAGACAGGGGCTTCCCCCTTCAGAATGGCATTGATCAGATTTTCCGGTTCTTTGATTCCTGCGGACACTTTTACAAACAAAACTTTTTTCCCGGCAAACCGCTGCACCGGAACATTCTTATCACAGGCGACGATAATCCCTGCAGCTCTTTCAATATCAGCCGCCGTCAGAGTGTTTTTCACGCCACCGGATCCATTGGTCTCAACTTTAATATCTATCCCCATAGCAGCGGCTTTCCGCTCCAGGGCTTCTGCCGCCATATAGGTATGGGCGATGCCGGTGGGACAGGCCGTCACAGCAGCCACAAACGGTTTGCCGGAGTCTGCCGCTGCCCCGGCAGCAGCTGCTGCAACACTCGCTGCCCCTGCACCTGCAGTTCCGGCACCCCCGCCGGCTCCAACTGCTTTTTCCGCAGCCGTTGCAGCCTGTTCCGCTTCCGCCTGTTTCCGTTCCTCTTCTGCTTCCGCTTTTTCCTGCTCTATCTGGATTTTCTCCGCCTCATCAATGATATGGAGATATTCTTCCGGCGTCTTGGCGTTCATCAACGCTTCGTGGAACTCATCGTCCATCAACATCCGGCTAAGCCGGCTCAATACTTCCAGATGAACATTTTCTCCTCCGGCCGGAGCCGCAATCAGGAAAAACAGGAATGCCGGCTCTTCGTCCAGGCTTTCGTAGTCCACCCCGTCCCGCACAATCATGCTGGCAAGTCCGGGAGTCTTCACAGCTTCCGTCTTTGCATGAGGGATAGCAATCCCTTCCCCGATACCGGTGCTGCCTTCCGCTTCCCTGGCCAGCACCCTTGCTTTGTACAGAGCCTTGTCAGCCAAATTTCCGCCGGCCTCCATCAGGTCTACCAATCGCTCCACTGCCGCCGGCTTGTCAGCAACTACAGCATTCAAATCAATGCTCTGCGGTTTTAAGAGGTCTGTAATACGCATAGCGCTTCCTTTCCGCCGCCCTGTTACAGTCGGCACATCTCATATTCCGGCCAGCAGCGCTTCGATTTCCTCCCGCTCCGCCAGCCAGTCCTTAAATGCCGTGGCGCTTCCACTGGCAATTCCATATCGTAAAGCCTCCGACAAGTTTCCGCTGCTGCGTTCATAACCTGCCAGGAATCCGGCTACCATGCTGTCTCCGGCCCCTACCGAATTCACCAGAGTGCCTTTGGGAGAAAGACAGCGATATATCTTGCCATCCTCCCCTGCCAGAAGAGCCCCGTCGCCACCCAAAGACACCAGTACATTTTCGGCTCCCTGCTGCCGAAGTTTTTCAGCGCAGGCAGCCACATCTTCGTCAGAGCGCAGTTCCTGTTTAAATAACTCTTCCAGCTCTTCTTTATTCGGTTTTATTAAAAAAGGATGGCAGGGTATGGCGCTGGTCAGAAGTTCACCTTCTGCATCCACCACCACACGGACCTGTTTCCCGTTCATCCGTTCCAAAATTTTCCGGTAGGTATCCGCGGGAAGACCTTTGGCAATACTCCCGGACAGAACCAGTATGTCTTCACGACCCAATGTTTCAAACTGCCGAAACAGCAGTTGCAGATTTTCATCGGATATTTCAGGACCTGACCCGTTGACTGCCGTTTCCGCTCCGGTTTCTGCCAGCGCCGCTTCTGTACCGGTCGCCTTTTCCTCTCCGGCCAGCACCGTTTTGCCGGCGCCGATCTTCACATTGATCCGGGACAGCCCTTCTTCCAGATGGATAAAGTCACACCGGCAACCGGCCAGACCGGAAAGGCGTTCAATTTCCGCTCCGGTAAAGCCGGCCACAAAACCCAGCAGTTTCACTGGCAGCCCCAGGCGTCGGAGAATAATACCAACATTAATCCCCTTTCCTCCGGGATAAACAGCCTCCTGAACGACACGGTTGATAGCCCCCGCCCGAAATACCGGCATGTGCACCGTGTAGTCCAAAGACGGATTAAAGGTTACGGTATATATCATGACACCCCCACCTCCCAGGAAATCCGGTAAATGCCTTTCACGGCACCCGTAAATATGCTAAATATGCTTAAAAGAATTTGTGAGCCGACCAGCGCTCAGACAAGCTAACAGGCACTTTTTTTATATTTGAACCCCGGCCACCGGCAGCAGGAAAAAATAAAGGATGAACATGACCAACACCCCGGTTGCCACGTGAAGCCATACAGCCAGCACACCGTCCCTGTAATACAGCAGCGCGATACCGATACCCGATCCCATCATCAGGAGCACCAACGACAGTACCAGGCCTCCAAAAAACAGTCCTGGAACATGTTGCACAAACAGCACACAGCCTGCGGCAGCCAGCAAACAGGTAAGCACACTGGCCCAGGCCCAACCGCTAAAGTGGTTCCCCTCTTCCCGCAGCATACGGTCAATGTTCCAACCGGTCAGCAGGGAAAAGGCCGGAAAACTCAGTATCAGGCCAAGAGCTCTCTGCGCATGACACAAACTGGAAACGGTCAGTGTCGTAACGCCCCATAACAGTAAACACAGATTCCGGCGCAGGTCTTCTGTCCGGCTTTCGGAAATACCGTCCTTGCAGGATTTCAACAACAGACCTGTCCAGGGAAACATGCCTGACAACAACGTAGGAACAACAGACCATGTCAGCGGTTCAGCCGGTGTAATCAGTGTTCCGTATAAAAACAGTACGCAGCTGAGCAATATCAAACCGGCCCAGAACAGACCCCCGCCATTCCACCGGTTCATTCCGCAGAACCTTTCTGGTTTGTATTCTTTTCCGCAATGGAAAGCACATTGGAACCAAAGGCACGCAAGGTGATGAAAGCTCCTAAGATAAAAGGCAGATACTCTGCCGTAAACCGCCATAAAACAGCCAGAATCCCTACCGTACCGCTTGGCACCAAATGATTAAAGAGCGCCACAAACCCTGCTTCTGCAATGCCGCTGCCTCCCGGTGTAGGTGAAAAATACAGCACCAGATTAAGAAGATACATACGTCCCATAACCTGAACCAGGTCAAAGGGGAACTGCAGGCCCAGAAAATAAGCGGGAACTGTCAGATAAATGAAGGTCAGGCTGACGCCTGACTCGATAAACGCCCGCAACACCATGACAGGCTGTTTCCCCATGATATAGACCGCCTGACGGAAATCATAGTACAAGCGGAAAGCCTGTCGCCGGCGTTCATGCCTGAAATACCGGGAGAAATAGTAGATAATCCGTTTCGGGTAGTTTGTACGCATCAGCGCAACAGCTGCAACGGGAATAGCAATAAAAATTACTGAAACTGTCATGATGACAGGCATGGGGACCCAACTGGTGATGGCTTCATCCTGCTTCATAAAGATGGGCAGCATGACAATCAGGAAAAAGATGGACATAATGGTCCGTACAAGGATGATTACGGTAGAACGGGCCACCGACACACCGGCCCGGCGCATAAACATTACCTGGGCAATTGCTCCGCCGGTTGCACCGGGAGTCAGCACCGCGAGAAAGTAATTACTTAACACCACTTTAACCACGTCGGGCAAAGGCAGATCTTCCCCGGTGATCCGGGCCAGAGTCAGCAGTCTCGTGCCGTCAAAGAACAGTCCGATGGCCAGCGCCCCCAGAGCGCACAAAACAGACCATGAAGAAAACATGGTCAGGTAATCCAGCGCACGGATATCAAATGTAAAATAGATGACCGCCGCCGAAATAGAAAGAACAAATATAACTACCAGCGCAATCCGCTTATACAGTTTATTACGATGCATATCCTATTTCACCAGTTCTCCTGCTGCGTCATCTTACGCAACATGCTATATGTTACCGTTGCTACAGCTGCTATATCTTTTGCGTATTAGCAAAGTGCAGCTTCACAAAATTTACCAATACTTCTGTTCCCTTTTTCTGCACCAGGCGCCGCGCAGCATTGGTCGCAGCTTCTCCTCCGCCCTTAGGTATCTTTCCGATGCCGGCTTCTCTTCCCATGTCCTGTATCGTCTGCAAAAAAGCAGCCCGGGCCAGCACACTGGCCCCAGCTACCGCTATATCCTCTTCTGCCCGGGGACGCTGCCAGACCTGCATTTCCGGCGCAAAAGCCCGGACACCTTCAGGAATACTTTCGTTTTTCGCAAACCGGTCCACCAGAGCCTGCCGGCATTGCGGACATTTCTGCCAGGTCTGTTTCAGTGCCGCAATATGCCCCAGCGCCAGCAGGGTATTCAGATTACCGCCCTGCTGCTGCACCTGTCCATACCGTATATTATACACATGGGGTTTCATAACAAGAACAGAATACGCAAGCGCGGTCTCTTCAATCAATTCTTTCAACGCCAGGATTCTCGTATCCGTCATCGACTTGCAATCTCTTACGCCCGCAGCCATTAAGGTGTTACCGCCTGCTATGTCAAGACATACTGAAGCTACCACCAGCGGTCCGAAATAATCCCCTTTTCCGCTTTCGTCACTTCCCATCCAGATGCCGGAAAAGTCCGATTCGCCAGATAAGAGAATACGGGGCTGCCCGGAACTCACGTGGGTTTGTTCAGTTTCATTTATTTGCCATGTATGGCTCGCGTCTGATACACTGCCAGCCGAAGGTAACTTATTCGAATTTGTATCGCTGTCATTTCCGGAAACAGTTGCTGCATGATTAGCTGGTCCTGTATTCCTAAAATGGATTTGATGCACCAATTCAATGGCCCGGGTTTGCAATTCGGAATCCCCGCCCCCCCAGACGAGACGGATTCCTTTTTTTCCGTTATAAATATTGAGAGTAACTTTTTTAGCGGTATCGGTCAGGATAATCTGAACACCGTAGTTAATGTCTTTCGTCTGTACATTTCCCAGCGGGCACAGCGTTTCTTCGATTGTGTTAATGTATTCTTCAAAGTCCAAAATAGGTTCCTCGATTTCTAAATTTACGGTTCACTGCCAGATGAGGACAAGAGATAATTATTCTTTAAACCATAAACCATTTACAAAACCAAATCACTTTTTATTGTTCAATGCAGCAGCTTCCACTTTTTTCAAAGGCTGCCCGCTTTCCTGCGCTACACGTTTGCAGTCTTCAAATTCCGGAACAGAATTGATTACCTTCCCATGCAGCAGGCCTTCCTTAACGCGCACACTTCCCCAGGGCGTATCCGCTTCTCTCCAGCGTCGTTCTAACGCGATACGCGCAACCGGATAGCTGCGAATCCCCAGCGTGGTAGTTTCCATAAACATAATCTGTTGCAGTTTTTGCTGCACCGGCTTCCGGCAAAGCACCTTCAGCGTCTGGGCCGGACGGCCTTTCTTCATAATAGCAGGCTGCAGCCAGGCGTCATTAGCTCCCGCTTCTAATAACCGGTCCAACACATAAGGCAATATTTCCGGATTCATATCATCAATATTGCACTCCAGCATGATCAGTGTTTCGAGCCCGGCATCCATTCCTCCGGTCATGCAGCTTTCTTCACAGGTACCCACATTAACGCGCAGTACATTAGGAATGGAAACATCGCGGGTGCCTGCTCCGTAACCAATCCTGGTTATTGTAAAGCCGGCAGGCACTTCCTTCACCGGAACAGCCAGAACCTTTAAAAGAGCCGCCCCGGTAGGTGTTGTCATCTCTTTATCTACAGTCCCCCTGTAATGCGGCATTCCCTGCAAAAGTTCCGCTGTAGCAGGAGCCGGAACCGGCATCTGCCCATGGGCGCATTCCACAAAGCCGAATCCGGTATTTACCGGGGCAGTAAAAATCTTTTCAATTCCCAGATACTGCAGTGCCAGGATATTCCCGACTACATCAATAATAGTATCAATGGCGCCGACTTCATGAAAATGAATATCTTCTACCGTACTGCCGTGTACCTTTGCTTCTGCCTTGGCAATTGCCAGAAACACTTCTTTTGCTTTGGCAATGACCTCTTCAGCGAGTTCAGAATGCTCCAGAATCTCTTCAATATCATGAAGGTTCCTGTGTTCGTGGTGATGATGATGTGTATGGTGTTCCTGTTCATGCTCATGATGATGTTCGTGCCCGTGTTCATGATGATGACCATGATCACAATTCTCTTCGTGCATATGTTCATGGTCATGACTGTGGGCTATACCGTGAGCATGCATCCGGGCGTGGTCATGCTCATGATCGTGATGATGCCCTTGCTCATGGTCATGGCAGTGTCCGTGAGTATGTTCGTGCTCCTGTTCTTCCGGCAGCAGCACATTAAAGTACTGTGCCTGGATACCGCTTTTATTCACGCTCTTAAAAACTAACTCAAAGTCTCCCAAATGCAACTTGGCAAACTCTTCCTGCAGGTATTCAAAAGGCACTCCCGCATCCAATAACGCCCCTAGCAGCATATTGCCGCTGATACCGGCAAAAGGTTCCAGATATAAGGCTTTCATGTTCCTCTCCAATTTGCTGCTGCCAGGCTCTTGCCCGGCGCAGTAAGTATTTCGGCCTCCGGCCATTTTAGTTTCCAAAGGTAGTTCTTGTCTTCAAAATGTCTTCTGACGAGCGCAACCGGACTTCCGGCCGCATGAAAATCGTACTATCTCAGATGATTGATGATACTGGCCATGCGTCCGGCTCCGAAACCGTTGTCAATATTGACAACAGCTACCCCTGCGCTGCAGCTGTTCAGCATACCCAGCAACGCTGACAGTCCTTTGAAATTGGCGCCGTAGCCAATGCTGGTCGGCACTGCGATGACAGGCTTTTCCACCAGTCCGCCCACCACGCTTGCCAGGGCCCCTTCCATACCTGCAATGACAACGATCACATTGGCGCTCCGTATTTCTTCTACCTTTCCCAGCAGCCGGTGAATCCCCGCAACGCCCACATCGTAAATGCGTATGACTTCGTTCCCCATGATTTCCGCGGTCACAGCGGCCTCCTCTGCCACAGGCACATCGCTGGTCCCGGCAGTAATCACAGCAATTTTGCGGTCAGGATCTTTAGGCAGAGGTTCTTTTTCCAAAACAATCAGCCGGGCCCGCTCATAGTAGACTACATCCGGCAGATTTGGCTTCACCGCTTCGTACAATTCCCGCGAGGCTCTGGTTCCCAGCACATTCTTGTGGCGGGAGGCCAATACGGTTAAAATCGCGGAAGCCTGCTGAATCGTCTTTCCCTCACAATACACGACCTCCGGGAATCCCCGGCGCAAACTCCGGTCATGATCCAGCTTGGCGAACCCAAGATCGGTCATATTCAATTGATGAAAACGCGCAATCACTTCTTCGTCAGAAAGGGTACCGGCTTTATATGCTGCCAGCGCTTCCTTAATGTCTGTTTCATAGCTCATATATAATCACCTGAACAGTTATAAAATAATTCGCTTCCTCTGATGTCCGGGCCGACAAGAGACGTTATCAGGCTTAGCCCTTCGCTGCCGCCCTTTTTGCTTTGTATTCTTCTGTCAGCATGTAAATCAGCGGAACTACCACCAATGTCAGCAAAGTAGAAGTCGTCAAACCGCCAATCAGTACCACGCCCATGCTCTGCCGCAGCTCCGCACCGGCGCCGATACCCAGCGCAACAGGAGTCATACCCAGCATAGTGGAAAGGGTGGTCATGAGGATAGGACGCAGACGTAAGGAGCAGGCCTCCAGGATTGCCTCTTTAATCGGCATGCCTTTCTCTCTCGCCTGGTTTGCATAGTCAACTAACAAAATTGCATTTTTGGTTACCAGGCCCAGCAGCATGGTTGCACCAATCAGGGACATCATGTTACCGGTCTGATTGGCCACCAGCAGACCCAGCACGGCGCCGATGATGGCAAACGGCAGACTCATCATGATAACAAACGGCTGAGAGAAACTTTCAAATTCCGCGGCCAGCACCATATAAATCAGTACAATGGCCAGGATAACAGCTTTGACAATTTCTCCGAAGATACGGCTCATCATATCGGAGTTACCAACGAGCCGGTAACGGTACCCGATATCCATATTCAGTTCCGGGATCAGCTTGTCTTCAATCACTTTCAGCAAATCGCCGGTCGAGATCCCTACTGCATTAGAGTAGACAGCAATCTGGCGCTGCCTGCCTTCCCGGTCGATACGGGTGGGGCCGGAGCCTAACCTGACTTCCGCCACGTCCCCTAACCGAACGTAACCGCCCGATTCCGTAGAAACCATCAGGTTCGCCACATCCTGAATGGTGCGGCGATCCTGTTTGTCCATCTGGATGATGATATCGTAGTCATTGTTGCCAATGGTATAGGAGTTGCCGGTACTCTTACCCTGGAACGCATACTGTACAACCTTGCCTACGGTCGTGTTATCCAGGCCCAGCTGGCTGGCCTTGGACTGGTCCAGCCGTATCATGATTTCCGGTTCCGGATCGATACCGATGACTTCCACGTCGGCAGAGCCTGGCACCTGACGGATTTTTTCCGCCAGATCGTTAGCATACTTTGTCAGCCTTACCAGGTCGCTGCCCCGGAGACCGATTTGTACGGGCCGGGGGTCGCCACGGCTGCCCTGATTGGTCACTACCGCTACCTGCATATCGCCGACATTTCTGAACTTTCCGCGCAGGTCTGCCATGATATCCAGCATGCCTCGTTTCCGTTCTTCCGCAGGCTTCAGCTTCACTTCAATGGCGCCTTCATTAACTGCAGTGCGGACGCCGCCCAGGTGCATGTTCTCAACCCGGACTTCATCTTTCATTTCCATAAGGACCTGCTCTAAAGGCCAGGTCCATTCCGCCATCTGGTTCAAACCGATGCCGGGTGCGGCTTTCACATTGACCCGGAATTCTCCGGAGTCATAAATCGGCTGCAGTTCCGTGCCTACAAAAGGCAGCAGGAACAGATTGAAGACCAGCGTCACCAGAGAACCCAGAATAATTTTTTTCGGGTGACGGACAGCAAAAGTCATCAACTGGTCATACAGTCCCCGGACGTAGTCAAAACCTGCATTGAAGCTTTTTAAAGCCGCATCCACAAACCGGGGGCGATATGCTTTATCCTCTTCTGTCCCCGGAGCCTTCAGCCAGTGAGCCGAAACCATGGGGGTCAGGGTATAGGCGGAAATCGTAGAAAAAGCCAGAGCAAAAGCTACAGTGAGGCCAAACTGCTTGAAAAACTGGCCGATGGTCTCACCCATGCTGCCGATGGGTACGAATACTGCCATCAGCGACATGGAAGTGGCCAGGATTGCCAGCACCAGTTCCTTGGTAGCATCCGCCGAGGCCAGGAACGGCTTCTTCCCCATCTCCATGTGCCGGAAAATATTCTCTACCAGCACGATGGCATCGTCGATCAGGAAACCGACGGCCAGGGACAGACCCATGAGGGACATGTTATTCAGGGTAAAGCCCATAATGTCCATCATAAAAAATGTAGCAATAATAGACGTAGGAATAGCCAGGCCGCCGATAATAGTCGCCCGGAGATCGCCCAGGAACATATAGGTGATGAGCAAAGCCAGGAACCCGCCGAAGAGAATCGTGTTCCACACGTCGGCCACGTTCTCGCGGATGTACCTGCTCTGATCCCGGACGATGTACATCTTGATATCCGGGGGCAGGTCATGTTCCATGATTTTTTCCAGTTCTTTGTTGACCACGTCAATGACCTGGACCGTATTGGTACGGCTTTGCTTGCGGATAGCCAGCATCACGGAAGGAACCCCGTTGGTGCGGGAATAGGACTCTGCGTCTTCCCAGTCGTCTTCCACGTCAGCAATTTCCGTGAGACGGATGGCCTTCCCGTCTTTGTTGGCCACAATGATCTGTTTAAAGTCATCCACCGTATTCAGCTTGCCGATGGTACGTACGGTAATGGTATTGTTGTTATCCCGGACCTTGCCGCCGGGCGTGTTGATGTTAGCATTGTTAACCTTGGCCAATACCGTCTGGAAAGAAATTCCGTACTGCTTCAGCTTTTCTGATTTCACGTGGACCTTGATGGCACGGTCCGCGGCGCCGTACACCGATACATCGGCCACGCCTTCCAGCATCTGCAGCCCGTCGATGACCACATCGTTCAGAATGCGGCGGACTTCTCCCGGGCTCCGCTTATCGGACGAAAAGGCATAGGTCGCAATCGCCTGAGACGCCATGTCAAACCGCTGCACTACCGGTTCATCAATGTCATCCGGCAGACGGCGGCGCACACCCGCAACTTTTTCACGAACCTCACTGGCCATCTGGCGGGGATCCGTACCGATTTCAAACTCCAGCACCGTCTGGGAATATCCTTCCCGGATGGTAGAGGTGATCGTCTTGATGCCCGAAACCTGGCTGACGCGGTTCTCAATGGGTTTGGTAACCAGGGTCTCCATCTCTTCCGGCGCCGTGCCTTCATAGGTTACCGTAACGCCAACCATGGGCAGGTCCACGTCCGGATACAGGTCTACGCCCAGTCCCGGATAGGAACGGATACCGAAGACGATCAGCACCAGTATGAACATGGTGGTAAAGACAGGCCGTCTTATAAATGTTTCAATCATTCTTTATCCGTACCCTTCTCTGAAACCTTTACGCCGACGCCTTCCCGGATTTTGTTCAGGCCGCCGGTAATAACATAATCTTTCTCAGAGATACCGTTCAGCACTTCCACCAGATTTTCCCCGATGTAGCCGGTAGTCAGTATCTTACGCACCGCCTTGCCATCATCAATGACATAACAGGTACGCTGGTCGTCACGCATGGAAATGGCCGTCATGGGAATCGTCAGAACATTCTCCTTGGGAATGGCGGTAATCAGCGCTTCCGCATACACGCCGCCGCGCAGGCGGTTATCCCGGTTATCGACCACGACTTCCGCCTCAAAGGTACGGGAAGGCTGCACCGCCACCGGGCTGATCCGGACGATGGTCCCCTCCACCTTTTTGTTTTCACCGCTCATGGAAGGAATGGTAAATTCAACTTTTCCTCCCACCGCCACGCTGTTCACATAGCCTTCTGGAATATCAATCTTGGCAGACAGCGTGGAAATATCCGCAATATTGAAGAGAGCCGTGCCCACTTTGGCATAATACCCTTCCTGGAAATACCGTTTCTGGATTACGCCGGCCCGGGGCGTGGTCACCGTAGTGCCGCCCAAATCCGATTCCGCCGCAGTCAGCACGCCTTTTGCCGCATCCAGCTTGCCTCTGGCGTTTTCCAAGGCAAAACTCATATTGTCCAGGGCTTCTTTGGACACTGCGCCTTTGGCATACAGGTCCTGATACCGTTTTAAGAACAACTCGGCCTTTTCATAATTGGTCTTAGCGTCCAAATAAGCTCCTCTGGCATTCATCAGTTTCGCCGCCGTATCTACCTGTTCCAGCACAATCAAAGACTGGCCCGCCTCGACAGCCTGGCCTTCCTGAACCAGCACCTGCTCAATACGCCCGTCCACCTTGGCAGCCACATCTGCCTGCCAGATAGGATCCAGCGTACCGGAGAACCGGAATTTCGGCACAATAGTCTGCCGTTTCGGATAGGCGGCCATAATGACAGCCGTACGTCCCTGGTTGCTCTTGTTCGCCTGCTCATTCCGGGCCATAATATTTGATATGACACGGAATGCCACGACACCTAAAATGATAACAACCCCAATGATAAGAATACGTAGTCTTTTGTCCTGAAAATTCATGATGACGCCTGCTTTCTCCGCTAAAACAACTGTGTTTCACGTTGCGTTTATTTTGCACTGTAATACACACAAACTCTGCCGCTTACAGTCAGCTCCGTATGTTTCACGGTTTCGGAAACAGCATTGCCTTTTCCATTTTCCGCGGATTTACGGATCTGCAGCGTTTCTATTCGTGTGCAGGGTCCCCGGGTCTCTATGTCATTAAAAAAACTGAGCAAATCATGCCAGGTTCCTGAAAATTCCGCTTCCCAGAGAAATCTGTTTACCCTGTTTCCGGTTTTGTCCGGATTAGCGGAACTTACGGATACCTGTTTACATTTTTGTACTTTTATGCCATGCAGGCCAGCCAGATGGTAAATCTTTTGTATTTCTTCCTCCGGCTCGGGCTTTTCCGGAATCTGCTTCTGCAGCGTTTCCAGCAAATCCCGCTGCTGTGCCTGCTTTTGCGCATAATCCTGATTTTCTGCGAATGCACGGTAAAGGGCGGTTTCTTTCCGCATAAAACTCGTTTGTTCAGTCATTAGCCGCACACGGTTCTCCAGCGGCCCTGCAAATCCCATTACCGTACCAGTCAGGAGGATCACGGAAAACAACAGCCAACAGGCATTCTTGCTGTTTTCAGTCATGCTCCTCTTCAGGGAAAACAGTTTTTCCGCCTTTATAAGAGACAACAACATTTGCTTCACGGTCTCTCCTCCTCCGCCTGCGTCGGTGCAAGATCTGACAGAATAAGAAAAGAAATGACCGTTTTGACGTTATCTTCTCCGTCTTTTGTTTTAATTTGTCTGGTTCCGCTTTCCACAAGCCGGATTACCGAAAACACCTCTTCCCGTTTCAGCCTTTCCAGAAATTCTGAAATTCGGTCTAAATCTAATGCGCAACCCTTTATTTCCAACGTTCCGGAATGTGGTTGTTTCTGCCGCATCTCTTCCAGCCAGCACCCCTCTGGAATCACCATTCCTATTGTTTGCAGCGCCATAGTCCATACTGGTTCTTTCAGGTTGATATGTTGCAGCGTCCTCTGATACTGCCTGATTCGGAAATCAGTCTTCCTGCTGTCCTCATAAGCTGCTTTAACAGAACGAAACGGCACTAGCTGCCTGCCAGCTTCCTGCCACTCACTTTTCGCGCGTTGCCAGCGGATTACACCCTGAACCGCCAAAAATAAAGAAATCAACAGACATGAAACCGCGGCAATCTGATAGCCCCTCTTCAGTATAACTTCTTTCCCTGATGCAGAAGGCAGCAAATTTACCGGCAGCAACTCCTGTTTTGGTCCTATAACAGTTACAGCTTCCAGTTTTGCCTTTAAAAAACCGGCAAACTGCTGCAATACTTCTATCATCTCCAGAGGAACCGCTACAAGTAAAAAATCCTGTAACCCCGTTTCCTCTGTTTCCTGCCATCGTGCAGACAACTCTGCCGTATCGACAGCCTTTTCCTCCGGATCGGTTCTTAAAAAGCCTGAATCCCTCAAGCGCAATAAAACCGCCTGATAATTCCCGGGGTCAAAAGGAACATAACGACTGCCCTCCCAGCGCACCCAGTTTTTCTGTTCCTGCGCTGTCATAAAAGGCAGCTTCACCGTCTGCAGATAAACCTGCCCGGAATCTAAAACGATCCTGAACCGCCTGATCCGTATTTTTTCTTCCTTCAGGATTGCCTGGAGCCAGTTTGCCATTTCCTCTGCATGATTCAGGTACTTATATCCCTGCCAGTTTTTAGGAAGTTCATACTCCGGGGCTTTCCTGCCCTGAGAAATCCTGACACTGGTTTCCATAATCATCAGCACGACCGGCTTGCCAAAAAGTCTGTCCCACAAAACCTCTATGATATTCATCCCGGTACAGCCTCCGATCATAAAAACAAAGACCAGTACCAGTCCAGGATACGGGTTGAACAGAAAAAGCTGAGAACAGCGCCGGCACTGAGACAGGGACCGAAAGGAATGCGGCTCTTCCTGACCGCTTTATGCGTTATACACAGCAGTAACGCCACTGTACCGCCAATCAGGAACGCCAGGTACAGGGCAACAATTATGCCCGGAATGCCTGTCCACAGTCCCAGTACCCCGGCGTATTTTACATCTCCAAACCCCATCCCGCCTTTACTGAGAACATAAATCAGGCCCAGCAGTCCGCTGCCGGTCAGAGCCCCCATTAAAGCTTCCTTCCAGACATGCCCGCTGACTCCGGTATACACAAGTCCTGCTATCAACAGTACAAGAAGAATCTCATCCAGAATAATCTTTTGGCGAAAATCTACATACGCCTCTGTCAACAGACCGAAAATAAAAACCGAAACTAAAAAATAACTCAACACCTGTATTTTCACGGTAACTCTCCTTAAAACAAGAACTATAGTTTCCTGTCCATTGCCGTGAAAAGAAAATCTGGCTCAATGCGAAGCCTTTGCCACTCTTATCTTATAGTAGTAAATTGGCATACGCATACATAGTAATTATATCACTGAATTGATACCGGTGTATAGTTTCATTTGCAATAAGAGGGCGATTTTTCCAATTTTTCACAAAAAAAGTGGTAACCCGTTAAGGTTACCACTTAATGCAGGACATGAGGGGGTTGTCCTGACTCAAATTTCCGGAAAAACTGTTAATCCCGATTTACTGTTATCAGTTTCCGTGCATTCTTACCAGTCAAGGTCCTCCGCTTCCTGACGGCCTCTTCCGGTTAAGGAGTCCAGCAGGATGCGCTGTTCGATGTGAGCCGCCAGCTTCTTGGTGAACTTGACGGTATCCGGATTGACAGACATGCTGTCGATGCCGCTCTTGATCAGGAATTCACAGAATTCCGGATATACAGAGGGCGCCTGACCGCAGATGGAAACCGTCTTACCGGCTTTATGAGCCACTTCAATCAGGTGACGGACCGCACGGCGGACTGCCAGGTTACGTTCATCATAAATATGGGAAACTGTATCGTTATCACGGTCGCAGCCCAAAATCAGCATGGTCAGGTCGTTGGAGCCGATGGAATAACCGTCAACGAATTCATTGAACTGATCTGCCAGGATGATGTTGGACGGGATCTCAGCCATCAGCCAGACTTTGAAATCCTTGCCCCGGGCCAGACCCTGCTCCGCCATAATGCCGGTTACCTTGCGGGCTTCGTCGATGTTGCGGCAGAACGGGATCATAACGTTCAGGTTCTTTAAACCGAACTCTTCACGGACCTTCCGTACAGCCTGACATTCCAGTTTAAATGCTTCAATATATTTCGGATCATAGTAACGGGAAGCGCCGCGCCAGCCTAACAAAGCAGACGGTTCATAGGGTTCAAACTCGTCGCCGCCTTTCAGGTCGCGGTACTCGCTGGATTTGAAATCGCTGAAACGGAGAGTAACCGGACGGGGCGCCATAGCCTGGCATACCTGACGGATACCTTCTGCCAGCTGATCAACCACTTTTTCCGGATGACCGGTCTTGATCAGATACAGCGGATGTTCGTGGATGTAAGTGGTCCAGATAAATTCTTCACGCATCAGACCGATACCGTCGCAAGGCAGGGACGCATATTTTTCTGCCAGTTCCGGATCGCCAAGGTTCATATAAATCTTCGTACCGGTTGGCGGGAAGAATTCCGCAGTTACGGTTGCGCCCGCTGCAGGCGCCGCTGCAGCCGGTTTGGCTTCTTCCAGGATACCTTCATATACAACGCCGTGGGTCGCGTCAACGGTAATATCCGCACCGTTTGCAATAGAGGCCGTAGCAGCAGCGCCCCGGCTCTTGCAGCCAACAATACAGGGAATCCCCAGTTCGCGGCTGACAATAGAAGCGTGGCAGGTCATACCGCCGCTGTCCGTAACGATTGCTTTTGCCTTTTTCATGGCAGGAACCCAGTCAGGAGCAGTCATTTCCGTAACCAGAATCTCGCCCTGCTTAAATTCATCGATCATGGACGGATCCAGAATTACATGCGCTTTGCCGGAAACCTGTCCGGGGCTTGCAGGCGCGCCTTTTACAATAACCTTTCTGTCCGTGGTAACCGCTCCCTTCTCTTCTGTCTTTGCAGTTTCTTTTGCTTTACGGCGGCTCCATACGGTTTCCGGACGGGCCTGCAGGATCCATATCTTGCCGTCCCGTTCATCAATGCCCCATTCCATATCCATATAGCAGCCATAATGTTTTTCAATTTTAATTGCGTAGCCTGCCAGTTCTTTAATCTGTTCGTCCGTCAGCTTCTGGGCTTCCCCTTCTTCCTTCGGGACGGGAACTTCTTCCACGTCTCCGCCGGGTTTGCGGATCAGTTTGATCTCCTGGGGATTCACTGTCTTTTCCAGAATTTCCAGTTTATCTTTGGAAACCAGGTAATCGTCCGGGGTAACGGTCCCCTGAACCACATATTCGCCCAGACCGTAAGCGCCTTCGATCAAAACGTTCTTGTCTTCGCCGTTTGCCACGTTAACCGTGAACATAACGCCCGCCGCTTTAGAATAAACCATCATCTGGATAACCGCGGACAACGCCACATCCAGATGGTCAAAGCCCTGTTTTTCACGGTAATATACCGCACGGTCGGTAAAGCAGGATGCGTAGCACTCCTTTACCTTCTGAATAATCATCTTGGCGCCCTGAACATTCAGGTAGGTATCCTGCTGACCTGCAAAACTGGCGTCTGGCAGATCTTCCGCAGTAGCACTGGACCGTACTGCTACATAAGGTTCTTTTTCACCGACTTTTTTCCCCAGTTCTTTATAGGCTTTGGTGATAGCCGCCTGCAGATCCTTGGGCATCTCTTCGTCCATGATGGCTTTGCGCAGTTTGGCACTGATATCACGCAACTGTGCCGTATTCTCCACGTCAGTAATCTGTCCGATCAGCGCAGCCATTTTTTCTTTAAGGCCGGTCTTTTCAATAAAATACCGATAGGCATACGCGGTAGTCGCATATCCGTAAGGCACCGGAACGTCTGTTTTGGCCGTCATTTCCCCCAAAGAGGAAGATTTTCCGCCAACGATAGCTACGTCTTTGCGTTCCATCTGCTCAAACCACAATAAATACTCTTTTTCTTTCTCCATAATGTCTGCTCCTTTTTTAAAAAATTATTGTACGCAAAAAAAGAAATTATTCCCCTATTTAGTATATACTATACCACTATTTTTACAGATATTCAAGGAAGATTCTGTGAAATTTTGCTTGTGACAGCTGTACCGGAAAATCTATGAAGAAATGCCAGTTTAAAAAAAGAATAACGCCGGCATCATCCCTTCCCCGCCATACATATGGCAGGGGAATTTCACGGGCAAATGCCGGCGCCGTATTTAATTCGAAATAATTATAATATCAACACTCACATAACAAGTTTGGAAAGATCCCCTACACTGTTAACCAAATCTTTTACAAGACACAACAAAGACAAACGGTTATTCTTAATCGCCTCATCTTTATCCATAACCATGACGTCATCAAAGAATTTGTTAACCGGCGCGTTCAGTTCGCTGAGGATATTCAATGCCCCTTTATAATCACAGCGCACCATCAACGGTATCATCCCGGTATCCAGTTTCTTCACAACCGCGTACAAATCCTTTTCGGCCTGTTCGATAAACAGCCCATCATTAATCGGTACTTCTACCTCCGCCTTGCTGCTGAGGTTATTCACACGGGTTGCAGCCTGGATCATATCAGCCGCCTTGTCCCCTGCAACATATTCATTCAGCGCCTGCGCGCGCAGATACAGATCGTACAGATCGTTGTTGCGTTCGTCCGCCAGCACGGCATCAATCACATCGTAACGGATCTTCTGATCCAGCAGCAGATTGCGGAACCGCAGCCGGATAAACTCGATGATCTGCGTTGCCAGCTCTTTCACATCTTCCATCGGAACTTTCAGCAGCAGAATGGAAGCCCCCACAACCTTGGCCATGTCCATATGCTTCTGGCTGTCCAGCAGGATATTGATAATGCCCAGAGCCTGACGGCGCAGTGCGAAAGGATCCTGGGAACCGGTCGGCGCTTTGCCGCGGCTGAAGGTGGCCACAATATTGTCCACTTTATCCGCAATACTCAGGATCCGCCCGATTTCCGTCTTCGGCAGGATATCGCCCGCAAACCGGGGCAGGTACTGTTCAAAGATACCTTCGCAGACATCCGCTTTTTCTCCGTCCAGACGGGCATACTCCCGGCCCATGACACCCTGCAGTTCGGTAAATTCCGTGACCATGCCGGTAACCAGGTCGCACTTGCTCAGTCTGGCCGCGCGCTTCAGATCATCCAGCGGCACACGGCTCTGCTGTCCGAAATGGATCATCTCCACCAGCTTCTCCAGGCGCCGGCTCTTATCGTACATATTGCCCAGGCCTTCCTGGAAGACAACTGTCTTGATCTTTTCTTCATAAGCTTCCAGTTTCTGTTTCCGGTCTTCGTTAAAGAAGAACTCCGCATCGCTGAGACGGGCACGCAGCACCCGTTCATTGCCGTGGGTCACATTCTCCAGAAACGCTTTGCCGCCGTTCCGTACGGCAATAAATTTGTTCAGCAGTTTGCCGTCTTTACCCCTCACCGGGAAATAGCGCTGATGATCGCGCATAGGCGTGATGATGGCCGCTTCCGGCAGCGCCAGATATTTATCTTCAAATTTTCCGCACAACGGCGTGGGATACTCTACCAGATAATTGACTTCTTCCAGCAGGTCCGCCGCAATTTCAATCTCGCCGCCTTCTTCCCGGGCCAGTTCGGTAATCTGCTGCCGGATCATCTCCCGGCGTTTATCCTGATCTGCGATGACAAAATTCTCTTCCAAAATTTTTTCATAGTCATCCGCCACCGGAATTTCAATTTTCTTGTTGCTCAGGAAACGATGGCCCATGGTGTACCGGTCAGACCGGATATCCGTAATGGAAACAGGCACCACTTCCGTACCAAACAACGCTACCAGCCAGTGAATGGGACGCAGGAAACGGAAATCGAAATCCGCCCAGCGCATATGGTTGGGGAACGGAATGTTGGTCAGGATCTCCTGCAACACATGCGGTAACAGTTCCGCCGTTTCCCGGCCCTGTATGTGCTTCACGGCATAAATGTAATTATCTTTTACAACCAGATCTTTTACATCTATTCCTTTACCCCGGGCAAACCCCTGCGCCGCTTTGGTCGGTTCGCCGTCTTTAAACGCAATATTTACAGCCGGGCCCTTAAATTCTTCCGTGCTGTCCGCCTGGGTCTCTTCCACTCCGCTGACCAGCACAGCCAGACGGCGGGGCGTTCCCAGTACGGTTACATCAGCAAAGGGCACCCGGGCGTCCTGTAACTTTTTCAGGGACAGGGTTTTTAAATCTTTTAAAATATTCGGCATATAATTGGCCGGCAGTTCTTCCGTTCCGATTTCAAACAATAATTTTTTCATTATTTGTTTCCTCCCTTCAGCAGCGGGAAGCCCATCTTTTCCCTTTGCTCCACATACGCTTTGGCACACAGACGGGCCAGCCGGCGTACACGGCCGATATACGCGGCCCGTTCGCTGACGCTGATGGCGCCCCGGCTGTCCAGCAGGTTAAATGTGTGGGAGCATTTCAAAACGTAGTCATACGCCGGACGGATGTTGCCGGTCTCCACAATCCGTTCCGCCTCTTTTTCAAATTTTTCGAACATGTCGAAGAGCATGTCGGTATCCGCCAGCTGGAAGGAATACCAGCTCTGTTCTACTTCGTTGTCGTGGAACACGTCGCCGTAGGTCACGTCGCCGACCCACTTCACGTCATACACATTCTCCACGCCCTGGATGTACATGGCAATCCGTTCCAGGCCGTACGTGATTTCCACAGCAACCGGTTTGATATCCAGACTGCCGACCTGCTGGAAATAGGTAAATTGGGTGATTTCCATACCGTCCAGCCAGACTTCCCAGCCCAGACCCCAGGCGCCTAATGTGGGAGATTCCCA
>JAFQZL010000031.1 GCA_017405945.1 Acidaminococcaceae bacterium
CTTTCCGGCGGAGAGTTAAAGCGGATAGAAATCGCTACCGTGCTGGCCCGGGGAACCCAGCTGGCTATTTTCGACGAGCCGGAAGCGGGCATCGACCTGTGGAGCTTTCAGAATCTGATTAGTGTGTTTGAACGGATGCGCACGGCCAATACCCGTTCCATTCTGATTATCTCCCATCAGGAACGGATCCTGCAGATTGCGGATGAGATTGTAGTGCTGGCCAATGGACAGGTCACAAAGCACGGCCCCCGGGAAGAAATTCTTCCGGAACTGTTAGGGACAAGTGACGCAGTTGGCGTATGCGGCTGCCTGAAACGGGGAGGTGCGAGCTGTGATTGATGCAATTCAGAAACGACTCCTGGCGGAGATTGCGGATCTCCATACGGTGCCTGCCGGCGCGTATAATATCCGGGCCAACAGCAAGCTGGCGGCGCGGAACACGACAGCGAACATTGACATTGTTTCCAAAGCGGATGTGAGCGGCATCGATATCCGCATCAAACCGGGGACGAAGAAGGAAAGCGTACATATTCCGGTTGTACTCAGCGACAGCGGACTGAAAGAAACGGTTTATAACGATTTTTATATCGGTGAGGACTGCGATGTAGTCATCGTGGCAGGCTGCGGCATCCATAACTGCGGCGTGCAGGATTCCGAGCATGACGGCGTGCACCGCTTCTTTGTGGGTAAAAACAGCAAAGTAAAATATGTGGAAAAGCATTACGGCGAAGGGGACGGCCGGGGCAAACGTATCCTGAACCCGGTGACGGAAGCCTATCTGGAAGAAGGCAGTTCCATGGAAATGGAAATGGTGCAGATCAAGGGCGTGGATTCCACGGTCCGCACCACGAAGGCGGAACTGGCGTCCAATGCGTCCCTGGTGGTCAGGGAACGGCTCATGACCCATGGGAACCAGAAAGCCAAAAGCATTTATGAAACCTATCTGAACGGAGACGGCGCGGCGGCGGATGTGGTGTCCCGTTCCGTGGCACGGGAAGAGTCCTTCCAGGAGTTTTCTTCCCGCATTACCGGCAACGCGGCCTGCAAAGGGCACACAGAGTGCGATGCCATCATCATGGACAAGGCCCGGGTGCTGGCCATACCCCAGCTGGATGCCAACAATGTGGACGCGGCCCTGGTACATGAAGCGGCCATCGGCAAGATTGCGGGGGAACAGATTATCAAGCTGATGACCCTGGGACTTACCCAGGAGCAGGCGGAAGAACAGATTATCAACGGATTTTTAAAGTAGAAAGTCTGTGCCGGAAGAGAGAATTGTAAACGGACTTTTGATACAGAGTGTCAGACACAGAGGAATGAATTCGGTACATATGGGTTCATTCCTTTTTCTTTCTCGTGAAATGGAGAAAAATATGGTATAATAATTTATTAAGTTTACGTAAGGTTTTTTATTGAATGGAGTACCGGATGACTGAGAATAACGATATTAAATATAAAAATAGTACAGATAATAACAAGTCAGGCAAAACGTTTTATGCCATTTTAAACTACGGCTGCCAGATGAACGAAAGCGACGCAGAGCATTACGCGGGACAGCTGGAGGAGCTGGGTTACACACGCACGGAAGATTTAGTCCGGGCCGATGTGATCCTGTTGAATACCTGTTGCATCCGGGAAAGCGCGGAACTTAAGATTTTGGGAAAAATCGGTGAGCTGAAACGTGTGAAGGCCCGGCATCCGGGGCAGATTATCTGTGTGGCGGGCTGCATGGCGCAAAAGGACGGCGCGGCGCTGGTGAAAAAATATCCCCAGATTGACCTGCTGTTAGGCACTTCGTATGTAAATTCTTTCAAACAGATTTTGCAGGATTATCTGGAAGAACGCAAAAAAGGTGTGTTCACCAGCCTGGAAGTACAGAGCAGCGAGTTTGAAGGACAGCGCGTGCGGGAGAGCGGCTTCAGCGCCTGGATTCCCATCATGTATGGTTGTAATAATTTCTGTACGTACTGCATCGTGCCGTACGTACGCGGCCGGGAACGAAGCCGCAGCATTGAGAATATTTTAGAAGAAGTGCGTTCCGCCGTGGCGGCCGGTTATAAAGAAATCACCCTGCTGGGGCAGAATGTGGATTCCTACGGCAAGGATTTTTTGCGGAACCATGAGGAAGAAAAACTGCTGTCCGTCAGCAGCGCGGTGGGAGACGGCTTTACCGCAGCTTTAAAAGCAGAGCCCTTTGCCGCGTTGCTGAAAGCGGTAGATCAGGTTCCCGGTGTGGAGCGGGTCCATTTTATGACCAGCCATCCCCGGGATATGTCGGAAGAAGTAATCCGAACGGTGGCGCAGGGGACGCATCTGTGTGAGCATTTCCACGTGGCGCTCCAGAGCGGCAGCAGCCGGATCCTAAAAGCTATGAACCGGGGCTACACACGGGAACGGTTCCTTGCATTGGTGAAGACGATACGTAAATACATTCCCAAGGCTGCTATTACCACAGATATCATTGTAGGATTCCCGGGCGAAACGGATGAGGATTTTGCCGAAACCTGCAGTCTGGTGGAAGAGGTGGGTTTTGATTCCGCTTTTACCTTTATTTATTCCAAACGCAGCGGCACTCCGGCAGCCCGGATGCAGGATCAGATTCCGGATGAGGTGAAGCATGCCCGTCTGCAGACGCTTATGGATGTGCAGAACCGCTTGTCCTTGTGCATCAACAAGCGTTTGGTGGGGCAGACGGTAGAAGTGATGGCGGAAGGTCCTACGGAAAAACATCCGGAAACCTGGAGCGGCAGAACCCGGGGCAACAAACTGGTGCTTTGGCAGCAGAACCGTACAGTTAAAAGCGCGGATGGCAGCGAAGAAACAATCCATTCGGAAGAAGGTAGTAATCTTCCCATTCGTCCCGGACAGCTGGTGCAGGTTCAGATTGAAAGCGCCCAGACCTGGCTGGTGAAAGGATTCAGAATTAATTGATTTCAGGAAATACAATGGCTTAATAAATGATTGCAGGAAACACGGAAGCATTTCCGGGAGGAACTATGGCCAATGAATTAACGCCGATGATGCAGCAGTATCTCGATTTCAAGAATCAATACCGGGATGAATTGCTGTTCTATCGCAGCGGCGATTTTTATGAACTGTTTTTTGAGGACGCCAAAACTGCCTCAAGGGAACTGGGACTGACGCTGACAGGCCGCAACGGGGGTCTGGAAGAACGGATCCCCATGTGCGGCGTGCCGTATCATTCGGTGGAACCCTATATTGCGAAGTTGATTAAAAAAGGCTTTCGCGTTGCCATCTGTGAACAGATGGAAGACCCGAAGCTGGCAAAGGGTCTGGTCAAACGGGAGGTCATCCGGGTAATCACCCCCGGTACCGCTTTAAATGAGGCACTGTTGGAAGAGTCCGGCAACCGGTATCTGGTGTATCTGCAGGAAGACGACGGCGTACTGTGTATGGCCCTGGCGGATGTTTCCACCGGGGAATGCCGCTGGTACACGGCCAACGGCAGCGAACGGCTGATCTCTGTGGAAGAACAGCTCTTCCGCCTGCAGCCTTCGGAAATTGTGCTGAAAAGCGGTATAGACCAGTGGGACGCGCTGGAAAACTGGCTGAAATCGAAACTGACCGACTGTCTCTATTCGTTTTATGAACCGGCTAAAGAACCGGAAGATTATGTCAAACTGCATTTCGGTACGCTGGAACTGGATCCTCTGGTACGGTCCACGGTACAGAATTTGCTGGCCTATCTTCATGAGACCATGATGACGGATTTGTCCCAGATCAACCGGCTGGAGCGGATTACCACGGAACAGTTCATGAATCTGGATGCCACGGCCATCCGGAATCTGGAACTGATCAAGAACATGCGTGATGGTGGCAAACGGGGCACGCTGCTGGATATTTTGGATTTTACGGGAACTTCCATGGGCTCCCGCTGTCTGAAAAACTGGATTGAATGTCCGCTGCTGGATATTGTAAAGATCCGGGAACGACAGGACGCGGTGGAAGAACTTGTACTGAATCCTGCCCTCCGGGACAGTCTGCAGGAAAGTTTAAAAGAAGTTTTTGATTTGGAACGCATCCTTTCCCGTCTGGAAGTGGGCAGTGCCAACGCCCGGGATCTGGTGAGCCTGCGGGCGTCTCTGGCCGCATTGCCGGCGTTGAAAGAAAAACTGCAAGGTGCGAAATCCGGGCTGCTGCAAAAATTATCAGTCAGCATCCACATGCACCGGGATATACATGATACCCTGGAAGCGGCCATTGTGGACGAACCGCCCTTTACCGTCAGGGAAGGCGGCATGATCAAAGACGGTTACGATCTGGAACTGGACGAACTTCACGACATCGCCCGGAATAATTCCCAGTGGATGGCAAACTTTGAGCTGAAAATCAAAGAGTCCACCGGCATAAAAACCTTAAAAGTCGGCTTCAATAAAGTGTTCGGCTATTATATCGAAGTCAGCAAGGGGCAGACGTCCGCCGTGCCGCCGGAATTTGTGCGGAAACAGACGCTGGTCAATGCGGAGCGCTATATCGTTCCGGAACTGAAAGATTTTGAGAACAAGATTTTAAGCGCCAAGGAAAAAATCGAATCCCTGGAGTATTATCTGTTTAATAAAATCCGGGACGAGATCCGGAAAGATATTCCGGAAATCCAGGACACGGCCCATGCCCTGGCACGTCTGGATGTGCTGGCTGCGTTGGCCCTGGCGGCATTTAAATATGATTATCACCGGCCGGAACTGAACAACCGGGGGGAGATCCGGATTCTGGACGGTCGTCATCCCGTAGTGGAAAGGCTGCTGGACAAGGAAATCTTTGTACCTAACAATGTAACTTTGAATTCTGCCGATGAACGGATGGTGATCATCACCGGGCCCAACATGGCGGGGAAATCTACTTATATGCGGCAGGTTGCCCTTTTGGTGCTGATGAGCCAGATGGGTAGTTTCATTCCGGCCCGGAGCGCGGATATCTGCGCCGTGGACCGCATCTTTACCCGGGTAGGGGCCAGTGACGATCTGGCTACCGGGCAGAGCACGTTTATGGTGGAAATGAACGAAGTAGCACAGATTTTGAAATACGCCACAAAGAATTCCCTGATCATCCTGGACGAAGTAGGCCGGGGTACCAGCACCTACGACGGCATGTCCATTGCCCGGGCGGTGATGGAATACATCCAGACAAAGATTAAAGCGAAAACGTTGTTTGCCACGCATTACCATGAACTGATCACCATGGAAGATGTGCTGGAAGGGATTAAAAACTATTCCGTTGCCATTAAGGAACGGGGCAACGATATCGTCTTCCTGCGGCGCATCATCCGGGGCGGCACAGACCGGAGCTACGGCGTGCACGTGGCCCGGCTGGCAGGGCTGCCAAAAAAAGTCATTGAACGGGCAGACGAAATACTGGAAGAATACGACCGGAACAAAGGTTTTATCTGCGACGGAACTGCAGCCTGCAACAGTGGAGGCGCCGCGCAAGGTTCTGTAAAAGAAGAACCTGCCGATCTTGGCATGGGTTCCCTGTTTACAAGCGCCCTTCAGTCGGAACTGCTGCAACTGGACGTAATGAGCATGACGCCCATTGAAGCGCTGAACGCATTGTATAAACTGCAACAGGAAGCGAAAAAGGAAAGCGGTGTTGTATGATTCAGGAAAGAGAAGTCCGATTACTGGACACCAATACGTCAAACCAGATTGCGGCCGGCGAGGTGGTGGAAAAACCTGCTTCGGTGGTAAAGGAATTGGTAGAGAACGCATTGGATGCCGGAGCGGACAGCATAGAAGTGACGATTTTTGAAGGCGGCACGGAATATATCCGGGTAGCCGATAACGGTTGCGGCATGACGGAGCAGAACGCCCGCATGGCGTTACAGCGTCATGCAACCAGCAAGATCCGTGAAGTGGACGACCTTCGCAGCCTCCACACCCTGGGATTCCGGGGAGAAGCACTGCCCAGTATTGCGTCGGTGTCCCGGTTTGAACTGTTGACCAGACCGCAGCAGGAAGAACTGGCCACTTCTATTAAAGTGAATGGCGGTGAAGAAGAAGAATGCATTCAGACCGGCGGACCCGCAGGAACTACGGTCATCGTTAAAGATTTATTCTATAACGTACCGGCCCGCCGCAAATTTCTGAAAACGGTTTCTACGGAAGGCCGTTATATTACGGAAATGCTGACACGCATCGCCCTGGCCCGGCCGGACGTGCGGTTCAAACTGACCAGCAACGATAAAGAAGTGCTGGTGACGCCCGGGCTGGGGAATCTGAAAGACACGATTACCGCGCTGTACGGGAAAAAAGTTTCAGACGATCTTCTGCCGGTAAAACTGGAAGGTGTGTTTGCCGGTATTCTGGTACAGGGATTTATCGGCAAGCCCACGCTGCTGAAAGGCACCCGGGGCTGGCAGACCATTCTGGTAAACGGACGCAGCATCAGCAATCTGATGATCAGCAAGGCCATCGAGCATGCCTATCAGTCCCAGATACCCAAGCGGGGGTTTGCCTTTGCCGTGCTGGATATCCAGGTTGACCCGGCCACTATCGACGTGAATGTGCATCCCCAGAAAAGTGAAATCAAGTTCAGTGACGAAAGCGCTATTTATAAAGCAGTCTTCCGTGCCCTGACCGATGCGCTGACAAAGCCGATGCATGCGGAAAAGGAAAAGAGTTTGCAGGAACAGAACCGGCAGGCTTTGGCAGCGGTACTGGAACGGGCGGAAAACAGCGGAGAATCTACGCAGGAAGCTAAAGGACTTTCGGCAGCCTCTCAGCAGGATATATTTGGCGGTACTGCGGAAACCGGGAAACAGGACCGCCTGAATCAGTACAGCGATACAGAAAGAAACTTTTATAGCGGTTCAGGATCAGCCGGAAGCGGTTTTGGAACGCATCATCTGAACGGGGAAGGGGTTTCCCATCCCCGTCAGGAAATATGGAAACGGCCGGACAGAGCATACGGTGAGGAGTCACCGAAAGAACCGGTGTACAGTTTAGGCGAGACCCGTCAGCTCATGCAAGACCAGGCGCCGCTGCAGACAGAGAATTCTGTGGCGATGCAGCTTGCAGGGCAGGATACGCTGGAAACCATCTGGCCTATCGGGCAGGTGGATAAAACCTTTATCATCGCCCAGTCGGAAGATACACTGTATCTGATTGACCAGCACGCAGCCCATGAACGCATCTTGTATGACCGTCTGGTTCTGACCCACAACGATATTCCGGCCCAACAGCTTTTGATCCCTCTGTATGTTACGTTGCAGCCGGAAGAAGTGGAACTGCTTGAGAAGCATCATGAAGCGTTTTATAAATTAGGGGTGGACATTACCACGGCTGGGGAGAATTCCGTGCGGATTGCCAGCCTGCCCAGCGATATCAGAAATGAAGATGCGGAAGATTTTATCCGTGAAATCGCGCAGTATCTGCGGGAGCACCGTACACCGGAAGCCAGCGAACTGCGACAGGATGTGCTGCACATGACTGCCTGCCGGGCTGCCATCAAAGCAGGGGAAGTGTTGAATATGCGGCAGATGCGCCAGCTGATCATCGACCTGTGCAACACGACCCATCCCTTTACCTGTCCTCACGGTCGTCCCTGTATGATTGCCGTAAGCAGCGACGAATTATATAAACTGTTTAAACGCACCGGTTTTGACTTGCCGGGTAAAAATAATGTTCCCTATGATAAGTGAACACCGGAGATTGTTTTGGAAGAAATCAGATTTGCGGTAACCAGCAACAAAAATGATAATCGGAAACTGATAGAACAGGCGAAATCCTGGGCGCAGGAGTTGCAGGTACCTTATGTGAAACGCTATGATAACGGATCCCTGGATGCCATGCTGGCGGATTATCATCTCGATGCACTGCTGATTGCCGGCAAAAACGGTCCCCAGCTTTACTCGCCGGAAGGCATGCTGCTGTATCATCCGGGGCTGGGCAAAGTGCGCTGGCAGCGGGTCGTAGAGCGTCACGAGAAGGATAATTTCCTGACAGCCTTGGATATCCGTCCGGGCCAGCGTGTGCTGGACTGTACCGTAGGACTTGCGGCGGATGCGCTGCTGGCTTCCCGGGCAGTGGGAGAAACGGGAAAGGTTGTCGGTCTTGAAGCTTCGCTGCCTTTGTGGTTTCTTTCCAGCCGGGGCATTTTGTTATATAAAAGCAGATTAGCTGAACTTGTACAGGATTTACAGCGCATTGAAATCATCCATGCAGAGGCATCCGCATTTTTGAAAACGCTGTCTGAAAACAGTTTTGACGCGGTGTATTTCGATCCCATGTTCCGTCAGCCGGTGAGGAAATCATCGGAGATGGTACCATTGCGTCCCCTGGCATTTTCGAAACCGTTAACAATGGAAATGGTGGAACTGGCACTGAAGGTGGCGCCTCGTGTCGTGATCAAAGAACGCAGCGTGGAGATATTGCAGGAGTACGGCTGCACAGAGTTTGTAGGAACGAAGTACAGCGCGGTCCGGTTTGGAATACGAAAAAGACAGTGAAGAGAGGTAACCGACATTGCCAAAAGAAAGATTAGTGGTGATCCTGGGACCGACGGCAACCGGCAAAAGTTATTGCGGTATTGAGCTGGCCAGACGGTTCCGAGGGGAGATCATTTCCGGCGACAGTATGCTGGTTTACCGGCAGATGAATATCGGAACGGCAAAACCTTCTGAAGAAGAACTGCATACTGTGCCGCATCACCTGGTGAATATACTGCCCCCTGACGCCTCCTACAGCGTGGCGGACTTTCAGCAGCAGTCAACAGAACTGGTCCATCAGATTACACAGCGGGGAAACCTTCCCATCCTGGTGGGCGGCACAGGTCTTTACATCAAAGCATTGCTGGAAGATTACAGGTTCAGCAGCGTGGAAGAAAATCCGGAACTGCGTCAACGTCTGGAAACTTATGCCCGTGAACAGGGAACCGCTAAGCTGTTTGACTGGCTGCGCAAGAAAGATCCCACCGCAGCGGCCCGGCTGCATCCCAATGATGTCCGCCGTGTGGTCCGCGCTCTGGAGACTGCTTTGTCCGGGGACAGGGTCTCTCAGGAAAAGCAGCATGAATTGAAATACGATGCAACGGTTTTCGGACTTTCCATGGAACGGGGTTTTCTGTATGAAAGAATCAATTTGCGCGTTGACCGGATGCTGGAAGCAGGTCTGGAAGAAGAAGTCCGGACCCTGCTGAATGTTGGCGTTCCCACAGGCTGTCTTTCCATGAAAAGCCTGGGATACCGGCAGATGGCGGAGTATCTGTCAGGCCAATGTGATTTCGCCACAGCGGTTGACAACATAAAAAAAGGGACCCGCCATTTTGCCAAACGGCAGATCACCTGGTACAAAAAGATGCCGTACATTCATTGGTTTACGGTTGACAGAAGCCTGAACTATGAAAAAATTGTAGCAGATATGGCAGATATACTTGAGAAAAATGTCAAAAGGATGTAAAATCTATTATACTAACTGAAGTATTATAACGATGCATAATACATTTAGGGAACAAAGAGCCCGCTTGAGTGTGGCGGTAGGAGAATGACTCGTAAAACCGCTGCGATAATACGGAAGATAAGGAGATAAATACCATGACAAATACAGCTAACAGCAAAAATCTGATGAACCTGCAGGACAGCTTTCTGAACCATGTACGCAAAGAAAGCCTGCCCGTAGTAATTTATCTGGTTAATGGTTTTCAGATCCGGGGATTAGTACGCGGGTTTGATAATTTTACCGTTATCATTGAAAATGACGGAAAACAGCAGCTGGTGTACAAGCATGCGGTTTCCACGATTTCCCCGGCAGCCAACATCACCATCATGCAGCCGGAAAAAGCGGAGAAGAAAGAATAATGTTGCTGTGAGAAAGAGGAACAGCGCGCAGGCGTTGTTTTTCTTTTTTGGGAAGCATCATAAAGGATTGGGATCCTTTCCTGCCGGGTTGAATATAAACCCGGACAGGAACTTGTTTATTGCGCCTGCTGTTCAGCGTTAATACCGAAACACCGGAAGGGAGCTAAGTCATCGTGGATTATCTTGCGTTATTTATGAAATATCTGCAGGTGGAACTTGGTCTTTCGGACAATACCCGGCTTTCCTATCAGCGGGACCTGAAAATCTTCTGTAAGGAACTTTCTATTTCCGAAAACAAGCTGGCAGAAGTGCAGCGCTCACAGATTATCAGTTACATCACCAGGCTAAAGCTGCAGGGCAGGGCGGCTTCGACCATTGCCCGGAAGCTTGCGGCCATAAAGGCATTCTACCGGTTTATGATTACGGAGAATTATCTGCAGACTGACCCGGCGGAAGCAGTAGAAGCCGGTACCAAAGGCGTGCATCTGCCAAAGGTGTTAACGGAGGCGGAAGTAAAGGCATTGCTGGAAGCCCCGGATCTTTCTTCAGCGGAAGGTCTCCGGGACCGGACAATGCTGGAAATGTTATATGCCACAGGGATGCGTGTCTCGGAACTTGTTACCGTTAAAACCGCCAGTGTCAATCTGTCCATGCGTTACGTAATCGCTTTCGGCAAAGGTTCCAAGGAACGTATTGTGCCTTTGGGCAGTGTGGCGGCCGGATACCTGCAACGGTATATAAGTGAAGGAAGAAGCACGTTTCTGATGGAGAATGAAACGGACCCGGAAACATTATTTCTGGGCTTGGGAGGACAGGGTCTGACCCGGCAGCGCGTGTGGGAAATCATAAAACAATACGGCAGGCAGGCAGGGATATCCAAAGCGATTTCCCCCCATGTGCTCCGCCATTCTTTTGCCACACATCTGCTGGATAATGGGGCTGACCTGCGAAGTGTCCAGGAAATGCTCGGACACGCCGACATATCAACGACACAGATATATACACATCTTACGAACAAGCGGCTGCGCGCGGTTTATGAAAAAGCGCACCCGCGGAAATAATTGAACAGGAAACGAGGAACATCTATGCGGGATAACGATAATTCCCAGAAAAGCAAAAGCGGCGGCGTGGGAATCTTTATTCTGTTTATTCTAATATTGTTTATAATGGCGGGAGCTGCCGGAGCCTTTTACGGATCCCTTATCCAGGAAAAACCGAAAGACCTGTCGGATACATCGGTTAAGTCTTTTGATCTGATGGAAGAATCTAAAACGGCCCATCGGACTGTAGACGAAGTACTGCTCCTGAAACGCGAGAACTGGCAGCTGAGGGATACCGAACGCAAAAAGCATCAAGACCAGTTGGAATCTTCAGGGGCTGATGTACTCTGGACGGACAGGGAAGTTGCCGTTGGCGTTCCCGTTACTACAGAACTTGAGGGTGCCTCCCGTTGGGTACAGGAACACCTGCAAAATACGGATGTAGTTTTTATTAACGAGGAAGAATCCGAGTGGCACGGTATGGAAGCATGGCGCCTGAACCTTGGGATTGCAGTAAAATCCGGTAAAGACACGGAAAGAAAATTTAAAACGGATACAATTTTCTTTTTTCATCACGGCAACCTTACCAATCACGACAGAGATATTCCAAAGATTCCCAAAGAAGACAAACGGTCCGATGATGAAAAGGATAAAACAAAAAGCTGAAGACAGATAATGGCAGAGATCAGCTGAGCATACGCCATAACAGCTGATGAAAAAAGTTAATAATTATTGTCAGTATGTAGTATCAGTTTTATATCTCCCTGTTTGGAGGAAATAATGAACCCTGAAGAAGTAATGCAGAAATACGAGAAATATATTAACCCGTCCTCGACGCGTTTGTTCCGTTTTATGGGCCTTTCCAGTATTGAAGACCATGCGGAAGGCTGGACCATCACCGATACGGAAGGCAAGTCATTTATTGACTGTCTGGGCGGTTATGGCATGTTCGCGTTGGGGCACAGGCACCCGAAAGTGCTGGAGGCAGTAGAGAGGGAACTTCATAACATGCCCATGTGCGGAAAAGTCCTGTTCAATGAGCCGGCGGCGATGCTTGCGGAAAAGCTGGCAGAAATCACACCCGGCGCTTTGCAGTACAACTTTTTCTGCAACAGCGGTACGGAAGCGGTGGAAGGCTGCCTGAAAGTGGCGCGCCTGGCTACCGGCCGCAAGAAGTTTGTGGCGGCCCAAAATGCGTTCCACGGGAAGACCTTCGGTTCTTTGACGGCCACGGGCCGGGATTTGTACCGGGACCCGTTCAGACCGCTGCTGGAGGGCTTTACCCACGTTCCCTTTAATGATATTCCCGCGCTGGAACAGGCCGTTGACGAGGATACGGCTGCGGTAATCCTGGAACCGGTACAGGGGGAAGGTGGTATCAATGTCCCTGCCAAAGGTTACATGAAACAGGCTGAAGAAATTGCCCATAAGAAAGGCGCGCTGCTGATTGCGGATGAGGTTCAGACCGGGATTGGGCGTACCGGGACCTGGTTTGGCGTGGAACACGACGGGGCAAAGCCGGACCTGATGGCAGTTGCCAAAGCCCTGGGCGGCGGTGTGATGCCCATCGGTTCGGTAATCGGTACCGAAGCAGCCTGGCAGGGCCTTATCGAGGCGCCTTTCCTGCACACCTCGACTTTTGGCGGCGGGCAGATGGCCTGTGCTGCCGGTGTGGCAACCTTACAGGTCATCGAAGAAGAAAACCTGCTGCAGCGCAGCGCGGATACAGGCGCATATTTTAAGAAAGGTATTGAAGCTATTGCGAAAGAATTCCCTCAGGTAATTAAAGAAGTCCGAGGCCGCGGCATGATGATCGGCATGGATCTGGCAAAAGAAGGCGCCGGCGGTATGCTGATGGCGCTGATGATCGACAGCCGCATTATTGTAGCCTACACGCTGAACAACCCGAAAGTAATCCGGATCGAGCCGCCGCTGATCATGCCGAAATCCGTGGTGGACCATGTGCTGGAAGTTTTGCGTAACTCCATAAAACAGGTTGCGGAAGTAATTGATGAGTTATAAAGACTTGTAATAATACACAGCCGGTCTGTTAAGTAAGAAAAGGAGCTTATATGCCGTTTGTAAAATCTGAAATTGTTATTAAAGGTGAAAAACAGAAGATTTTTGACGTGATTCAGGATATGGCATCTTACCCGAAATTTATGAAAAACCTTGTCAGTGTGGAGGTGCTGGAAAAAGGTGAGAACTACGATATTTCCCATTGGGTGTCCAATGTTGACGGCAGAAGAATCGTCTGGACCGAACGGGACGACTTTTATCCGGAGTCTTTTAAGATTACCTATAAGCAGACCGCCGGTGATTTGAAAAAGATGGAAGGCGCCTGGGAAATGCGTGATACAGAAGAGGGCGTCAGTGTTTCCCTTGCCGTGGATTTCGAGTTCGGCATCCCCATGATCGCCGGTCTGTTAAACCCTATCCTGATCCGTAAAGTACGTGAGAACAGTGAGGACATGCTCCAGGCTATAAAAGGGGAAATTGAAAAATAAAACGAAGTCTGTTATAATGAATTGGTATAACTGTACTTTCTATAATTATTTTTGAAAGTAATAAGCCTTTGTTTGCCGGCAGGACAGAAGTTCATTGTTTTATTATTTTCTGTTGCAGGCTGGTAATATCAGTTTTATATAAGGAGCGTGTGAAAAACTATGAAAACGGCGTTATTAATGACATTGCTGACCCTGTTGCTGGTTATGGTCGGCGATTTTGCCGGCGGTCAGCAGGGTATGATGATTATGCTTATCTTTTCGCTGGCCATGAATTTCTATACATACTGGAACAGCGATAAAGTTGTGTTGTCCCAGTACAGGGCTCATCAGGTAGATGAAAATTCCGCACCGGCTTTGTACGGTATCGTGAAACGGCTGGCACAGCGGGCAAACCTGCCCATGCCCAAAGTGTATATCATTGATGACCAGGTACCCAACGCCTTTGCTACCGGGCGCAATCCGCAACATGCAGCCGTTGCGGTAACGACAGCGCTGATGAATTATCTTACTCCAAAAGAGATTGAAGGCGTGCTGGGGCATGAGCTGACCCACGTAAGGAACGGGGATATCCTGATCAGTACCGTGGCTGCCAGTCTGGCCGGCGTTATTACTACAATTTCCCGCTTTGCTTTATGGTTTGGCGGCGGACGTGACCGGGAAAACAGCAATCCCATTGCCGGCTTGTTTTTACTGATCCTGGCTCCCATCGCGGCGGCGCTGATCCAGATGGCTGTCTCCCGCAGCCGTGAGTATAAAGCGGACGAAGGCGGCGGCGAATTGTGCGGCAACCCGAATCACCTGGCGGATGCCCTGGAAAAAATCGCCCAGTATTCCACCCGCCGGACTATGCGTAACGCAACGGAAGCCACCGCCCATATGTTCATTATGTGTCCCTTCAGCGCGAAGGATATGCAGAAGCTGTTCAGCACCCATCCGTCCACGGAAGAGCGCGTGGCGCTGCTGCGCAAACAGGCTGAAGAGATGAGACGGCAGGGCAAGCTGGAAGACTGAGTATGCTGATTGATACCGGGCGCCCCGTCCGGATCGATAGATTTTGCATTTCATTAAAAAATTTATTTTTAAAGGAGAGAAAAATATGGATCAGAAATCTTTGGTGTTAGTTAAGCCCGACGGAGTACGCAAACATTTAATCGGTGAGATCATCGCCCGCTTTGAACGCCGTGGCTTAAAGATCTGTGCGCTGAAAATGCTGGTTATGACCAAGGACCAGGCTAAATATCATTATGCGGAACACGTTGACAAACCGTTCTTCCCGGAACTGGAAGCTTTCATTACCGGCGGTCCGCTGGTTGCCATGGTTGTAGAAGGTCCCAACGCCATTAAAGCCATCCGCACCATGATGGGCGTGACCGATCCCATCGAATCTACCCCCGGCTCTATCCGCGGCGACTTTGCACTTGATAAAGGCGAAAACGTAATTCATGGCAGCGACAGCCCGGAAGCGGCCGAACGGGAAATCAAAAACTTCTTCAAACCGGAAGAAATTTATTAAGAATAAAAAGCTCAGGCAGTTTTGTCTGGGCTTTTTTCCCCGTACTCTCATTAAACCTGCGGGGATATGATATTTTGGTCCCATTTGAGAAATGGCAGAAATCATGTCCGCGTACCGAATACCCGGTACAAGCAAATCGTAAGGAGGTTATGAAGTATGTCGAAAAAAGCTGCAGTCTATACTCGTACAGGCGATAAAGGAACCACCGGTCTGTACACCGGTGAGCGTGTATCCAAATGCTCCACACGCGTGGAATCTTACGGCAATCTGGACGAAATCACTTCCGCACTGGGCCTGGCCCGCTCACTGGTAAAACGGGATGACGTAAAAGAAGCCATCTTTAATGTGCAGAAGCTGCTCATGTCCATGATGGCGGACGTGGCAAGCTTAAATCTGCCCCAGCCGTATATTACGGAAGAGCATGTAAAACTGTTTGAAAGCACCATCGACAAATTTGACTCGATGTTGCAGCCCCTGAGCCATTTTATTATTCCCGGGGATTCGCCCGGGGCAGGCGCTCTGGATATCGCCCGTACAACTACCCGCCGTGCGGAACGCCAGCTGCTGCGCCTGAATGAAACCGAACCGGTAAACCCGCAACTGCTCATCTGCGTAAACCGGCTGTCGGACCTGTGCTTTATCCTGGCCCGCGTTGAAACGGAAGTAGGCGTGGAAGAGGGTAAATAGTTTTTCACTGACACATCAAATCCTTGAACTTATCTCACAGGAACGATGCAGTGAAAACACTAAATACGTTTACACTAATTTTATGAATCATGCCTCCTGACACATAGTCAGGGGGCTTTTTCTATGGTATAATAAAATAGTTAAAGTTATTTTACCGGGTTGTTTTATGATATCTGTTATCAGAAGCGAATGAACAGGCAAAACTGTTAAACACCGCGTTGATCTTGGTATAAAATGGCATCGGGCAAAACGCGGCAACGGGCGGTTTTCCCAGGCCATCGATTATTATCTGCACATACTGCTGCGTCAGAGTGACAGGAGGATATGCTACAGTGACTACGGAGAACAAGCTTGTATTGGTAATGGGTGGTGCCCGCAGCGGGAAAAGTGAGTTTGCAGAAAAATTTGTGCTCCACGCCGGGAACCTCTGCGGTTATATTGCCACGGCAGAGATACTTGACGAGGAGATGGCGGAACGGGTTAAGCTGCACCGGGCCCGCAGGGAAAAAAGATGGATCACTTTTGAGGCCCCTTATCAGGCGGAACAGGTATTTCCCGTAGCCGGTGAACGAACAGACGCTATTTTATTTGACGATATCACCATCTATCTGAGCAATATGCTGTATGGGAAAAACGCGCCGCAGGGAACAACCGCCGAAAAGGCTGCTGTAATAAGAAAGCAGATTCAGGCGTTGCTGGATGCCGCAAGAGCCTGCGGAAGGACCGTTGTATTCGTTTCGAACGAAGTCGGCAGCGGGATTGTTCCTGATAATGCCATGGCCCGGGAATACAGGGATATTTCCGGCTGGGTAAACCAGCAGATCGGGGAAGCTGTCGATCAAGTCTTTTATGTGGTGGCAGGGCAGGCCGTGGATATCAAGCGGCTGGCATTTCGGTTTGACTGACAGATTCAGTAACGGTTATGCAGATGAAAGGGCTGGTTCTGCCGTAATGCCTGTGTGATTGTTACGCTACAGTTATGGAATGGAGAACTTCTATGTTAGAAGATTTATATATTGAACTGCCAAAAGAAAACATCCGTAAGGAAGTGTTGAAAAACTGGGAATCCGTGCTGCTGCCGGGTGAAGATTTCGGTATATTGCCGGGCCTGACGGCCGATTACCTGATGATGACGGACGGCCGCGGTATCCGGGGACTGAAACCCGTGATGCTCCTCATGTGCGGCGATCACGGTATCTGCAAATACGGAGTCAGCGCATTTCCCCAGGAAGTAACGCTGCAGATGATCAACGGCTACGGAAGGGGAACCGCAGGTGCCAACGTCATGGCCCGCCATGCCGGTGCAGGCATGATTGTTGTGGACGTGGGCACAAATTTTGATCTGCAGGGCTTCTCCCATGTACGGCAGTGTAAAATAGCATGGGGGACGGAAGACTTCACCCAGGGCCCGGCCATGCGTTACGATCAGGCTGTCGCCGCCCTGGAAACCGGTATGCGCATTGCCGATGAGGTGATCGACAACGGTTGCAACCTGCTGGAGACAGGGGAGATGGGCATTGCCAATACCACATCTACCGCAGCCATTGCGGCCGGCTTTCTGGACCTTCCGGCTGAACAGACAGTAGGTCGGGGCAGCGGGATCAACGACGAAAGGATGAAAATCAAGACAGATGTTGTCCGGAGAGGACTGGAAGTTAATAAACCGAAACCCGGCGACGGGCTGGATGTGTTATGCAAGGTGGGCGGTTACGATCACGCCGGGCTGGCCGGCATGATGCTGGCAGGAGCGGCCCGTCACGTGCCGACCATGATAGACGGCGTGAATGCGACAGCTGCCGCTTTGATTGCTTACGGAATCAATCCCCGTTGCGCGGAGTATATGTTGTGTTCCCACCTTTCTTCCGATTTAAGCGCAAAGAAGATGCTGGAGGTCCTGAAGCTGAAACCTATCGTCCATGCAGGCATGCGTCTGGGCGAAGGGACCGGCGCGTCGCTGGCGATCAGCATTCTGCGCTCTGCATTGGATACGTACCGGGAATTTACAGGAGATTGAAATGCCAGAGGAGAATCTGAAGACCAAAGGAACAGAAGTGGAAGAGGAGACCGGTTTATGGAACCGGTTAAATATTCCTTTGCCTGAACGTTCCACAGGACCCTTCCGTTATCTGCGGGATTTCTTTACCTGCCTGGAATTTTTGACAAGGATCCGGATGACAAAAAGGGATGTCTGGTTCCCAGACGACTTTGCCCGTTCCGTTCCGTATTTCCCTCTGGTGGGGGGAATTATGGGCGCCCTGATGTGGGGGGCATCCCGGCTTGGAATACAGGCTGGTTTTTCCGGTAATTTATTAGGTGTGTTTCTGGTGCTGGCGGAGCTTTTCTTTATCGGCACGCTGATGTATGACGGCTTTATGGATACGGCGGACGGTGTGTTCAGCGGAAGAACAAGGCAACGGAAGCTGGAAATCATGCAGGACAGCCATGCGGGCGCCAATGCGGTAATCGGCGCGGTCATCCTGATTCTTGCAAAAGTTACCCTGTTCGGTTCTTTTCATCCTGCGGTGCTGGGTCCGCTGCTGGCTGCCATGTATATTACCACCCGGACGCTGATGGTTCTATATATCCTGAAGTTTCCCAACGCGCGGCCCGGCGGTCTGGGGGAAATGTTTAAAACCGGCGGCAGCCCGCTCTATCTGATGCTTGCATTGCTGGTTGCAGCCATCCTGCTTTTCCTGTTGGGACATGCCTGGTGCAAGCTGGCTGTTCTCAGCTGTATTCCCTGTATCGCCCTGGCGTTTTACCTGAAATGGAATCTGGGAGGTCTGACCGGCGATACATTTGGTTTTCTGACGGAATGCGGCAATGTAATCGTACTGTTTTTGGCATATTATTTATTCAAATAAAAGGAAACGGATATGCATATTGAAGAACTGGTAACGAAGATTCAGCCCCTGAGCGGCGATATCATAAATGCATCGCAAAAACGGTTTGATAATCTGATTAAACCGGTGGGTTCCCTTGCACTGCTGGAAAGTATGACCTCACGATACGCGGGAATACTTGGTTCATCGGATAAACAACTGGTTGTGATTCCGGAGAACCGTCTGCTTTTACTTTGGGGCGAGGTGAAACATGCTGTTGAAATTGAATCGGCGATGCTACAGAAAAGAGCGCTTTCTGTTTACGCTTCCCATGTAAATGCTAAAATTATCCCGCTCCTGGTCATCGGCGAATCCGCCTATGATCTTCTGGAAGAGGGAGCGATGCTCACGGCCGAATATATAGGAGAAGAAAAGGCAGGACTGATTTGTCTTGGTACCTTTGAAAAAGATTTGCGGCCGGACTGGCAGGATCTGACGGTAGAAGAAGACGGACTCGCGCTGTTGAACAAGCTTCAATGCCTCCCTGTATCTGCTATGACCGGTGCCATACTGCAGGCAGCAGGAATGCGGGTTCCAGTAATGCTGGACGGTGTGGCGACCTGCCTGGCTGCTCTTGCGGCTGCCAGATTTAATCCGTATGTACTGCAATACTGTTTTGCGGGGGATGAATCCGCGGAAACGGGAAGTGCTGCTTTGCTGAAAAAACTACAGCTGCAGGCCCCGTTACGGCTTTCCCTGAAGAATGCGGAAGGCGTGGGGGCACTGACCTGTCTGCGTCTGTTCGACGCAGGGATTAAAGCTTACAGGGAAATGGAAACCTTTGAAGAAGCCGGCGTGCATAATGAAAAAGAAGACTATTCTTTAAAAGTACAGGAAGATAAAAAACTAAAAGGATAAGGAAAAACGTACAGAATTTTTGGAGAAGGAAGCGCCGCGGTCCAGCGCGGCAAAAGGGGGAACATCATGGCAAAACTTTATCTGATCCGTCACGGTGAAACCGATTACAACAATTCCCTGCGTTTTCAGGGACAGACGGATATCCCGCTGAATCAGAAAGGGATCGAGCAAGCGGAAAAAGCGGCAGACTTTTTCAGGGATATTCCGCTGCAGGCAATTTACACCAGTACGCTGATACGTGCCAAAACCACGGCGGAGATTATTGCCCGGGTAAAAGGAATGGAACTGCAGGAAACAGACGCGTTGCGGGAAATGAGCTTTGGTATCTGGGAAAACATGAACACCAAAGATATCCAGAAAAAATACGCAAAAGAATGGAAAGATTTTTTTGCCAGCCCTGCTAATACAAAGATTCCGCAGGGCGAAAGCATGTCGGATGTGCAGAAGCGCGTCTACCCGGTCGTGCAGGAGATTTTAGACCGGTACCCGGAAGGCGATGTGGCTTTTGTGGCCCATGGCGGGATCATCCGTGTTCTGATTTGTACAATGCTCGGCCTGGATCTGAACCGCGCCTGGCATTTACATGTGGGCAACGCTTCCATAACGTGTTTCTATTACTGGGGACGCTCTTACACCCTGGATTATGCAAACCTGACCCAATATTGACCGGCAGGCCAAAGTCTGTCCCGGTAATTTGGCGTGAAACTTAATAAATAATGTAACAGATTTTATATTTACTTTGCATAAATAGTAACATATAGTGCTGAAATTCTTGAAATAGTAAATTTTACTAAAATTGTAACCAATAATATTGCAAATATGCATTGACAAGTTTTTTATTTTTGGTATACTTCAGCTTAGGATATCTCAAGGCCGGCTTAGTTTATTGTTTCGTTTTCTCGCTTTTTTTCTAAGTACATCAAAAGGAAGAAGCGGTACAGTAAGAAGTTAGTTGTTCCTATGGGGTACAAAGAAAAAGGAGTGACAAAACCATGTTTGAAGACAAGACCCTGAAATGCGTTGAATGCGGAAATGATTTTGTGTTTTCCGCGTCAGAGCAGGAATTCTACGCTGAAAAAGGTTTCACCAATGAACCTAAGCGCTGCTCTGCCTGCCGTGCTGCCCGTAAAGCCCGTATGAACGGAACCCAGCCGCGGGAAATGTTTAAAGCTGTGTGCGCCGAGTGCGGCAAGGAAACGGAAGTTCCGTTCCGTCCTTCTGAAGACCGCCCCGTTTATTGCTTTGACTGCTTTAACAAACGTAAAGCTGGTCATTAAGTGCGATATATTTTTACAAAGCCAGTAAAATCGCCCCTTAGAGACCCTTAGTATCTGAAACCGACTGTTGATCAGGCAGTCGGTTTATTTTTGTTTCTATTGAAATGCTTTTATGATATAATTAATAAGATGTAAGGCTATATTATCAAGATTCTATAAAACTACCCGGCTGCATACAGGTTTTAACGGTTTCTGCGTTCTGTTCAGGCAGTTCTTTGTTAAGACCAGGAATCAGCCGCAGAGTTGTGTCATTTCTCGGAAAGGGGTATTCCTATTTTAGAATTTAAAGAAGTCGCGGTAAAAGACCGTGACCTGTTTGAAACCTATTTGAACAAACCGGAGCATTTCGGTTCGGAATGCGCATTTACAAATCTGTACATCTGGAGGGATTATTACCGCACATGGTGGGCGGAAAAATTCGGCTTCCTGCTGATTAAAGTGGAACTGGAAGGGGAAACCTATTTCCTGCAGCCATTCGGCGGAAAAGACGAGGATCTGCCTCTTCTGGCAAAGGAAATCAGAGAGGAGGAGGGCGGTCCTTTTGAATTCCGCGGCATCTATGAATGTTCGCTGGAACGGTTAAGCTGTCTGAAAGGCGAAGAAGAATTCCTGGAGAACCGGGACAGCTGGGATTATGTGTATCTGCAGGAAGACCTGGCTACCTTACGGGGGCGCCGTTACCACGGTCAGAAGAACCATTACAATACCTTCAAAAGGGAGAATCCGGATTATGTATTTGAAATGATCAATCCGGAAAATTTTGCCGAGTGTCTGAATTTTGGCGAAGAGTGGTGCAAGGCACGGATGGAGACGGATCCCAGTATTTTCTGGGAGATTCGTGCGCTTCAGGAAGCCTTTGTAAATTTTGAGGCCCTGGGATTACGGGGTGGAGCGATTCGCGTAAACGGAAAAATCGAGGCGTTTGGATTTGGCAAGGCTATCAACGGGGAAGTCTGCGACGAAAACGTGGAAAAGGCCAATCCGGATATCCGTGGCCTGTACGCGGCAATCCAGACAGAATGCGCTAAATTCGTCTGGCCGGACATGAAATATATCAACAGGGAAGAAGATATAGGACTGGAAGGTCTCCGCAAGGCAAAAGAAGCGCTGCATCCGGCGTTTATGGTAAAAAAATACAGCTTGCTTGTCAAATAATAATTTGAGGTATCTATGAACTGCAGAATTGTTACAGCGGCAGAATTGTCCCAGGTCATGGCACTTTGGGACTACTGCTTTGAAAAAGAAGAAGACCCGTTCTTCCAATGGTATTTCCGGGAATACTGCTTCCGGCATAACCTGATTCTGGGCGGTTTTTCCGAAGAAGACGGGCATTTGCAGAATATGCTTCATCTGAATCCCTACAGTATTTTATTGAGGGGACAGGAAGAGCGCGTTTCGTATATTGTAGGCGTGGCGACAGACCCGGCAGACAGAGGCCATAACCTGACACAGGAATTGTTGCAGTCCGCCTTCCGTCTGCTGCGTAAAAAAGATTGCGCTTTCGCCCTTTTGATGCCTGTCCATGCCGGGATTTATCAGAAATACGATTTCGCGTTCTGTTACCGCAAGCACGTGTATGAGATGCCGTTAGACAAACTGGCTGTACCGGTTCCCTCCGGGAATCTGTGGGTGAAGCATTACAGTTCCTACGACAGCGCGCTGTTTGAAGATTTATACGCTGCGCTGGCGGAAGGCTATAACGGCCTGCCAATCCGAACGGATTTCCAGTGGGAGAAACTGCTGACAGTGCATCAGCTGGAAAAGGTGCAGGCGGCAGTCGTGTATCACAGAAGCGAGCCCAGAGGTTACATGTTCTATCAGATTACAGATGACAGGATATTCCATATCCAGGAACTTGTGGCCCTGACTCCGGACGCCAAATGGGCGCTCCTGCGCTACGCCAGCGGTCATCTTTCGACAGCGGATAAACTGTATTGGGAAGCCACAGAAGACGACCTGACCTGGCTTGATTTTCCGGATGCAGATAACTCCGGACGGGTAAAGCCGTTTATGATGGCCCGTTGTTTTGACGCGGTGCAGGCACTGGAACGGTACGAAGTGCCGGAAGGCTGTCCGGACAGTCGGGTTACACTGTTGCTGCAGGACGACCTGCTGGAAGAGAACAACTATCTTGTGACCTTAACCGCAGATACAGGTTGTCTGTATCTGGAGCAGACTACAGGCGATGCGGACGCAGTGATTCCCATGGGCGCGTTTACCCAGCTTTATTTCGGCGCATTTTCTTTCAGCCAGCTGGTTGAGGCCGGTAAAATCAGGATGCGGTCCTATACGCCCGAACTTCTTTCGTTTCTTGATGCGTTGTTTCCAAGATGTGTGAACTTTATTAATGAGTATTATTAAGTCTTATAAACACTGTATTAACATTTTTCTGTTCACGGAGGCCGGAATATGAGTGAGATCAGACGTATTTATGTAGAGAAGAAGGACGCCTTTGCCGTAGAAGCAAAAGGTTTGCTGGCAGATTTGAAAAACAATTTGTTAATGGACGGATTGGAAAAGGTCCGCGTACTGGCCCGTTATGACTTGATGGGCCTTACGGATGAAGAATTTTCCCAGGCGTTGCAGTTGGTATTGTCTGAACCGCCTGTGGATACGGTGATGGAAGAACTGGTTCCTGCTGCCGATGAAAAAGTATTTGCGGTAGAACTGCTGCCCGGCCAGTATGACCAGCGGGAAGACTTCGCGGCCCAGTGTATCCAGCTGATCACCCAGAAAGAAAAACCGCTGGTGGCTGCTGCCAAGGTGTTTGTGTTAAAAGGCAGCCTGACCGACGCTGAATTTGAAAAAGTAAAAAAATATCTGGTGAACCCCATTGAAGCCAGGGAAGCGGCGCTGGAAAAACCGGAGACGCTGGAAGATACCTGGGAGGAACCGGCGGATGTGGAACGGCTGGAAGGATTCCTGGATCTTTCGGAGGCTGATATTGCCGCCATGCAGAAAAATCTGGGTCTGGCCATGAGCGTGGAAGATCTGCTGTGGATCCAGAAATATTTTAAAGAAGAAGAAAAACGGGTACCTACCATTACGGAAATTCGCGTATTAGATACGTACTGGTCCGATCACTGCCGTCACACCACCTTTATGACCAATCTGGACAAGGTGGAAATCGAGCCGGGGTATTACACAAAACCCATTGAAGACGCATTTAAACAATATCTGGCTATCCGTGACAAAGTGTACGGAAAGAAAACCGACCGTCCCATCACCCTGATGGACATGGCCTGCATCGCTACGAAAAAATTAAAGAAAGAAAACAAATTCCCGGACAATGATGATTCTGAAGAGATCAATGCCTGTTCGATTGTTGTGCCTGTGGAAATTGACGGAAAGAAAGAAGACTGGCTGGTTATGTTCAAAAACGAAACCCATAACCATCCCACGGAAATTGAGCCCTTTGGCGGCGCAGCCACCTGTCTGGGCGGCGCCATCCGCGATCCGCTGTCAGGCCGGGCCTATGTGTATCAGGCAATGCGTATTACCGGCGCCGGCGATCCCCGTACGCCCATTGAAAAAACACTGGCGGGCAAACTGCCCCAGCGCAAGCTGACCATCGGGGCGGCGGCCGGGTATTCCTCTTACGGCAACCAGATCGGTCTGGCCACCGGGCAGGTACAGGAATATTATCATGACCGTTTTGTGGCGAAGCGTATGGAAATCGGCGCGGTCATGGGGGCTGCTCCCAAGAGCGCGGTGATCCGGGAACGTCCGGCGGCAGGAGATATCATCGTACTGCTGGGCGGACGTACGGGCCGTGACGGCATCGGCGGGGCAACCGGTTCCTCCAAGGAACATACGGTAGATTCCCTGTCTACCTGCGGAGCGGAAGTGCAGAAAGGGAATCCGCCTACGGAACGGAAGATTCAGCGCCTGTTCCGGAATCCCGAAGTAACGGTGCTGATAAAACGCTGCAACGATTTCGGCGCCGGCGGTGTTTCCGTAGCCATCGGCGAACTGGCGGAAGGGCTGAAGATCAATCTGGACAAAGTAACCAAAAAATATGCCGGTCTGGATGGAACGGAACTGGCGATTTCCGAATCCCAGGAACGCATGGCGGTTGTGATCCGGAAAGAAGACTGGGAAAAATTCGCGAAGTTTGCGGATGAGGAAAACCTGGAAGCCACCATTGTGGCAGAAGTTACGGAGGAACCCCGTCTCGTCATGTACTGGCGGGGGGATAAGATCGTAGATATCTCCCGCAAGTTCCTGGATACCAACGGCGTGGCCCAGCATGCTGAAGTATTAGTGAAAGATATTACCGGCGCCTCTGTGTTTGATAAGACGCCGGAGGTTGTAGAAAAAGCATCGGATCTGAAAGACGCCTGGCTGAAAAATATAAGCCGGCTGAATGTTTGCAGCGAAAAAGGCCTCAGCGAACGGTTTGACTCCACCATTGGCAGAGCTACGGTAGAAATGCCCTTTGGCGGAAAATATCAGTTGACGCCGGCGGAAGGTATGGTGGCCCAGATTCCCGTATTGCACGGGCACACCGACGCGGCTTCCCTCATGACCCACGGTTATAATCCGGAAGTGGCCTGCTGGAGCCCGTTCCACGGGGCTATGTATGCGGTTACGCAATCGCTGGTGAAAGCAGTTGCCTTAGGGGCGAACCCTGACACTATCCGTCTCACGTTACAGGAATACTTCCAGGGCATGAGAGCCAAAGCGGACTGGGGTCTGCCCTTTGCCGCGCTGTTAGGTGCCAATACGGTACTGAACAGTATGGAGGTTCCGGCGGTAGGCGGCAAGGACAGCATGTCCGGCAGCTTTATGGATTTGCATGTGCCTCCTACGCTGGTATCTTTTGCAGTAAATGTCATTGACGGAAGAAAAGCGGTTTCCAGCGAATTTAAGGAGGCCGGGGACAAAGTCGTGTTCCTGAGCACGCCGTTGCTGGATGGGGATGTATTGGATTTTACGGTACTGAGGAAAAACCTGCGCAGGGTGCATCAGCTGATGCTTGAAGGCAAGATCAAAGCGGCGGCAGCTGTAGAAGAGGGCGGCATTGCTGCGGGTATTACCAAAATGACATTGGGCAACGCATTGGGTTTCCGTTTTGTGAAGCCGTTCCCCCATACAGAAAGCCTGTTTACCCTGCAGCCCGGCGGCATGTTGCTGGAAGTAGCGAAAGATGCCGATTTGGAAGCGCTGTTCGGTGAACTGGACTGCCTGCCGCTGGGTACCGTTACGGACAACGCGGAAATTACGGTCAATGATATTACACTGACGAATGCGGAACTGTTAAAAGCCTATACCGAAACACTGGAGCTCATTTTCCCGGCCAAAGCACCGGAATCCGAAACGCCGGATGATTTGCTTGAGCAACCGTTGTATAAACGGGAACTTCCCTTAACGGCGCCGGTGAACATCGCTAGACCGAAGGTGTTTATTCCCGTCTTCCCGGGACAGAACTGCGAATACGATACGGCCCGGGCCTTTGATCTGGCAGGAGCGGAAAGTAAGATTTTTATCATCCGCAACCTGACGGCCCAGGCTATCGAAGAAACGATCCAGGCGATGGTAAAGGGGATCAAAGACTCCCAGATCATCATGCTGCCGGGCGGCTTCAGCGCCGGTGATGAACCGGACGGCAGCGGCAAGTTCATCGCCACCATGTTCCGGAATCCGCGCATCACCGAAGCAGTGAACGATTTGCTGCAGAACCGCGACGGCCTCATGCTGGGTATCTGCAACGGTTTCCAGGCGCTGATCAAATTAGGGCTGGTGCCGTACGGTGAGATCCGTCCGCTGGAAGAGAATTCGCCCACGCTGACCTTCAACACCATCGGCCGCCATGTGTCCCAGATGGTTTACACCCGTATTACTTCCAATAAATCACCCTGGCTGAATATGACGGAGCCGGGAGACGTGCATGCCATTGCGGTGTCTCATGGGGAAGGCCGTTTCTATGCGCCGGCCGAAACGATCCGCGAATTGTTCCGGAACGGACAGGTGGCTACACAATATGTGGATCTGAACGGTAATCCCACCATGGCCAGTCCGGAGAACCCCAACGGTTCTCTGTATGCTATTGAAGGCATCACCAGTCCGGACGGACGCATTTTGGGTAAAATGGGTCACAGCGAACGATATATTCCCGGCCTGATGGAAAATATTTACGGTGAAAAAGAACAGCATATTTTTGAAAGCGGTGTGAAGTACTTTAAATAAGGGTTATAAGTAAAGTTCACAATTTGAATTGAATTGAGTTTTTTATAAAAAGCGAAAAAACTCCTTTTACACGTTTTAAACACGCATGGTTGTCACATGCGCAAATTGACATCACAACGACATCTTTCAGTCAAAAGGTGTTTTTCGAACTTTAAAAGTTCACAAACTTTTGTCAAAATTGTGTTATAATATGAACTATAGTAGTATACATTTTGGAGATTTATATAAAATTGCAGTAATTGTTTAGCTTTTACATGTTTTTTTATGTATCTCAGAAATTCGCAAAACAAATTATCTGAGAGGTGTTTAAATGTACTTTAAGAAGCTTGCAACGTTTGTCGCAGCTGCTGCGTTATCCTGTTTTTCGTTTTCAACAGCATTTGCTGATTTTGCCGTTGGTGACCGTGGGCAAGAAGTGATTGATATTCAGAAACAGTTAGCGGCTCTCAAATTTGATGTTGGGACGATTGACGGCGTATTCGGTCCGGCTACGGAAAGAGCGGTAAAGGATTTTCAGACGGCAAAAGGTTTAAAAGTTGACGGTATCGTGAATGATGTTACATACCGCAACCTCTTGAATAAGGAATTACCTCCTGACCGTTACGGTAATCACATGATGACACGTACCATACTTAAAACAGCATACAGTATGCTTGGTGTTCCGTATATGTTCGGCGGTATGTCTCCCGGTGGCTTTGACTGTTCCGGTTTTGTGTGTTATGTGTTTGGCAGGGCCGGTATATCCCTGCCGCGTATGGCAGATACCCAGTATGAAGCTGTTACCCATATTTCAAGGGGAAACCTGCGGACAGGCGATTTGGTATTTTTCGAAACCTATTGCGCCGGGCCTTCCCATGTCGGTATTTATGTCGGGGACGGTAAATTTATTCATGCATCAAGCAGTAAGGGCATTTCTGTTGCGGAAGTCTTTACCGGTTACTGGGGTGCCAGATATCTGGGAGCTGGCAGAGTGTATAATTGATCAGACATATGTGAAATTGTTGTTATGAACAGGCAGACCTTTCAGGGTTTGCCTGTTTTTATGTTTATATGTGACGCTTTTACAACATATTTGTAAATCTTTTGTGAGATGAAACCATTGGCTCTGTTTTCTGCGTCTTTTATATTGTATAATATATTATAATGAAAGCAGAATGAAGTATTTTGCTTCGTTTGAACAGTTGAGGTTTCGTAAGTTTTTTATTTATTACATGAAATATGAATAGAGAAAAGGAGAATGCTATGTCTAAAATTTTGATTGCAGATGATGAGCCCCAGATTCGGGAGATTCTGCGTGTGTATTTTAACAAAGAAGGTTTTGAGGTTGTAGAAGCAGAAGACGGACAACAGGCCCTGTCGATGATTGAAAAGGAAAAGCCGGACCTGGTGTTGCTGGATATCATGATGCCTGTGTTGGACGGCATAACAGCCTGTGAAGAGATTCGTCGCCGTTACGATATACCAATTATTATGCTGACAGCCAAGGATGAGGATGATGACCGTATTCTTGGATTGGAAAAAGGTGCTGATGATTATATTACCAAGCCCTTTAACCCGCGTGAAGTTGTGGCACGTGTAAAAGCCGTACTGCGCCGTTCCGGTGGTTTCCAGAAGCTGAGTGACAAACGGAAGGTGGAGTATGAAGGTCTTACCATTGACAGGGAACGGATGCAGGTCACTGCCGGAGGCAAACCTGTCACATTTACCACGAAAGAGTTTGAACTGCTGTATTTTCTGGCATGTTCGCCGGGCAAGGTGTTTTCCCGTAACCAGCTGTTGGAATCCATCTGGGGCTATACCTATTTTGGAGATACACGTACTGTGGATACCCATATCAAACGCATCCGCCAGAAGCTGGCGATTCCGAAAGACTCCTCCTGGGATATTGAAACAGTCTGGGGCGTAGGCTACAAGTTTGAGTTGAAAAAGAAACTGGCTAAACCTGTCAAAGCATAATATTTTTGAGGTGCAGTGTGAATAAATCCCTGAGTACCCGGCTGATGTACAGCTTTATGGCCATCATCGTTATCGTGGTGGTAGGCATCACAGCCGGTACTTCCTATTTAATCGCGGATTATTTTTTTAAAATTAAAGAAGAAGAACTAGCCCAAAAAGGCCATGAGATGGCAGATACCGTTGAGTATTTTGTCACAAAGGATAACAACCGGTATATGCTGATGCGCTATCTCATTGCAGTGGACAGACTGGTAGGCGCCCGCATCTGGCTGTTCGACAATGATTATAATCTCCTGGCTGCGTCCAATATTGCCGCGGATGTGGATGCCGCAGGCAAAACAGAAGCAGGCGGCAGCAAAGTCGGAACCGGCAAACCGGACGTTTCCATGCCTGCCCCTGCGGACCGCATACCTGTATATGAATACACGACCCGGCTTGCGGAAGAGATCAAAAGCGGTCAGGTTTCACGTAATGTTAACAAAATTTTGAAAGACATTTACCGTGGAGAGAGCGTTCGTTCACAAATATACCATCCGTATTTTAAACAGCAGGTAATTCTGGTAGGCGTACCCTATGGAGATAAAATCCATCCCCGGGGCGCAATCCTGATGGCGGAACCTATGAGCGGTTTCGGTGGCTTTTTGCGCAACGTCTATATCTTTACAATCATTGTCGGTCTTCTGGGACTGTTGCTCAGTTTGTTTATGGTACGGAGTCTCTCCCGGCAAATCGTTAAACCGCTGGTTTCCATGAAAGATGCTACTATAGCCATCGCCAAAGGCAATTATTCCCGCAGGGTGGAAGTTGAGAGCGAAGACGAAGTTGCCGAGCTCGGCAAAGCCATCAATCATTTAAGTACGGAGCTGAGTAATTATCTCGGCAAGCTGGCGCGTATGGAAAAAATCCGCCGCGACTTTGTGGCCAATGTGTCCCATGAGCTGCGGACGCCTATTACAATCATCCGGGGTTATAATGATATTGTCAGTGACAGCCTGGATGGCGATGATCCGAACAAACGTTACTGCGATCTGATCGGCAGCGAAACAACCCGGCTGGAACGGCTTGTGCGTGGTTTGCTGGATATCAGCCGCCTCCAGTCGGCCGAAAAGCTGAATATCTCCGATACAGAGCCTCTGCCCCTGGCAGAGATTATCCGCAATGTTGCAGAAAAACTGAAGGTGAAAGCGGAACCGAAACATATTACCCTAAAGTTACAACTGGAAGAAGATATACAGATTATGGGCAACGGCGATCAGATTGTCCAGCTTATTCTGCTCCTGGGTGACAACGCGATCAAATACTCGCCGGAAGGAAGTTTTGTGCGCTATGAAACAAAGTTGCAGACAAACGGTACCGTTGAAATGAGCGTAGTGGATAACGGGCCGGGGATTCCGGAAGAAGATATTCCGTTTATCTTTGAACGCTTCTATAAAGTCGACAAATCCCATGCCCAGAGTTCGTTAAAAGGTACCGGGCTGGGCCTGGCTATCGCCAGGGAAATCGTACGCATGCATGGTGCCCAGATTGAAGTATTCTCGCAGATAGGCATGGGGACACGATTTGTTGTAACGTTCCCTTCCGGGACCGTCGTCCGTCAGGAAAGGCAGTCATGATGCTGGAAAAGTTAAATCCTGAATACCGGTTTTCATCTTTGGTCAGAATCACCCCGGAGTGGATGCACAGGCATCAGTACCAAGTTTTGCTGACGGATATTGATAATACGTTGCTGCCACGTAACAGCAGTGTTGTTCCGGAAGCGTACATAAACTGGCTGGGCAGGATGCGAAAACAAGGGATTGCGGTTGTGTTGGCTACCAATAATGGGGGGAAAAGAACGGCAGCTATTGAAAAGCAGCTGAACGATAACGGATTGCAGGTGCCTATTCTGACCTGGGCTGGAAAGCCTTTTCCCCGGGCCTATGCAGGAGCGATTCATCTGTTGGACGAATCCCATTTGGCAGATTCTTTTGATACGGTGATGCTGCCCTCAGGCGTTCTTGCCGCCGGGGACCAGTTATTCACAGATGTGCTGGGTGCTCACTTGTATAACCTGCCTGCAGCCTGGCTGCGCCCGCTTTCCCAAAACGATTTCATCGGTACAAAGGTGCTCCGGTTATTGGAAAAGTGGGTTACCTGGTATTTGACGAAAAAGGAAATTCTTCCCGAAGAAGATGAAGAAGTTTAAAGAAAGCAGGTTTGAAAAATGAAATTAGCGCTGGTACAGATGGAAATCAAAGAAAGGAATTGTGCCGGGAATACAGAGCACGGGCTTACGCTCCTGGAAGAAGCGGCAAAGAAAAGCAATCTGGTTATTTTACCGGAAATCTGGACGACCGGATACTCGCTGGGGCATCTTAAAGAAGAAGCGGTGACGCTGGACAGCCCGCTGGTGGAAACACTGCGTGGGATCGCCGTAAAGTATCAGTGTTCGTTACTGCCCGGTTCGCTGCCGGTCCTGAAAAACGGAATGGTATATAATATGATCCCGGCGATCAACAAAGAGGGGAAGATTGTTCACCAATACGGTAAAGCACACCTGTTTGGCATGTTTGAAGAAGAAAAATTCTTTGCTCCCGGTGATGCTTTTGATGTGTTTGACCTGGACGGTATCTGCTGCGGGTCTACGATTTGTTACGATTTGCGTTTTCCCGAGTTTTACCGTTATCTGGCACTGCAGGGAGCGCAGCTTATTGTCTGTCCCGCTGAGTGGCCTTCCCGCAGGGGTGACGGGTTCGATCTGCTGTCGCGCGCCCGGGCTTTTGAGAACCATGTGTATGTGGCCGCAGTGAACTGTGTCGGCACCTTTAAGGGAGATCCTTTCTACGGCCATTCCCGCATCATTGACCCGATGAATCATATCATTGCGGAAGGCGGCAGCAGTGAAGAGATTATCTATGCGGAAATCGACCTGGAAATGGTTGCAAAGGTACGCCGGACGTTGAACGCTCTGTCAGATGTGCGATTTACGATTCATAAACCGGGTGAGAGTAAATGAAAATAAAAATTGTTTCTTTGTCTATACTCCTGACCCTCGCCATGTTATCAGTGCTTCCTGTTTCCCAGGCGGCGAAACCGGTGCCGAAAGAGTTAAATTCCCTTTTAGGATTGTATTATGGAAATGCATCTGTTTTCCTGCTGCGGGAAGAAAATGGCAATCTGCAGATTGTTTACCGCACGGATCCGGAAGACAAGGATTTCAGCTATGCCAATATTTTTCCTCTGAGAAAAGTTCATTTTGATTCTTATTCAATGAATGAGGAGGGGCCGCTGCTTTCCGCCGAAACTGCTGTTCATTTTGAACGTGACACAGATGGCAACGGAATTGTCTGCAAAATCGGCGGTAAGCGCTTTGCCCGGGATTTTTTCCCCGGAGAAGGCAACAAAGTCATACGGATTGAAGGGAATGCTGATTATCAGTCTATAAAGGACGCCGCAGTCCGTGCTGCCATGCCGGCAAAACTGAACCATGGACAGCGAGGCAGGCTCGTTCGTATCCGTTCTGCCGTTCCCAACGCAAAGTTTGATTTGCGTTACGCGGGCTCTAACAATATTTTTGGTGTTTCTCTATTTGAGACAACGGAAGCCTTTGCGGAAGCAGAAACGGCCTCCGCTCTGAAAAAGGCATCCGACAAGCTGGCAACAGAGGGATTCGGCCTTCTGGTCTGGGAAGGCTACCGACCCTGGTATGTTTCCAAGCTGGCTTCCGACCTGCTGCCGAAAGAGAAGAAAGGCATGCTGCCTTTGCCCGAGAATGGGGAAGACCGCAATACCGGCCGCACAGTGGATGTAAGTCTTTATAACCTGTTAACCGGGGAATCAGTAAATATGATAAGTGATTTTGATGAAGTATCTGTCCGTCAGTTCCCAGGCTTCACAGGCGGCACGAAAAGACAGCGCTACTTACGGGATTTGCTGGCTGCAGTAATGAAGGAATGCGGTTTTACCCAGGGAAAAGAAGAATGGTGGCATTTTACGTTTGGTGATACGGGTGGGTGGCAGCATCTGAATATTCCCTATGGGCAGATAAACTAAAATGTGTTAAAATATTTGACGTGTGTAAAACGATAATTCAGTTATGGAGGAAAATACAATGACGGTATATGATTGCGCTAATGAGCTGGCAAGAGAAATGCGGGCAACACGTGAGTTTTCCGTTTTAAAAGAAGCAAAGGAAAAATTGTCTGCGGAGCCTGACACCAAAGCACTAATCGCCAGGTTCATGCAGCTTGGACAGGAAGTTGAAATTGCACGTTACCAGAAAAAAGACGTTCCGGCGGAAAAGGAAGCAGAGTTTAATGATATGATGCGGACACTTAGCCTGAATCCGCTGGCAGTGAATTATCTGAATGCATTCCAGCGTTTCCAGCTGATGTTCCAGGATGTGTCAAAGACCATTACGGATGTAGTAAAGGAAGTTGCGGAATAAAATGCTGAATCAGAAATCTTTTTCTCGCTTAACATCAGAAATTGCCGGCCACGTACGTCTGGATGAACCTATGTCGGCACACACATCGTTCCATATCGGCGGGCCGGCCGACGCGCTGGTAATTCCCGCAGATCTGGATGATATTCGAAAAATTTTGCTCATCGCCAGGGAGGAACAGATTCCCCTGACGGTGATAGGAAACGGGTCCAATCTTTTAGTGCGGGACAAGGGCATCCGCGGTATTGTACTTAAGCTCGGCAATGCATTGAAGCACTGGGAACAGGATGGCGATACTTTTGTATTTGACTGTGGCGTATCCCTGGCACAGTGCTGCCGTATCATCGGAGAAGCCGGATATACAGGCATGGAATTCGCAGTAGGTATTCCCGGCAGTCTTGGTGGTGCTGTCTTTATGAACGCCGGCGCTTACGACGGGGAAATGAAAGATACGGTGGTGTCCGTACAGGTAATGACGCGGTGTGGCGAAATAAAAACACTGGACAGGCACGATTTGGATTTTTCCTACCGTCATTCCGCGTTGCAGAATTCCGATGCTATTGTACTTACAGTAACGCTGCGGGTAAACAAGGGCGACAAGGCGGCAATTCAGACTAAAATGGATGATTTCAGCCAGCGCCGTATCAGCAAACAGCCATTGGATATTCCCAGCGCCGGCAGTACTTTCAAACGTCCTGAAGGACGGTTTGTCGGCCAGATGGTGGAACAGTCCGGCCTGAAAGGCTTCCGTATCGGTGGTGCTGAAGTTTCCCCCAAACACGCAGGTTTTATTGTCAATGCAGATCACGCTACCGCTGCGGACGTACTGCAACTGATTGAATATATCCGGAATAAAATTCTGGAAGATTATAATGTTACTTTAACACCTGAAGTTTTAGTTTTGGGAGAAGAATGACAAATATTTACGACGTTATTAACGAACTATACAATGATGATGAAGGCTGGAATACGGTCCTGGACCGAAAATATGCGGAACAGTTTTTAAGGACCGAGGCCTTTCATGGCGCTTCTGATGATGAACTTCTGGAAATATGGCAGCAGGTCATGTACCTGCTGATTTACTGCGGAAACACGTCTTACCGGATTGGTGACATGACCGGCGAGGATTTGATTTATTGCATCAGCTGGTGCCAGCGGAATATCGGTGATTTTGAGCTGGATTACGGCAATGTAGATTATTTCCTGTCCGTTGTCCAGCGCCTGCTGACTTTTTTAAAGCAGAAAAAGGCCATAAGCGGTGATACTGCCGCAGCAAAATGCCGTCTGAAGCTGTTGGGGGCGGATGGCAGGCTGCTGCTTTTCCAGAACGACGGATCCCTGCCGGAGGAGTATGAAAATTTCCGTACTAACCGTGAGCCTGATCTGGAAACGAAAGTCTTCATGCAGCTGGGGCAAAAGCTTGCCGTACTATTTGATATGATGCAGAATTATTTTGGCGATGCCCGCTTCAGCCTGGACCGGCGCCGCGCCTGCTATGCTTTTTTCGGTTCAGACAAGGAACCGGAAACGGATATGGAAAGACCGGAACTATTTGCTTCTTTCTGGGAGTATTTTATTTTTGATTACCGTTTAAGGGATACAGACGAAAGACCAATCGATCATTTTTATACATATTATAAGAATCATCCGGATTCCCAATATGGCAAATCTAATAAGGCTCTGACTGAACTGTTGGCGTCGATGCAGAAGATCCAGCTTATGGTTTTCACCATCGAAAGAGAAGAAGCTGACGGTTGGTTTAGCTGCAGGGATTTCTTTTCAGGAAGTATTTCCGAGCTGAGCCTGCCTGTTGACGAAACCGTGGATATCCGCAATTTTCTGTGTATAGCCCATGTGTTCGAGGATGGTAATCTGATTACCGAATACCTGCGCAACGTTATTGTAGCGCCGCCCGTACAAAAAGTCCTTTACAACCGTCTGTCGGGGTTTCTTGCGTATTACAGGGTTGCTCATCCTGACGCGGACTGGGAGCAATTTGTTAATGCTAATCCGGCACTGGTTATGCATATGGTCGCCTATGCGGGGATTCCGGACGCCGTCATACAGCTGACCCATCTTTCCGAAAAGGTCAGAGAGTATATACCCGCGGTAATCAGAAAAGATGACCCGGTGCATCAGTTCCTTTCGCAGTTCGGCAAACTGCTGCATCTGTCATGGCAAGACCGGAAAAACCTTACACAGATGTGGGGGGATTTTTACTCCCTTCGTCCCATCGCCTGTTTTAGGGACGAAGACTACATGATATGGGCACTGGCAGTATTGGAAAATTATATGAAAATAACTAAGACATTCCTGATGGATGTGGTTCCCTATGCGGAAAAGGTCCACATTGATACTGAAACTATTGCGGAACGAACTGCTGTAATCAAGGATGTACTGCAACTGGAACCTTTTGACCCACGTTACATAAGTGAAGATGCTTTTATGAATATGGTTTTTTCGTAAGGAGGAGAATCCATGCTATGTGAATTCTGCCGGCATGAGTTTGATGACGGTCTCACTGAATGCCCTTATTGCCACAAAAAGGTTGATATTGAAGCAAAAAGCCTGACCAGGGAAGAAAGGGATAACTTTACAGGAACAACCATTGAAATGGAAGGCTCTTCCGGCGAGGACAGCTACACAAAGCGTGCCGAATACCAGGAGAAGGACAGTTATTCCCGGCAGGAAGACACTTTTCACCGGGCCGACAGACCATACGAAGATAACAGGAATCCTTCCGGTTTTAAGGTGTACCGGCTGGGAGGAGGTCTGCTGACCTGGATTATATTTGCCCTGATTGTACTGGGGATCATCTTTTTTGTTCTTCCGGCTTTCTTGTTTATAGGAATTGTGGGTGCAGTAGCAGGCGCGATTATTATCTTGCTCTCAAGACTGTTTCAATAAATTGCGAATGACAATATGTCAGAAAGGGGACAACACATGAAAAACAGATTCTGTGAATTGTTAGGAATCCGGTATCCGATTGTGCAGGGAGGCATGGCCTGGAGCAGCGACGGAGTATTGGCCGCCGCCGTCTCGGAAGCTGGCGGGGCCGGTATTATCGGCACAGGTGGACGCACCACCGAATGGGTGTCAGAAGAAATCAAAAAGGCAAAAAGCCTTACTGATAAACCTTTCGGTGTTAATCTGATGCTGATGGCTCCTAACGTAAATGAAATAGCGGATCTTGTCTGTGAAGAGAAGGTCGCGTTTATTACCACCGGCGCCGGTAACCCGGTACCCTGGATTGAAAAGATGCATAAAGCCGGAATCAAAGTGATTCCCGTAGTACCCAATGTTAAACTGGCAAAACGTATCGCTTCATCCGGAGCTGACGCAATGGTAATCGAAGGCATGGAAGGCGGCGGACATATCGGAACCCTTACCTGTATGGCATTGCTTTCCAATGTGCTTAAAGAACAGTATCCAATACCTGTGCTTGCGGCAGGCGGTATTTCTGACGGACGCGCCATGGCAGCAGCCCTGCTGATGGGCGCGGACGGCGTGCAGATGGGGTCGCGGTTCCTGCTGACAACAGAATGTCCCATCCACGAGAAAACAAAAGAAATGATCGTCAAGGCAACCGACACGGACTGCGTAGTAACCGGTTTTTCAAGAAATATGGGCGTACGCTGCCTTAAAAACGCATTTACACAGAAGTACCTTGAAGCAGAAACGAGCGGAGCGCCAAAAGAAAAACTGATGGAACTGGGAACAGGAACGGCCCGGTTGGGCATGAAGGAAGGCGACACGGAAAATGGCAGCGTCATGGTAGGTGAAAGCCTGAACGTATTAAACGAAGTCCTGCCCTGCAAAGTTGTAATCGAAAAGATCATTGCAGATGCAAAAGCAACGCTGGCAAAAGGCGCTCATATCGAATTGTAATATTAAGGAGTCACTGATTTATTCCCGGATTATTGCATAGCACGTTTATCAGCGTCTCCCTAAAGAAAAAAACTGACCGGAGCATTATCTCTGAATTATTTCGGTAATCCGCTGAACGGACTGCCTGACAGATATGCTCCGGTCTCCAGTTTTTTTATATGACTTTACATGGATTTTGTAATTTGTAAAAGGGTATCAAACTGAATAGTATTGTACAGCTTCAGTTACCGGTTTTCAGGGTCTGGCCTGAGGTTTTATTACCGGGGCAGCGCCGGGCCCGCGGCTGTGTGAACTGTTGTCAGCAGTTTGCCGAACCTTAATTTCTTTTGCCGGTGCCTGCGGCTTCTCTTCATTTGTTGTCTGCGTATGTTCTTTTACGGTTTGTTTAGGATTCTTTTCCGTTTGTTTATGCCCATCGGTTTTATGAACAGGTTTAACAGTCTTATCATCTTTCGGGAGCTTCAGATGGCTGTCGTCCGGCGTGATGACCTGGACTTTGGCTTCTTTGCGCCCAAATTGCAGCGCTTTTTTATGTGACTCCATAAACAGGTCTACATGTCGATTATACTTTGGGTTCATCCTGTCCTGCACATAATACTTGTGTCCTTCGTAGATAATAACACTTCCAATCGGCACAAAATTAGCCGCGCAGGTATATCCCTCTTTCGCTTTCTCACCACTGGCAGTAAGCCGTGAACCGGTTTCATGAGGGGTATAGGCAGACATGGAAACCGTCGTCCAGAAAATAGCACCAAGAGAAAGCATACGATAAAAAGAATGCAAGTTTCGTTTCATTTAAAATAACCGCTCCTGTACTAACAGTTTTTCTTTCATTTCCTTGTATTCCAGCGAATAATATGTAGTCATCTGCGCTTCCCTGCAGTCAGAGCCGAAACCTCTTTTGCTGAGGCTTAATACCGGAGGAGCCTGAATGCGTTTGGCTGCCGCAAGTCCGGTAAACAACCCGTACCAGCGTTCCAGATCCTGACAAAAAGCGGCGTGGCTGGGGAAGAGTCTGGCAACAAGACCCACTTCACAGCCTAAAAATACTTCCAGGTCCTGATCGATATAGTGTTTCAGGATGTCTGCAGGAGAGGTCTTTTCCCAGTTTTCAACAAAAGCACGCAGCAGATAATCGTGATATTCGTAAACCAGCGGATCCCCGCCGTTTCCAACCGTCTGCTCCTGTGACAGTTCGGCGCTGGGACGGATCGTAAAAACAGGTTCGGGAATTACCTTACGTTTATAAACATATTCATTGATGTATCTTCCGAGGGCATAGACCTGATATTTCCACAAATCTCCCATTGGACAGAAAAGACCTATCAGATCGCCATAAAACGTACCGTAACCTACCGTGATTTCCGCTTTGTTAGCATTGCAGCTGATACCTCCTTTAAATGCGGCGGAAAAACCGGCCAAAATCCGGGAGCCACGGTCGCGGGCCTGTATATTTTCATACATGATCCCGTTCAGTTCTACTTTAAAATCCCGATTGGTGGAGTAATTGTGGATAGGAGTATAAAGCTGCTCAACTGTATGCGAAACACTGTCGTTGATAGGGACGATAGTGTAGCAGCAACCCAGGTTTTCCGCCAGTTGCTGTGCCAGATTTTTGGTCAGTTCCGAATTATAGCGGCTGGGCATATTAACAAGTAAAACCTGATTCGGTCCGAGAATATCCGTGAACAAGGCGGCGGTAACAGCAGAATCGATGCCGCCGGAAGCGCCTAAGACCATGCGTTTGATACCGGTTTGTTTCAGGAAAAGAACAGTACCGTAGCGAATGGTTTTATACACAATAGCAGTTTCGTCATCTTCTGTGGCGATCAGTTCATCTTCTGCCGAGTAGGCGCGTATCTTTTCGGTTTCCTTATCCCAGGAGAAAATCAGCAGTTTTTCTTCGAATATAGGCGCCGCAGCTTTGACCATTCCGTCAGGACCGTAAACGCAACTTTGCCCGTCAAACGTGAAAATGTTTTTACCGGTATTCTGGATTCCTGTATGATTGCAGTACACCACTGGCAGTTTCAGTTCTTTTGCCTGTTTCCCGAACAGGAAGTGGCGCCGGCTGTTTTTGTTCAGAGTGAAAGGGGAACTGGAAAGATTGCATAAAAGTTCCGCGCCGCCCTGCTTCAGCATAAACGGTACAGAAAGGGGAGAGGTCTCCGTCCAGCCGTCTTCACCCAACAGAAGACCCAGCTTGTATTTGACGTTTCGAACTGTTACCGTTACCGGGGCCAGACCGTTTTTGAGGGAAATGCGTTTATCCTTCAGCAGTATTTCCTGTCCGGAAAAGTAACGGGGATCGTCAAACTGCCGGCTGGCGGGAAGAGTTGTTTTCGCTGCAAAATCCAGACCCTGGTCGGTGGAAATAAGCTTTCCGTCCTGTGCGGTAAAGGCAGCGTTGTATTTACGTATATGTCCGTCTTTGTTTTTCCGTTTCCAGTCGATGGCTACATTGCCAAAAATAACTGTGATTCCCTGTGTTGCGTCAACGACCTGCCGTCCGTATGCCTCACAGTCTTTCAGGAACGCATTCTGTTCCCACAGGTCACCAATCAGGGAACCGGGTATGGCCAGTTCGGGAAACACTAAAATATCAACAGCTTCTTTCCTCGCCAGGCTTATCAGCTGCAGCATTTTTTTAGTATTCAGGTCCGGCCGCCCGGCGACGATTTCCATTTGTCCGCATGCAATTTTCAGTGCCATTTTCCGCGCCTCTTTCTGCAAAAGTCAAATGCAATGTATTTATTAACTATTTTTATTGTAGCAAGAAAAACTGTTTTTGAAAAATCAAAATGAAGTATTTACTGTAATTCACGTCTGAAAAAACTAAAACTCAATTATTTCATAATTAATTATAACAGAGACATTTGCGTTTTTCAAAAAATTGGTTTACTATATAAAAGCGCGGGAGGTATTTCCTTTGAAAAAAATAAAGAAGACAAATGCAGCCAGAATTCTTGACGAGCTGCAGATCAAATACGAATTGAAAACGTATCCTGTTGATGAAGAGCATCTGGATGCCGTGCATGTGGCAAAAGAAGTCGGCATGCCGCCGGAGCAGGTGTTTAAAACACTGTGTGTGCGCGGTGATAAAACAGGGGTTATTTTTGCGGTGATTCCGGGAAACGGGGAACTGGACCTGAAAGCGCTGGCCAGGGTCAGCGGAAACAAGCGCTGCGAAATGGTGCATCTGAAAGAAGTCCTGCCGCTGACAGGCTATATCCGCGGCGGCTGTTCTCCGCTGGGAGC
>JAFQZL010000032.1 GCA_017405945.1 Acidaminococcaceae bacterium
CCGTAAATGTCCATCGTGTTGTCGTGGCCGATGTCCACCAGCTTGCCCGCGCCCAGATGCGCCGCCCAGTAGGTAGCGCTGCTGTCATAGTCTGCATGGGATAACGGAGAAAGCTGCGAACTGTAATCGGATTTCGTACGGCCGGCGCGCAAACTGCCTTCATAGTAGAAACCGTTGCTGTTGGTCTGTTTCGCGATCAGGCCCAGGCCCCAGTAGCTGGCATTGCCGTCCGCCTTAAGGCCGTTGTCCAGATAGCTGTCGTAATCGCCGTGGCCGTATTCCACAATTGGGCCAAACAGCAGCTTGCCCTTGCTGTTTTCCAGTTCCCTGGCAAAGCCCAGGTTCAGGCCGATGCCTTTGATGTCCACGTGGGACCCGCTCATGGCCCGCAGCTTGGAAAGGCCTACGGCCGCGAAGCTGTTGAAACCGCCGGCCGCTTCTTTGTCTCCGGCCGCCGCCTGCGCATTGAGCATGCCCTGGCCGGCGAGCAGGTCGCTTCCCGCGTTGATCATGGTCGCCACTGCCATGCGGGTTTCTACCGGTGACTTCAGCCGGTTGGAAGGATCGGGTTTGGGCTCCGGTTTCGGTTCCGGCTTCGGCTCCGGTGTGGGAGTCGGCTCCGGTTTCGGTTCCGGTTTCGGTTCGGGTTTTGGTTCCGGTTCCGGTTCCGGATCCGGTGTTACTTCTTCCACATTCTCAACCGTAGTGATGATGGTAGTATCATCTTTTTTGCTGATGCTCAGTTCATATTTTTTATCGGTTGCCAGGTTGTTCGCTGCAAGGAACGTTACATTGCCGTTAGTTGTGTTCGACAACGTCACATTTCCTACGCCCGTATCTTTTTTAATCAGTGTTACTGTATCGTCCTTTTTCAGATCAGAACCTTCCAGTACGGCTGCGCCAATTGTTACACCGTCCAAATCGTTTTCGTTGCCGTTTTCAATCGTCAGCATAGTCTGACCGGCGCTGCCTTTTGGCAGGAAGAAGTTTATGTTCTGGAAATACGTTACTGCGCTTCCGGAAGAACTTTCAACCTTTACACCAACTGCCGCAATGTTCAGCGTATTGCCTGTGGATTTGGCAGTAGCGCCCAAGCCGCCGTATAAACCCATAATTTTAATAGGTGTTAAAATGTTGACCGTGTTGTCAGAAGCAGTACCATAAGTCGGAGTAGAAGCACCATATCTTATAGCGTGACCACCATAAATAACTGCACTCGGACCTAAAACCGCATCACCTTTAATGGTAACAGTATTATTACTTGCTGTTATGCCATATGTAGATTGTCCTCCATAAACATAATCTTTGACCGTACCGCCACTGATATTGACCGTATTGTAATTGGCGTCAGCTTCACTTCTGCCACCATAAACAGTGCTCGTTACTGTTCCACCACTGACATTGACCGTATTATTATTAACGTAAGCAGTAGAAACGCCAGGACTACTTATTAAACCTCCGTAAGCATTGTTTACCGTACCGCTAACAATATTAACCGTATTATTTTCGACGTTTGCCGAAGAAAAACCCAAACCTCCTACAACAGCACCTACTGTAGCTCCGTCAACGGTAATCGTATGGCCACTAACATCAGCTCCGTTTGAAAAATAGTCTTGGAAACCGGCATATAAATATGAAGCAGTACCTCCAGTAATCTTCAATTCTGTACATTCGGCAGAGTTAGGAGAAAAATAATAGCCACTAGTTGCCATACCGGTCACAGACAAAGGATCATTTGCGTCTTCTACTGTAATAGTAAACGCTTCCGCCACTGACGGATGTATCACAAGTTGTGTCCCCCCGGCGAACATCAGGGCAGCAAGTACTACCTTTGCCAGTTTCTTTTGGATTTTGGGTTTGCTTCTTGTCATGTTGTTTCCCTCCTCTGACTGTATCAATTTGTAAGTTTTATGTATGTCCACGTTTTAAAAAAACAGAACGCTTTTTCAACATTACTCTTTCGTTACGCGGATTTTAAAATTAAACGCCTCCCAATACTTTTTCGGAACAATATCAGAAAGAATCTTTGTGCACAAGTTGCAGCGCGCGCAATCTTTGCATTCGCAGGTCAGCAGCTTGTCCGGTACTTTATCCAGTGTTATCATCTGCAATATTTCTGCAGGAAGCACATGGGTTGTAAAACCAATCGTGCCGGAGAACATTAAATCTGTCAACGGCATCGAATCATTTTCTGTCAGATAGGCGTCCAACGTCTTAAAGGGGTAATCGCCGTTGGAGTTGCGTCCTGCAATTTTATAGATATCTACAAACTCATCGTAATGTTTCTGCCAGCGGGGCAGAATCCAATTGCCCCGGAAGATATCCGCCAGTCCGTTCTGGCAGCAACTGTGGATACCGGCATAACACTGCAATGAAATAGAAAGGTTGTGAATGAAAGTATTAGGGCAACCCATAAGGCAGCCTTCGTTGATGAGACATTTCAGCTTATAACCGGCCTTGTGCATCTCTTTCAGTTTGGAAGGAATCCGTAAAATCTCCCGGGGCGGGTTGAACACGGTGACCCCGCATTTCTCCCGCCAAATCTCCATCTGCCTGAGGTTCCACTGGTACCCGTTGCAGGATGTGTGAATTTCCAGTTCCGGCAAAACCGCGTGCAACAAAGATGCCACCCGGTAATCGGAGATAATCAACCCGTCGATGCGGTACTGTTTCACCAGTTGGGCAATGTTGATCACAAAGTCCTGCAGTTCATTAAAGTTACCAAATTTGTAATACATGGCGTTCACCGGACAGATACGCCGCACCCTGCCGTAGGAAATACGTAAAAACTCCAGGCAGTTGTACACATAACCAGCCCGGTTTTGGTTTGCTTTTACTGAATCCACATTTTCTTCGTTCGTTCCGTCAAAAGCAAAACGAACATGGGAGAGCATTTCCTTGTAGGGCAGCTCGCAATACACGTGGTCAATATTTTTATTGCGCTTTTCAGTTTCCTGCAAAAACCACGCAGGGTTTGTTCCGTTATACGGAATGGAATAAATACGTCGTTTCGGCTTCACTGATTTCACCATCAAATTATTTTAATAAAGCGCACAATAAAGAGTATAAAAATTAACTAATTATTAAATATTATATTATTAATTTCAAATAAATTCCATTCATTTATTCAATTTGTCATTGCCAAATTTCAATTTTTAAAATGTCATTTTTGTCATGGAATTTTTACACTTCCCGGAAGATGCATAGAAATGTAAGAAGATTTTCGAAACAAAAAACAGCCATGGATCATTCCATGGCCGCGGTAAGCAGAACTTAAAAAAAAAATTAAAAATTTTTAAAAAAAGTGGTTTCAAATTTTCGATTTTTGCGGATATAGAAGTGTAAGGGCAAAACGGGGAGGCACGGACGGAACCGTGTCCCCGGAACACGCAGCGCAAAATACAACATCCGCGCTGCCGTAAAAACGAAAAGGAGTGATTGTTTATGTTAGTTGAAAACCCTACACGCATTACCGAAGCGAAAATCAAACGGATGGCGAAGCAGGCGAAAGGCCGGATCACCGCCATCTACCTGCACTGGACGGCAGGGCGTTACGGCCAGGTGTTTGACGATTACCACCTGTGCATCGGCAAAGACGGCACGGTGTATGTGAACTGCGACGACTTCTGCGAGCGCAAGTCCCATACCTGGCACCGGAACACGGGAACCATCGGCATCGCCCTGTGCTGCGGATACGACGCGGAATGCGAACTGCCCGCGGCGATCTGCGCGAAGGCAGCCTGGAGCGCCACGGAACCCGGCGAGTACCGGGACCCGTACCAGGCCATGACGGACCTGGGCAGCGAACCGCCCACGGCAAAACAGATCGACGTGCTGGCGAAGATCGTGGCCATCCTCTGCAGCGAGCTGGACTTCCCCAACAGTTCCGACCGGGTGATGACACACTGCGAGGTGGCGTTTAAAGACGGCTACGGCCCCGGCAGCGGGGACCCGGAAACGAAATGGGACCTGTGGTTCCTGCCGGACGACGCCCGGGAGGGGAAACTGTACCCCGGGGGCTGCCTGATCCGGGGCAAGGCGGCCTATTACCTGTGGGGCATGAAGCACCGGAAGAAGGCGGCCTAGTTGTCCGGCGGGCGGCAGGGCGGAGGGCGCATCCGGGATCAGTCGGACGCGCCGGCGAAAAGGATTTGACCTGCGTTGTAATAATTTAATTTGCAACGCGTCAAATACAGCGGGCATGCACAGCGGCATGCGGCAGAATCGTAGGACCTGCAGGTGTAGCCGTATGGCAGTAAGTCCCGCTTCAACATGCTTTGCGAAAGGAGGTGAGAGACGATGGCAGCTACTATGAACGTAATCAAACGCACCCTGAGCGTTTCCATTGCCAGGGGAATAGACGCGGACGGCAACGCGGTGACCAAGAGTTACACGTACTCCAACGTGAAGCCGACCGCGGAACCTTCCCAAATCATGGCGGTGGGCAGGGCGCTGGGCGGTCTGTTCGACAACGACATCACCGGCCTGACGGTGGTGGAACGCTCTTCCCTGATTGAGGAGTGAGGGCAGTAAAATAACAAATGGCGGACACCGGTAAGGGCGTCCGCCAAATGTTAGGAGTTGAATAAGGTCACAACGGGATGAGTCGTGACCGAAAGTAATTTTAGCGCAATACGCGCTGTTTGTCAAGAAGAAGGAGGAAAAAATTATGAGCGCAGATACTGATCTGGATCTGGTGTTCCGGAACGCGGCGGGCAAAAAGGTGACCCTTAACATCGAGGAACCCAAGGCCCACGTAACGAAAGCGGAGATCGACGCCGCCATGCAGGTGGTGGTTGAAAACAACATCTTCAACACATCCGGCGGCGACATCGTGGAAGCGGTGGAAGGCCGCATGCGCACCATTACGACCGACGTAGTGGCCGCATGACGGAGATTACCGAGGTATTCGGCTTTATTAAGGATTTTGGTTTCCCGGTGGTGCTGAGCTGGTTTTTGCTGGTGCGCATGGAAAACAAACTGGCCGGTCTTACCGATGTGATCGGGGAGCTGAGCTGTAATATTGCCGCGCTGCGGGGGGAAACGCCCAGAAAGTAAAAGAAAACAAAAAAGCCGCGCTGATCCGTTTGGCATGACGGGTTGGCGCGGTTTTCTTTTTTTGCGGAAATGCGGGGGCTGCCAGGGTGCAAGTACGGACTTTTGGACACTGAAAAATGGTAAAATTTACATGGGGGACTAGTTAAATGCAAAAGTAACGCTGTGTTCTGAATAACCATTATGTATATGAGAAACGACCTCAGTAATAATGTCAATTTATTTATAAGCTGAACATTTTTTTTGACATTATCAATAATTAATTTTATAATATAATAAAATTAATTGATACGGAGGCGAACATATGCAGATTTCAGAGCAAATTCGCGTTCTATGTGTGCGCTGTAATGTCAGCGAGGCTGAATTAGCGCGCAGGTTAGGTAAATCACCACAGAATTTTAATTCAAAAATGAAGCGAGGATCTTTTACAATAACTGATTTAGAAAAAGTCGCCGCTGCTTTAGGCGTGACTTTTAAGCGTAATTTTGTTTTAGGAAATGGAGAGGAAATATAAATGGAAGATATAAAAACAGTTTTCAGGTTAGGTGAATTGTTTTGTGGACCTGGCGGTTTGGCTTATGGCGCCATAAATGCACGCATCCAAAATCCGAATTATCGAATTGTTCATCAATGGGCTAACGATTATGACGAGGATACATGTAAAACGTATATCCGTAATATTTGTAGTGATAATCCTGAAAGTGTGATTTGTGAGGACGTTCACAAATTAGATATTGATTCATTAGACGACATTGATGCATTAGCATTTGGTTTTCCTTGTAATGATTTTTCTGTAGTGGGAGAGCAAAAGGGATTTGATGGTGTTTTTGGTCCCTTATATTCTTATGGTGTAAAAGCGCTCAATCGTTATAAACCACAATGGTTTTTAGCTGAAAATGTTGGTGGAATCCGTAGCGCCAACGAGGGAAAAGCTTTTAAAAAAATACAGGAAGACTTGAAAACTGCAGGTTATCGTATTTATCCCAATCTATATAAATTTGAGGAATATGGTGTGCCCCAGGCGCGGCATCGTATGATCATTATTGGAATTCGTGAAGATTTGCCTTATGAATTCAAAATACCAAGTCCTGTATTATATAAAAATTGTGATATTTCTTGTAGAAACGCATTGGAAGTACCGGCTATTTCTCAATACGCTGCAAATAATGAACTTACAAAACAATCAAAACAAGTTGTAGAGCGTTTGAAATATATCAAACCGGGTGAGAATGCTTTTACGGCTATACTGCCGCCAGAGTTACAGCTTCATGTTAAAGGCGCCAAGATAAGTCAGATCTATAAGCGCCTTGATCCAAATAAACCTGCATATACGGTAACTGGAAGCGGTGGCGGAGGTACTCACATTTATCATTATACTGAAAATCGCGCTTTGACTAACCGGGAGCGGGCACGTTTGCAGACTTTTCCTGACAGCTTTGTTTTTGAAGGCTCAAAAGAATCCGTACGAAAACAAATTGGAATGGCAGTACCTGCAAAAGGGGCGCAGATGATTTTTGAAGCAGTACTTAAAACGTTTGCTGGCGAAGAATATGAATGGATTGAATCTAATTTAGCTACCGAATAAAACGGTTTTTAAGAGGTGCGGGCTTATGGCTTATTCACATTGGTTTGTATCAAGGCAAAAGAGACAGCTGACTGGTATATTGCCAGCGTTGATTTCGTATAGTGATATCTGTGTTGGGAAATATTGGCCGGGTAATACAAAATTACAACTTGCATGGGAAGATGAGTTGCAAAAACGAAATATTACACAACATGGGAATTTAAGGGCACGCAAATCGAATGAAGGTGGAGGGGGAACCCGTACGCTTTTCAAACAAATGAAAGATTTAGGCCTTGTTTTCCTGGAGGATGAGAATAAGCTTTGCCGTTTAACTTTAATTGCCGAAGAATTGATTAAGGGAAATATTTCTTTTGTGGATGCTATGCGCATGCAATTGCAGAAATATCAATATCCCTCTGCCGCATGTTGGAGTGGAAGCGGAGCTGTCAGTCATTCGTTTGAAGTGCATCCGTTTCAGTTTCTTTTCAGGTTACTCCGTGAACCAAAACTGAATAATGTGCTTACAATGTCAGAAATGCAGGGAATTGTCATTCATTACGCAACTTCAGATAAAAAAGCAACATTTGATAAAGTTGTTGATATGATTGTTGAATATCGTAACACAGGTACGGTAAAAGGTTATGTTTGTGATACCAAAACAAAATCATTCGGCAATATTGCAAATACATTCTTTAATTATATCAGCTTGACTCAATATATTGATCGTGGTCCGCAAACCATTATGATACGACCAGATAAAAAACATGAAGTAGATGCATTTATACAAGATGATCCAAAGTTTATTTCACATCCAGAACTGACGGAAAACTATCAAAGGGCGTATGGTCGTGGAAATGCAGCAAAAGATTTGCGTGATTTTAGCAAAGAAAACAAATTAACAGCAACACAAATCAATGAGGAACGAATAAGAAAAGAATATGTGTTGCTTTCATTAAAAACGCCAATAACCAGTATAACAACAGATATTGTCCAAGAAATTGCAAAAACGACAGGTATAGACGAAAAGAAAGTTGAAAAATTCCTTCTGAAAACATATCCTCATGGCAACATTAGCGATTTCTTCCTTGCATATCGTGAACTTGCCTTTATGAGTCAGGAATATGCAACTGAATTTGAAATTGCGACCACAGAGATTTTCAAGAAGATTTTCAATATGCGCGCCGTGCATTTGGGGCAGACGGGAAGTACTGCTGCGCCAGATGTGTTCGTAGAATCGGATGAATTGCAATACTGCGGTATTTTGGATAATAAAGCTTATAAAAAAGGTTTCAGTTTAACCGGGGATTTTAAAAGAGTAATGATTCATGAGTATATTCCCAAACTGAATAATTACGTGGATGCTAAATATCCATTGGCCTTCTTTACCTATATTTCGGGAACATTTAAGGGACATATCGATACAGAATTAAAAGAAATAGCAGACAAGACGGGCGTTTCTGGTTCTGCTATGCCTGTTGATATTTTCATTGATTTCGCGCAATCTTACGCCGAATCGCATTTTAACCACCAGACAATACGTGACATTTTTTCCGTAAACAGGGAAGTGCGGTTGACGGACTTAGAACTTGCAAGAAATTCTAATAAGTTTAGCACAGACGAAGAAAACGTGTTAAAAGCTGCAGAAACTTCTTCTTCTTATGTATAAGAGTTGAGTTACAAGGGTTCCATTGTGGATGATTTAACGCCTGCTCAAAGAAAAAAGAATATGCAACATATTAGGTCGAAAGATACTAAAGCTGAAATTTTGTTGCGGAAAGCATTATGGCATAAGGGCTTGCGATACAGGAAAAATGTCAAAGATTTGCCCGGAAAGCCGGATATCGTATTTACAAAACAAAAGATAGCTGTTTTTGTCGATGGCGATTTTTGGCATGCACGTGGGCATGAAAAAAGACCAGGGGAACAGATTGCGACTAACAGAAATTATTGGGAAGCAAAGATGAAACGCAATATTGAAAGAGACAGGTATGTCAATGAATTGTTGCTTGAGCAAGGTTGGCTTGTATTACGTTTTTGGGAAAGTGACATTAAAAGAAACCTAGAAAAATGTATTGATGAAGTAATGCAATATTTTTGATTGTAATAAATCGTTGAAGCAGACAACGAAACAAAACAGATTGAGAGGAGTCACATTACAATATGAATAAATACACTTTTTCTACAAAATCCGGCAAAGCGTATTACTGCAATTCTATTCCGGGTTTTATTCGTGACAACTCTACTTCAATAATTGGGCAATTAGTAAAGCATTCATTTGAGGTAAACAAAGATCAGTCTGTTGCCTGGGAAAACCAGATCAGTGAATTACAAAACCGTTTGGAAAAATGCGGTATGGAAGGCGATATCATTTTTGAATACGATATCGTTCGTCTTGGAAAAAGGATAGATGTCATTCTTTTAATAAGACATATGGTTTTTTCCCTTGAATTTAAAAATGGCAAGGATATCTTTACCGCACAGGATGCGCAACAGGCAGAAGACTATGCAATAGATATTAAAAATTTTCATAAAGAATCCGAGGATCTTTATGTTTGCCCGATTCTTATTGCAACGAAAGCAGAGCCATATAAAAAAGTTCAATCATCTGGCTGTTATCCGGATAAGCAGATTCATTTACAACGGGAAAATATTGAAACGCTAATTCCAAAGGTTTCTTCAATCGTAGATCTTTATGGTGACGACAAGGTAATTGATTTTGAAAAATGGTTTAATTCGCCTTATTATCCGACACCAACCATTGTTGCGGCAGCGGTTGAAGCTTACAGTTCCCATAACTTAAGTCAAATCGCTCAGTCTGAGGCAGGACAGGAGAACATTAATCTATGCGAAGAAAAGATTAATGAGGTTATTAATAAAACGCAAACCAACAAGCGTAAATGTGTTTGTTTTGTTACCGGTGTTCCCGGAGCTGGAAAAACATTAGTTGGTCTTGATGTAGTTGCCAAAAATATGGACAAAGGTAAAAAGAACCTCAGTGTGTATCTCTCTGGTAACGGACCCTTGGTTGAGGTTCTTCGGGAAGCATTGAAAAGAAGTGTAAAAGCTAAAAAGCAATTCAACAGGGAAACAGAAGCGGCAATCAACACTTTGATTCAGGGCAGTTATGCTTTTAAGAAAGATAATGCGTCTCATAATGATGCAACGCCGGAAAACATTCTTATTTTTGATGAGGCGCAACGTGTTTGGAACAAAGAAAAAATGACAAGCAAACATAAAGAAAATCCGTTGATGGCTGTAAGTGAACCGCATTTGTTGTTCAGCATAATGGACAGACATCAGGACTGGGCTGTTATGATTTGTCTTGTTGGGCTTGGGCAGGACATTTATGACGGTGAGGTTGGTATCAATGAATGGTTCAGATGTGGTATTGAAGATTTTAAAGAGTGGGAACTGTATTATTCACCTGAAATTTTTGGACAGGTAGAAGACAAAAACATAAACCGTGAAATGATTGAAGGATGCGACAGATGTCATCCTATTCCGGAACTTCATTTAAAGACGTCTATTAGATCTTTCAGGGCAGACAAGCAATGCCAGTTTGTTGATGCTCTGCTTGATAATAAGCCTGATGAAGCCAAAGACGTCTATAATATTATTTCAGAAAAATATCCAGTTTATATTACAAGGGATTACGAAACAGCAAAGAATTGGGTAAGGAATCAAGTCCGCGGTTCTCAAAGGAGCGGCGTGCTGGCTTGCAGCAGTGCGCAAAGATTAAAGCCTGAAGGAATTTATGTGCCGACAGATATTGATGTTAAAAATTGGTTCCTTGCCCCAAGCGATGATTTGCGGTCTTCGAATATGCTAGAGATAGTGGCCAGCGAGTTTAAAGTACAGGGCTTGGAAATTGACTGGGCAATAGTTTGCTGGGACGCCGACTTAAGAAGAAAAGAAGGAAAAAACGATTGGGATTATTATAGTTTTAGAGGAACTAGATGGAATAGGAGAAACAAACCTGAGCAGAAAAGATATTTATTAAACTCGTACAGGGTGCTTCTGACAAGAGCGCGGCAGGGTATGATTCTTTTTGTTCCGAAAGGCGTTGATCCGGAAGTAGATGAAACGAGAAATAGTGAGTATTACGACAACATTTATTCTTATCTGCTGAAATGTGGAATTGAAGAACTTAGTGATGATTAAAAGGGCTATGGTAAATAAAAAATGACCATCCAGTCTGCCATCATTGCAGCAAAATCTTCATATAATTGGAGCATCGTGCCCCACGAGCCCACCACCGTCAGCGTTCGGTATAGAATGAAAGGCGGAACGCTGCTGGAAACGGATTTCGATTTGTACACGGACGATCCGGAAACGGAACTGGCGGACCTTTGGGAGTGCCTGTGTGGCGAACTGTGTTCTGCACGGGATGCTGTGCATGCGGTGAAAGCGTATGGGTATATCTTGGAGTAAGGGGGAATTACCATGAAAAAACTGCTGATACTTGTTGCCATGTTCTGGATGATCGCCATGCCCGCCCAGGCCCGGATCATGGTGGAAACGGATAATTTTTCCGATACGATCAGTTACCGCACATACAAAAATGTGGGCACCTACGGCATCCGGGAGTATTCTTTTATCAAACAGATCGACAGGGAGGAGAATGCGAAATACTTCCTCCGCCTGATTATCAACTTCACCAATCATTCCAGCGCTTCGTCCCGCTATCTGCTGGACAGGGAAGCGGATTTCACCGTGGACGGGAAAACCTATAAGGCGCAGAAGGCTGTGAACACCCAGCTGCCGCGCTCCTTCCAGCGGATCAATGTCTTTGATCTGTGCTATTATTCCATCCCGCAGGAATGCGCGGAGGCGATCGCGGCCGGCAAGTCAGTAAGCTTTACTATTTACGTGCCGAACCGGAAACCGGACAAAATTTCCTTCAGCGAAGAGAAACTTCCGGAAATAAAGAAGATTATCACGGACGGCCATTTCGCGAATTATCTGGAGGATATTAATAAGTAACCGGATTCTGAATATTACGGCATATTGAACCATGACCGGAAAACAGAGCGCTTTCTCAACAGATGTTGCGCATTTTTTACGTTTTATTTATAATATATAATGTAAGGTGAAAATCCGTTGTAATATTTTGTTTCGAAAGGTGGGGAACGTATGCCGATTAACAAAAAGGAACTCAGAAAAGAAATGCTGGAAAAAGCACTGCGGTGCAAAACTGCCGACGAACTGATGGCGCTGGCGAAGACAGGCGGTTACGAAATTACCAAAGACGAAGCTGAGGCTTACATGGCGGAGCTGGCTGATGCCGAGCTGAACGAGGAAACCCTGAAAAAGGTCGCTGGTGGCATGTGCTGGGATAATGTTCAAAATCCACATGAATGTGGCATAGATTGTATTTATAGCAATAATCAGCATTGAAGGATACTAATCAGAAAAATTAGTTAAAAAATCCTGATTTTGCACAGTAAATGATTCAACAGCCGTGGAACTTCAACATCCGCGGCTGTTTTGTTTTAGTATGACAAATTCATATTTTCCTCAACAGCCGTAGATTATTCTGCGGCTGTTTTGTTATAATTAAGTAAATCAATGTTAATCGTACAAATCGTTATTTTTCTCAACAAACGTTGTTTATTTTTCGTGTTTAATTTATAATAAATGATGTGGAATGGATACCCGTTGGATTTTTATTAAAGGGGGGACATAGTATGCCAATTAACAAAAAGGAACTCACAAAAGAAATGCTGGAAAAAGCCATGCAGTGCAAAACGGCCGACGAACTGATCGCGCTGGCTAAGGCAGGCGGGTATGAGATAACCAAAGACGAAGCGGAAGCGTACCTGGCGGAGCTGGCCGATGTGGAACTGGACGATAAGCAGCTGAAGAAAGTCGCGGGCGGCGGGTGCTATCCGGACTGCCCCAAAGACTACTGCTTTGAAAATTAATAAGGGCTGATTACAATCTGTTTTACAGTTACAGGAGGCTTTTACCATGCCGGTTAACAGAAACGAAATCACAAAGGCGCAGATGTTAAAAGCTGTTACGTGCAAGACTGCCGTTGAACTGCAGGAACTGGCCAAAGCGGAAGGCTATGATATCACAAAAGAGGAAGCGGAAGCGTATTTCGCGGAAATTTCCGATATGGAGCTTGACAGCGAGAAGCTGAAACAAATTGCGGGCGGCATTGAGACCTGCTACGCGGTAGACGGCTGCTCCTGGCATTGATAAAACGCGGCGCGCCGGAACCGGTGGCCCGGCCTGTGCGGCAGCGCGAAAGAGAATATAACAGGTTCCTGATTTTCCGACAGCCGTGGATTTATTTTCCGCGGCTGTTTTGTTATAATGATGGCAGTGAAGCAAATCGCGGGTTGACGGGAAGGTAAAAATCTATGGCTGAAAAAAACAGGGTCTGTAAACATTGCGGCGCGCCGTTGCTGTCCGAGGTATGCCAGTATTGCGGCTGCCGCGCCGACGGAGCGGACACGGCCGGCCTTCCGGCCGAGTACGAAACGATCGACTGCAGTAACGCAAGCCTTACTTTCTGGAACACGATCTTCGCGGGCATCTTTTCCGTCATGTTCGGCATTGTCGGATGCATGCCCCTCTGGGTTGAGGATATAACTACGGGCAGCGAGAGCATGCCGCGTCTCTTTTTCGTTCCCTTTGCGCTGGTGGGCGCCGGGGCGACGGTTGTTGTGGTTTATTCCCTTTACAAATATGCCCTTGTGTCCCTGAAAGGCAAGGAGATCACCGGCACCGTGTACGGATACATGGACGATGTCGTAAGCTATAACCACCGGCCGGGACAGGTCTGCAAGATTCTGGTGGACACGCTGAAAGGAAAACGGTTCATTTATTATTCGCTGCAGGGCACGAACAGGCCGTATCCCGTCAATGGGAAAGTCAGGCTGATGGTTTACAAAAACTATTTCAGGATCATCAAAGAGCCGAAGAAGGAAGAGAATCTGTTCTGACTGCCGGTTGACAGACCGGATATGCTGAAGCAAAACCTGCGCGTTTTCCTCAACAGCCGGTGTTTATTTTCTATGTCTGTTTTGATATAATTAAAGAAACGGTACGGTAAGCGAAAGACATGTGCATCGGCTGGATCCGGATAAAAGGTCCGGATGGAGGGAGTCATTTATGAGCGGGATACACGATGAGAAAGACAGGCTCATCATAGAGGAGCTGTCCGTAACGAACCGGCTTCTTACCGATCTGACAAAGGCGGGAAGCTGGGTGATCAACTACGCGCCTGACGGCTCTGTGGCGTCCGTGCAATGGGGCAACGGTTTCCGCAGGCTGATGGGCTACACGGACCGGAACGATTTTCCGGATGAACTCGAACCGTTTGTGCAGGGCGTCCACCCGGATGAACGGGAAGATTTTCTCGGTGACACGACCGTCCATTCGATTAATGAAGACCTTATATGCCAAAAGGGCTATGATTTCCGCTTCCGCAGAAAGGACGGCTCGGTCCGGTGGTTTCGCAGCAAGGGGATACTGTACCGGGACGCGGAAGGGACGCCGGTGCAGTTCAGGGGCGTGACGATCGAGATAAGCCGGGAGAAGGAACTGGATACGCTTTACGCGCAGCTGCAAAACGAGTCTGCGTCCCTCAACACCATCCATGAAATGCTCGGGTCCGGCAAATGGACGATGGATTTTGATGAACAAGGCGTGATGACCCGTGTCTACTGGAGCGACGAGTTCCGGAGGATGCTCGGGTATCAGGGTCCGGAGGACTTTCCGGATGTGCTCGAATCCTGGTCCGCTCTGCTGCATCCTGATGACAGGAAGCGCGTGATGAAGGCATTTAATGAAACGGTTTCCGACTATACCGGCCGGACGACCTATGACGTGGAGTACCGCCTGCGGACGAAAAACAGGGGATACCGCTGGTACCGGGCTGTCGGCAAACCCACGCGCCGTCCTGACGGCACCCCCATAACCTATGTAGGCGTTTTCCTGGATATCACGGAACAAAAGGAAATGATGCGGGAACTGGCGGAACAGCGGGAATCGCTGAGCGTCGCGCTGGAAGAGGCCAACAGGGCCAACAAGGCAAAGACGGCGTTCCTGTCAAACATGAGCCATGAGATCCGCACGCCGATGAACGCTATCATCGGACTGGACCGGATCGCGCTGAACGACCCCGGCATTTCCGCGACGACGCGGGATCACCTTGAGAAGATGGGGATATCGGCCCAGCATCTGCTCAGCATAATCAATGACATCCTTGACATGAGCCGCGTGGAATCCGGCCATATGGTTGTGAAAAATGAAGAGTTTTCGTTTCCGAAACTGCTGACCCAGGTCAATACGATCATAAGCGGACAGTGCAGGGACAAAGGCCTTGCCTATGAATGCCGCGTGAAGGGGCCGGTCTGCGATTATTATATCGGCGACGACATGAAGCTGCGGCAGGTTATGATCAATATCCTCGGGAACGCGGTCAAGTTTACGCCGTCCGGGGGTACTGTCACCTTCGTTGTGGAATCCGTGGCGCGGTTCAACGGAAAATCCACGCTGCGTTTTATCATCAGCGATACCGGCATCGGGATGAGCAAGGAGTTTATTCCGAAGCTGTTCGACGCGTTCAGCCAGGAGGATTCGTCCAGGACAAACCGCTATGGCAGCACCGGGTTGGGCATGGCCATAACCAGGAACATTGTCGAGCTGATGGGCGGAGTGATTTCCGTGGAGAGTGAGAAGAATAAGGGAACGACGTTTACGGTCACGGTTACGCTGACCGACTGCGACCGCAAAGACGGCGGGCAGGAGGAAGACGTCCTGCGCACCAGCGAACTGTGCGTGCTGGTGATCGATGATGACCCCATCGCCTGCGAACACGCCCAGCTCGTGCTGGGGCAGGTGGGCGTGAATTGCGAAAAGGCGCTGTCCGGGGCGGAAGGCCTGCAGATGGTGAAAGTGCGGAACGCCAGGCGCGAGCCCTATAACCTGATCCTGGTGGACTGGCGCATGCCTGACATGGACGGGCTGGAAACGACGCGCCAGATCCGGGCTGCCGTGGGCAACAAAACGCCGATCATCATACTTACCTCGTATAATTGGGATGAAGTGGTGGACGAGGCCAGGGAGGCCGGCGTTGACACATTTGTCGCCAAACCCCTTTTTGCCGGGGTGGTGCTTGATGAGTTCAGGGAGGCTTTCCAGAAGAAGAACACGAAACTTGTCCGGGAGACGGCGGATCTCAAAAACCGCAGGGTACTGCTGGCAGAAGACGTCTCGGTAAACGCCGAGATCATGATGATGGTGCTCTCCATGCGTGAGATACAGGTGGAACATGCGGAAAACGGGCGTATTGCCGTGGAAATGTTCGCGAAACACGAAGAGGGCTATTACGATGCGATCCTGATGGATTTGCGGATGCCTGAAATGGACGGGCTGGAGGCGACCCGGAGGATCCGGGCCATGGACCGGCCTGACGCGAAGAAGATCCCTGTCATCGCGCTGACGGCCGACGCCTTTGATGAAGATGTGCAGCACAGCATGCAGGCAGGCCTGAACGCGCACCTGAGCAAACCGGTGGAGCCGGAGATATTGTTTAAAACGCTGGAAAGTCTTTTGTCTGAGTAACCGGAGACGATTGCCGGGAAAGAGCAGCGCCGTGCGGCGCAGCAGATTGAGAGACTAACCAAAACAAAAACTGTCGATGATGCTTTGCAACAGCCGTGGAATTAATTTTCCACGGCTGTTTTGTTATAAATTCATAGTGAATCCGACAGCCGTAGATTTTTCTGCGGCTGTTTTGTTATAATGAATAAAAATGATGTTTACGAATAAATGATGTTTACGAATATAAATCGCGGCTGGACAGAACGGCGGGAGGATGTTATGGACTCAGATGCGCGCAATACACCGGTGGCGCCGTATCTGGGGTAATAACGGTTTCTGCCGGCAGGCACTGACTGATGGAACATAAAAGTTATTATCCCAAGACAGGATTAACTGAATATGCGGTGAAAGCGGCGGAACTTGTTTTTGGCCTGTTCCTGTTTGCGGCCGGCGCGTACCTTATGGTTCAGGCAAACATAGGCCTTTCTTCCTGGTGGGCGCTGGATATAGGCATCGCGAACAGTACCGGGATCGATTACGGTACGGTTCATAATCTGGTTGCGCTGGCAATTCTTTTGATCGACATTCTGGTAAAAGAGAAAATCGGCTGGGGCATGGTGGCGGACGCGGTTCTGATCGGAACCTTTGTCACGCTGTTCAACCAGTTCCGGCTGGTTCCGGAATTTCATTCCATGCTGGCGGGAATGATCTGCCTCGTGGCCGGTTTGCTGTTATGCGCGGTCGGTTCTTATTATTATATGGACGCCGGGTTTGGCTGCGGCCCCAGGGACGCGCTGATGGTGGCGCTTTGCCGGCGTTTTCCCCGGGTGCCGGTGGGCGTGATCCGCGTGTTTCTGGAAGGATCGGCGCTGCTGACCGGCTGGGCCCTGGGGGCGAAAGTAGGGATCGGAACGGTTATTGCCACGCTGGGCATAGGCGTTGCCATCCAGTTTGTATTCCGTGTGGCCCGCTTTGACGCGACGCGGGTCCATAACGAAAACGTTATGGAGACCTGCAGGGCAGTGAAACGTTTGCTGGGAAGCTGAGGCCGTTGCGGTAAGGCCGGTTATTACGTAGAAAAAAACCGCCGGAGGAGAAAAATGGATATACAGTATCTGCTTTTTTTGCAGGATTTTCGCAACAGTATTGATAACGCGCTGACGCCTTTTATGGAATGGGTGTCCATGTTTGCCGTGACCTATCTGATCCTGTTCCCGGTCTATTTTTATTGGAACAGGAATAAAAAAGACGGTCTGTACGCGCTGGTGGCCTATTATTTTTGCATGGTGGTCACGCCCCTGGTGAAACTGACGGCCTGCGTGTACCGGCCCTGGATCCGCGATACCCGGATCGTTCCTGCGGGCAGGGCCATTGTCACGGCGACAGGGTATTCCTTCCCCAGCGGGCACACCACGACGGCGGCGCCCCTGGCGGGCGGGATGGTTGTGAACACATGGAAAGATCCGCGGCTGCGGGTGGCTTCCGTCCTGTTTGCCGCGTTTATCGTGCTGACCATGTTTTCCAGAAATTACCTGGGGGTCCATACGCCGCAGGATGTGTGCGTAGGCTTGGGCGTTTCCGTCCTGAGCCTGTTTTTCACCGCGAAACTGTTCCGGTATCTGGACGCCCGTCCGGAAAAAGAAAACCGGCTGCTCCTGGCCGGCTTTGTGTTCTGCTGCCTCGCCCTCGTGTATATCACGCTCAAGCCGTACCCCATGGATTATACGGCAGGCGGCAGGCTCCTCGTCGATCCGCAGAAGATGATGAACGACGGATACGGCGACATCGGGAAGATGATGGGGTTTATCATCGCCCGGTACGTGGAGAAGACGTGGATCCGGTAAGAGGCAAAGCCTTCCCGCGCACGATTTTTGCAGGCGTTCCATAGTTTTTTACGACTCTTTGGTATATAATGATTGCAGGAAGACAAACTGCTGAAGGGAGGACAGGGTATTATGTTAAAAAAGATGATTGCAGGTATGGCGCTGGTTTCGCTTTTGACCGCAGGCGCAGAGGCGTGCACCGTCATGGTGGTGACGAAGGGCGCGTCAGCGGACGGGAGCACGATGGTTTCCCACTCCAACGACGGCCGCGGCGCGGAGATGAATCTGATTTATGTGCCGGCGAAGGATCACCCGAAAGGCAGCAGGCGACCTGTTTATCCTACGGCGGTGGCGCTCAATACCATGCCGGAGTACAACGCCTTTGACCAGCCGAACCTTGTGGCGCCGGAACGGAGCGAAGGGTACAATTACCCCGGCAAACCCCGCACGGTGCCCATCGGCTACATACCCGAAGTGGAACACACCTACGCCTACATGGACGCGGACTACGGCGTGGCCAATGAACATGGCCTGATGTTTGGCGAATGCACGGACATGTCCGCGCATCTGCCGGAGGTTCCGTACAAAAAAGGCGGCGGCATATTCTACGCGGCGGAACTGAGCCGCGTCGCGCTGGAACGCTGCAAAACCGCCCGGGAAGCCATTCAGCTTATGGGCAGCCTGATCGATGAGTACGGCCTCTGGGGCACCGCCGAGACGTTAGCCGTTGCCGACAAGGACGAGGCCTGGGTCTTTGAGATGCAGATGTCACCCACAGGCAAGGGCGGCCTCTGGATCGCGGAAAAAATTCCGGACGGGGATTTTTTCATAGAGGCGAACCAGCTCCGGATCCACGCGATCCGGGAAGGCGACCCGACCCAGATCTTCAACCCGCGCCTGCCGGAAATGCTCAAAGAGCTTGGCTGGGCGGCCTACGACGAGGAAGGCCGGCTGGACTGGATGAAATCCCTGCAGTCCAAAGAATTCCATCACCCGTATTATTCCAAACGGCGCGTATGGCGGGCCATGAGCCTTGTGGCGCCGTCCAAGAACCTTCCGTCCCGGGTCGCGGACTGGGATTCGGCAACCTATCCGCTGTCCATCCGTCCCGACAGAAAACTGGACGTGGAAGATATCGCGCGCATCCACCGCGACTATTACCAGGGCACCAAGTTTGACAAATCGAAGAGCCCCCTGGCAGGCCTGTACGGATCGCCGTACCATTATGTAGTGGAAATGGGCGAGCGTTCCATCCTGTCTTCCAAGACGAGTTACAGCCACATCTCCCAGGCCGGCGGCATGCTTCCGTCCCCGGTCGTCTGGATGTCGATGGATACGCCTTTTGAAAATCCTTTCATTCCCTTTGCCGTATCGAAGGTGCCCGAAGAGTACCGGGCCCTGCGGGACACCTACGACCCGTCGAAGATGTTCTGGGCCTCCAATCAGGTCATGGCGCTGACGCAGGGCTATTTTAACATTATGGCTCCCACCGTGAAGGAAGCGGTGGAGCAGGCGGAGAAAAATTCCATGCAGCTTGTCGCTTCCTCCTCCGGCCTGACGAAGGAACAGTTTGCCGACGCGCTGCGCAAAAACTCCCTCAAAATCTTTGAGGACTGGAAACAGCTTTCCACCAAGCTGTTAATGAAATTTAAGAGCGACGTGGGCATCGAGTACGAAAAGCAGCCCAGGCCGGACACGCCGAAGAGTTATTGAGATGAATCACAGTTGGTCCAACAGCCGCAGAATTTATTTTCTGCGGCTGTTTTGATATAATGGATGATAGAGTAAGGAAAAGCATGCTGGCGGTTTTTCCTATACGGACAGCTGTGGAAAGACAAGATATTTTGCAGTCAATCCGAGCGGTGAAGACGGATCGTTGCGGTTTTATGAGTTCTGGAAAGGATGAGACATAATGAAATTCAAAAATAAGTACATCGGTTTGGTTTTAGCGGTTACCATGACGCTTGGCGCGACCTGCAGCGCGGCTTCCGCAGACAGGGAAACCATCCGGCAGGTGGCGCTGCTGCAGTCCCTGGCGCAGGGATATTTCGGCGGCACGGTTACGGTGAAGCAGCTCCGCAAGGGCGGGGATACCGGCATCGGCACATTCAAAGGGCTGAACGGGGAAATGATCGTGCTGGACGGCACGGTGTACCAGGCTTTGGGCGACGGTCGGGTGGTCGTGGCGGACGATAAAGAAACGGTGCCCTTCGCGAACGTGACGTTTTTTGACAAAGACATTGCGACAGACCTTGCGGATGTAGCGGACAAAACAGATCTGGAAAAACGCCTGAACAAAATTGTGGAAGAGCAGGGCGCCAACAGCTTTTATGTAGTAAAGATGCGCACGGAGTTCCCCAGCATCCTGTTCCGCAGCGAATACGGCAGCCAGGAACCCTACCCCACGCTGGTAGACGCGCTGAAGGGAAAACAGACGGAATTTACCCATAAAAATATAAAAGGGACGCTGGTGGGACTGTACTGCCCCAATTATATGGGCGGCCTGAACACGCCGGGCTGGCATTTCCATTTTGTGTCGGATGACCGAAAACACGGGGGCCATATCCTGGAACTGGCGGTCCGTAACGGGAAAGCGTATCTGGATAAAACGGACAGCTTTACCATGATGCTGCCTTCGGATGAGAAGTTCCAGACCTTCAACCTGGCGAAGGACATGCGGGAAGATATCCGTAAGGCGGAACAGGACAAACAGGCTGACCTGGCAAAGAAGGAATAGGCTGGCGGCGGTTAGGGCGTAACATGGCGCTGGCCTCCGGCTTTGCGGTAGCGCTATTGTCGTTTAAGTAAGGAGGGGCAGGGTGCGGAATTTTTTCCCGTTTATGACGGTCAGTCCGGAAATTTCCGGACTGCGCGCGGATCTCATTTACGCGAATTACATTATTGCGTGCCTGCTGCCTCTTTTTGTGATCTTCTTATGCATCCGTATGGTCAGCAGCACGAAAAAGGCCGGCGTCCTGACAATCCTTCTGGTCGCCGTGTTTGTGCTGTTCAACCGGGACGTAATGCTGCCGGTCCTGAACGGTTTTATAGACGGTATTGCTTCCGGTCCTGCGGCCATGCTCGGGGCGTTTCTGGGATTTCTGGGCACCCTGGGTTTGTTCAAGGGATTGTACGATGAGGAACAGAGCGAAGAGTATGTGCATAAGAGAAAGTACTGGTACGCAACCGTTGCGGTCATGTACGCGGGAATCGTGCCGGACTGCCACACTGTGGGCAAGTGAAACGGCGAAAGGGAAGTTCTATGGGGCGGAAACAAAGCGTAACGTTATACAACATTCTTTTCCCTGTCTGGCTGCTGGTATGGATTCCTTCTCCCCTGTGGCTGCTGCTGGTTCCATTGAATTTCGTGATCGACTATGTTGTTTTGTATAAAAGTCTGCCGGACGATGTGGAGCGGAGCAAAAACTTTCCGGACAGTGTTCCGCGGAAAGCGTTTTGCAATACATATGCGTGGAAAATCTGCGCCGCGGGTTTTGCCGCCGATTTTACCGGCAGTCTGTTTCTGTTCGCCGTGTTTATGATAACGAGCTCCCATAAACTGGATTCGTTGAGACCAGTCAGCCACGGGCTTGGCCTCAATCCCTTTGAAAGTTTTGCGGCGTTACTGATTGTGGTTTGCTCGATCCTGTTAGCGGCGTATTGCATTTACCGGTTCGATTCGTACCTTTTAAAACGTGCCGGACTTTCGGAAGAACAGGGCCGGAAATCCGCCTTGTGGCTGGCTGTCGTGACGGCGCCATATCTGTTCCTGCTTCCGTCGGAGATTCTGTACCGGTGGATGTGAAGGGAAAAGCATATAAAATAATAAAAGAGCAGCGCCTGCCATGTTTCAGGCAGGTTGCGAATTGTCAGTTCTATCATTTAAGCTTCAAATAAAAACCGCAGCCTGCTTTTCTGTTCAAAGATGACAGGAAAGCGGCTGACTTTTTGCAGGCCGTTTTGCGTGTAAATGACGGTAGTGCATTTTGACAGCGGGGTATATGGGAGGACGAGATAACCATTGTTTTTAAAATGCGCATTGCAACTATTTTTAGTTGCGGCTTTCCCTTTTGTGTGATATAGTATAAACACGGAGGTAACTCAGTTTGGGACAAAAGGAAAAGCTTATTGCAAAATTGAAAGCAAACCCGAAGTCGTTTACGTTTAATGAAGCAGAAACATTGCTTGGTTATTTTTCATACTACAGAAGCAATAAAGGAAAAACAAGTGGATCACGCATCATGTTTGTGAGCGATATTTATAAAACAAAAATTTTGCTTCATAAACCACACCCGCGCAAAGAACTTTTAGAGTATCAGATAAAACAACTTATCGAGCAGTTGGAACAGGAGGGCTTGTTATGAAAAACACGATGGAATACAAAAGTTATGTAGGCAGCATAGAATTTTCCGAGAGCGACGGGGTGTTTTTTGGAAAGGTGCAGGGCATCCGTTCCCTGATTTCTTATGAAGGAACTAACGCAGCTGAATTAATTGCCGATTTTCATGGCGCTGTTGATGATTATCTTGATTTTTGTGAAAAAGAAGGTCAGGTTCCGGAAACTGCATATAAAGGAAGCCTGAATGTCCGTCTGGGCAGTGAACTTCATAAACGTGCTGCCATTTATGCAATTTCCCGGCAACAAAGTTTGAATAGTTTTATTGAAGAGGCTGTAAGAGAGAAGCTGATTGCCGTTAACGCATAAGCGAATAATAAGAAGTCTGAATGAAAGACCGTTGATGTAATGAATATTTCGTTATATTGTCGATGCAACTGGTGTTGACTTTTAATTCAGGAGGTATTGAAAATGGAAGGTATTGAAAAAGTTTGTCAGTTCCTTGATGAAGCTCATGTGTACTATCTTGCGACGGTGGACGGGGACCAGCCCCGGTGCCGCCCCTTCGGCACTTCGCTGCTGTATGATGGAAAGCTTTATATCCAGACCGGCAAGGTAAAAGAAGTTTCCAAACAGATTGCCGCGAATCCGAAAGTGGAGATCTGCGCGTTCAACGGCGGGAAATGGCTCCGCGTTGCCGGCGAGCTGGTGAATGATGACAGCCGCGACGTGAAAGCTGCCATGCTGGAGAAGTTCCCCACCCTGAAAAATATGTACAGCCCGGACGATGACAACACCCAGGTGCTGTATTTCAAAAACGCGGTGGCAACGTTTTCTTCCTTTACGGAAAAACCGGAAGTCATTACGTTTTAAGCGGCAGTTTTGAGTTAACTCTGCATTAAAGCGGTAACTTTTAATAGTTGGCAAACAGTTACCGCTTTTCTTTTTACTAAAAAATTACAGCACAAAAAACAGGGCCGCTTTCGTTTTATAACGGCAGCGTGCCCTGATTTTTTATGTTGTGACAGTATATTTTGCGAACTCCAACGCGCTGTGGATTAGAAGCGGCCGCCGTTCGCCAGCCAGCGGTTGGCGGTTTCTTCGGAAAGGTAAACGGCTTCGATATCAATGTAGTTGTCGGCGGAGTGGGTGTATTCGTCCAGAATCCGTACTTTACCGGTATCGGTGAGGAATCCGTTCACCGCTTCGATGGCGTTGCTGGCTTCCATGGGTTTGTCGGCCACAAATTCCAGAACGCTTGCCACGGAGTAGCCTTCCTGGGTGAAGATGACCATTTTCAGACCGTCCCTGGTGTTGCGCATTTTGGTGATGCTGCCGACCTGCACGGCGCCGAACTGCCCTTTGTTTGACAGCCAGCGATTGGCGGCTTCTTCCGTCAGATGGGTGTATTCGATATCAATGTAGTTATCGGCGGAGTGGGTGTGTTCGTCCAGGATCCGCACCCTGCCGGGCTGTGTGAGGAAACCGTTGATGGCTTCGATTACGTTGCGTTCTTCCATGGGTTTGTTAGCCACAAATTCCACAACGCTTGCCACAGAGTAACCTTCCTGGGTGAAGATGACGATTTTCTGACCGTCACTGGTGTTGCGCAGCCTGGTAATGCTGCCGCCGGAAACGTCGGCAAAGGCGGAACCGCAAATGAGCATCAGGAGCAGGGTAACGAGCGCAATCAGACGAATTTTCATAATAAAGAACCTCCCGGATAAAAAATGATTGAATCTGCGTCGGGCAGAGTGATTGCCTGTATTTAATTATATAGGAAATTCCGGGAAATGAAAAGAAAGTTTTACCGGAAAAATGTTTAACTATGCACGGAAACTTTTACCTTAAAAGAAAGGTAAACAAAATTATAAATTTCGCAGATAGTTTGCCGTAAAAAGTTCTGCCGTGATAATGAATTGCTGACGGAAAAAACAATTTAATTTTCCCGGATTTTCTTTTATAATTAGGGTGAGCGGTAAAGCTAAAGTCGAACGGTAACACGCTGACCGTTGTGTTGTTGACAGTAAACGAGGAGCCGGGGACAAGCGCCCGCGGTTCCGTTGAACGGAAAATATTTGTTAACAGGAAAGGATGACTGATACTATGAAAAAAGAGTTAGGCGTGCTGGAGGCAGTATTCCCGATGCCGGTGCTGATGATCGCGACATATGATGAGAACGGCACGGTGGACGTGATGAACGCGGCCTGGGGGCAGATCTGCGATTATAAAAAGATCGCGCTGTTTCTTGACGAAGGTCACAAGACTTCGGAGAACATTTTGAAAACGAAAGCGTTTACCGTAGCCCTGGCGGACCGGGCCCATATGGTGGGGGCGGATTACTTTGGCACGGTGTCCGGCCGCAAGGTGCCGGACAAGTTTGCCCGTTCGGGTTATACCGCGGTGAAGAGCAAACATGTCAACGCGCCCGTTATTGAAGAGTTCCCGCTGGTGATGGAGTGCGAGCTGGCCGACGTGTTGAAGAAGGACAGTTTTTTCTGCGTAATCGGGCAGATCGTGAACACGGCGGCGGACGAACGGATTCTGGATGAGAACGGAAAGGTGGACGTGACGAAGCTGAACGCGCTGATTTATGACACGTTCCGCCACGGGTATTATGTGTGCGGTGAAAAGGCGGGCCAGGCCTTTAAAGAAGGCGCGGCGCTGGCGAAAAAATAACAGAACCGGCTTTTGATTTAAAAAAGCAGACTGTTTTTATTTATAAAATATAATAACAGGCTGAAAAACCGTTGCGTATTAAAGAATTATTATTGAAGGAACGATTTCGTTCCGGATTTATTATTAAAGGGGCGGTTTTGTTCCGGGTTTGCGTGGAGGGGACTATGAAACATTTTACAATTAAAAATCTGAAAAAAGTATCGGCGGCGGTTTGCGCCTTTGGCATTCTGGCCGGCGCCCTTGTACTGCCGGTGAAGGCGATGGCGGCGGAAACGGAAGCGCCTGTCACCATTACGCTGCCGGCGCCGTTTACCAGAGACGGCCTGACGGTGAAGGAAGCGCTGGACCGCCGGAGAAGTTCCAGGCAGTTTGCCGACGCTCCGCTGCAGGAGAAACAGTTGTCCGCCATATTGTGGGCGGCCAACGGCATTAACCGGCCGGAGTCCGGCAAGCGCGTGAATCCCACCACCATGGGCATTTATAATATTGACGTGTACGCGGTGATGGCCAACGGCATTTACAAATATGATCCGGCGGCCCATGCCCTGACGCAGGTTTCCCCGGTGGATTTCCGCCCGCAGATCAACGCGAAACAGACCTTTGTCCATACGGCGCCGCTGACCTTGTTCTACGTTGCGAACCCGGTTCCGCCCAGGGATCCTTCCCGCCCGGTGAGTCCGGAACGGCAGCTCGCGAACAACTGCCTGGTGGCGGGCACAATGCTGCAGAGCGTGGCGCTGGTGGCAGTGGATGAAGGGCTGGGAACCTGTGTCCGCGGCTCTGTCGACCGGGAAGCCTTCCGTAAAGCGGCAGGCCTTTCGCCGGAACAGACGGTGCTGATTTCCCAGACCGTCGGCGCGCTGCACTGAGAGGAAAGTGAAACAGAATGAGCCATAACAAAGCATTGGACAATCTGACGCGGGAACAGCTGACAGAGCTTTTGGAAATCTATTCCAAAAACTGGCTGGCGGCGGACGGCATCTGGTTCCAGTCCGTGGAGAAGAAGCACGGCATGGAAGAAGCCATGTACCACGATGTGGAAATCTGGAAAAAGTTTACGGTCGTGGAAGCCCTGAAGCTGAAAAAGTTTTTGGGCCTGCCGGAACGGCCCGGTCTGGAAGGACTGGCAAAAGCGTTGTCCCTCCGCTTCTATGCCAACATTAACGACGACGAGACCCGCATCGAGGGGAACACGCTGTTTTACCGCATGGTGGACTGCCGCGTGCAGACGGCAAGGAAACGCAAGGGCATGGAGTTCCATCCCTGCAAGGCCGTGGGGATCGTGGAATACGGGGAGTTCGCCCGGGCCATTGACGACCGCATCACCTGCGAGTGCGTCAGCTGTTACCCGGACATTACGGACGAAACCTGCTGCTGCAGCTGGAAATTTACGTTGAAGGAGTAAGGAATTTTCGCTGAGGGAGTAAAGCGAACAGAATCCCGTGAATTTGTTTGTCAGGCAATCTGTCAACCTGAATATTTTATTGCGAACCGAAGGAGGATACGAATATGGCGAATGCGAATCGCGATTTTATTGTGGAGAAAGTGAAAGAAGTGCTGGCGGCGCCCAGCTGCTGTCCGGAATTAAAAGACGCAGCGCAAAAATATCTGGCAGCGCTGGATACGTCGGATGAAAAGGCAGCCGGGAAAATGTTAATCGCGGAACTGGAAGAAGACGTGCAGAGCATCGATGATACGCTGGCGTTTTTCTGTTCCGACGCGGCCAAAGAGATTTTTGGCGCGGAGACGGCGGCGAACATGGCGGAAACCGCGAGAAAAGTGAAAGCGTCAGGGGAAAAAATCTGCTTCTGCCCGGCCTGCAGGGCAGGCAAGGCAATCCTGGATAACAAAGAAGCGCTGCTGTAACAGCGTAACCGTTCCGCCAGCCGGTGTAACGGTTTAGTTGGGGAGTTATGGATAAACAAAACAATATAAAAACGCCCGGCTTTTGGGACTGCCTGATGCCGGGCGGAGCTTTGCTTCTGTCTTATATGCTGTTGTTCTATCTGCCGGAGGAGTTCGGGTGGAAGGGCTGGCTTATCATCGGTATATCCGCTTTCCTGTTCTGCATAGGATATTTTGGCTTGCTGGGCTCTTTGCCGGAACCGGGTACACCGGCGGGAGCGCTTGCCAGGCGGCTGGTTCTCGTAACGTTCGGCGTCGCCCTCTTTGCCGGCGGCATTTATTATGTCTATAGCAGTGACGGCAGTGAAAAGAGCATTGCCATTGCCACGCTGACCCTGATAGAGAGTCTGGTCATCTGCGGGTTAGGCGGTTCGGAAGACAGCAATCATCTGTCACAGAGCAGTATCCTGCGTAAATATTATCTGTTGCTGATCGTTGGTCTGGCAGCTGCCGGCTGTTGGTTCTGTTACCGGGAATTCGTCAGCGAAGCGGCGGAGAGCCGGGGCTATATAGAGGCGGCGACGATGCTGTGGATTACAGCCGGAACGTTATGGGTGAGCAGGAGATAAAAACAAACAGCGCCTGTCGTTCGATGACAGGAAGGAAATAAAAACAAACAGCGCCTGTCGTGGATTGACAGAAAGGGATGAAAAAGCAAACAGCGTCTGTCTTGTATTGAGAGGCAGGGATGAATAAATAAACAGCGCCTGTCATTGGCTGACAGGCGCTGCGTTTTTTATGTGAGTGCGGGATAAATCGTTACGTGGCTTTTTTGCCGCGGCGGGTGAGACTTTCTCTCCTGCCTGTAAAGCGGCGTTCAGGCTGGGGGGCTCCTGACGGCGGTTCGCTTTCGCAGGAGAAGGCCCGAATCGTGGCGGGCGCTTCCCCGTTTACGGTCCGCTGGGTGATCAGCACCCGCTGGTTCGTCTTGCCGGAGAGTTCGTAGTAGATCGGGTAGGCGATGTTCCCGATGATGTTGCGGAGGCCGCGGACGCCGGTCTGGAGTTTTTCCGCCTGTCTGGCGATTTCCATGAGGGCGTTGTTGGTATATTCGAGGTTGTTCCGGGTCCGGCGGAACATTTTCTGGAATTCTTTGGCCGGGGAGATGTCGGACTCCCGGAGGATGTTATAGAGGGTTTCCGCGGTGATGGGGTTGTACCGGCAGCGGAGGGTGATGCGGCCCACCAGTTCGGGGATGTACCCGAATTCGATGAGGTCTTCCGTGGTCGGGATAAGGTCCCGGGCCGTCAGTTCTTCCTGTGTTTCCGGGGTCGCGGTCTTTGGTTCGTGGTCGGGATTTGCGGGAGCGGGACGGAAGCCTAACGTGGTTTCCGGTTCCGCTTCCGGGCGGAGCCGCCGTTTCGTGATTTCGTCGAGCCCGATGAAGGCTCCGCTGAAGATAAACAGGATGTCGGTGGTGTCGATCCTGGGTGTGAGGGGGTGCTCGCCGAAACCGGTGCCGCCTTCGATAATCTTCAGCAGCGTTTGCTGGATGCTTCTCTGGAAGAAGCTGTCTTCACGCCGGTCCAGCGGGTGGACCCGGATCTTGTCGGCCTCATCCAGGATGATGATGCCTTTGCCGGCCAGCTTGACGGCAACCTCGCCGGCCCGTTGCCTGATTTCATCTTCGTCATCGTCGTCGGAGATGTCCCCGACGTATTTTTCCACGTCCGTGTTGATGATCCGGAACGCGTCCTGCAGGAGATCCACAAGGATCGTCTCCACGTTCCGGCCCTTGTAGCCGCTGCTGGTCAGGGTATTGGTGGCGATGACGGCCACGGGGATGGGGAGGTTGCACTCCCGGATCACGGTCCGGACGCCGTCGTCCTGGCCGACGATAGACTTTCTTATGAGGGCTTCCAACTCTTTGGGGGACTGGTAAGGATAATGCTCCAAGGTTCGGTCTCCTTTCTGCAAAGGTCTGAGGGCGGTTGTGGATGTTTTACGGTGAGCCTTTTGTCCCTGCCCGCCGACACGGCTGCCGGGCTTTTTGGGGGACAAAAAACTCCGGATCAGACGGCACCGGCAAACTTCAAACTTACATCTCTGACATGAATGGTCGAATTAAAACTATCGGTTGCGTATCCACCCGGACCGCTGCCGGGTGCAGAAACATAATTTGAAGCGTTCGGTGTAACCTGATCCGAAGTCTTCCAGTTGGCTTATAAAAATTGACGGGTTCGAACAAGACGGGCCCACACACGAAAGGTTCGGGCAAGATGCGTTCGAACAAGTTGCGTTCGAACAAGATGCGTTCGAACAAGATGCGTTCGAACAAGATGCGCCCGAACACAATGCAATTTTACCACAATGTCCGGGAATCGTCAAGCACTTATTTTGTTTTTGTGAAAAAATATTTGATTAATAAGTTATCTTCCTATTAATATTGTCTTATAAACAGCGTTTTTATATAAGAGTGGCATTTCTAAACAATTTCTCTTAATAGAAGATTCCGCGTTAAAGAGCGGATTTTTTCTTTTAAATATGAATTGATTATGTGATATAATTTAAGCAGCCGTTATAGAGTGCTGAATAAATTAAGAGACGCCGGGTTCATTAAGAAACGTTGGCTAAGTAAAGAGATACTGAACCGGCAAAGAGACACTGGCATAATCAGAAACGCTTTGTAAACAAATAAACGCTGTGTAAACAAATCTTTGAAATTCACAGGAGGTGTATGGAATGAAAAAACTTACCGGTATCCTTGTAGTATTATTTTTGATGATCTGCAGCATGGCTGCCGCCGCCCGTCCGGAATTCCGGTCCAATGTAAGCGCTTCCAAATGGCTGCAGGTGAAAGACAGCGTCATTGATGTGACGGATAAGGACGGGCTTATACTGAAGGTCCAGTGGCCGGTCTTTTCTTCCAAAGACGATTCCCACGGGCACCTGATCGCGTCGCTCAAAAAAGAGAGTGACCAGCTCCGCTCCTTTTTCGATAAGGACATGAAGGAATCGAAAGAGCTCGCCGCCAAAGGGCACCGGGACATCCGCAACAGCCGCTGGCTCGTTTTCGTGAAGCTGCAACGCGATGACGCGAGGGTGCTGAGCCTTCTGGAGCAGTCCTTTCACCTGGACCTTGCCGGAGAACGGTGGGGCTATGAAGGCCTGAACTATGATGCAAAAACAGGAAAAAGATTAAGCAGTCTTGACGTGTTCAAACTCTCGAAAGAAGAACTGGCCGATACCCTGCTGGAAAGGCTGACAAAGAAATACGGCAGAAAGGTCCTGGGCCAAAATCCGAGACGGATGATCCTGAGCAGGATCAAAGACGATTCGGACATGGAATTCCTGCCCTGGGTCATGACCACGGAGGGCGTGACGGTTCATTTCCGGAGCGGGGACTTCTATAACGGTTCCAGACCGCTGCCGGTCGAGATCTCCTTCCGTGATGAACCGGAACTGTTCAATAAGAAATACATGCTGACGTATTGAGACGGACGGAAATTGTCATTTGTGTAATTTATATAATAAAGATTTTTGTAACGGTTGGCAAGCATGAGCAAGATGAATTTCAAATATGTCCGTATCCAGGGCAAGGAATTGGCGAAGAATACGATGCACGCGAAAGGCATCTTCAGCATGTGCTGGCAGATGATCCAGCAGGATGTTATGACCGGGGAGGACGCGGACCTTTTCCGTGAGATCGACAGCTGGTTCGCGGAAAACCTGCCGTGGCCGCCTCCCTGTAAAAAACAGGAGCCTGTCGTGTGCTGGTTCAAAACGGAGAACGCGGAAGAGATGCTGAAGATGATCCGGCCCGCCATGTGGCTGCTGGAACGGTACAACCACCCGTATTACGTGGTGTATACCAACACGCCGGGCGAAATCGTTTATGAGGATAAATACCAGATCGCGGCAAAAGCAGACGGGTATCTCCGGATTGACGAGTTACAGCCGTCCTGGTCACCCAAAGAAACGGAATAACCGTATATAAAAACACAAACCGGGTTTTGTAATGCGTAACGTGATGCGGCATGGAAAAGACATGAGCAAAACTTCGAGCGGATTGTGTTATTCCATGAGATGAAATTCGCCGTCGTGGCGAGGCTGTCTGAGGGACGAAGTCCCGAGTTCCGAAGCCACAGGCGAATGAATCCATGGAATAGCAAGCCACGAGCGTTTTGCGAGGTCTTTTCCTGCCAGTATCACGCAGGATTACAAATCCCGGTTTATTTATTTTTCAACTGTTACACTTCTACCCTGCTTCCGGCCGCGATGTACCGGAGCCGGTCGCCCATGAGCTGTTTCATGAACTGATACTGTTCTACGCCGGTGCAGTGGCCGGTGTAGTAAACTGTGGGGTAGGAACAGAGGATTTCCGCCGCTTCCGTCAGGCGTTTCTTCCCCGCGTCGTCCAGGGGTACGCCCATAAAGTGGAAGCCGCCAACCAGCACGTCCGGGCGGAACCAGCTGGCAATGTTCAGGATGCCCTTGTGGGAACAACCGCTGAAGAGTATCCGGCGTCCGTCTTCTTCGATGAGCAGGTACTGTTCATGACGGAAGTCTTCCGGATACAGCGCGCCGTTGCGTTTTACCAGCATGCCGCTGGTGTCGATGGGACAGACAAGTTCCCTGTCGTTACAGTTGTACAGGGTGATGCCCTCTGCCAGCCGGGTTTCCTCTTTGATAAGACGGATCTGTTTCGCGCACGCAATCGCCGGGTTCAGTCCGATATCCTCCGTCCCGCCGTTCTTTAAATGAGGCTCAAAGGCGCAGGCGCTCATGTAGATGGGCGCTGTTTTGTTTTTCTCCATGAAACGCAGCAGGCCGCCGCCGTGATCGTAATGCCCGTGGGACAGCACTGCCATTTCCACTTTGCCCAGATCAACGCCCAGTTTTTCCGCGTTGTCCGCAAAGGCGCCGGACGCGCCGGAGTCAAATAAAATGACGTGGTTTTTCGTTTCGATGTAAATGCTCAGGCCGTGTTCCGCGGTGTAGCATTCCGCGCTGGCCGTGTTTTCCATCAATGTTGTGATTTTCATGGCGGCTCCTGTTTCCTAAAGAATATTTTTTAATTAACTATGCTTTGAATTAACTGTGTGTCACGGTTTTTTACTGCAGGGATTTCCCCGTCATTTAACCTGCAGAAGGAGCTCCTGCAGCAGGTTCCAGGTTTTGGGGATGGAATGCAGATACAGCGTTTCCTTCGGGGAGTGGACATCTTTTAAGTCCGGGCCGATGCTGATCATATCCAGTTCCGGATTCATTTTGGCAAAGGTGCCGCATTCCAGTCCGGCATGCACGGCGACTACGTTGATGTCTTCGCCGTTGAGTTTTTTGTAGGCCTGTTTTGCCAGCGCCAATAGCCTGCTGTTGGGATTATAGGGCCAGGGATCTGCCATTTTGATACATTCTGCCTCATATCCGCACTCTTTTGCCAGTGCCAGCTGGGAGTTTACAATCTGTTCTTCCAGTTCTCCTACTGAACTGCGAATATAGGTTCGGGCAGAAAACCCGTCTTTATCCAGTTTCAAAAGCCCCAGATTGGAAGAACTTTCTACTAATCCTTCCATGTCCTTCGACCAGGTATTCACGCCGTTGACGATCTTGTCCAGAAAGATAACCGCGCGGTCCCGGTCATGTTTTGACAGTACCTGTTCCGCTTTCGGCACGTCTGTAAGCACAAGCTGGAAGTCTTCTTCAATGCCCGCGAATTTTTTACGCAGTTCGCTGCCAATGCCTTCTACTGTGTTTTTCAGTTTTTCTTTGTCTTTCCCGTTGATTACCATGACGGCCTCTGCTTTGGCAGGAATCGCGTTGGCCGCGGTGCCTCCGTAGAAGGAAGCCAGTTCGAAATCCTGCCCCCTGTCGCGGAGGGCTTTCAGAAGGCGGGCCATGGCGATGATTCCGTTGCATCTTCCTTTGTTGATTTCAACGCCGGAATGTCCGCCTTTCAGATTCTTGATTTCCAGCCTGACCGTTGTGTCGCCTGTCGGTTTCTGCATGGTGGCGGTTCCGGTTGCTTTCACGGAATCGCCGGCGGCCGTGCTGACCAGCACCTGCGTGGAATCTTCATTGTCCAGGTTGATGAAATAACGTACACCGGCCAGCCAGTCAGGGCTCATGCCGAACGCGCCTTCCATGCCGTCTTCCTCATCCGTGGTGATGATGACACGGAGGGGGCCGTGTTTCATTTCACCTTTGGCTGCCAGCATGATGATGGAAACACCGGCGCCGTCGTCGCCGCCCAGGGATGTGCCGTCCGCCGTCAGCGTTCCTTCTTTATCATTCCGTATGATTTTGATGGGGTCCTTCAACGGATCGTAGGCTACGCCTTCGGCTGCTGCGCAGACCATGTCCATATGGCCCTGCAGTATGACCGGGGGCAGCGCTTCATAACCGGGTGTGGCTGGCACCTGGAACATAATGTTGTTCTGTTTGTCCTGCTGTACCCTGAAACCCTGCTTTTCTGCCCAGCCCGCCAGAAAATCGCTGATCAGCCGTTCGTGGTGGGACGGTCTCGGCACCATGGCCAGCAGTTTCATGTTTTCAACAACTTTATCGATGATTTCCTGATTCTTATCGCCTGCACCGGCTGCCGCGCTGACGCCGGGGACCATTCCGGCAAGCAGCAGAAACACAGCAATCAGAATCCGCAAACACTTTTTCATTTGAGCCCCCCAACTCTGTCAGTTGACACAATCAACTGACGCAATCATTACATTTTGAAAAAGCGCCCCGGGAAAGAGGCGCTTTTCCTTTTATGTTGTTGTTTTATCAGTTCTGTATATTGTCTTTTTATCAGTTCTGTGTGGTGACAGTTTTATTTGGTGATTGCCTTGAAGGCTGCGGCCTGTTTGGTCATGCCGCGTTCGGAAGCCAGGCGTTCAATGGAGGAAGCGCCGAAGAAGCCGTCGATTTCCGGAACGTTTTTGATGACGTAAGCTGCGTCTTCGGGATCGGCGATGGGACCACCGTGGCAGATGACCATGATGTCGGGCCGTACGGAGCGGCCGGCTTTGATGATCTCGCGGATCTTCACGCAGCAGTCGTCCAGGGTAACTGCGGTTTCGGCGCCGATGGAGCCTTTGGTGGTCAGGCCCATGTGGGCGACCAGGATGTCAGCGCCGGCTTCCGCCATGGCTTTTGCCTGTTCGGGATCGAAAACGTAGGGACAGGTCAGCATGTCAAGTTTGTGGGCTTCGCGAACCATTTCCACTTCCAGCCCGTAACCCATGCCGGTTTCTTCCAGGTTGGCGCGGAACTTGCCGTCGATAAGGCCCACAGTCGGGAAGTTCTGTACGCCGTTAAAGCCCTGGTCCTTCAGCTGTTTGAGGAAGAGGTCCATGACACGGAAGGGGTCGGTGCCGCAGACGCCTGCCAGCACAGGTGTTTTCTTTACGATGGGGAGAACTTCGCAGCCCATTTCCTGTACGATGGCGTTGGCATCGCCGTAGGAGAGGAGGCCTGCCAGGGAGCCGCGGCCGGCCATGCGGTAACGGCCGGAGTTGTAGATGATGAGGATATCCACGTCGGCCGCCTCGCTGCACTTCGCGGTAATGCCGGTGCCGGCGCCAACGCCTACCAGGATTTTGCCCTGGGCGATCTGGGCTTTAAAGTCTTTTAAGATTTCTTCTCTGGATTTTCTTAACATTGCATTTTCCTCCTTTTCAAATACATAATTACATCAGGTCAGGTAAACGTTCATCTCATTTGCCGCATAAAACAATCTTGCCGCATAAAACAATCAAATCACGCAAAGTTTTTCCGGTCTGAAAAAACAGTCCGGTCGCGCGTAAATTTATTTCATCAGGGCCAGCAGTTTCTTCGCCGCGGTGATGGCAAAGTCTTTATCGTTTATGTTGTTGTCCATCTCCACGATTTTTACATGCGGGTTGGTAATGCCTTTTTTCAGTGTTTCATACAGGGCGGCCCGTTCTTCCGGCCCGTCGAAGGGCTGGCCTGCCGCGTCGATCATGGATACGCCCTTGAGAGGAAGCAATACTTCCATGTCCACGGCCGCCTGGTTCCATTTCTCCGCCAGACGCTTGCCGATCTCAATGTTCTCTTCTTTGGAAGTCCGCATCAGGGTGACGGTGGGATTATGCTTGTACAGGTTGCGGCCGGCGAATTCTTTCGGCACCGTATCCCAGGGTCCGAAGTTGACCATATCCAGCGCGCCCACGGAAACCACCTGCGGGATCTTGTTGCGGATGGCAGCCTCGCAGCGCGTGGGGCCGGCAGCGAGAACGCCGCCTACTACTTCGTCGCACCATTCCGTGGTGGTGAGGTCCAGCACGCCGGAGAAGAAGCCTGCGTCGATAAGCGCTTCCATTGTTTTTCCGCCTGTGCCTGTCGCGTGGAAGACGAGCACTTCGTATCCGTTTTCTTCCAGATACGCCTTGGCCTGGTCAACACAGGGGGTCGTTACACCGAACATGGTTGCCGCGATCAGGGGTTTGGCTTCCGCCGTATCCGGTTTCAGCTGTTCTTTCAGGCCTGCCATCCCCGCCACAGCCAGCACGGCGTTCCGGAAAATGGTCTTGGAAATTTTGTTCAGCCCGGCTACGTCCACGATGGAAGGCATCATGATAATATCGCTGGTCCCCACATACTGGGAAACGTTACCGGAGGCCATGGTGGAAACCATTACCTTGGGGACCCCGATGGGGAGCGCCCGCATGGCCGGTGTAACCAGTGAGGTTCCACCGGATCCGCCGCAGGAGATAATGCCGTCGAACTTACCCTGGGCGTAAAGCTGGGGAATCAGTTTCTCCATGCCTTTGGAAAGGGCTTCCGTTGCGGTGGCCCGGTCCTTCCGGGCAACGATGGCATCGATGTCATAGCCTGCCGCCGCCGCGATTTCCTTATTGCTTACATCCGGTTCGAAGGCAGGCGCGAACACGCCGGTGTGGATCATGAAGGCTTTCATTCCTAATTCTTCTACCAGGCCTTTGATATAAAAGAACTCCGCGCCTTTTGTATCAAAGGTTCCGGCTACTGCAATTGTTTTCATGGACATCTCCTTTCTTTTCTCACTAAAAAATTACGGTACCGGCTTCCTTTCAATTATATATAACGGAACATAATCTGACAGTGGAACAGCATCAGACATTTAAACAGAATGGTGAATATAATAAAACGGGATCCGTCAAATAGAATACTGAATATAATAAAACAGAATCCGCCAAATAGAATACAATGAAAAACGTTTCTTCTTTAAATATTATATCCGAATTAAAAAAAGAATGCCATATAATTCAAGGATTATTTTATTATTTCAACTTTAAAATGAAAAACGGAGAAGGCGCTTGTGGTATTCTTCCGTCCGTTTTGTTATAATAAAAAGGAAGCGGAATGCAACGGTCCGGCACAGGCCGGAAAGTGAACGAAATCGATTCAGTTGTTGAATAAACGATAATCAGCAGGGAGGCGAAAGCATGAAAAGCGGATTGGTAAAAGTCAGCGACGGCGCGCATATCTATTATGAGATGGAAGGCAGCGGTCGCCCGGTTGTTCTGATTCATGGCTGGGGCTGTTCCGGCCGGTTTTATAAAAAGAACGTGGAAGGGCTGAAAGACCGTTTCACGGTGGTGACCCTCGACCTGCGCGGCCACGGGCGTTCTTCCAAGGGCATTGACGGATACCGCATTGACAGGCTGGCGCAGGATATCCATGAAGTCATTGTGTCCCTGGACCTGCATGATATGATCCTGATGGGCTGGTCCATGGGCGGTCCCACCATGCTTTCCTACTGGAAACAGTTTGGCAAAGAGGAAGGCCGGCTGGCCGGGCTGGGGCTCATCGACATGACGCCGTTCCCCTTCAGCAGCGGGGAATGGAATTCCCACGGCCTGCGCGATTACAATATGGAAGGCTTTAATGCGTTTGTGGGCGCGATCCTGAAAAACCACGACGGGTTTGTCTCTGCTTTTGCAAGTAAAATCTTCAAAGACGGCGTGATCCCGGAAGGCATGGACTGGCTGCACGCGGAGCTGATGAAACTGCCGCCGTATCTGGGCATCGCATTGTATGGAGATTATTGCTACAGTGATTACACCGATGTGCTGCCCACGATCACGGTACCGGTTCTGGTGGTGTCGGCGGACAGCGGCATTTTCCCGAAAAGCGTGGAGCAGGGGAAATGGATCGCGGCGCAGATCCCGAAGGGCGAGTTTGTTCCTTTCTATGAAGGCGGGCACCTGCTGTTCTGGCTGGAGGCGGACAAATTTAACAACGCCGTGGCCGGTTTCGCGGCTAAACTGTGAGGGGAAGCCATGATGGAAAAAACAAAACGGGATGTTGTTTTTCTGGTCAAGATTTACGATTCCACGGGCCGCCTGCTGCCCATCGTCACGGCGTTTGCTACCCGAAAGGGCGCCGAGGACCATGTCCATAAGTTTTTGCCCACGGACCGTTTTAACGAAGGGGCTTTTGCCTGCAAGGCGGAGATTGTGGAAACGGAAGTCGGCGACTGACGGAGACACGGGGAGGTATTGCATATGAAAAAACTGGTCCTGTTCCTGATGCTGCTTTGCTTTTTTGCGGTTGGTCAGAATATGGCGGAAGCAGCGGACGGGAGGAGAACGGGCATGGGATATATTTCCTGGGATGAGAAGACGCTGAGGCTGGATCTGCGCGCCAACCCTTCCACGGGATTTTCGTGGCTGACGGTATATCAGTCGGAAAATCTGGCAACGGGCAGCCGGCAGTACCAGGGTACAGATGATAATAAGGAAGCTACCACGGGCAGTCCCGGGGTGGATCATCTGCGTTTTACGGTGACGGACGATAAGGATGCGTATCTGGTGCTGAAGCTCGCGCGCCCCTGGGAAGGGGGAGAGACAGGAACGTATCATTCCTATATCATAAAAATGGAAAATGATAAGATTGCGGACGTTGCCTGCCGGGAACGGTTGTTCCATAAAGATTTTACCTTTGTCGCCGGCGCTCCGGAAAAGAACGAAGCAACCGGGGAAAAAGTGCGGTTTGTGGCATCCGTGCCGAAGGACTGGGAGTATGAAGACGCCGCCGGTCAAGACATGCTGGGGTTCAAAGTCAGGCCCCGGGGCAAAGAAGGGTACGGCAGGATCGGCCATCTCCGGGACGGGGTCGCGGCGGATCCGGGCGAAAACGTGAAAAAAATCATGATTTATAACAAAGAATATACCATGGGACGCTCCGCGGACGGGAACGTTGTCCTGTTTAACCAGGACCGCATCGCCTGGCTGGGCGGCAGCGCGGACTGGCAGGACGAATATTTTATGGATATCGTGACGATGCTGGATACGGCGGCTTATTGGGAGTAGGAACGGGCGCTGCTCCGAAACCCTGCAGCTGCGGGCAGGTTACGGAATACGCAGATCGCTGTTTTCAGTCACGGTTATGAGGAAAAGAAATACAAGGGGGCATTCAGCTATGAAACACAGAAGCACGAAAGTTCTGGCGCTCGCTGCGGTTGTTTTGTTTGCTGCCGGCGCGGCGGGAACGGCGCAGGCTGCGGCAGGCCCGGAGAAGCAGATATCGTTGATCGCGGATCAGGCGAACGTATGGGGTACCGGTTCTTTTTATGAAGATTGGAAAAAAGATAAAGGGTATTGCGCCGTCACCGATCTGGACGGCAACGGGCGGCTGGAAATTTTCTTTTTACATCGTGTATGCAATCCCGTTCCCCACGCAAACGAGAATGGGTCAAACGAAGAAAAGGGCAGGGCTCTTGTAGCCACCGTTCCCATAACCATGCGTGTCTGCGGGTTTGAAGTGGGCAAGGATGGGAAAACGCTGGAAGAACTGAGATTCAATTACCCGGACAAAATTGCGCCGCCGGATCTGTTTTCGATGCGGGAAGGTTTTTATAATGACGGCGACAAAATCCGTTTTTATAATACAGCAACGTTAAACCGTGTGGGTGACCTTGGCTTTTGTTTGTACCGGCAAGTCCTGTCACTGAAGAACGGAACAGTGGAGGTCCAGACTATTGGAACGGAATATGGCAACTATGGTCTTTTCAACGACGTTCCCACAGCCGAGGCCATTTTTGATTATGCCGAAGACCGCTACGGAAAGAAAATGACAGAGCCTGAGATGAACGACTATGTAAAAATGTATGCTGCAGGCGCTGTTCCTGCGGATTTCAGGATAAACTGGATCTTTCCCGGGCACTGGGAAAAGGCGCTGAAGGATCCCGGCGGCCTGCGTAATATGTTTGCGGAAAGCTGGAAAGGATTTAAGTTTGAGGTGAAGAAGTAGGAACTTAAAATGCAGAAAAGTTGTGCATTTGAGAGAGTACAATTGAAAGAAAAGTGATTTGCAACAGTCCCGGCAGGTTTTATAAGGATCTGCCGGGATTTTGATTCGACAGCAATATGCAATCAGGGCGTCCTTCCTGTTGCGAAGGCACGCCCTGATTGTTTTTAAGAGGAGTGAGAATGACTGTTTAATTATGGAAGATGGTTTTGTTTAGAAGATAGTTTTGTGTATTTATTATGGAAGAATTAATTATGGAAGGCTGTTTTGCAGAACCGGCTTTGCGTCTCCGGGTTATTCGCCCCGTCTCGCGACGTCTTCTTCGATTTCCGCCTTCCAGTCTTTGGAGATGGGTTTGCGGCAGGCGCGCATGCAGGCCATGGCTTCCCCTACGACTTTGTAATTCAGCGCGGTTCCCCGCCTGTCCGATTTGTACCGCACAGCCCGGTCGGCGGAGATGCCGATCCGTCCCGCCGCGCTGATGGCGTCAATGTTGGCTCCCAGGAACATGAACTCCCAGTTATGTTTTTCCTGCATCCGTTTTACCAGCCGTTTCACTTTGTCCAGGGTGTATTCCCGGCTGGAATTTTCTTCCCCGTCGGTGGTGATGACCACGATGGTGTGTTCCGGTTTTTCGTCTTCCGGCAGGCCTTTCTGTACTTTCCGGATGTGTTTTACGCTTTTGGCTACCGTGTCCAGCAGGGCGGTGCAGCCCCGGGCGTAGTATTCTTTTTCGGTGAGGGGTTTTACCTTTTCCAATGGCACGCGGTTGTGGATTACGTTCATTTCGCCGTCGAACAGGACGGTGTTTACGATGGCATTTCCTTCCACGTGTCTCTGTTTTTCGATCAGACCGTTGTAGCCGCCGATGGTTTCCGTTTCCAGTCCGCACATGGATCCGCTGCGGTCAAGAATGAAGAGCATTTCCGTTAATCCTTTTTTCATGTCTGTTTCCTCCTGTTTTTGAAAAAATGTTACGAAAAAATCGATTGGTCGCGGAACTCCTGCAGATTTTTTCCGTAAAACGTCACGGCGGTTTTCCGTTCTCATTTCCGTTCTGTTTTTGCAATACCTGCGGCGCGTTTTGCCGTGCGCGTACTGAAAAAGGCTGCAAGGATTTTTCCTTACAGCCTTATTGTAAATCAGTATTTATTTGTAGTGGTCGCCTGTCAGGCGACAAATCCGGCGCTTGTTTCATGCGGTGTCCCTGCCCCCGCTCCGGAAGAGTTCTTCCGCCAGGGTCAGGAGCGAGCTCACGGCGGGAGGCGGGTTCCTGTGGTAGCCGATTCCCAGCTCGATGGGGATGTTCCAGGCCGCCGGCAGGCTCCGGAAGGCAGGGAAGCTTTCCGTGGTATACAAAAGCGTAACCCCGTCCGACATGCGGCATTTGGTAAGAAGCGAGTTGTCATAGCTGTCGATGTCCACGATAGAGATATCCGGCTCATTTTTCATTATATAAGCCCGCAGCTGGTCCTCCGACCGACCGATGCCTTCCCGGTACATGAAGAGCGGATGCCCCCGCAGGTCCGGAAAATCAATGAAACGCTTATTCGCCAGCGGGCTGTCCCGCAGCACGCCGATATGCTGGCGCACCTTTGCCAGCGGCAGAAATTCCAGGTCGCAGGCCGGGTGATAGTAGTTCATGATATATTCCGCTGTCACATCAAACAGGCCCTGCTGGAACTGCTCAAAATACAGGGGCAGTGAAAAGTCCCTGAAATGCAGCTGCACCCCGGGATAATATTTGTGGAATTTCTGGCAGATAATAGGAAGTGACACCCCGGGCAGGTTGGGGAGCGACCCGATAGTCACGGACTGCACTCCTTCCGTCGTCTCCCGGCAGCGCCGGAGAAGCTCATCATAGGACGCTTCCAGCTTCATCGTGTTCTGCAGGTAAATCTCTCCCGCGCGGCTCAGCCGGGTACCCCGGTTGGTGCGCAGGAAGATAGGGAAGCCCAGCTGTTTTTCCAGGGCAGCCACCTGTTCTACCAGTGCCTGGCGGGAAACATGAAGCTTGCCGGCCGCTTTGGCGAAGCTGCCCAGCTGGCTGATAACCAAAAGTCTCTTTAACAGTTCCTGATCCAGCATAACAACCACCGTCCTAACTGCGCTGCCCGAAGGCCGCGCCGCACAAAACCATCTCCTTACAGAGCCTCGGTGCAGGAAAAATCCTGCATCTTGCCGATATGACGTATTTGAGAGAAATTCGAAGCAAAATCTCCTTTTCTATACTTATTATCTTATAAATCGTACTTAAAGTCAATATAACGGCCGCATTTTAGTTCGAGATCGGCGTAAAGAAAATTCCTGCATCAGTGCAGGAATTCTTCGACTATGTCAGGGATTGCCTTGCATGTTGTCAGCTTTCCCCCGAATGCTGCAGGAAATTTCGTGACTGCTACAGGGAGAGTCTTTCTTCCCGGGCTGAAAAAGGCAAATTATAATAAAAATGAAGAAATGAAACGATTTTGTAAAATGAAATGATTCTGCGCAGAGGGCAGGCAGTTCCGGGAAGGAATTGCCGCAAGGAGAAAAGAGGCGAAGCAATGGACAATCAGGTGACTGTATCCGTAGTACAGATGAACTGTATTCGTGGCGAAAAACAAAGAAACCTCGCAAGGGCGGAAAAATTTATTGACGAGGCGGCACGGCGCGGCTCCAGGCTGGTGGTGCTTCCGGAACTTTTCAGTACGGGCTACCGCGTGGAATGGGATGACGAAAAACTGGCGGAAACTATCCCGGGTCCGGTGACGGACTGGATGCGGATTCTGGCGAAAATGCACAGCCTCTATCTTGCAGGCGCCATCATCGAAAAAGACGAAGAGACGGGGCAGTTATACGACACCGCTGTCCTGGTCGGGCCGGAGGGTATCGAAGGAAAACACCGCAAGATGCATTTATGGAGCGGCGAGGAAAAACGTTTCGGGCACGGCACGGAGCTGCAGACCGTCGCTCTTCCCTTTGCCACCGTCGGCATGCTGATCTGTTATGAGATCGGCTTTCCGGAGCAGAGCCGGGTTCTTACGGAAAAAGGGGCCGACATCATCCTCTTCCCGTCTGCTTTCGGCAAGGCAAGGGCTCATGTGTGGGACGTGGCCTCAAGAGCGCGCGCGCTTGAAAACGGCGTCTTCGTTCTGGCCTGCAACCGCACTGGGACGGAAGACGATACCGTCTTAGGTGGTCTTTCCCGCATCGTGTCACCCTCCACCCAGGTCCTGGCGTCCGCCTGCGCCGACGGGGAAGCCGTGATTACGGCAGACCTGGACCTGACGGCCGTTGCAAGGCAGCGCAAAGAAGTGCCCTATCTGAAGGATCTCAATGAAAAACTCAGGATAAAGGGCTTCTGACGATACCATTGATATAATACCCGACCGGGTAATATAAAACGTAAACGTATTAAGTATCAATGATTTAAGGAGGAACGTAAAATGGCTAAAAAAGAAATTCTTGTTGGTTATGGCGTAGACATTGACGCGGTCGCCGGCTGGTTAGGCTCCTACGGCGGCGAAGATTCACCGGACGATATTTCCCGCGGTCTGTTCGCCGGTGAAGTGGGCATCCCCCGTCTGCTGAAATTATTCAAGAAAAACAACCTCAAGGTAACCTGGTTCGCTCCGGGCCATTCCATTGAAACCTTCCCCGAACAGATGAAGATGATCGTGGCTGACGGTCATGAAATCGGCGCCCACGGCTATGCACACGAAAATCCCATCGCGATGACCCCGCAGCAGGAAGAAGACATCCTGGTAAGGAGCATTGAACTGATCACCGAGCTGACCGGCAAACCGCCTACGGGCTATGTGGCTCCCTGGTGGGAATTCTCTACTGTAACCGACAAACTGCTGAAAAAATACGGCATTAAATACGACCATTCCCTGATGCATCACGACTGCCTGCCGTATTATGTCCGCATTGGCGACACCTGGAGCAAGATCGATTATTCCGCTCCGGCATCCACCTGGATGAAACCGTTGATCCGCGGCGAAGAGACCGACCTGGTTGAAATTCCGGCCAACTGGGACCTGGACGACATTCCGCCTCTGATGTTCATTAAGAAATCCCCCAACAGCTTCGGTTTCCATAATCCGCATGATATCTTCGGTATGTGGGAAGATTCGTTCGATTATGTATATGAAAACTACGACTGGGCTATTTTCCCGATGACCATCCATCCGGACGTATCCGGCCGTATCAAGAGCCTGGGCTGCCACCAGCACCTGATCGACCACATCAATTCCTTCGAAGGAGTACGGTGGTGCACGCTGAACGAAATGGCTGACGAATTCCTGAAGAGAAATCCCAAACCCAAAAAGTAAGCAGGGGTTCTTCCCGGCCCGAAGGCAGGACGCATCCTTTGCGGCTTACCTCCGGCCAGGTTCAATCACTTCTTTTTCGCGGAGGCCGTTTCCACGGTCTCCGCACACCACCCTGTAAAAAACCGTTCCCGAAAGGAGGGATTCGTATGTGCGTTTTGTGTGGTGAATTAGTAATGCATGTCCACTGGACCGATCAGCCGCTCCATGATGTGGAATACAGAAATAAGACCACCATCACGGCGGGAGAAGGACAGCGTGACAGAAGAAGGCTGCGCATACGCCGCGTCGCCATCGCCAACAAGATTCTTGAATATTACGGCCTGAACATCCGGGACTGGAACGGCAGCAAATATGTGATTGCTGATAAAAAAGGAAACAGCAAGATTGTTCACGACCTGGGCGGCATGTGGAAGACAGCGTCGGATATGTGCCATAAGGAGATGGATCCGCTGGATCCCGGTTTCCTGAAGGCCATTCAGGAAGGTGCGTGAGGACAGATGAGCGTCTCCGGGGACAACAGACATCCGATCACCATCGTCACGGGATTTTTAGGCAGCGGCAAGACTACGCTTCTGGCGAACGTGCTCCGGGACAAGCGGTTCCGGAACACCGCCGCCATCATCAATGAATTCGGCGAGGCAGGCCTGGACCACCGGCTGATCCGCCGTATAGAGGAAAAGACCCGTCTTCTCAGCGGCGGCTGTATCTGCTGCAACATGCGGGAGGATCTGGTCAATGAACTGAAGGACATCCTGAACGAACACGAACGGGGGGAATTCCCCATGGACCGCGTTGTTATCGAGACAACCGGCCTGGCAGACCCTGCCCCTATCCTTTTTTCCATTCTCATGGATCCGTTGCTGACCAACCGCTACTATGTGGATAATGTGGTCTGCTGCCTTGACGCAGCAAACGGTGAGCTGCACCTGAAGAACAACCCTGAATCGGTAAAACAGATTGCCGTGGCGGATACTGTCATCATTACCAAGATTGATCTGGTACATGATCATATGGTCGAAGAGATGCATCACAGGCTGCGCCATCTGAATCCGGCCGCCGTGGTGCTTACGGCTGCCAACGGGCAAATCGATCCCCAGGCCGTCTTCGGCGACGGACAGAGCCGTATGGAAACCAGACTGACCACGCTGAAATACAACCCTGATGCGCAGGATTCCAGGCATGAAAGCGATGTCAGGTCCATGTCAATTAAGTTCTACGATCCTCTGGACTGGACGGCCTTCGGTTTGTGGATGAGCATGCTTCTGTACAGGCACGGGGAAAAAATGCTCCGGATCAAGGGCATTGTGGATGTCGGAGACCAGGGTCCCATCGTCATCAACGGCGTGCAGCATATCATCCACCCGCCCCATCATCTGGAAGACTGGAACGGGGAAGAACATAACTCCCAGATTGTCTTTATCATGAAAGGGCTGGACCCCCATCAGGTCATGGATTCCCTGATCGCGTTCCAGAACATACTGGGCTCTGCGCCCGTGATTGAAGAAATCAATGCGAATCCATACTGTAAGAAGCGGAACTGAACGCTCTTCGGGCTGAGCGAGGGAATTACTGCTTACCTGATGAAGGTAAGAGGCTGTAACAGAAATCAGTACAAAAACAAATCGCAGCCAGCTGGCGGAAATGTCAGCCGGTTGCGATATTTTTATGGTTTAAAAGTAAATTAGATAGTGGTCAGGCCAAAGTCTTCCAGAAGACCGTTGACCTCCCAGACGTCCCGTTTGTTGGCGCCAATGCAATAGGAAATGACAAGGTCGGTCAGTTTGCTGCGGGACAGGACGAAACCCGCCGCGTTCAGTAACTTATCGGTTTCTTCCGGGGAAAGTTTCAGGCCCAGGGCCAGCCGGACAGCGGTGTACTTTTTCGGCTGGTAGTCAATATTGCCCAGGATTTTGGAAAACAGTTTCCGGTCCAGGCAGGCGTTGTTGTAAACTTCCGGCGGATCCATGTGTTTTTCCCGCATGAAGCGGATCAGCAGCTGCGTAAAGGTTTCTTCAACGGAAAAATCATCCGGTCTGGGGCTCTTCCCTGCAGGTTCATAGCTTTCATGCAGCCAGCGTCGCAGCGAGGCAGACCTGTGGCGCTCTTCCCGGGAGACAGGCCGGGCGGCAGCTGCTGCGGGGGTACTTTCCGTTGCAGGAGCAATCCCCATGGCCGCTTCCTCTTCCCGGTCAAAATCCGGAGCCGTGCGTTTGGCCGAAGCAATTTTCGAAAAACGTATCTTCTCGCTGATTTCCTCGTCCGGCAGGGCTTTTTTAGCCTTTTTTGCAGCCCGTTTTCCGGGAGCCGGCGGTTCGATATCTTCATAATCCGCAGCAATATCGTAGGATATGCTGACATCAGCATCGTAGAAGGCAGCATTGCTTTCGGCAGGAAGTTCTTCTGCGTTTTCCGCGGATTCCTCTTCAAAATGGTAATGTTCGCGGATGTATTCTGCCACGCGCCGGAAAGCAGCCTCATCGGGGAACCGGGAATAATCCCTGCGCCGCCGGACGTTTGCGTTGTAACTGCGTTCGCGCAGGTACAGCACGATATAGATTTCCATGTCTGCTTTTGTTTCGGTTAAGAAACGCCGGCAGGTATCGTAGGCGATCTGCAGGGCATCGTTATAGGGATAGCCGTAGGCCCCGGCGGAGATCAGGGGAAAGGCCACGGATCTGCAATGATTCTGTTGCGCCAGTTCCAGGGAACTGATATAACAGGAGGTCAGCAGCGTTTTTTCGTGGAAGCCGCCGCCCTGCCACACGGGTCCCACCGTATGGATGATATATTTTGCGGGCAGGTTGAAACCGGGAGAGAGTTTTGCCTGGCCGGTAGGACAGCCGCCCAGGGTTTTGCAGAAGGCATGGAGCTGTTCCGCTCCCGCCGCCGCGTGGATGGCGCCGTCCACACCGCCGCCGCCCCGCAGTTCGTTATTGGCTGCGTTGACGATGGCATCCACTTCCAGTTTGGTAATGTCGCCGCGGATAAATGTTACAGGCATAGTGTTACTCCTTATGTTACTAACAGCCCTTGCCTCACAAAGTGAGAGCAAAGGCTGTGTATTTTTTGGCAAAGACAAATTCTGCGTGTTTGATGGAAAAGCTAAACCCTTACGCAGCCGGCTTCAGTTCCTGAACGGCCGGTTTCGCTTCCCGTTTCACGGAAGCTTCGCTGACCGGGAAGGTGAAATAAGTATCCGGATAGGGCTCGTTTTTCAGCGTGAAATGCCACCATTCTTCCACCAGCGGCTTAAAGCCGTGGGCCAGCATCGCTTCCCGGAGGATCATGCGGTTTTTATACTGCTTTTTTGTAATCTTTTTGTAGTCCGGGTGGGAAAGCTGCCCGAAATAATCAAAGGTGCCGCCCATGTCCACTTCTTTTTCCAGGGTCATGTCGAACAGGGTCAGGTCTACCGTGCTGCCCCGGCTGTGGCCGGAGTGTTCCGCTATGTAACCCAGGGGGAACAGCACGTCTTTTGTCAGTTCCGGATAAAAATAGGGTTTCATGCGGGTATCCTTAAAATCTTTGGCCCAGCGGGCGAAATGGGAAACCGCCATCTGGGGACGGTAGGCGTCGAAAATCTTCAAGCGGTAGCCTTTTTTGATTACGTCATCGCTGACCGCTTTCAGGGCCAGGGCCGCTTCTTTTGTCAGCAGGGCGGTGGGCTGGTGGTAACCGTCGATGCGGTCCCCTACAAAGTTGTAAGTGGAAAAGTAACGGATTTCCAGAATCGTGTCCGGCACCACGTCAGTCAATACGACGAAGTCCGAAGCGTCGCCGGACAGTTTGACCTCGTCCTGGGCGCGGGCTTCCTGTCCGCAGAACCCCAGAATGGCGATACAGAGCGTCAGGATCATAAGCAGTTTCTTCATAAATGATTCCCCCTCTTGTTGGTTTAAAAATTGTATGTTTTTTAATGTAAACGCTATCTCTTATACAAAAAATCCGTGAGCAGTCCGGCTACATAGCCTACGCAGATGCCGCCCAGGATATCGGTGGGGTAATGCAAACCCAGATATAAACGGGAGAACGCTACCAGCGCCGCAATCAGAAACGCGGGGATGCTGTAGCGCTTCGGCAAAATGCGACAGATGATAAATGCCACGGCAAAGGCCAGGGTGGTATGCCCTGAAGGGAAGGAAAAGCCTTTGGGCGCTTTCTTAACCGCGGGCACCAGCGACGGAACGTCCAGAAAGGGACGGGGGCGCATGATCAGTTTCTTCAGGTAATCCTTCATGAAATCACCCAGCAGGCCGCTGATCACACAGGCGGAGGCGATGGGGAAGATTCTCCGTTTTTCCCACAGCAGCATAAGGGCTACATACACGCCCAGGACAATGACTCCGTAATCGGAAACGGCTTTAAAAAACGGCGTCAGGGACGGGGAACGCAGGTTGTTCTGTATGAAAAGCAGAATAGCTCCGTCGATCTGGAGCACTGTATCGGGAATCGCGACAGGCATGGCTAACACTTCCTTTTACTTCTTTTTTACTATTATACTATATCCGCAAAGCTTACGCAAAAATGCAGAGCGGATATGTTACAAATTTTGATTTTATGCTACAATAATGTTGAATTATTGTTTTGAATTATTATTATTATATTGTCGTCCGGTATCGGAATGACAAACAGAATTTTTTTCAGGGAGGGTAAAGCGATGAGACGGATGCGGAATCTTTTATCCATGATCGTAATGCTGGTGTGTTTGCTGGTTACGGTTTCCGCCTGGGCCATGCCGCCGGAGGACGGAATCTATGAAATGAAAGATGTAAACGGAAAAGTGACGGCCAGGATGTTTATCATCACGCTGCGCGGGAAGGCTTCCGAAACCCAGGAAGGCTTTACCATGGAAACGTCCCCGGGAGCGCCCATCATCGCGATGCAGGCGCTGGACGGGAACGGGAACGTGACCGAAGAACTGGCCACCTGCTACACCTGGAAGACGGATACGGCCGGCGCGGGGGAAACGGGCATCCGCCTGCGGGGTGAAACCCTGCAGAATGCCATGCAGAAGTTCAGGAAGTTTACACCGGAGGTCTTCAGCACGTCGTTTGGCCAGCAGGTGGAATTCGGATTTGTGAACGAAGGCAGGGCCAACGCGTACAACTGCAGCGACGCGCTGAACGGCGAGTATGTCAGAAACAGTTCTGCGACATATCATTATCCGATTTCCGTATTGTTGTTTGTTTATGAAAAGACCTTAAATTCCCACGCGTTTTTAAACAAGGGTATTTCGCCTAACACCTACTCTCTGAGTGATGAACAGGAAGCGGGGCCCTGGCACGGCGATTACTATGTGCTGAACGTGAGCAATCCGGACCGGCAGGACATGTGGACTGTGACGGCGGAGAAAAGTCTGCGCATCGTGATGGAAAACCACAACCGTGATTACAGCTTCCTGTTCGTAAGGGACAATTATCACGGCGATCCTTCCTATGTGGGTATCACCTGGAGCGCTTTTACCGGGGAAGCCATGACCAGTGTCAACGCGCTGTACCTGCACCGGCATATGACGGTGTTCGCGCCGGAGATGCTGGAGAATCCCGATACCTTTATCCGTCTGACGGATTTCTACAGCGGGGAAGGACCTGACGCGGTTACCACCAATGCCATGGCGGTATTGGTGCCGGAAGGCAACGACACCATGCGCCTGGGTCATGCGAACATTTCAGACAGGGGAAACATCCAGTTCTTTAAGGAAATGGGCCGCGCCGAAATCAAAGGCGAGGGTGTGCGGATCCGTGAACAGCCCAATACCAATTGCGCGATCCTGGGCGAAAAGGATACGGGTTATCCGCTGACTGTGCTGGGTTTCGTGAAGGAGCCGGGGGAAAAATACGGCACGTATAAATGGGCGAAAGTACAGCTGGACGACGGAACGGTCGGTTATGTGAGCGGCCAGTTCATCCGGGGCATCGACACACCGTTTGACTGAGAAAGGAATGCAGCGGCCGTAACTTTCCCGGTCAGCAGGACGGCTTTACGGCCGTTCTGCAAAGAAGGACGCGGCAGCAGTTTATAATTTTATAACATCATAAAGCAAAAGGGACTGGCAGGACGAATCCTGCACAGTCCCTTTTTCAGAGAGGGGTGTCATATGTCTACTCAGGGAGGTGTCTTCATTCTGCCGGATATTTTTCCGGGTTGCGTTTGCCTGTCATCCTTTTGTCTACTCTGCGTATTCCACATGATCAGGGTGACTGGCGCGGTGCGAGTTGTTGGCAATAATCGCGCCGATGATGCCGCCTACGACCAATGCGCCGATCCAGTCTCCGCGGTGCATGCTGCGGTGGTCGTTATGATGGTGATGACGTGGCGGCGGTGCAGGGTGATGACGCTGAATGACGGGGCCGCCGCGATGGATAACAGGACCGCCGTGGCGGATGGAGCCGCCTTTGTGCGCCATGGGCTGTGCTTTATGCCCCGGACCGCCGCGATGGATGGAACCGCCTTTGTGCATCATGGGCTGCGCTTTGTGGCCCGGACCGCCGCGATGGACGGAACCGCCTTTGTGCGCCATGGGTTGTGCTTTATGCCCCGGGCCGCCTTTGTGCAGGGGCTGCATTCTATGAGCCGGCGTGCTTTTATGAACGGCCGGTCTTGCCTGGTGGCCGGGACTCTGCCTTTGCACAGGGGCTTTCATCTGATGGCCGGAGGGGCCTTTCCGTGTTTCCGGCCGGATCTGCCGGGACTGTGCCGGGGGCCTGCCGCCGCCATTATGATGGGCTGCCGCTGCTTCGGACACGCCCATTATGAAAGAAGTGCTTAAGAAACTGGTCATCAGGGTCACTGCCAGTAATTTCTGTAACTTTTTGGAAATCGTCATTGTATTCCCCTCCGTTCCTGCCGGTGCTGCGATGTTATATGAAAGTGTTTCCGGCAACAGCCCTTGCCGGATGTTTTCGTTGTCTGTATCATAGCAGCAGGGTGGGGCAAAACCGTGACAAAAATATGTTTTTTTTATGGCGTTCCGGAGTTATGGGAGACGATTATAGAAAAACAGGAGAAAATGTGTTACAATAACACAGACATTTAACAGAAGGATGCCGGCGGATTTGTTTTCTCATAAACTGTTATCGTATTGGAACAGAAAACTTTTCCGTGGCTGTGTCTGTTTATTTTAATCAGAATATGCTGCAAACCGGACGGCAGCGGAATGGAGATTGCAATGGTTGACGCGAAGAAAATAGAGTTTGAATTCAAAAAATATATGGATATTTACAAGGCGGACCCGGAACTGGGCCATCTGATGCAGCAGATGACCTTCCAGGAACTGTTCAATGAAAAATTCATGAAAGAGAACAGCAAATTCACTTCCATGGACGACATGCTGTTCAAAAGCGATTTCGGCCTGACGAATCCGCTGGAAATCGAAAAGGTGAACCAGGACAAGTGGAATGCGTTCATCGCAAGGAACACGGAGTGTGAGAACTGGCACCAGTTCGGCAAACTGGCCATGATTGAATGGATGAAGACGGTCATCGACCTGTGGGCCCGGGTGAAGGAAAAACGGGCGAAGGACGCAAAGAACGCGAAGAAAGCGGAGAAGAAAGCACAGAAAGAAAAGAACGTGGGTAATTGACAGAAGGGATTTACCGGTTATTTCGTTAAGGACGAAAAGGAAAAACAGCATTATCACAGGCTTTCAGCTGCCTGAGGGCATGCAGAAAGCCTGCTTTTTTATGCCCAGAATGCCGGAAAGTCATTTTAATACTGATGGGGAAGGCTGATAGATCATAAAGACAGAGTCTTGCCAAAAAACGTAAGAAACATACACTAAAAAAAGAATCAGCCAAATAAAGAACAGCCGTGGTATTTCTTCGGCAGTTTTGTTATAATAATTAAAGAAGATGTGCAGATAAGGAGGCAATTGGTGAAAATGAATCCAAATAGTAAATACAGGGTGTTTGCGCATGGAATCATTGCTTTTGTATGTGCGTTTTTTATCATGACCGCAGGCCTCCCCGCCATCGCCTACGCTGACAACGGAATAAAAACCGTCAGGGTGGGTTATTACGAGAACGAAGTGTTTCAGGAAGGCGCTGAGAAAGGCGCGGTCAAGACCGGTTATGCGTACGAGTATTACCGCAAACTCTCTGAGTATACAGGCTGGAAGTACGAATATGTGTACGGCGGTTACGGAGACCTGTACCAGATGCTCCTGGACGGCAAGATTGATCTGCTGGCCGGTCTTGCCTGGCGTGAAGAACGCGCCGCGCTGGTCGGTTATCCGGATGGCATCATGGGCAGCGAGTCCTATTATCTCGTGAAGCACGACTCCGACGTTCATATCACTGCCAGTCCGGAAACGCTGAAAGGATGCAAAATCGGCGTATTGGACAGCGCTATGGTCAGCGTCCTGAACAAGTACCTCGATGACCATCACGTGACTGCGCAGGTTGTTACGTTCCCCGAGCATACGGGATTATTCAACGCGTTTGATTCTCACGAGGTGGATGTTCTCGCTGTCGAGAGCGACGGCGCCCGGGGTCGGGCGCATGCGGAGGTGCTGGCGGTTTTCGGCGCATCGGATTATTATCTGTGTGTCAATAAAAGACGGCCGGACCTGTTGGCGCAGCTGAATTCCGCACAGTCGCAGCTGGCTGCCGAGGAGCCCCATTACCTGAACTCTCTGAAGGAGAAGTATTATTCGGCCAGCGTAACGGCGCGGGCCTTTTCACAGACAGAGCGGAACTGGATACGCACGCATACCACGCTTCATGTCGGTTATCTGGATCAATATCTGCCTTACAGTAACACCGACGGGCAGGGTAAAGTGACGGGCATCGTCAAAGATTTCATCCCTGCTATGTTAAAGACACTGGGTCTGCAGAACATCTCCGTAACGTACGACGGTTACAAGAGTTACGATGATATGATCGCTGCGATCATCGCAGGCAGGATTGACGTGGCCTTTCCCGTTGGCGGCGGGCTGTATTACTCGGAAGAAAATGGGATATATCTGTCCAATCCGGTCTCTTCATCACCGGCTGCATTGGTCTACAAGGGGGAATTCACTGAAAAAACAACAGAACATTTCGCCGTTAACCAGAACAACCGCATGCAGTTTTATTTTGTCCGGACGAATTATCCGAAAGCCAGAATCACGTTTTATCCGTCAAGCGCGGATTGCCTTTCCGCAGTGCTTGCCGGTAAAGCAGGATGCGTTACGCTGGACGGCCTGCGGGCAAACGACATCCTGCGGAACAGGCAATACGAAGGCCTGTTCCTTCGCCAGTCAAGTTATAACGATGCCCATTGCTTCGGCGTAGAGATCGGCAACGAAGGGCTGCTGAAACTGCTGAACCGCGGCGTCAATGTGCTGGGCAAAGATTATGCGCAGAATATTTCGTACCGCTATACCGGGGGACTGTATTCCTACGATTTCAAGGACGCGCTTGCGGATCATGTGGCTGTGGTCGCCCCGATCCTTCTTGCCATTTCCGCCCTTTTTGTTTTTTTGCTTGCCCGGGATGCGAAACGCACAAAAGAAGAAATCAAAGAGAAGGAAACCGCCCGTCTTGCGCTTGAGGGAAAAAACAATGAGCTGGCAGAGAGCCAGAAGGCGCTTTCGGAAGCACTGGTTGCAGCGGAGCATGCGAACCGCGCCAAAACCGTTTTCCTCAACAATATGTCTCATGATATCCGGACGCCCATGAATGCCATCGTGGGTTTTACGGCGCTGGCCGCGTCCCGCATTGATAATAAGGAACAGGTGAAGGACTATCTTGGAAAGATCTCTGTGTCCAGCCAGCATCTCCTGTCACTGATCAACGATGTGCTGGATATGAGCCGTATCGAAAGCGGTAAGGTTACCATTGAGGAAGCAGACGTGCATCTGCCTGATGTGATCCATGACCTGCGGACGATCATCCAGTCAAATATAACAGCAAAGCAGCTGGACCTGTTCATCGATACACAGGACGTAATCCATGAGGATATCGTGACTGACAAGCTCCGCCTGAATCAGGTGCTGCTGAACATCCTGTCCAACGCGATCAAGTTCACGCCTGCAGGAGGCATGATCAGCTTCCGGGTTATCGAGAAGCCGTCCCCTGCCGCAAATCTTGCCAACTTTGAATTCCGGATCAAGGATAACGGCATTGGTATGAGCGAAGAATTTCAGAAGACGATTTTTGAAGCCTTCACCCGTGAAAAAACCAGCACGGTCAGCGGAATCCAGGGAACCGGGCTGGGCATGGCCATCACCAAAAGCATTGTCGATATGATGGGCGGTGTGGTGACTGTTCATTCCGAAGAAGGTAAAGGGAGCGAATTCATTGTGAATCTGCCCTGTAAAATCAGCGGCGTTTCCGCAAAGTTTGAACCGTTGCCCGAACTGAGTGGTCTCCGCGCGCTTGTGGCAGATGACGATACCAATACATGTCTTTCTGTTTGTTCCATGCTGCGGGAGATCGGCATGAGGCCCGACTGGACGAACTACGGGAAAGAAGCCGTGGTCCGCGCAAAGGAGGCCATGGATCAGGCGGATGAATTCCGCGTCTATATTATCGACTGGCTCATGCCGGATCTGAACGGCATAGAAACAGTGCGAAGAATCCGCAGGGTGATTGGCGATGATACACCCATCATTATCCTGACAGCCTACGACTGGGCGGATATTGAAGAAGAGGCAAGAGAAGCCGGAGTAACAGCCTTCTGCTCTAAGCCGCTGTTTATGTCTGAATTACGAAGTGTGCTTGCGCAGCCGTTTATGGTCACTAAAGACCAGCCGGAACAGAAAGAACAGGAAGCTGCGCCCGGTTTCTCCGGGAAACGCGTGTTGCTGGCAGAAGACAATGAATTGAACCAGATGATCGCGGAGGCTATCCTGACCGAAAACGGTTTCCATGTTGAAATCGCCGGCGATGGGGCAGAGGCTGTACAAAAAATAAAAGCCGCACCGGCCGGATACTACGATGTCATCCTGATGGATATCCAGATGCCCAAAATGGACGGTTATGAAGCAGCAAAACAGATCCGCACACTGGAGGATAAACAAAAAGCCGCCGTTCCAATCGTTGCTGTCACGGCGAATGCATTTGAGGAAGACCGGAAGCTTGCACTGGAAGCCGGAATGAACGGGCATCTGGCAAAGCCGTATGATATCCCGGCGATGCTTGAAACGCTGAAAAAGCTGCTGAACCCGTAAGACCTTGTACAGAAAGAAAAGAAGCAATAATAAATTCCTTTCCGGTTTGCGGTGAAAGGCTGCAGGCCGGAAAGGTTTTTTCAATTTTAAAAACAACTTGCGGTTCCACTTAATTCATAGTAGAATATAGGTATATGGTGAGGTAAGAATAGATGCGCTTTTCACGCAAAATTCAGTTTCTGAATAAAATTTTGGGACGAACGTGGTTTTCCGTTCCCCGGAAGAGGTGATTTCAGTATGCGGATTTCAACGAAAGGACGTTACGCCACGCGCCTGATGCTGGACCTGGCCGTGCATTATGAATGCGGGTTCATTCCTCTGAAAGCAGTTTCCCAACGGCAGAACATTTCCGATAAATACCTGGAACAGATTATCACCCAGCTGAGCCGGGCGGGCTTTGTGCGCAGCGCCCGGGGCGCTCAGGGCGGATACTGTCTGACGAAGCCGCCGGAAGAGTATACGGTAGGGGATATCCTCCGGACTACGGAGGGCAGCCTGACCCCGGTCTCCTGTCTGGAAGCCGGCAGCGGTACCTGTGAAATGGAACGGACCTGCGTGACCCAGGAGGTATGGCAGCAGATCGAGGACGCGGTGAACAATGTGGTGGATCATATTACCCTGGCGGACCTGGTGAAACGCTACCACGAAAAAGCCGGCGGCGATTATGTGATTTAAGAAAGAAGGATGCGTTATGATTACAAGAGAAGAAGCCTGGAAATTACTGACTGAATTTAATAAAGATCCGTTCCATCTGCGTCACGCCCTGACGGTGGAAGGGGCCATGCGGCATTTTGCCCGCACCCTGGGATATGCGGAGGAAGAAGACTTCTGGGGCCTGGTGGGCCTGCTCCACGATCTGGATTTTGAACAATATCCGGACCAGCACTGCACAAAATCCCAGGAGATCATGCGGGAACGGGGGCTGGATGAACGGCTGATCCACGCTACGGCCAGCCACGGTTATGGGATTACGGTGGACATCAAACCGGAGCATGAGATGGAAAGAGTGCTGTTTGCCTGCGACGAACTGACGGGGCTCATCGGCGCCTGCGCCCTGGTACGTCCGTCCAAAAGCGTGCAGGACATGGAAATGAAATCCGTGAAGAAAAAATTCAAAGATCACAGATTTGCGGCAGGCTGCCACCGGGAAGTCATCCAGCAGGGCGCGGATATGCTGGGCTGGACGCTGGAAGATCTGATTACGAAAACCATTGAAGCCATGCGCGTGGATGAAGCAAAGATTAATGACGAGTGCGCAAAGTTTGGAGCGTAAAGTTTTATAAATGTAATTGCGTGGCAGGATTCAAGCAAAAATAAACTGTTTTGCGGAATCCTGTCGCACAAAGAGACTATAAAAAGGTTTAAAATGAAGCAGAAAGTTTTAATGGCCATGAGCGGCGGCGTGGACAGCAGTACGGCAGCGCTGCTGCTGCAGGAAGCAGGCTATGATGTGGTCGGCGTCACCCTGAAGATGTTTGAGAACAAAGACATCGGAGCGGGAGAAACAGACAGCAGTTTCTTCAATGTGCGGGACGCGAAACAGGTTGCGGAAAAGATGGGTTTTCCCCATTACGTGTTTGATTTCTGCCCGTACTTCCGTCAGTTTGTCATCGACCGTTTCATCGCGGAGTATGAAAGCGGACGGACGCCGAACCCCTGTGTGGACTGCAACAAAAATGTGAAGCTGGGGCAGCTGTTCCCGAAAGCGGAAGAGCTGGGCTGCGACTACATTGCCACGGGCCACTACGCTAATGTAAAATTTAATAAAGAAACCGGACGCTGGCTGCTGCTGCGGGGGGATGACAGGCAGAAAGACCAGAGTTATATGCTGTACACCCTGACGCAAAACCAGCTGGCCCATATACTGTTCCCTCTGGGGCATTTACGCAAAACAGAGATCCGTGTCAGGGCGGAAGCGGAAGGACTGGCCAACGCCAGAAAACCGGACAGCCAGGATATCTGCTTTGTGCCGGACGGGGATTACGCCCGGGTGATACAAAACATTACAAAGCGCAAACCTGAACCGGGTCGGTTCATCCATTTGGACGGCACGGTACTGGGAACCCATAAGGGACAGCTGCATTACACCATCGGGCAGCGGAAAGGTTTGGGCATTGCCTATCAGTATCCGCTGTATGTGATTAAAAAAGATGTGGAAAAGAACACTGTGTATCTGGGGCCTCAGGAAGCGCTGTTCTCTGACACACTGATTGCGGAACACTGCAACCTGATCTCCATTCCGGAACTGAAAGAACCGGTACGGGTCACGGCCAAGCCCCGTTACCGGGCCAAAGATGTGCCGGCTGTGATTGAACCGCTTGAGGATGGAAATATTAAGGTTACATTTGATGAACCCCAGCGGGCGCTGACACCGGGTCAGGCCGTGGTGTTCTATCAGGATGACGTGGTGGTCGGCGGCGGTACGATACGGTAAGTAAAAATTACGGAAAAGGAATTATGATGGGAAAAAAGAACGTTTCAAAAAGAATGCGGGGACTGCTGGCAGCAGGGTTGTGGACTTGTGCCCTGACAGTATGCCCGCTGTCTGGTGAAGCAGCATTGCCGACGCATCCGGTGCCCTCTTCGCCTGCCGCAGCAGGAACCGGATCCGCAGGGAAGGCCGAAAGCGGCATCCGGATACGGGCAGACCGGACGGAAATGGCGGAGAGCAATAAGCCGGTTCCCGGGGAAAACGCGGCAGACAGGATATGGTCCAGGTCGAAAGGAAATTATGCTTCTGTAAAAAGTGCTTATGAAAACCATCCCCGGCAGAATGAAGCACCGAAAGTGACGGTTCGTAACAGAAATATACCTTCCGGCAGGACTGCAGAACCGGTGATTTCACCAGTCACCGGGGCGGGTTATACGGAAGCGGAAATCCGCCGGCAGATGATACGGCGCTATGCGTCCCCCCGGCCGGAGTTCCGTCTGGTGTCCGGCGCGTTTGCGGGATCCGGGTACCGGCCCGGCACGATGGATGTTAAAATTCCGACCATGTTTTTCCCGCCGGATGTGATGAAGGATGTTTCGGAAAGATTTTTGGAGAATCCGGACGGCACCTTTGGCACGCGTACACGGGAAGACAGAACCGGAGGTCTTTCGTCCTACGGGGCCGAAGCGCGGCAGCAACTGCTGAAACAGGCGGGGGGAGCAACCGGAGAGCTTGTTCCGGCGTCTGCCCCGTTACATCCGGGTCCTGCGGCAGCAAGAACAAAATATAAAACCATTACGGTACAGGTTCCTGTGCCTGTCCCTTCCCCGTTCCGCCCGCTGGCAAAGGGGGACTTTTACTGGTACAGCAATCATAAAGGACATTATGTGACAGCCTTACCCGGTTCGCTGCCTCAGAATCCCCTGCTGCAGGTTCCGGCAAGCGGTCCCATGCTGATCCGCGATGCAGGCCAGCATGAATTTATGGCAGTTACCGTGGACGACCCGGCGGACACCTATTATTATAAAAACCAGGACACGTTCCCGGGTTACGGCAAAGCGGTGCCTGTATTTACGGAGACCCGGAAAAATGTCCAGGGTAATGATGTCAGCATAAAATATATCCGCCGATATGTGGGCGGGCAGCATTGCCTGATTGTGGACAGCGCTGCAAAGCGGGCCGGAAAGACATACCGCGTCGCTGTCGTTTTCCCCGAAAGCAAACAGTATGAATACTTGCCGAAAGCGCTGTATATAATCGAAAACCTGAAGGGAATATGACTGGCATCTGTAATATAACTGACAAGGAGAGCGAAAACGCATGGAACATGCTGAAGTCGTGCGCAGGATGGTTTTGTTTGACAAAGGGGATGCCCGCCGCATCCAGCACTTCCTGAAGGTCTATATGTTTGCCGCTCTCATCGGCAAAATGGAAGGACTGCCTCCGGAACAGCAGGAGGTTTTGGAAATTGCTGCGATTCTCCATGATATCGGCATCATTCCGGCTGAAAAGAAGTACGGGTTCAACAACGGCAAGTTGCAGGAACAGGAAGGCCCGGCTTATGCCCGGGCGTTGCTGCAGGAAGCGGGCGGTTATCCGCCGGAGCTGATCGACAGGGTCTGTTTCCTGATCGCCCATCACCACACGTATGAGGGAGTGGACGGACCGGACTGGCAGATCCTGCTGGAAGCGGATTTCCTTGTGAATTCGTTCGAAAAGAACATGCCGGAAGGAGCCATTAAAAAAATGCGCTCCCGTGTTTTTAAAACAGGGAGCGGTATTGCCATGCTGAACAATCAGTACGGGTATGATATGTAATTGTTGTTATCAGGTAGAATTATCTCATCTTTTTCAAAGCTGCCGCATTCTTAACCAGAATGACACCGGCGGCTTTCATTTTTTCCAGGGCGGCTTCCGTCGTATCGGGCGCGATGCCGCGGCAGGCTGCTTCATTTAAAATGACGGTAAAGCCGGCGTCTTTCAGCTGCAGGACGGTGTTTAGCACACAGTAATCCGTGGCCAGGCCGCCGCAGATCACGGTGGTGATGCCGTGCTGGCGTAAGAATTCAATGGCCCCGGTGCTGCGTTTGTTTGCCAGATCGTGATAGCAGGCGCCGTAAGGATGTTTATCCGGTTCGATGCCTTTCAGGCTCTGGAAAGCGTAAGCGTCCGGGTCCAGCCCGTCGATGAAATCAAAGCCGGGCGTGCCGACGATGGCGTGTTTTGTCCAGTACAGGTCCAGGTCCGGATAGCCTTCCAGCGGGGTCAGGCACGGATGTTCCTCTGTGGCGATCCATTTCGCGTAAGGGGAATGGGCGTCACGGGAAGCGACCCGCAGGCACGCAAGTTTTGCCTGCGCGTTCAGTTCCGGCACAATTTTGTCTCCTTCCGCCACCGGCAGTTCGTCGGGGCAGACCGGGGTGAAGGTTTTCTGGGCGTCAATATCAAAAGCGGCGATAAAGTTTTTTGCGGGTAAACGATAATTGAACATGATGTTACCTCCTGTTACAAACTTCCTCTTTACAAAGTTACCTGTTAAGGAAACGTAACCTTAGAAACCGGCGCTTCCTTTTACCATGTGGAAAACGGATGTTTCCCGACTCTTTCTGCTGATTTTCCAATGCTTCTGTCAAAAAAGGTTAAAAGCATTATATATAATGCAGCAGATTATGTAAAGATACCGTTGGCTGTTTTTATTGCGAACAGATAAAAATTTTCCGTTTTATTTTTTCGAACTGTTCGAAATAAACCTCTTGACAAACGAACTGTTTGGCTGTATTATAATTATAACAAACAAACGTTTAAAAGAGGTGAACAAAATGAAAAGATTTTTAATTGCTTTCTTATTAGGCGCTTTAATGAGCGGCGGTTTTACATACATGACAGTTTCTGCCTCCCCGGAAATCTATGAGAAACAGGTTATTACCGTCCATACGGGAGACACCTTGTGGGATATTGCGGCTGACTGGAGCGGCAGGGATGAAGATATCCGCGAAGTGATCCTGCGGATCCAGAAAGAGAACAAACTGTCAGGCAGCGACCTGGCGGTGGGACAACGGCTGGTGATCCCGGTTCGCAAAACCGTAGCGGATGTGGTTGCCGAACAGAACGAACGGAATGCGGGCAAGGCGCAGCTGGCGGCAAGGTAAATTAAGGAAGCGCAAACTCTTCAAAGCGGCGCTTCCTTAGTACAGTTTCAGTCTTTTCTCCCTTTCTATAATTTCACTGTATTATCAGTTCTTCAATTTCAGTTCTTCCCAATAATTTCCCGGAATGACAAGGTCATGTCCGGGAATTTTTTTCCGGTCAAACAGGGGCAGTATATCGTTTACTGTTAGCGGTTCCGGTTTGCTGATCTGTCCCAGCAGCCAGGCAATATAACCGATTAACGGTTCAGGGCCGCCAAGTTCCTGACGGAGAAAACCCATGTCCGCCGCTTTGTCCCGTTTGGCAAGACGGGCTCCTTCCCGGGAAATCAGCATGGGCAGGTGCAGGTATTCCGGCACATCGAAGCCCAGCGTTTGGAAAAGGTAGATCTGCGGCGCGGAAGAACTCAGCAGGTCACAGCCCCGCACCACCTGACAGACGCCCATCAGCCCGTCGTCTATGGTCACGGCCAGCTGGTAGGCGAACACACCGTCGCTGCGGCGGATGATGATGTCGCCCCAGTCGCGGGCCAGGTTAAAAGACTGTGGACCATAACAGCCGTCGCAAAACGTAATATCTGTGTCCGGCAGGATCAGCCGGGCGGCAGGCCTGCGCTGTTTTGCTTTTTCACGGACCTCCGCGTCTGTCAGCCGGCGGCAGGTGCCGGCGTAGACCACGCGCCCGTCCGATGCGTGGGGCGCGTCCGCCACATGCAGCTGCGCGCGGCTGCAGAAGCAGGGATAGACGAGGTGTTTGCCGGTCAGCTGTTCATAGTATTTTTCATATATGGCGGTACGTTCGCTCTGATACGGTACGTCCGGATTATCCCAGGTGATACCCAGCCACTCCAGGTCGGACAGGATCTGGTCCGCGTTGGCGCGGGGGCAGCGGACCGGGTCCAGGTCTTCCATGCGCAGCAGGAAATTTCCTCCGGTGCTTTTGGCGCAGAGCCAGGCGGCCAGCGCGGTGTAAACATTTCCCAGATGCATGCGCCCGCTGGGGGAAGGGGCGAAACGCCCTACGGTTTTTTGAGAAATAACAGATTCTTCGTCTGGCATAACAGATTCCTTTAATGCTTCCTTTAATTGTTCATAAAGATTTCAATTTTTATTATAGCATAAAGGATATAATATAAAATACAGGAAATAAAGGAGAATAATTTTCTTTCGGATAATATTGAAGCATATGATCAGTAAGAAATATGATCAGTAAGAATCTGTAAGGATCTGGAGAGGTTACGCTATGGCTGAAGATGAAGTAAAACAGACGGAACAGGACGAGGCTGCGGAAAAGGTAACGGAAGAAGCTGCGGAAGCTTCTGCTGCGGCAGGGGATACGGAAAAAACTGCGGCCGCAGGCGAAGCCGGCAAGGCTGAAGAAGCCGGTGCCGCGGAGGAAGCCGCAAAAGAGGAAACAGCTGGCGGCGATGCGGAAGAGAAAAAGGAAATCGAACCGCTGGAAGACATTGATACCGAATGGGAAGCGGAAAAGCTTTGCCGCTGGGGCGCGGCCCGTGCCAGCGTGCTGGTGGTGGCTCCCGTTTTCGGGACCATGGCGCTGATTGCCAACGAAGTGTACATGATCACCAGACTGGCCGACCTGCGGGGCATCAAAGTCTCCGAAGGAACGGCTCTGGGCCTGTTGGGTTCTTTGGGCGCAACGTTTATCGGGCAGTCGGTTTTTACCCTGCTGCCGATCCCGGCCATCCAGATCCCGCTGGCGGTGTCCATCACCTACGGTGTGGGCAAGGCGGCCAACGCCTGGCTGAAAGCCGGCCGTCCGGAAGATGTGGCCAGCTTCCGGGAAGTGTTTGAAAAGGCCCGCAAAGAAGGCGCGGAAAATGCGGATACTTTCAGCAACATGGACTGTAAGGATGAACCGCTGGGTGACGAGAGCAAAAAGTTCGATCTGAACGCCCTGAAAGAAAAAATGAAAAATGTCAAGGGGGAAGACGTGTTTGCCGGTGTCAAGACCACCGCGGACAAGGCCGAATCCACCATTTCCCAGAAGATCAGGGATTTTAACGAACGTATCGTAAACCCGCTGAAGAGCAAGAGCGACCGCTGGATCTCAGCCCAGAACTGGCAGCAACTGTCCCGGGGCGAGCTGGTCATTCCTTACAGCGAGATCAAGGCCTATATGACGAAAGCGCTGGCCGGCAGTGATTTTGCCCTGCTGGACATCGGCTATCTGGCGCCGGACTATCTGCGGATGAATCTGCAGCATAATACCTACGGCACGCTGGAGCTGAAACTTTCCGTCCTGGACTTTTACGTGGATCAGAACGAGGCCGATGCCCATATTAAAGTGGAAGGCTTCGACATTTTCAATAACGACTTTGCATCCCTGGTGGTGAATACGGTCGGTGACAAGCTGATCGTCGCGATTATCGACCTGATCTTTGATAAGGTGACCATTGAGAACAAAGACGTGGAAGTAACCTATGAAAACGGCGTGATCGGCCTGGACTTCACCAAAACCCTGCAGGAAAGCAAAATCGGCAAGACCCGCTTCCTGAAAAAATCCGTGCTGGACGTGCTGCACCTGACAAACCTCAGCGTGATGGAAGAAGGGCTTAAAGTGAAAGCCAGCGTCAAGCTGTAAGCGGCATCTGTGCAGAAAAAACGGTGACAGAACCGGAGCGCGCATGAGCAGAAACTGCCATGTATGTTTAATTTAATAAGAAGATATGCTGCTGAAGCCGTTCTGTCGAAGGTCCGGCTTCAGCATTTTCTTTTTGGGGCCGCAGGCAGCCGGACAGTTTTGCCAAAATCTTATATTTGGTGTAAAATATAATGGTACACTGCATAAGTGTTTGTATTTTTATTTATGGAAGAAGGAACCGGATAACGGTTCCCTGTCTTTGATTCTGTTTACTGACAAGCCGGGAAAGGCATGCTTGTTTTCCGGCAGGAGGAATTTGTGGCGTTAACGTATCGCAGAAGAACATCGGCGATGGTGGAAGGCGCGATCTGCGCGGCCATAGCGATTGTTTTTAATTTATTGTTCGCTTATGTTCCCTTTATGGGAATCATTTTAAATCTGATCATGCCCCTGCCCCTGGTGGTCTGCGGCATGCGGAACGGGATGCGCTGGAGCATCATGGCCGCCGTGGTATCCACGGTGCTGGTGGCCATAACCGTGAATCCGATCCACGCTTTGTTTTACATTGGCGTGTATGGTGTCATGGGCATCGTGCTGGGCGAGTGCATGCACCGCCACCTGCCGGCCCAGAAGCTGCTGCTGTACGCGTCCATCGGGGCGCTGGCCAGTATCGGCATCAACATGCTGCTGGCCCTGTATGTAATGGGCATCCATCCCGTGGACATGATGTTCCAGTCGCTGGACGATGCCATCCCGCAGATTGCGACGTCTTTTAACACGGGGAAAATGACGCCGGAACAGTCCGCGGCCTTTACCGCCCAGATGACGGAAATGGTCTCCATGATCAAGATCATCCTGCCGGGAGCCATGCTGCTGATGGCGCCGATTCTGGTGATGATCAACTACTGGGTGGCCCGCAGGATCCTGGCCAGGACAGGGGAGACCTTCCCGGAATTTCCCCCGGTGGACGAATGGTCTTTCCCGCCGGTGGTGGCGCTGATTTATGTGGCGGCCCTCTTTGGCATCCAGTTTTTTGTCAACGACCGGACCCATATCGGTTACACCATCTGCGCCAACGTGTGGGCTATCTGCAGCATGCTGCTGATGGTGCAGGGACTGGTGTTTATTTACTGGTATCTCAAAACCCATAACAAACCCCTCTGGTGGATGCGGGTCATCATCCCCGTTTCCATGTTTATTTCCCTGGTGGGGCTGCTCGTGACCTACGTGGGCGCCTACGACATCCTGTTTGACGCCCGCAGGCTCCGGTCGAAAAAGTATGCGGCGGAACGGGAACAGAAAAAGAAGTGAGGAACACGGACCGCTGTCTGCGCACAGGTGTACCAACCTATGCGCCGGCTTTTCCGAAAAAATGAAAGCAAGTTATTTGAGGTGATTGGAATGTTTGGAAGCAGGAGTCAGTTTTCCAACTGGAAAGAAATCTGTGTTTATGTGCTGATCATTGCCCTGCTGATAGCCGGACTGTGTTTCCTGCAGCCGCTGTTTATTCCGGCGGGTGTGCTGCTTTTCATTATAGTAGTCTGGTTTGCCCGCCGGGCCTATACCAAAAAGAAACAGATGCTGTCCGATTATCTGGACGATGTGATCCGCAACATTGAGCGTTCCGTACATTATTCCACAAAGAACCTGGATATAGGGATCGCCGTATTTTCCAGTGACGGGAGGCTGCAGTGGAAAAATGAAAAATTCCAGGAATGGACCGGTCTGAAAACGCTGGAGAAAAAGAAACCGGAAGAAGTGCTTCCCCTGCCGGAGAACGCGTTTGAAACCATGTGCGTAAAGGACGACACCAAGATTATCAAGATGCGGGGCCGCTATTACAACATGCGTTATTTCAGCGTGCAGAACCCGGCTAAAAACACGGACGGCAAGGAAGCCGCCACGGCTAATACGCTGATGGTTTATCTGACGGATGTAACCGAATGGGAACAGCTGAAACAGCGCTTTGCGGAAGAACGCCTGTGCCTTGCTTTTGTCCGTTTCGACAATTATGAAGACGTAATGAAAGGACTAGGGGAAAGCGCCCGGGCCAACCTGAACGGGGAAATCGGCCAGATCCTTAATAAATGGGTGGAGTCCCTGCGCGGGTTTGTGGTGCGCGCCAACAATGAAAATTTAGTGGTGGGCATAAACTATAAAAACCTGCAGAAAGCAATCGAGGATAAGTTTTCCATCCTGGACAAGGTGCGGGAGGTTCGTCTGGAGAACAAGCTGGCTCCCACCATCAGCATCGGCATTTCCAAGGATGGGGAAACCCTGCAGGAAATCAGCATGCATGCCGCCAAGGCGCTGGATCTTGCCCTGGGCCGGGGCGGCGACCAGGTTGTGGTGGAATGCGACAAACAGATGCAGTATTTTGGCGGGACCAACGCGGTCAGCGCCAAAAGCACACGGGTGCGGGCCCGGATTGTGGCCCACAACATCCGGGAGCAGATGGAAGAAGCGGACAAGGTCTTTGTCATGGGCCATGCCAATGAAGATTATGATTCCATCGGCAGCGCCATCGGTGTGGCCAAGCTGGCCCTGTCCCGGAGCAAACCCACATTTATTGTGGTCAGCGACCGGAGCACTTCCCTGCAGAAACTGAAAAAACTGGTATTTAACGGCGAACTGAATATTTCCGAAGAAGACAGGCAGTATGAAGGCATTTTCGTACACGAAGAAGACATCCTGAAAGAGATTACGCCGCGGAGCCTGCTGATGCTGGTGGACCATCACCGGGCCGCCCTGAGCGCCAGCCAGAAAGTGCTGGAAGCGATTCCCCAGAAACGGATTATCATCGACCACCACCGGAGAGCGGAAGATATCATCAAGAATACGATTCTGAAATATATGGAACCCTCTTCTTCCTCGGCCAGCGAACTGGTGACGGAGCTGACAGGGTACTTTGACGACAAGCTGGAATTTACCAAAGGGGAAGCCACGGCACTGTACAGCGGGCTGGTGGTGGATACCAAGAACTTTAACGTGCAGACCGGAGCCCGGACGTTTGAAGCGGCGGCCCTGCTCCGTACTTCAGGGGCTGACCCGGTCCTGGTGCGGCAGTTGTTCAAGGACGATCTGGACGCGTTCCGGAAACGGTACCGCCTGATTGCCGACGCGGAAACACCGCTGCCCCATATGGCGATAGCCGTCAACCGCAACGTGGAAAATACCAGCGAGACTTCAATTCTCGCGGCCCAGGCGGCAGATGCCATGATCAATGTTACGGAAATCTCCGTAGGCGTAGTAATTTCCGCCTGCACGGACGGCTGTGTGAATGTGAGCGCCCGCAGTGACGGCAGCATCAATGTCCAGATCATCATGGAAGAACTGGGCGGCGGCGGTCATCAGACGGTGGCCGGCGTGCAGATCCAGAATGCCGATGCGGACGAAATCAAACGGCAGATTATTGAATTAACGAAGAAACAGTTTGACGAAGCAGAAGAGAAAGAGAAGGAGAAAGAAAAGAATGAAAGTAATTTTATTGAGTGATGTTAAAAAATTAGGGAAAAAAGGGGACGTTGTGGAAACGGCGGAAGGCTATGGCCGCAACTACCTGATCCCGCGTAAATTAGCGAAAGAGGCCACTACGGTCAATATGAACCAGGCCCTGCAGGATAAAAAAGTGGCGGAACACCGGGCTGCCCAGCGGAAAGACGAAGCGGTGATGCTGGCTTCCCAGGTGGAAAAGGTTACCGTGAAAATGAAATTAAAAGTCGGCGCCAACGGCAAGCTGTTCGGTGCCATTACTTCCAAAGATGTGGCGGAAGCCCTGATGAAACAGACCGGTCTGGAGGTTGACCGCCGCAAGATCGAGCTGCCTGAGACGGTAAAACAGCCGGGCACCTATACGGCAGTGGCCAGACTCCATCCGGAAATTGCCGCGAAATTTAATGTAATCGTAGAAGCTGACGCAGACTGATAATGGCTGGTCCGTGCCTTGCAGGGATGCCTGACGGTTTTCAAACCGGGGCGCGGTACCGGTGTTTCTATAACAGGTGTTTATTATGCAGGACAGAGTGCCTCCGCAGAATATAGAAGCGGAACAATCCGTAATCGGAGCCATGCTCATCGATAAGAACGCGGTGAGTCTGGTTACAGAGAAACTGACGCCGGAAGACTTTTACCGGCAGGCACATCAGGTCATCTACAGCGCGATCCTGACGCTTCATTCCAAGAATGAACCGATTGATATGATCACGCTGATCAATGAGCTGAAAAAAATGAACAGGCTGGATGATGTGGGCGGCGTTGCCTATGTCACGCTGCTGGCCAATGTGGTGCCTACGGCCGCCAACGCCAAATACCATGCCCAGATCGTGGAAGATAAATCCATCCTGCGACAGCTGGTGGAAGGCGGGACGGCCATTGCCTCCCTGGGCTATGAAGGCGCGGAAGACGTGCCGGTGATCATTGACCAGGCGGAAAAGATGATTCTCCGGATTTCCAACCGGAAAGGATCGAAGGATTTTGCGGAAATCTCCGAAGTGCTGTCGGATACGATCAATCATATCCAGGCTGTGCTGGAAAGCAGGCAGTCGATTACCGGGGTGGCTACGGGGTTTGTGGATCTGGATAAATTAACGGCGGGTCTGCATCCTTCCGATTTTATCATCCTGGCAGCCCGTCCTTCCATGGGCAAGACGGCCCTGGCCCTGAATATTGCCCAGAATGTGGCAATCCGGGGCGCCCGGGAAGGGCAGGAGAAAAAACGGGTGGCCTTCTTCAGTCTGGAAATGAGCCGGGAACAGCTGGTGCAGCGCATGCTCTGTTCCGAGGCGGACGTCGACGCCCAGCGGTTGCGCGCGGGAGCAGATATCAGGGATAAGGATATCGATAACGCGGATTTATGGAACAAACTGTGGGTGGCGGCAGACCTTTTGTCCAACGCACAGATATTTATTGACGATACGCCGGGGATCACTATTATGGAGATGCGTTCGAAAGCAAGACGTCTCCAGGCGGAAGGCGGTCTGGACCTGGTCGTCATTGACTACCTGCAGCTGATGCAGGGAACCTCCGGCCGCAACAGTTCCGACAACCGGCAGCAGGAAGTATCGGAAATTTCCCGCGGACTGAAAGCCCTGGCCCGCGAACTGAACGTGCCGGTGCTGGCTCTTTCCCAGTTAAGCCGCAGCGTGGAAGCCCGGCAGGTGAAGAAACCCATGCTGTCGGACCTGCGTGAATCCGGTTCTCTGGAGCAGGATGCGGATATCGTGATGTTCCTGTACCGGGATGATTATTATAAAGGCGCAGAGGAAGCCCCTACCCATATTACGGAACTGATCGTGGCCAAGCACCGCAACGGTCCGGTGGGACGGGTCAACCTGTTCTTTAAGAATGAATGCACGAAGTTTATCAGTCTGGCCCGCCGGCCGGAAGACGGCGGCAGAAGATAAAATATAATTGTTTTGCAAAGCAACATTTTAATTTATTGGTATTGTTTTTTTAAAAGCTGCAGAAGCAAAAGGGGGACAATAAGATGATTCCGAGATACACACGTCCGGAAATGGAGAAAATCTGGAACGAACGGAACGAATGGCAGACCATGCTGGATGTGGAGATTGCCGCCTGCGAAGCCAACGCGGAGCTGGGGCGCATTCCCAAAGAAGCGGTGGAGGTCATTAAAGCCAAAGCGGATTTTGATGTGGACCGCATCCATGAGATCGATAAGGAAATCAACCACGACATCATCGCGTTTCTGTCTGCCGTGGCGGAATACGTGGGCGACGAAGCCAAATATATCCACATGGGCCTCACTTCCACGGATGTGAAGGACACGGGCCTGAACGTACAGGTGAAGCAGGCTTCGGACGTGATCCTGAAAGATTTGGGGAAGCTGGCGGAAGTACTGAAACGCCGCGCCGTGGAATTCAAATATGTACCCACCATCGGACGAACCCACGGCGTGCACGCGGAACCGACGACCTTCGGCCTGAAGCTGCTGCTCTGGTACAGCGAGACCCTGCGGAACATTGAGCGGATGAAACGGGCTGCGGAAAACATGTGCGTGGGCAAACTGTCCGGTGCCGTCGGTACTTATGCGGACATTGATCCCTATGTGGAAGAGTATGTCTGCAAAAAATTAGGTTTGAAAGTGGAATCCGTTGCCACCCAGGTGGTGCAGCGGGACCATCACGCGGAATATATCTCCACGTTAGGCGTCATTGCCGGAACGTTGTCCCAGATGGCGCTGGAAGTGCGTCACCTGCAGCGCACGGAAGTGCGGGAAGCGGAAGAATATTTCAGCCCGAAACAGAAAGGCTCCTCCGCCATGCCCCACAAACGGAACCCGGTACGCAGCGAGCGTATCTGCGGTATGGCCCGGCTGGTGCAGGGTTATGTGCTGCCGGCTTTTGAGAATATTCCCCTGTGGCACGAGCGGGACATCTCCCATTCCTCCGTGGAACGGGTGATGCTGCCGGACGCGACCACGGCGCTGGATTATATCCTGAATGAAACCATCAACCTGATCGACCGGCTGCTGGTGTATCCGGAGAAGATGCTGGAAGACCTGAACATGACCGGCGGCCTGATCTACAGCCCGCGGGTGCTGCTGGCCCTGGTAGCCAAGGGCGCCTTCCGGGATACTGCGTACCGCTGGGTACAGCGCAACGCCATGAAACGCTGGCTGGAAGGGGAAGATTTCTATGAGAACCTCTGCAAGGACGAGGATGTGCGCAAGTACCTGACGCCGGAAGAGATTAAGGAATGCTTTGATTATAAGCCCATGCTGGTGCATGTAGACAGAATTTTTGCAAGGTTCGGGCTGTAACGAGTATTGCCGGCAGTGTCAACTGATTCGTAAACCGGGTTCAGCAGTGCGTAACTGCCTGTTGTGCCGAGGGTGCGGAGCAGGGAAACCTGCGACAGATAAATTCGAAATGTGTTTTAATCTTTGAGGGGAGATGTAAACAGTATGTCATCAGTGGTTGTAATCGGCGCCCAGTGGGGCGATGAAGGAAAAGGTAAAATTGTTGATTACCTGGCGCAGAAAGCGGACGCGGTAGTGCGCTACAGCGGCGGCTCCAATGCGGGACACACCGTAGTGGTTGACGATGTGCCCTATAAACTGCGGCTGCTGCCTTCCGGGATACTGTATCACGGGAAGATGTGCGTGCTGGGCAACGGCGTGGTAATCAACCCCGGCGTGGTGCTGCAGGAAATCAAAGAGATGCACGACAAGGGCGTGGACATCAGCCGCATCGCTATCAGCGACAGGGCCCACGTAGTGCTGCCCTATCACCAGAAGCTGGACGTGCTCCAGGAAGAAGCCCTGGGGGATAAAAAAATCGGCACGACCCGTGGCGGTATCGGGCCCTGCTACATGGACAAGGTAGCCCGGGTGGGGATCCGCGTCTGCGACCTGATGGACCCGGAAGTGTTCGCGGAAAAACTGAAGGCCAACCTGGCTGCGAAAAATGAGATCATAACTAAAATTTATGGCGCGGAGCCTTTTGATTACGAAACAGTATTGAAAGAATATCTGGGATACGCGGAAGAGCTCCGTCCCTACGTAACGGATACCGGTGTGATTCTGGATGAACTGTTTGCCAAAGATAAAAAAGTCTTGTTTGAAGGGGCGCAGGCAACCTTCCTGGACATTGACCACGGTACCTATCCCTACGTGACCAGTTCCAACCCCACGGCGGGCAACGCCAGCGTGGGCAGCGGCATCGGTCCCCGGTTCATCGACCACGTGGTAGGCGTGGTGAAAGCCTATACCACCCGGGTCGGCGCCGGTCCTTTCGTAACGGAACTGCTGGATACGGACGGTCCCGGTCACCAGATCCGGGAGACCGGCCACGAATATGGCACCGTGACGGGACGGCCCCGCCGCTGCGGCTGGCTGGACGCTTTCATGCTCCGGTATTCCGTGCGCCTGAACAGCCTGGACTCCATTGCGGTGACACGTCTGGACGTGCTGGACCAGATGAAGAAGATCAAAATGTGCGTGGGTTACAAGATTGACGGCGTAGAGATCAAACAGATTCCCGCCAGCCTGAAAACCCTGGGCAAGGTGGAACCGGTCTACGAAGAATTCAACGGCTGGATGTGCGATACGACAAAGTGCCGTAAGTTTGAAGACCTGCCGGAAGGGGCGAAGAAATACCTGCGCCGCCTGTCGGAAGTGGCCGGCGTGGAACTGGGCATCGTGTCCGTAGGACCCAACCGGGAACAGACCATCGTGCTGAAGGATTTGATTTAAAGCACGTGAAGAAAAGAATATAAAAATGAAAATCCCCGACAGCATGCCGGGGATTTTTTAAAAACCGGAATTACGTGGACTGTTTTCACGAAACGGTGAAGAATCAATTAACATGGCATTGTGAGAGTTTCATTAAAAGCAAATTGGTGAGAAAAGATGATTAAATCAGTATTGGCCTATAATTTTAATCCGGAACGGCTGCAGCAGCTCCGCCAGGTCTGCATGATTTTAAAAGTGAACTGCAAGGCAGTGGCGCCGGAACAGTTTGACGATGCGGTTGGTTTTCTGGCAGGCGTGAAGGATTGCCTCCAAACTGCGGTGAATCCTCCGGAGAACCAGGAAGGCCAGCTTTTCGAAGCGCTGGAGGAAGCGGCCCAAAAAGCAGGAGAAGACCCGGAAACCGTGAAAAAAGAAGCTGCGGAGTCGCTGGCGCAGGCAGCGCAAAAAGAGATGGTCTTTCTGTGCGGCTTCGACATGCATCTGCTGAACCGGTTTCTGGCGGCGGTGAAGAAGGGGAAGCTGAAGAATATAGAACTGAAAGCCATGCTGACCCCGTCCAACCGGCAATGGAGCGGGCGGCATCTCCTGCAGGAACTGGCGGCGGAGCATGTGTATATGAAACAGTACGGGAAGAGCGTGCACAAATAAAAGCATTGACAGGCGATTACAGAAATTTTAAACCTGGAAGCCGGTTGCCTGCACACGGAGGGAGGAATTCCTGTATGATGAACAAAGTCATGATACTTGTTATTGACGGCTGTGCGCCGGAATACATTACGCCGGAGCTTGCGCCGAACATTCACAGGCTGGCAAGGCAGTACGGTTTTGCCAAAACGGTGAAGGCTGTGGTGCCCACCGTTACCAACGTGAACCACGCGTCTATTCTGTCAGGAAAATTCCCTTCGGAAACCGGTATGGCGGGCAATTATTATTACAATCCGGTCACGGGGGAAGAAGGCTTTATTGAGGAAAATGGGTTCATGAAGGCGGAGACGCTGCTGCAGGCGTACCGGAAGCGGGGGCTGAAGACAGCGTTTCTGACGGTAAAGGGAAAACTGCTGGGCGTGTACGGCCATGCGGCGGATATCGGCATCAGCGTGCAGACGCCGGATGCGCCGCTGTTGCAAAAACTGGGCATTCCTGCCCCGCCGGAAGTCAGCAGCCTGGAAAGTTCCCGGTGGATCGTGGAGGCGGCGCTGGCTGTGATCAAAAAAGAAGACCCAGCGCTGGTGTATTGCACCACCAACGATTTCGGCTTCCACCATTTCGGACCGGAAGCACCGGAAGCGCAGTTGCAGATCCGACAGATTGATGAAGCTGCGGCTGCCATCCACGAAGCGGATCCGGAACGGCAGATTTATATTACCGCCGACCACGGCATGAACCAGAAGCATCACCTGCTGGATGTTCAGCAGCTGGCAGACGAAGCGGGGCTGCATATTTTCTGCCTGGCGCCGTTGAAAGACAGATATAAAGAAAACCACGTGTACCAGGAAGGCGGCATTCTGTACCTGTTCCTGAAAAAACCGGAAGAGAAAGACGCGCTGCTGGCTCTGATCCGGTCCAGACCGGAGATCGAAGCCGTGATGACAAATAAAGAAGCAGCGGAGAAAATGCATCTGCCGCTGCGGGGGATCGGGGATTATGTGATTTTCACGGCGCCGGACTGCGCGTTCGGCGAACTGGGGGGAACTACTGTACTGGTGACGGACGCAAGCCGCACCCACGGTTCCCTGTATGAACAGGAAGTGCCGCTGCTGGCCATTCATCCTGCTGCGCCTGCGGAGGCGTATCAGTACAGCAAGGATATTGCGGCGGTGCTGTTTAAGTTGTTAGTATAATTTGTTGGTTACGCGATATGCAGGCAAATGGATATTATGGATAAACGAAACGGCTTCTGCTTTTATCCAGAGGCCGTTTACTTTTTCGTGATTTCCCCCACCTCGGTATAGATCATGCTGTGTTTGCCGCGGTCAGAGCGCATGAGGGAGATGCGTTCCACCGGCATGGAAACTTTTTCAATCTGGATCCCGGGCATCGTTCCGGTGGCTTTACGGATCAGTGTGATGTGGGGTGAAAAACGTTTCCGGTCAAACGGAATATTGTTTTCGGCCAGCGCATGGCGGATGCGGCGTACCACGGCATCCAGCGGTGCCGATTCATCCATGCCGGCCCACCACAGGTCACGGAAACAGCCCATGCTGGAAAGCGAGAGGGTAAAAGCGGAAAAGGATACGGAGGAAAGCGCATCCATCACCTGTTCCTTATCCGGGTATTCCCCGATAAAGGCCAGGGTAAGGTGCATATTTTCCCCGGGCGTAAAATTGCCGCGGACGCCCCTGCCGTACATCTCGTCCTGCGCGGCAGTGAGCGCGTCTTTCATGGCATCCGATAAATTAATTGCGATAAAAAGCCTCATGGTCTTCTCCGGAATAATGAATAAAAAAGTAAGTTGATCTTTTTTTATTCTGCTGAAAGTATCCTCTTTGAAAAAAGTAAATACAAAAAATTTAAACGCCCGTGCATTGTTCCGACAACGTCACGGGCGTTTATCTATTGAATCTCGATAACCTCTGCAATGGACTCACTCCTTTTCAAATTTTTCCTTAAACCGCTTTACCTATTTCGGGGGAACCACTCCTTTCTCATTTTTACTTCCGAAGTATCCTCATTTCCTTTTCCAACATTTCCCCGGTTGGGGGGACTTTCGGTACTTCCTTTGTTCACTTATAATATAGCAGAAATTATCAGAAAATACAAGTAAGTTTTGTGTTAAGAATATTACAGAATCTAAAAATAATGTGACGAAAGTGAAAAATCATAATGGTTAACTTAAAATAAAATATGGGTTGACAATGATTCGGTAAGTATTTATAATAAAAGACGTGGTTAACCTTGTTTTTTTAAAGGATAACAAAGCGTAATGAATGAAACGTATGTAAATGCATTGCGTAATACTGATTCCGGAGATGAATAACATGGCACAGACTTCTGTAACGGCTTTACATCGCGAAACAACGGCGGATAAAACCCGCAACCTGACCAAAATGGCGCTGTGCGTGGCGCTGCTGGCAATTTCCTCGTATCTGGCATTTCCCTTACCGTTTACCCCGGCCATGGTTGTGGGGACAACGATTATTGTTAATATGACCGCGTTTATTTTAAAACCCAATGACGCGTTTCTGGTCCTGCTGGCCTGGCTGCTCATCGGCGCGATCGGCGTTCCGGTGCTGCCCGGCGGATCTGCCGGTCTGGGGCGTCTGGTAGGGCCTACCGGCGGCTTTTATGTGGCCTTTGCCATTGCGGCCTGGCTGATGAGCAGGCTGCTGAACGGTTCCAACAGTTTTAAGAGGATGATCTTCCTGGGCATCGCGGTGGGCATGCCGGTCATTTACGTGGGCGGCTGCATTTCCATGTACCTGGTGGCGCACATGGGCGTGTGGGCCACGCTGGTGGCGGCGGTGTTCCCCTTCATCTTCGGCGATGTGGTGAAAGTGGTTGCCGGCGCGTTCCTGGCGACCCGGATCAATGCGCTGATGCGGAAGAACTGATTTGAGTTAACCGGATGGTCACGCGTAAATAGTTTTAGCAGAGTGCAGACGGATTCATCTGTGGTTTGTAAAGAAATAACGGTGATGGTGACACTTCCATAGAGCGCCCGGTCTGGCATCAGGCCGGGATTTTTTTATGAGGGAATGAGCATGGAAAAAGTATTTTTGCTGGGAGGGCTGCGCAGTCACATCGGGCTGACAGGCGGGATGTTTAAAACCATCCCTGCGGAAGAACTGGCTGCGGCCGTTTTGAAAAAAGTAATTGAGAAATATCCCTGCGCGCTGCGGGCTGACGGACTGGTCTGCGGCAACGCAGTGGGCACAGGCGGAAACATTACGCGGCTGGCAGCGCTGAAGGCCGGTCTTCCCATACATATTCCCGCGCTGACGCTGGATATGCAGTGTGCTTCCGCGGCGGCATCCATTGAACTGGCTATGGCCAAAATCGGCAGCGGCATGGCGGATGTGCTGATTGCGGGCGGGTTCGAATCAACATCTATGCAGCCCACGCGTGTTTACGCAAAAGCAGACCCCCGTTATACGGAAGCAGGTTTTACGGTAGCGCAGTTTTCACCGGATACCACCAGCGCGAAAGTAATGCTGGAGGGCGCCGAACGGACCTGCCAGAAGTACGGTTTTACCCGGGAGGAACTGGATGCGTTCGCAGTGCGGAGCCATCAGCTGGCCAAAAAGGCCAGGGAAGAAAAACGGCTGCAGGATGTTGTGGTTTCTGTGTTTGGCAGTGAGTACGACGAAGGAATCCGCGGCAGGATGAGCCCGAAGCTGGCAAGCCGGATGCCAAAGTTGTTTACGGCAGAAGAAGTTGCGGCTTTGTGCAAAGAACAGCGCAACGATACAGACTCAGGTGGAAAGTCTGACAGCGAAAGCGGTGCGGAGAGTGAAAGCGGAGCTGGGAGATCAAACGAAACAAACGCAGTGACTCCGCTGCTGACAGCAGCCAACGCCTGCCTTACGAACGACGGGGCGGCCTTTGTGATTCTGGTTTCGCAAAAAGCGGTTGAGAAATATCATCTGCTGCCGGAAGCGGAACTGCTGGCCGGATTTGAGTGGGGTGTGGATCCCCGCTACAGTCCGGAAGGGGCTATAGAAACAGGAGCCGGCTTATTGCAATGCTGCGGGTTACAACCGGAAGAAATTGATGTGTTTGAATATAATGAAGCCTTTGCGGTGATCAGCGCGCTGTTTGCCCAAAAGCATCCGGAACTGGCGGAACGTTACTGCCCCTGGGGCGGCGCCCTGGCCTACGGGCATCCGTACGGCGCATCAGGCGCCATTCTGCTGCTGCATCTGTGGCAGGAACTGAAACAGAGGAACGGCAAGCTGGGCTTGTTGAGCATCGCCGGTGCCGGTGGTCTGGGCACGGCGCTTCTGGTGAAAAATAGTAAACTGAAATAATAACTTGAATTTGCTGTTCATTATGCTGTAAGGAAAAAACCTCGCAAAACCGTCCACGATTGCTATTTAATGGACTCATTCGGAGAACCTATGGATTACGTTACACTGTTACAAAAGTACGCGGAAGAAAAAAAGAACATGCCGTATCTTATTCTGAAGGACAGGCAGATCACCTACGGGCAGGCTTATAAAGATGTCCGCGGGTTTGTTGCGCCGGAATGGAAGCAGCAGTTTCCGAAAGATTATAAAACAAGCGTGCTGATTCTGACGGAGGACGTGTATCATCAGCTGCTGGCCTTTCTGGCAGTGATGGCAGCGGGACAGATTCCCATCATCGGCCATTACGACCTGCCGCAGGATGCGGGGAGCAAACTGGTTGGGAAGAACCGCATCGGGTTTGTGCTGGAAGAAAAGGCAGGCAGGTGGACTTTGAAGCGGGGCGTGGGGGAATCATGCGAAGCAGCGTCGCACTCTGCAGAAAAGCTGAATATGCAAGATACAGCAGCGTTTGTTTCTCTGGAGCGTGGTTCTGCGAAATTTACTCCTGCCCGGTTTTTTCCAGCAAAGGCATTTTTCCAGAAAGCCTGCATGGGCGTGCTGAGCAGCGGCTCCACGGATGTTCCCAAGGTAATGTACCGTACTTACGAAAGCTGGGCGGGTTTTATCCCGGAGCAGAACCTGCGTTTCCGTATTGACGGTGACGCGGTTGTCTTTACGGAAGGAAGCTTCAGCTTTACGGGCAACCTCAGCATCTGGGCTTCGGTGATTTATGCGGGCTGCACCCTGACAGTCAGCGAGATCTTCAGCTGCCGTCAGTGGCTGGAGATGATTGAGCGGCACCGCGTCAGCGTATTGTACCTGGTTCCGGCCAAGCTGAAGGCGCTGACACGGTATTTACAGAAAGAATACCCTTCCGTGAAGATGATCCTGGCAGGCTCCCAGCTGCTGGGGGCTAAAACCTCGGAAAAACTGAAAAAGTATTTCCCGGCAAGTGAAATCATTTTATATTACGGCGCCAGCGAACTGGATTACATCACCTGGCTGGGTTATGAGGAAGTGCTGCGTTTCCCCGACAGTGTGGGCAAACCGGTGCCCGGCGTTAAGGTCTGGGTGGATGACGGGCTGATTTTTATCGATACGCCGTACCACGTGGAAGGACTGGAGCAGCCCTGCACCCTGCATGACACAGGTTTCTTTAATGAAGAAGGGTATCTGATTTTTAACGGACGGGAAGGCGATGTCATCAATAAAGGCGGCTTCAAGATCAGCTGCACGAAAATTGAAAACGCCCTGTGTTCGGTGCCGGATGTGGTCCAGGCTGTCGTGCTGCCCTATGACGATGCGGGCCGGGGACAGGAGGTGGCTGCTTTTGTAATTTGTGACGGGGAAATTTCCCGTCAGGAACTCCGGCAGCATTTGAAACAGCAGCTGATGCAGCAGGAGATACCGAAGCGGATTCTTTTCCTGAAAGAGATTCCGCTGAACAGCCGGGGGAAGACAGACAAAAAGAGACTGCTTGCGTTGCTGTAATAAATAACAATTTTCTCAAAAACTTCTTGACAAACGTTATATAAAACCTTATAATACTCACGTTACGGAAGTAACGCCCATGTGGTCCATTAGCTCAGTTGGCAGAGCACCTGACTTTTAATCAGGGTGTCCCGCGTTCGAGTCGCGGATGGATCACCATTTTTTTTGCCCACATATTGGTAGAATTATGCGCAGACTGCATTGGCAGGCTGCGCTCTTTTTTGTTATAATACAATTGCAATAATATTGGACGGAGGTGTGTCGTCATGACAAACGAAGTATTACAGGCTATTCTTTCCCGCCGCAGTTGTAAAAAATATAAAGCTGACCCTGTACCCGCAGAAATCATCGATGCTGTTATCGAGGCCGGGCTTTACGCTGCCAACGGCATGGCAAAACAGTCAGCGGTCATCCTTGCCGTAACGGATAAGGCGACGCGTGACAAACTTTCCGCCCTCAATGCGAAATATGACCCGTTCAAACGCAAGGACCCGTTTTACGGTGCGCCGGCCGTGCTGCCGGTAATCGCTGACAAATCGGTTCCGACCCATGTGTATGACGGGGCCCTGGTAATGGGTAACATGATGCTGGCCGCCCATGCGCTGGGGATTGGCAGCTGCTGGATCCACCGCGCGAAAGAAGTTTTTGAAGATGAAGAAGGCAAAAAGATACTGGCGGATCTGGGAGTTACCGGGGAATACGAAGGAATCGGCAATCTGATTATCGGGTATCCGGAAGTGGAACCCGGGCCGGCAGCGCCCAGGAAGGAAAACCGGGTGTTCAGGATCTGAGCCGGGAAGCAAAACGGCAGAAGATACTGTCAGGGTATATTCCTCTATGACAAAATATATTCCCTGTGATGGAGTATACCCCTCAGTAACAGAGAAAACGAAAAAAGAGAGAAACGAAAGACAGAGGCAAACGAAAGGTACAGAGACTCATGAATAAACAGGAATGCCTGCAGTTGTTGAAACGGTTTGAAGGTACTTCTTTTATTAAGTATTGCGGCATTAAACTGGAGGACGCGGACTGCGGCTGGGTTAAATCCAGCATGGTGGTCCATAAAGAGATTACAAACCCCTTCGGATACATTCACGGCGGCGCCATAGCGACCCTCATCGACACCACGGGCGGCATCGTCTGCTGGACGGTGGGGTGCACGGTCGTTACGCTGGACCTGGAAACAAACTTTATGAAAAACGTGAAAGAAGGCCATACGATTTTCGCAGAGGCGCAGATTCTGCGAAAGACCAACCATGTGGTTTTTGTAGATGTCAAGGTATACAGCGATGAAGGCGATATCCTTTCCAAAGGAAAGGTTACCATGTATATTACCGGCACTTATGACAAGATCCCGCCCCAGTGGTAAGGGTTAGTGAGGAGGTACTGAAGCAATGAAAAATAATCCCATGCTGAATGATTTTTACGAACTGACCGCGCTGGAAGTGTATTCCAAAAAGGAACGGGCCATCTGTGATGTGATGAAGCAGAAACTGACCGCGCTGGGACTGGAAGTGGAAGAGGATGATACGGCGGAAAAGACCGGCAGTGAGTGCGGGAATATCATTGCCGTCCTGAAAGGCGATCCGGAGATTGAACCCATCCTGTTCTCCTGCCATCTGGACAGGGTGCCCAATAACGGCCATATTCACCCGCAGCTGAACGAAGAAGAAAGGATCATGTATTCCGACAAAAAGACGATCCTGGCGGCGGACGATGTTTCCGGCATCTGCGTGATGCTGCAGGCGCTGCGTAACGTAAAAGAACAGAACCTGCCGCACGGGGATATCGAAGTGATTATTTCCACCTGTGAGGAGATCGGGCTGTATGGCGCGGATAATGCGGACCTGAGCCGCTTTAAGGCGAAGATGTGCTTTGTCTTTGATATTCCCGGCCGGGCCGGTCGGATCGTGAAACAGGCCCCCGGCATGGGCAAGGTCGTGATCACGGTACACGGCAAAAAGGCCCATGCGGGCAATGAACCGGAAAAGGGACTGAACGCGCTGCGGGTGACGGCGGATCTGATCATGCATCTGCCGGACGGCCGGCTGTCTCCCTTTACCACGGCAAACTTTGCCATGATTACCGGCGGCCCTGCCGCCAACGTGGTTTGCGACAAGGTCGTTCTCCAGGGCGAGCACCGCAGCAGCGAGCTGGCGGAATTTGTTGAGACGCAGGACAGGATCCGGGCGGCTGTAAAGGAAATCTCCGAAAAATATAATACGCCCATCGATCTGGAACTGACGGAAATGTTCAAGACGTTTAATATTCCGGAAGACGCACCGGTCTGCCGTATCGCGGCCAAAGCCTGCCATAATGTGGGGCTGACCCCGTTCTTTGACCGGGGCGGCGGCGGTATGGACGGCAATGTGTTCAACAAGCGCGGCATCACCACCATCGGCATCGCTCCCGGCTATGAAAAGAACCATACGGCAGAGGAGCTGCTGCACGTGGACGATCTGTTCAAATGCGGGGAAGAAGCGACGGAAATCATTAAAATCGTGGCCTCAGGGGAGTACTGAGAAACCCCGTTTACTTCTTTTAAAAAACAGCTTGCCAGCAATGTTAAATCATGTTATATTGTGGGCGCGTTGTAGAAATTGCAGAAGTCGTTGTAAGAATTTATAAAGTTAATGTAAGAAGAGTTTAGTCGGAAAAGAAAAGTTAATCAGAACAAAGGAGCTGCTGTATGCTGACGGAACGGATCCAAAAAGCAAAGAACGAGTATGTAAACAACAAGCCTTCCATTTCGTATGAAAGAGCCCGTATCTGGACGGAATCCTATAAACGGACGGAGGGACAGACCGAGATCATCCGCCGGGCCCAGGCGTTTAAAGACGTGTGCCGGGAACTGGTGGTCACCATTTTCCCCGGCGAACTGATCGTGGGCGCCAGCGGGGAATTCCGCAAGTGCGGCATCCTGACACCGGAATTTTCCTGGACCTGGGTGGACCGGGAAATGGACAATTTTTCCAACCGGGTGCAGGATCCCTATGAAATGACGGATGAACAACGGGCCTTTGTCCGTGCCAACATCTTCCCCTACTGGAAAGGGAAATCCCTGGAAGAAGCTTATCTGGCGCAGATCCCGCCGGCCATTGCCAAAGTGGCGGTAGATACCGGCATTATCGATATCGACTCCAAATGGCGCCAGTCTGTGGGTGAAATCACCCCGGACTATCAGGACGTGCTGTTCAAAAAAGGCTGGCAGGGCATCATCGATACCTGTAAGGAAAAGATGGCAAAGATCAGCCTGGCCGCTCCGGACGGACTGAAAAAGTATGATTTTTACCGTTCCATCATCCTCTGCGGCGAAGGCATGATCATCCTGGCGGGCCGTTACCGTGAAAAAGCCCTGGCGATGGCAGAAGCGGAAAAGGATCCGGTACGGAAAGACGAACTGCTGAAGATCGCTGATATCTGCAGCCGTATCCCGGCGCAGCCTCCCGTTACATTCCAGGAAGCCCTGCAGATGATCTGGTTCTACCAGCTGGGCGGCATCCTGATGGAGAACCCCCTGTCCCTGAACCCGGGCCGGTTTGACCAGTATATGTACCCCTATTACAAATATGATATCGAACACAAACTGCATGACGAAGACGGCATCCTGGAACTGATTGAATGTTACTGGCTGAAGCTGTCCGAATGGGTATGGACGATTTCCGCCAACACGGCGGATTTCTTTGCCGGCTACAACCAGTTCCAGAACCTGACCGTAGGCGGCACGGACCGGAACGGCAAGGACGCTACCAACGAACTGAGCTACCTGTGCCTGAAGGCGACCGGCGAAGTGAAGACCCATCAGCCCGGCCTGTCTGTCCGTATCGGGCATGACAGCCCCCATAAATTTGTGGAAGCGGTCATGGAACTGGTGGCCCAGGGAACGGGCTTCCCGGCCATCCACAGCGACAAGACCGGCTAC
>JAFQZL010000033.1 GCA_017405945.1 Acidaminococcaceae bacterium
AACAATCTTCTCTTCGTTTAATTTCGTTTCGTCATATTCCACCTGCATGGAATTGGTCAGCAGGTTCACGCTGGCTTTTCCAATTCCCTCCAGCTTGCTCACCGCTTTTTCTACGCGGCTGGAGCAGGCGCTGCAGGTCATACCCGTAACGATATATTTTTCTTTCTTCATAACTGCCTTTCTGCCTGCAACGCTTTGGCTGCAATCACATATTTTGTTACGTAACTCTGTTTTCCTTTATGCAGACAAACACCTGCCTGCAGATTCTTCTTACTTCATCAGCTTCTGCACCGCTGCCACCAGCTCATCCACTACTTCATCCTTTCCGTGACGGATATCATCTACCACACAGCCGTGGATATGCTGGGCCAGCAATTCTTTGTTGAAAGCATTCAGTGCGCTTTGGATCGCGCTGACCTGAATGAGAATGTCGATACAGTACCGGTCCTCTTCCACCATCTTTTCGATGCCACGGACCTGGCCTTCAATCAGCTTCAGGCGGCGGATCATGCTTTTGTATTCTTTGCTGTTTACATCCCGGTGCTTGTGTTTCACACAATCACAGCAGGAAGACCCGGACATGGTCTCTCCCGTACCGGAAGCCGCTGCCACATTGCAACAGGATTTTTTTTCTTCTGCCATTTTCAAACCTTCTTCATTCACAAAAAAGGAGGAAAACTGCAGACCTTCTCCCCGCCTGCAGTTCCGTCATCCCGACAGCGGCCGGTGAGAGTCCGGCCACTGCTTATCAGAATCCTTCTCCTATACCCCCATAGGGTATTCATCCGGACAAAAATAATATACCCCATAGGGGTATATTTGTCAAGAGAAAACTATTTTATTTTTATAAAATGCCAATCGTCGCAACACGACCAGCAGGCAAATACTTTTACTGCCGCATTAAGAAATTATAAAGAGCGCCCAGCATGCCGGCATCATTTTGCAACGCGGCAAACCGCAGCGTCAGTTTTTCATACACCAGTGGGAACAGTTTATCCCGCAATGCTGTATCCAGCAACGGATACAGATATGCTTCCTGTGCGGCAATGCCGCCGCCTACGATGATCCGTTCCGGATTTAGAATATAACAAATATTGGCGATGCCGGTCGCAAGGTCATCCATCTGTCTGGCAATGGCAGCCGCAGCTTCTTCGTCTCCGCCCTGTGCCAGGGCAAAAATTTTTCTGCCATCCAGCGCAGTTTCCGGAATTCCTTTTGCCGCTGCTACGTTACGGATCAGCGCACGGGTGGACGCCATCTCTTCCCAGGTGCTATCCGGCGTAATATGCTGCAGCCCCGCTTCCCCGCCAAAGCAGGCCGCACCGTGGATCACCCGGCCGTCCAGCAGGGCACAGCCGCCGATTCCGGTTCCGACAGTAATACAGAACAGCGATTTCGCCCCTTGTCCGGCGCCGAGCCAATATTCCCCCAGCGCCGCGGCGTTTACATCGTTCTCTACCGTACAGGGAAGATCGCAACGTTTTTCCAAACGTTCTCCCAGCGCCGTGCCCGGATAACCCGGAAAATATTTCGGTGCGTATAGAATCAAACCTTTTTCCGGATCGACCACACCTGCAGTGGAAACCGCAATCCCATACAGACTGTATTCCTGCCGGTATTGTTCCGTGACGGAAGCCAGGCTTTCCACCAGCCCATCCACACCTTTTTGGGTAATTACATTGGGAATTTCGTTTTTTTGCAACAGCGCGCCATTTTCTCCGGCTACGCCAAATTTCACGGAAGTTCCGCCAATATCAAAACACATGTAATGTTTCATGCTTATCCTCAGTCCATCTTCTTAAAAGCTTCCGTCAGCGGCGGGATTACCTGCTTTTTCCGGCTCAGCACGCCCGGCAGATGATAGTATCCCGCAGCGTCCCGGCCGCCAAAAGCCAGATCCAGCACACTGTCCCGGCAGCCCGTCTCCAGAAGGTCCGTAGCTTCGCCCAGCACGTCTGTCACCATCAGCAGCGACATATCATAGTTTTCTCGTTTTCTGAATTCGTCCAGAGCCTTTTGCAGTTCCGGCAGTTTTTCCAAGGCCAGCTGCCGGTCCATAATATTGATCTGGCTCACCGTGACCCGCACATCCCCGAAATCAAATTCCTTGAAATCGTTGCGGATAATATCGGCCGGGGCCATGGTGTTCAGCACACTCCCTGCCCGCAGCAGTTGCATAGCAAAATCTTCCGGGTCTTCAATGCCCGCCTGTACTGCCAGCCGTTTGGCCGCGGCCCGGTCCGCCTCCGTCGTAGTAGGGGAACGGAAATACAACGTATCCGAAACCATAGCGGCAAACAGAATGCCCGCAATATTAGGCGGCATGCCTATGTCATGGTTCCACATCATGTTGGCGATGATCGTAGCCGTGGAACCTACCGGTTCCTGCCGGATGTAAATCGGCGCGCCGGTAGTAAGGCCCCCCAGCCGGTGATGGTCAATGATTTCCAGAATCTGCGTTTCTTCAATGCCTTCCACCGCCTGGCTCCGCTCGTTATGATCTACCAGGATGACCTGCTGCCGTTCCGGCTCCAGCATCATGCCCCGATCGATGATTCCGATATATTTTCCCTTTCGCAGCACAGGATAGGTGACATATTTGGCCGAAAGGATTTTTTCCTTTACATCCGCCAACAGGTCCGTTTCATTGAAGCAGACCACCGGGGACGTCATGATCAGCTTCGCGGGAATGCTCTGGTTGATCAGCCGCGCCGTTCGGTAACTGTCAAAGGGCGTAACGAGAATCACGTCATCCTTTGCTTCCGCCAGCCGGATAATTTCCTTCGAAACATCGGTATTCCTGGTCAACACCAGACAGACGCCGCCGATTCCCAACAGTTCCTTCTGCACATCTTCCCGGTCCCCCAGGATGATCATATCCCCGGGCGCCACATCCGCCAGAATAGTCGCCGCCTGAGACGCGCCAAGCTTGATCTTGCCGGAAAAGGTTTTCCCGATATCCCCGCAAAGCAGCCTGCCTTCCAACGTGCTGACAATATTGGCATAGCTGACGGAACCATCCTCCAGTTCCCTGATGGATTCCTCCTCGTAATAACGTTTGGCCAAATCGCCTACCGTAATGATGCCGGCCACATTTCCCTCTGTGTCCAGCACCGGCACGGACTTCAGTCGGGGATTTTCCACAAACAGCTTGCCTGCTTCCCGCAGCGTAGCCTGCATGCCCACGGCCGGCGCCTGCAGAAGCCTGATATCTTCCAGGGACGGATAGAAATAATTAATCAGCCGGGGCGTCGGAATCTTAAAATATTCCAGCACAAACTCCGTTTCCGGATTCAGCTTGCCCGCCCGGGCCGGTTCCGCATTCCAGCCCTGCTGCTTTTTCAGATAGGCATAGGCAATAGCCGAGCAGACCGAGTCTGTATCCGGATGCTGGTGGCCGATAATAAGAACAGGTTTATCCATAAATGCCTCCCTAACATTGCTAACACTTAATTTAATATATTATTATACCATAAAAAAACGTCTGCACCTTACGATGCAGACATTTCTGTTTATAAAATTGTCGGATGCAGCCCTCGTTTCACCAGGCATAATTTAGCTGTTCGGTTCAGTTCGGTTTAATCTCAATATTTACTGTTGTTTTCCTTTGACCTTCTGCCGGACAATTCATGCAGCAGTTCTGCCGGAGTAATGCCGTGGTACGCCAGCAATACCATGCAGTGATACCACAGGTCGCTCATTTCGTAAATTACTTCCTGGCGGCTGTTGTTCTTGGAAGCGATGATAGTCTCCGCCGACTCTTCGCCTACCTTCTTTAAAATCTTGTCCTGCCCTTTCATGAACAGGTACTTGGTATAACTCTTTTCGCCGCCGTGTTCCCGTTTGTACAGGATGACCCGGTACAGTTCGGCCAGTACGCCGTAAATGCTTTCATTGTCCGGTTCCGGAACAGGCAGGTTCCTGCCCTCTCCTTCATTCCACAGGGGATTGAAGAAGCAGGAGCGATGTCCCGTATGACAGGCCGCGCCGGTCTGGTCAACCTTCACCAGCAGCGCATCCCCGTCGCAGTCGTAGGTAATGGATTCCACCTTCTGCATGTGCCCGCTGGTAGCGCCCTTATTCCACAATTCCTGACGGCTGCGGCTCCAGAACCAGGTATAGCCGGTTTCCACCGTCTTCGCCAGACTCTCGCCGTTCATATAGGCCAGCATCAGCACTTCATCACTGTACACATCCTGCACGATGGCAGGGATCAATCCCTTGTCATCAAATTTCAGATTGGAAAAATCAATTTTCATTACAGTCTCACCTCTACTCCTTTATCCCGCAGGTACTGCTTTACCTGCCGGATCGTAAACGTTTTGTAATGGAATACGGAAGCCGCCAGCACCGCGTCTGCTTTTCCCAGCGCAAGCACATCATAAAAATGTTCCAGCGTACCGGCGCCGCCGCTGGCAATGACAGGCACGTTCACCGCTTCCGCCACCGCTCTCGTCAGGGGAATATCATAACCGTTTTTGGTACCGTCCGCGTCCATGCTGGTCAGCAGGATTTCACCGGCCCCCAGGTTCACCGCTTTCTTCACCCATTCCAGACAGTCGATTCCCGTAGGCGTCCTGCCGCCGTTCACATAAATTTCCCAACGGTCCGTGCCGCAGCGTTTCGCGTCGACTGCCAGCACGATACACTGACTGCCGAACAGTTCCGCGCCCCGGGCGATTAAGTCCGGATTTTTTACCGCAGCCGTGTTCAGCGAAGTTTTGTCCGCTCCCGCATTCAGACAGTTGCGGATGTCTTCCACCGTACTGATGCCGCCGCCCACCGTCAGTGGCATAAAGGCCTTGCCCGCCGTCCGGTTGATGACATCCAGCATGGATTTGCGTTTTTCCACGCTGGCGGTAATATCCAGAAACACCAGCTCATCCGCACCTTCCCTGTCATAGACGGAAGCCAGTTCAACCGGGTCGCCTGCGTCCCGCAGACCCACAAAATTCGTGCCTTTTACGACCCGCCCTTCTTTCACATCCAGGCAGGGAATGATTCGTTTGGTCAGCATGTTGTTCCCCTTATCTATTATAGCAAACTATGCTTTGCGAAACCATGTGCTGCGACAGGATTTCGCAGTTATTTCAGAATTAGCAACCCTCTCCGGCTGCTGCTGAATCGTTACTCTTTGCCCTTTGCCACAGCCAGCGCTTCTTTTAAATCCACTTTGCCGGCATACAGCGCTTTTCCGATTATCACGCCTTCAATACCGTCCTGCTCACGGGCCATAACCTTTTTCACATCTTCAATCGAAGCCACGCCGCCGCTGGCAACGACTTTCACACCGCTGGCTTTAGCCAGTTCCGCCGTAGCTTCCACATTCACGCCCTGCAGCTTTCCGTCCCGGCTGATATCCGTAAAAATAATATGCCGGATACCGATTTCCGCCATCCGCTTTCCCAGCTCCAGGTAATTCATACCGCCGGAAACACCCCAGCCTTCCACAGCCACCTCTCCGTTTTTGGCATCAATGCCAGCTACCGCCTGACCGGGAAAATATTTGCAGATCTCCCGTGTTTCCGCAGGGTTCCGGGCAACCAGACTGCCTAAAATGACCCGGGTCACGCCCAGGTCCAGCATGCGGGATACCGCGTGCAGGTCGCGGATTCCTCCGCCTACTTCCACTTTCATGTTACCGGCCTTGGCCAAAATGCGCCTGATCACTTCCAGGTTCCGGCTCTCCCCGGCCAAAGCGCCGTCCAAATCAACCACGTGGAGAAACTCCGCCCCTGCGTCCCGAAATTGTTCCGCCACGGCGGCCGGGTCCTCCGCGTACACCGTTTCCTGTTTAAAATCGCCTTCCACCAGGCGCACTGCTTTTCCATTCCGCAAGTCAATGGCGGGAAAAATAATCATAGTGTCTCTTCTTTCTGCAAAATTATAAATTCACAAATCGTTTCAGCATGGAAAGCCCCACTTCACTGGATTTTTCCGGATGAAACTGTACGCCGGAAACATTTCCTCTGCCTACACTGGCCACAATTTCCGTTCCGTAATCACAGACGGAAGTTATCAGTTCCCTGTCCTCCGGCCGGCAGCAATAACTGTGCACAAAATACACATACTGTCCTTCACTGCCCGTCAGTAACGGGGAAGCGGTCTTCAGGTTCAGCTGGTTCCATCCCATGTGGGGAATCTTCAAAGACGTAGGGATCAGCTCAACCTTGCCAGGAAACACGCCCAGCCCTTTAACGCCCGGAGCTTCTTCGCTTTCTTCAAACAGCACCTGCATTCCGAGACAAATACCGAGAAACGGTTTGTCCTCAGCAATATACTCTTTGATGACCGGGATTACTCCGGCTTTTTCCAGATTCACCATGCAGTCGCCAAATGCGCCCACGCCCGGCAGGATCAGTTTTTCCGCCGCCGCAATGATTTCTTTATCGCCGGTAATAATGGGATTACCTCCCACCAGCGCTACTGCTTTGTTGACGCTGTGCAGATTTCCCAGGCCATAGTCAACAATTACGACATTCCGATTACCCATCGTTACTATCTCCAAAACGTATTCAGAACATACTGTTACTTCAGCGGATGCATTCCCATTTCTGTCGAAAGCAGCTTGAGGAAACAAGCTTTCCCGAAAGAATGCCTTTTCTGTTTATAAACACCTTAACTGCTTTTATAGCACGCCCTTACTGCTCATAACGCCCTTCACCTTCGGATCCACGGCCGCCGCTTCCGCCACAGCACGGGCAAAGGCCTTAAAGACTGCTTCAATGATATGATGCACGTTGCTGCCGTACAGGACACGGATATGCAGCGTCAGCCCGCAATGCATGGCTATGGCGCGGAAAAACTCTTCTGTCATTTCCGTGTCGTAATTTCCCAGTTTTATTTTCGGAATCTCTGCGCCGAAGATTAAAAACGGACGACCGGAAAAATCCAGACATGCCTGGGCCAGAGTTTCATCCATGGGGATAAAACAGTTGCCGTACCGGTGGATCCCGGCTTTGTCACCCAGCGCCTCCCGCAGCGCTTCGCCCAGTACAATCCCGATATCTTCCACCGTATGATGGCTGTCCACTTCCAGATCGCCTTTTGCTTTTACAGTCAAATCCATAAAGCTGTGTTTGGCCAGCAGGGTCAGCATATGATCCAGAAAGCCGATCCCCGTTGCAATATCGCATTTTCCTTCGCCATCCAGGTTCAGTTTTAAGGAAATCTGCGTCTCCGCCGTTTTTCTTTTTATCTCAGCACAGCGCGCCTTTTTCATTTCAGTTGATTTGTTCATTTCCCAAACACTCCCTGCACAGATTCTTAATCCGGTTCATCACAATAGCGTTTTCTTCCGGCAGCCCGATGGTCTGGCGGATACAGCCCTGCAGAACCGGGTGCTCCGTAAAATCCCGCAGCAAGATTTTTTCCGCAAGCATGGTTTTAAAAATCATTTTGCCGGCCTTAGTCGCCGCGCTGTAATTGCTGTAACCGTATTTTTTTTCGTATGCATCGGCCAGCATGGCCTGCAGTTTTCCTTCCGGACTGTAGCAGATAAAATTGGTTTCCGTGGGCCAGACTTTCATCCCCAGTTCTTTCAGTTCCGCAATCATCAGCGCCCGTTGGGAACGGATTTCTTCAATCTGCTCCCGGAAATCTTCTTTATGACGATAGCAAACCTCTGCTGCCATGAGAGAATAGGCATTCACATGATAGGGCAACAGTGTCTTCCCCAAAATCCGGCTCAGGGAGATGCTGCCTACAGAATATCCCACACGCATACCGGCCAGGCTGTAAGCTTTGGAAAATGTCCGGTAAACGAGGAAATTATTGTATTTGTTTAACAGCGCCAGAGCTGAACCCGCCACCAGTTTCAACTGGCTCAGGGGTCGCAGGTCCCGGGGATCCACCCCTTCCCCTCTGGCGAATTCCATATACGCTTCGTCTACAATAACAGGACACTTTACGTTGGCAATGATCTGTTCAATCACTGACAGTGGATTGTAATTTCCCGTCGGATTGTTAGGATTATTCAAAATCAGCAGATTAGGCTGATTCTCCTTACAGAAAGCAATTACTGCCTCCGCATCCAAAAATCCTTCCACGTTCAGAGGATAACGCAACACTTCACTGTCAGACATCTGGGCGTAAACGCCGTACATGGAAAAAGACGGATAAGGCACCGCAATCTTCTTGCCTGCACCGCCAAAAGCATAGCAGGCCATCTGCAACAGTTCACTGGAACCGTTGCCGATACGTACCTTGTCAATATCAACGCCCAGCGTTTCCGCAATCAGGCTGCACAGGGTCTCGCATTTTATGGGCGGATACCGGTTGAACAAAAAACGTTTCGTCTTTTCTTCAATTTCCTGCTGTATGGAAGCCGGAACCGGATAATTCGACTCGTTGGCGTTTACGACTATTTTTGCTTCTATCGTTTCTACTTCATATTCCTCCAGCCCGGCCAGGCTGGAACGAATCGCAATTTCAGACACGTTGCTCACCTCTTGTGTAATTAAAAATGAAATCAGCAGACCAGCAGCTTATAAACACAGATTTAATTATTATTGTTTTCCTGACGCTTCCGGATTGCGTTGGCGTGAGCCCGCAGGCCTTCTGCTTCCGCCATAGCGATAATATCGTCCGCAGCTTCCAGCAGCGCCTTATTGGTATAAGCGATGATACTGGTTTTTTTCATAAAGGTTTCCACGTTCAGCACGCTGTAGAATTTAGCTGTACCGCCGGTGGGCAGTACATGGTTGGGCCCGGCGAAATAATCGCCCAGGGGCTCGGGAGAATCCGTGCCCAGGAACATAGCGCCGCAGTTATGCAGAAGGGGCATCAGCTGGAAAGGCGCTCTGGTCATAACTTCCAGATGCTCCGGCGCGCTGAGGTTGGCCATTGCCACTACGGTTTCCATGTTTTTTGCCAGAATGATCTTGCCCATGGTCCTGAGTGACGCCGCCGCAATTTCTTCCCGGGGCAACTCTTTCAGCTGCACTTCCACTTCCGCCGCCACCGCTTTGGCGATACGTTCGCTGTCTGTAATCAAAATCGCGCTGGCCAGCGGATCGTGCTCCGCCTGGCTCAACAGGTCAGCCGCCAGATAGACCGGGTTGGCAGAATCATCCGCCACGATCAAAATCTCGCTGGGTCCGGCCAGCATATCAATATCCACATGCCCGTATACCGCTTTCTTTGCCAGAGTCACAAAAATATTACCCGGGCCGGTAATCTTGTTTACTTTCGGAACCGTTGCCGTACCAAAAGCCAGCGCAGCAATGGCCTGAGCGCCACCCATTTTATAAATTTCGGTAATCCCGATTTTTTCTGCCGTTACCAGCACATAAGGATTCAGCTTTCCGTCCTTACCGGGAGGCGCCGCCATCACAATACGGGGCACGCCGGCCACTTTGGCCGGAACTGCGTTCATGATCACGCTGGAAGGATAGGCCGCCGTACCGCCGGGCACATAAATACCCACACTGTCCAGAGGCGTAATCTTCTGTCCGAGAATGCTGCCATGGCCCCGGTTGGTGATCCAGGATTTGGGCATCTGCTCCTCGTGGAATTTTTTAACGTTCATAATCGCCCGGGTAAGGGAATCAACGACCTTGGGGTCAACCAGTGTGCGGGCTTCGTCAAATTCCCGCTCCGTTACCCGCAGGGTTTCGGCAGTCAGACCAGCCCGGTCAATCGTGTTGGTGAAATACAATAGCGCTTCGTCCCCGACTCTGCGCACGTAGTCAACAATGCGATCTACGATCTGCGCAGCCGTCAGGTGTTCGCCCCACATCTGATCGCAGGCTGCCTGTACGCCCGGTGAAAGTTCCGTTTCGTCAAAGGCTTTCTTTTTCAGCAACGCAGCAATTTCCTCAGCATTCATTTTTCTTGCGTCGATTATATTCATTTTGCTTTCTTGTCTCCTTTTTCCGCTGCCAATACGGCACGTAAATCCACAACCAGTTTATGCAGCCGTTCAAATTTCAGTTTGAAACTGACCGGATTGGCGATCAGCCGTGCGGTGGAAGTAAAAATGCTATCCACTTCCATCAGCTTATTTTCTTTGATGGTGGTTCCCGTCTCTACGATATCCACAATCAGTTCCGACAACCCAATCAGCGGGCCCAGTTCGATGGAACCGTTCAGCTTAACGATTTCCATCTGGATGCCCAGTTTATCAAAATATTCCCGGGCACAGCGGGGATATTTTGTTGCCACGCGCAAGTGCGCGTAATCTTTCAGTTCCGGTCGCTTCTTCGCTTCCGGCACCGCCATCATCAGACGGCATTTTCCAAAGCCCAGATCCAGCAGTTCGTACACGTCCTTCTGCTCTTCCAGCAGAACATCCTTGCCGATAATGCCAATATCCGCAGCGCCGTACTCCACATAGGTCGGGAGATCCACCGTCTTGGTGATGATAAAACGTACCTTCGTTTCCTCATTCGCGATTACAAGCTTTCGGGAATTTTCCGAAACGCCTTCCGCGCTGTACCCCACTTTACCCAGCAGATCCAGGCTGCGTTTGAACAGCTTGCCCTTGGGCAGTGCTATGGTTATATATTCTTCCATGGTCAAATCTCCATTTCGGTCCTGTTTCGCCGTACTTCATGTAACAGAAAACACAACGATGATATTATCTGATGTATTTCCATGTACTGTAATGATTTTCCTGTACAGCCTCCTGCATTTCCGTTTCCGTCATAGCACGGTCAGCCAGTTTCACCCGTTTGCCATCTTTACGGAGAGCACAGGCTGCACGGATGCCTTCTGCGGTTTTTCCCTCCCCATAGGCAACAAACAGGGTTTCCGGCTGTTCCGCGAACTGCATCCCCTGGCGTTCCAACGTAAGGGCAATACGGTCAATACCCAGGGCAAAACCGGTAGCAGGGCAGGGTTTCCCGAATCGTTGCATCATATTGTCATAACGTCCGCCGCCAATCAGGGAGTACCCCATTCCGGCAGCATACCCTTCAAACAGCATACCTGTATAATAATCCAGGCTGCGGGTCAGACCCAGGTCAAAGCTCAGATACCGTTCCACGCCATAGGCTTTGGCCAGTTCATAGATTTCCCGCAGGTTCTCCAGCGCGTTCCAGCAGCGCCGGCTCAACACCCGTTTCTGCATATCTTCCAGCAACGCAATACCGCCATGCAGGAACAGCAGTTCTTTAAAAATAAGGGCCAGCTGTTCCGGAATTTTCGCTGCTTCCACGACATTTTCCAGTCCGGCCGCGTTGCGTCTGATCAGGCAATGCTTGATATCCTTTGCCTGTTCTTCCGTCAGCGTTGCCGCTTCAATCAACCCGTTGATAAACTCCATGTGACCCAGGGTAATATTAAAATCTTTCAGGCCCGCCTCCATGAGGGTCGACACGGCCAGCGCAATGACTTCCGCATCGGCAGCCGCCCCGGCGGCCCCCATCATTTCGATACCGCACTGGGTAAATTCGCACTGGCGTCCGGCCTGCGCTTCTTCGTAACGGAATAACTGGGCCCGGTACGATAACCGCTTCACGCTTTCATCTTTACGCATCCGCGTGGCTACCATGCGGGCAATCGGTGTTGTCATATCCGTGCGGAGCATTAAAATGTTATCTTTGCGGTCAAAAAACTTAAATGCGCCGGCGCCGGGCTGCCCCATACCTGCAAACGTATCCAGATACTCGAAGGTCGGCGTGGCTACTTCGTCATAGCCCCAAAGGGCAAACAGGCTGCAGATCTTATCTTCCATCTGCCGGCGAGCAACTGCTTCACCCGGAAGCACATCCCTGGTCCCATAGGGTACCTGCAATATCGTATCAGCCATTTTCCCGTACCGCTTTCTTCCTTTCGGCCCGCGCTTTTTCAAATTTCGCCTTGCGCACCACTTTGGGTGACCGGGTCTCATGATGCTTTTTCTTCAGATTTGTCAGCGCTGTTTCGTAACCATCCTTGCCGTACACGAGGCAGCGCTTCACACGGGAGATTGTTGCTGTGCTGGCTCCCGTCCGTTCCACGATATCCTCATATTTTACGCCCTCATCCAGAAGCCTTGCTACCTCAAACCGCTGTGCCAGTGCCTTGTACTCGCTGATCGTGCAGGCATCTTCCAGAAAATTGGCAATCTGTTTTTCGTTCTTCAAGGAAGCGATTGCCTCGCAAAGTTGTTCTGTCAAATGGTTCTCAATTTTTTCAGCCATAATTAAAATCCTCCTTGCGCCCAGTTCTGCCCAGTTAATTTTTACAGTTCATTCTTTCTTTTATTTTCTGTCGTTTTATAAACTTCACAACATGGACTTTCATCATTTAATAAAAATCATAAACAAAATTCGTTATTTATCAATTTACTACTTTATTGTGTGAAAGTCAATATATGTTTGCCGTTTTTATGAAAATAATATCCGGCGTCCGTCTTAATCAGGGCGCCGGATCTTGAAATCCTGCGACAAAACGTATATGCAATTAAATTTACGACAGCTTATTTTTGTTCAGTTTCCGGCTCAGCGCGTTTCCAACCGTTTGCACGCCCTGAACCATAACAATCAGGACAATAACCGTAGCAATCATCACATCCATCTGGAAGCGCTGGTAACCATAACGGATCGCCAGGTCACCCAATCCGCCACCGCCTAACGCGCCTGCCATGGCAGAAGCGCCAATTAAGGCAATCAATGCAAGAGTAATGCCCAACACGATAGAATGTAACGATTCTGGCAGCATCACCTTGGAAATAATCTGGATTGGACTGGCTCCCATGGATTGGGCCGCTTCAATTACACCCCTGTCCACTTCCAACAGAGAAGATTCAATGACACGGGCAATAAAAGGCGCCGCCGTAATAGTCAGCGGCACAATGGCTGCTGTCGTGCCAATGGAAGAACCCACAATCATGCGGGTAAAAGGGATAATGGCTACCATTAAAATAATAAACGGCGTAGAACGGGTCGCGTTTACGATAGCGCCCAGCACATTATGCACCACAGAATTCGGCATGATGTGGTCTTTTCGGGTTACGGTCAGAATCACGCCCAGAGGCAGGCCTATGAGCGTTGCCAGCACGATGGCTATCAGCACCATGTAACAGGTTTCCCCCAGCGATTTCAAAAGCAAATCTATCATATTAGCCGACATAGCCAATCACCTCCACTTTTACTCCCGCATCCCTGGCATATTGAACGGAGTCTGCAATACCTTTTTCATCACCCATTATTTCTACCAGCAGTGTTCCGTAAGGAGTATCTTTAAGGTAATCCACTTTGCCGGAAATAATGTTGACATCCACTCCGAATTTTTTAATCAGGGCAGAAACCAGCGGCTGATCCGCGCCGGTCTTCTTTTCCACTTCATCCCCGCCTGCGCCGCTGTCCAGGAACGTAAGGTTCACCAGCAGCCGGGCGCCGGGAAAATAACTTTGTTTCATAGACTGCGTGTCAATAATCGGAGGAATTTTAATATCGTTGACGGTCTTGACAAATTCCTGCGTCGTTTCCATCTGCGGTTCGGTAAACACCTTGTACATGGTGCCTTCCTCAATGATGACGCCGTTTTCAATAACCGCCACACGGTCGCAGATTTCTTTTACCACTTCCATCTGGTGTGTAATCATGACGATAGTAAGGTTCAGCCGTTTGTTGATATCCCTCAGCAGCTGCAGGATGGACTTTGTGGTCTGAGGATCCAGTGCGGAAGTTGCTTCATCGGACAACAGCACTTTCGGATTGGAAGCCAGCGCCCGGGCAATGCCTACCCGCTGCTTCTGACCGCCGGAAAGCTGGCTGGGATAATAATCCGCCCGGTCTCTCAACTGTACCAGGTCCAGCAATTCTCCTACCCGTTCCGCGATTTTGTCCTTCGACAGTCCCTGGATCTCCAGTGGAAACGCGATGTTATCAAATACGGTACGGGAGGCCAGCAGGTTAAAATGCTGGAAGATCATACCGATATTCTGCCGGGCTTTCCGGAGCTGGGCCTCGTTCATGGCAGTAAGTTCCTGCCCGTCCACAAATACCTGCCCCCCCGTAGGCACTTCCAGCATATTGATACACCGGATCAACGTGGATTTCCCAGCGCCGGACAACCCGATAATGCCGAAAATTTCCCCCTCTTTCACCTCAATATTCGTTTTCTTCAGAGCCGCAATGTTTCCAGCCTTGCTGAAATAGGTTTTCTCTACGTTTACTAACTTTATCATGCGTGTTTCCTTCTCTCTCCGCGCCATTTACGGTAAACTGCACTTGCATGGTTTACCGTGCCGGATATTCCACTGTATCAGTTATTCTGACGCTTCTTTACCGAATAATTCATTTATATTTATAGTAATCTTAATTATTATAACGATTTTTGGGTAAAATTGCAAAATGAAATCGGTCGTCTTTACGAAAAATATATTAATTCATTAATTTTATTGTTCATTTTTAATTATTTAGCTTTTAATGAAATAAATAATAAGGTATAATAAATTGGTACAGATAAAAATACAATGCAACAAGTTGTACTATAATTATAAGAGGGGTCATTATCAGAGGAGGATTTTAGCATGCTGAAACTGGTTACCAAACGTTGTAAAGGCTGCGGCATCTGCGTGAACTTCTGCCCCAAAAAGGTGTTGGAAGTTACGGAAGTAGGCAAGTGCGCCATCATTAAAGACAAAGAAAAAGACTGTATCCAGTGCGGACAGTGCGAGATGCGTTGCCCCGACTACGCAATTTTTGTGGAAAAGTAAAGGAGTGAGATGTTATGTCCAGAGTATTACTGTTGCAAGGCAACCAGGCAGTAGTAGAAGGCGCCATCGCGGCCGGCGTTAAATTTTACGGCGGCTATCCCATCACCCCTTCTACGGAAATTGCCGAACAGTTAGCAGCCCGCCTTCCCCAGGTCGGCGGCAAATTTATGCAGACGGAAGATGAAATCGCCGGGTTAGGCGCAGCTATCGGCGCCTCCATGGGCGGCAAAAAGGCCATGACCGCCACCAGCGGCCCCGGCTTCTCCCTGAAACAGGAAATGTTAGGTCTGGCCTGCACGGCGGAAATCCCTGTAGTCCTCGTAGACGTACAGCGGGTTGGCCCGGCTACCGGCCAACCCACCAGTCCCGCCCAGGGCGAAGTAATGATGACCCGCTGGGGTACCCACGGCGACCACTGGGTCATCGTGGTATCGCCCTCCAGCGTGCCGGAATGCTTCTGGCTCACCATCCGCGCGGTTAACCTGGCGGAAAAATACCGCGTGCCCGTCATCATTTTAATGGACGAAGTCATTGGCCATATGCGCGAAAAAATTGAGCTGCCGGACGACTACAGCACGGTAGAAACCGTGGACCGGGTACGTCCCACCTGCAAACCGGAAGAGTATCTGGCTTACGGCACCACGGAAGACAATCTGGTTCCGGCCATGGCAGATTACGGCAGCGGTTACCGCTGGCATGTCACCGGCCTGATCCACGACGAGACCGGGTTCCCAAAAGGCACGCCAGCCGGTACGGTCAACGCCCTGAACCGCCTGCATGATAAAATTTATAATAACCTGGCAGATATCGTTACATTTGAAAATTATAAGATGGA
>JAFQZL010000034.1 GCA_017405945.1 Acidaminococcaceae bacterium
AACATGAACATCATTGAAGCACTGGATAAAGAACAGTTACGTTCTGATATCCCTGAGTTCCGTGCCGGCGACACCGTTAAAGTTTATGTTAAGGTTGTTGAAGGTACACGTGAACGCGTACAGTTATTTGAAGGCGTTGTAATCTCCCGGAGCGGTTCCGGTGTCCGTGAAATGTTCACCGTCCGCCGTATTTCCTACGGTGTGGGTGTAGAAAGAACGTTCCCGGTACACAGCCCGCGTCTGGAAAAGATCGTAGTAGCGCGCAAGGGTGTTGTTCGCAGAGCGAAACTGTACTATCTGCGTAACCTTACCGGTAAAGCTGCTCGTATCCGTGAACGCCGCTAATCTGGTGCATAAAGGGGGCTGCAAAGGCAGTCCTCTTTTTTGTTAGCTGAAGATACAGATTTGCGTATTGAGAGGGGTAAACTGTATGAGCGATAAATCCGGAGGATCCTTTCAGGATTCACTGAACGACTGGCTCGTGTCTATCATCGTCGCGGTGGCGCTGGCCTTTTGTATCCGAACTTTTATTTTTGAACCCTATAAGGTGGAAGGAACTTCCATGTATCCGACGCTGTTCAATCAGGAACGGCTGATTGTAAACAAATTCGGCTACTTTCTGGATGATCCGAAACGGAACGAAATTGTCGTGTTCCGTTATCCGAAAGATGAGAGCCGCGATTTTATCAAACGTGTCATCGCGGTAGGCGGCGACACGGTGGAAATGCGTGACGGCGCGGTGCTGATTAACGGAAAGAAAATCGACGAGCCATACACCTGGAAGGAAGATCCGAAAGGGCTGAACCATTCCAATTACCGCAAGAGTCTGGTGCCCAAAGATCACATTTTCGTGCTGGGCGATAACCGCAACAATTCGGAAGACAGCCGCTTCGCGGACGTGGACTTCGTGCCGCTGCGTCTGGTAAAGGGCAAGGCTGCTGTTGTGTTCTGGCCTTTTGAAAGGTTCCGTAAACTGCCGTGAGGTCGTTATGGATGTAAAGGATTTTAAGATTCAATGGTTCCCGGGGCATATGACCAAAGCCCGGCGAATGATGGAGGGGCAGCTGCGTCTGGTGGACGTGGTGGTGGAGCTGCTGGATGCCCGTATTCCCGGTTCCAGCATCAACCCCATGCTGCGCCAGATGGCGGGGAACAAGCCCCGTGTCATTGCCCTGAACAAAATGGATATGGCCGACCCGGTCAAAACCGAAGCCTGGCTGCTGAAACTGAAACAGGAGGGCGTGCCGGTCTGTTCCATTGACTGCCATACAGGCAAAGGCGTCAAGCAGATGATCAGCCTGGTGAAGGAAGCCGCAAGACCCATTACGGATAAATGGCTGAAAAAAGGCGTGAAGAACCGTGACGTCCGGCTTATGATCGTAGGTGTGCCCAATGTGGGAAAATCCACGCTGATAAACCGGCTGGCGGGGCAGGTGAAAGCCATTGCTTCCGACCGTCCCGGCGTGACGAAACAAAAGCAGTGGGTGAACATCGCCAGGGGATTGCAGCTGCTGGACACTCCCGGTGTATTGTGGCCTAAATTTGAGAATCCGGAAACCGGGCTGCATCTGGCCCTGACCGGAGCTGTGAAGGATGACATCTATGACCGCAGGGACGCGCTGGTTCTGCTGCTTCAGGAAATGCTGGAGAAATATCCGCAGCAGCTGGCTATGTTTTACCATATCACACTGGAACCGGAAGATACGGCGGAAACCGTTATGGAAAAAATCGGCGCCGCCCGGGGCTGTGTGAAAGCCGGCGGAGTTCTGGATATGAACAAAGTGGAGCAGATGGTCCTTTATGAATTTAAAACCGCGAAGATGGGACGCTTCACCTTGGACGAACCAATATAAATGTGACTTGCGTCAGATAGTAATCTGCATGAACCAAATTAAAACTGCCGGCTTAGGGCCGGCTTTTTTATTGGCGGGAATGAGGTTGCCAAAAAGGCAGGGCAGGCTGTAAAATTTAAAAAAGAAGTTCACACATGAAAAATAAATGGGATGGAGCAGCGCAGGCATGTTTCATCCGGGGAGGATAGGCATATGAAATTGGCAGAAATCAAAACAATAATAGCTGGTAACCCGACAGAAGCGCAACTGGCTGAACTGAAAAAGGATGAACGGACCGGTGTACAGAAACTGCTTGCGGCGTTCGATAAAAAAAGGGAAAAAGAAAAGCAGGAACGTCAGCGTTTTGCCAACATGCTGAACTATGAAAAAGAATATATGGCATTACCCGGCATTCAGTATATTGTTGGTGTGGACGAAGCAGGCCGGGGCCCGTTGGCAGGTCCGCTGGTCATCGCGGGGGTCATTTTGCCGGAGGACGTGTTCATTGCAGGGCTGAACGACAGCAAAAAGCTCAGTGAAGCAAAACGGGAAGCGCTGTATCCGGAGATTCTGGAAAAGGCGGTTGCCGTGCTGGTCAATGTTGTCAGTATTTCCAATATTGATAAGGAGAATATTTACCACGCAACCCAGGAAGGTATGGAACAGATCCTGCGCCAGATCCGGGTGCGTCCCCAGGTGGCGCTGGTGGATGCCATGCACCCTCATGTGGAAGGCGTTGAGACCGTTCCCATCATCCACGGAGATGCCCTGAGCGCATCCATTGCCGCGGCTTCCGTAGTGGCAAAGGTAACCCGTGACCGTCTCATGCAGGAACTGGCTCAGGTCTATCCCCAATATGGGCTGGCACAGAACAAAGGGTACGGCAGTCAGCTGCACATGGACGCAATCCGCCGGTTCGGCGCCACGAAGATACACCGCCGCAGTTACGAACCGGTTCGCAGCATGAATCTTCGGCCGGTGGAAGAACGGGACAATTATCTGTTTGAGCCGGAAAAAGGAAAAGAAGACGCTGGACTGAAGGTATTGCTGAAAGATTTGGAGGCGTAAATTATTTTAACCAAAAAGGAAATTGGCAGTCGGGGCGAAGAGATTGCCGCGGAATTTCTGGAACGGAAAGGCCTGCAGGTTGTGGGGCGGAATTATCGCAGCCGCTGGGGAGAGTTGGATCTGATTGCGGTAAAACCCGACCCGGAAGGTTTTGAGAGTGAAGTGGATTATGATGATGCACTTCAGAAAATAAGCAATGTTGCGCAGGCACAGCGGGGAGCCGGCGTGCATTTTGTGGAAGTGAAAACCAGGACCGGAACGGGCTATGGTACTCCCGGTGCCGCGGTCACCTGTACAAAACAGCAGAAGTTACGCAAAACCGCGCTGATTTGGCTGCAGGAGCAGGAACAGTATTATTCTGATTTGTGTTTTGATGTAATTGAAGTTTGGGTCGTTGGTAAAACAGCGAAAATCCGCTGGCTGCAACGTTGTTTTTGAAAAGGAAGGTGATGTTATTTGTATGCAAGAGTGTCAGGTGAGACGCCGGTTGGATTAAACGGCGCTGGAGTGGTCGTGGAGGTGGACATTGAACGTGGGTTGCCTGCTTTCGAGATTGTGGGGCTGCCGGACATGGCGATCCGGGAATCCAGAGAACGTGTGCGGACGGCATTGAAGAATTCCGGTTTTCCTTTTCCACAGAACCGGATTACGGTAAATCTGGCGCCGGCCAACTTGCGAAAAGACGGCAGCGGACTGGATCTGCCAATTGCTGTCGGGATTCTGGTTTCTCTCGGAGTGCTGCCTCAGGACAAAGTTCGGGATAAGGTGTTTATCGGGGAACTTTCCCTTGAGGGAGCAATCAGAGAAGTAAACGGGGTTCTTCCCATGGTACTGGAAGCCCGTCGCCAGCATGTGCCGGAGATTTTTATTCCCCAGAGCAATGGGGAAGAAGGACGGCTGGTTGATGGAATCGCGATCTACACGCCAATCCATTTGAAACAGCTTGTGGCTCATCTTCAGCGTCCATGCCTGGAATCGTTGCAACATAAGGAACTGGAACTTACCGAACCAGGGAATGGTGACATTGATTTTTCCGATGTTCATGGACAAAAAGTAGTGAAACGGGCATTGGAAATTGCGGCAGCAGGCGGGCATAATATCCTGCTGACTGGTTCTCCCGGCAGCGGGAAGACCATGCTGGCCCGGAGGCTGCCTACAATTTTGCCGCCCATGACCAGGGAAGAGGCGCTGGAAGTTACGAAGATATACAGCATTGCAGGTCTGTTGAATAACAAATCGAGGCTGATTAACAAACGGCCGTTCCGCAGTCCCCACCACACGATTACCTTAAGTGCGCTGATTGGCGGCGGCACGGTTCCTGTTCCCGGGGAAGTGACGCTGAGTCACAACGGCGTGCTGTTCCTGGACGAGTTCCCTGAGTTTTCCAAGGCTTTGCTGGAAGTGTTGCGCCAGCCGCTGGAAGATCGCATTGTAACAATTAACCGGGTACATGGCTCTTATATTTTTCCTGCTTCGTTCCTTCTGTGTTGCGCGCAGAATCCCTGTCCCTGTGGATTTTTTGGTGACGAAATGAAAGAATGTGTCTGCCGCCCCTTTGAAATAGAACGGTATCAGCGAAAAATATCCGGCCCTTTATCCGACCGTATCGATCTGCAGGTGTATGTGCCTCGTGTGAAATATGAAGACCTTCGTGCAACAGAGGCTGAAGAAACATCGGCTCAGATTCGTGAACGTGTCTGCGCGGCCCGTACTATTCAGCTGAAACGGTTAAAACGATATGGTGTTTACTGCAATGCCGCCATGAACCACTGGCAGGTGGAACGATTCTGCAAACTGGATGCGGCTGGCAACACGTTGATGGAAAACGCTTTCTGCAAGCTGGGACTCAGCGCCCGCAGTTATGACCGGATTTTGAAAGTAGCCCGCACCATTGCGGACTTAGAAAAAAGCGACATCATTGTTCCGTCACATATTGCGGAAGCGATTCAGCTGCGGGCACAGGTGAATCAGTGAATGGTATGACTTGAAGGGCCTTTCATAAGATGTTTTCTGTAAATGAAGAATTAAATCAGAGGTGGCTGGCAAGGTCACCTCTTTTTTTGGTATAATACTATAAAGTCCAGGTTAATGAAATCGTAATGCTATATTGGACAGGAGTGTGAAAAATGGAATTTAAGGAAGTAGTTAAAAACCGTTATTCCTGCAAAAAATTCAACGGAAGACAGGTGGAAAGTGCTAAGCTGAAAGCAATTCTGGAAGCGGGGAGGCTGGCTCCGACGGCAAAGAATCTGCAGGAGCAGCGTATCTATGTAATTCAGTCCGATGAGGCTCTTGCCAGAATTGACGCAGCAACACCGTGCCGTTACGGCGCGCCGACAGTACTTGTCGTTGCCTATGATAAGAACAATGTATTCACCTATCCGGGCGGCAAGTGTAATTCCGGAGCAGAAGACGCAACGATTGTAGCGACTCATATGATTCTTGCTGCCGCTAATGAAGGGGTGGACAGCTGCTGGCTGAATTTCTTTGATCCGGAAAAACTGGCGAAATCGCTTGGTCTGCCGGAGAACGAAGAAGTCCTGATGCTGATGGATCTGGGATATGCAGCGGAAGGCATTGGGCCGCTTCCCAAACATACGGACCGGAAACGCCTGGACCAGACTGTGAGTTTTATGTAAAGGCCTTGCATTTAATAAGGATGAAGTATCATGATTACGTTGTCGGGACTTAAGAAATTCTTTGATGCAATTGATAGCGGTCATACATGGAAATGTGTTGTTGCGGGAAGCGAGATAAAGGACGTAAAAAAGGACCGTGAAAGTTCCGTTATAATTGAAGGTTACGACTTTTCAGAAAAGGCGGTTTATTTTGAAGGGCGTTACCTGCCGTTCTCACAGATAAAAAGTGTCCGCAGCCAGCCTTCCGCCATCCGTATCCGGGGGGGCGGCTGCGGTATCGGGCTGCCGGTTTTTAAAATCCGGCTGGATTACGGCGCAAAAAATCCGGTTGTACTGGTTGTGGAAGATAAAGACAATGTGGACGAAATCATCAACAGGATTTGTATGGGCAATCGTGATACTACTCTGGAATATTATGTGGATCCCCACACCGGATTAAGACCGGAAAAAATTTCACCGCCTTTATACTGAGTAATTCAGGTGAGCAATCTTACAAGCCGTTAATTACAAGGGGACATCATTTGACTGTTTTTCACCGGTACTCAACGTACTGTTCAGAGGAGAGATTCCGCTATGATTGCCGATAAGGATTGGAAAGCAAACCTGAAACTGCTCAATGACTTCACGATGCAGTATGAGGTAGGCGTCAAACTCCTGTATGAAAAAAACTATTTGAAAGAGTTCTATGATTTCTATGAAATAAAAAACAGAAAGGCAAAACTGGTTCCGGCAGAAGAAGGTTTTGAGGAAACATTAAAAAACGTAAGCGGTGAGTACCGATGGGAGGCTATCGCTGAGAAGACGAAAAGCCTGTTTGGTTTGCCGCTTCGTGTGACAGTCTTTGACGATGATACAAAGCTGAAGGAGGAATTGGAAGGTCCCGACGGACTTGCTCCCTTCTTCTTTGTTTTTGATATGATGTTCTGCGAATATGTGGAGTTTACCTTGTGCTTCATTTCAGGAAGCAACAACTAGAAAACAGCAGAACGGGCAGTTGATGGTTGAGGCGGAGGACAGAATATGAAAAAAATAACAATAGAAATTGACACAGAATATATTCCGGCTGTTTCATTGCTGAAACTGGCTGGCGTTGTGGAAAGCGGCGGTCAGGCCTCCTATGAGATAGAGCAGGGACATGTGACCATGGACGGGGTTGTGTTAAAAGAAAAACGAAAAAAGGTCAGACCGGGAAGCGCTGTAGTACTGAATAATGAATACGTGATTTATGTAAAAGGGTAATGCAGTATACATAACGCGACAAAAAATCAGCTAATCCAAAGTTGAACTTCAGATTAGCTGAGTATCGTTTTAGAAAACGTGTTCCAGGTGCCGGTGGCCGTGACGGTCGCGCCATATTCTGTCCATGTGTCTGTGGCCGCGATGGTCAAGCCACTTATGTACCCTTACAAGAACATAACCGTGATGCCGGCTGAACCGGTGAATGGGTCTGTGATGTTCAATTCTGATCATATGCGATGGCGGGTTTTTAAGATGAGGGGCGGCTTCTGCGCTGTGCAAGCCCATGATGCCGGTCAGGACGGTAACGGCCAGTAATCCTCCCAGTATTTTCTTCATAATATCAACCTCCTTCATTTTTGTTGCTCATACTATAACGTAAAAATCGCTCAAAACTATGATATAAAAGGTACTTTTATTTGTCATAGCAGAGTATGAGCAAATTCTCAGGTAGCATGATTTTCCGGTTGCCCGTTGAGGAACAGATTTCACAAGGGCATCAGGGAAAGAAAAGGTGAAGTATGAAAACAGTTGAAGAATACCTGTCCCACTGCTATTCAATACCGGAAATTCCGTCGGCTCTTCCTTTGCCTGCAGAAGCGTTTGTTGAAAGCTGGAAAGAGGCAGCTGGAAAAGAGGCGTTGGATTTTCTGGTGGATACTTCCGGTTGTAGCAATATGGTATTTCCTTTAAAAGATATAGACGCGCTTCGCATTTTTCTGAAAGAAACCCTGGGAGGACCTCTTCCGGTTATTGTCACAGGGAATCACGGTGATTTCCTGAGTGTGGAAGCAATGTTGAATGGCCGGGATGTTTTATCTTGTATACCGGTTACAGTAAATGCTTTTACATTGCCGGCCCGGGCGGACAACATCAGTGGCCATCGTGTAATCCTTCTGGGGCAGGCGCCTTACAGCAATGTTACGGCCCGACAGCTTTGCCTGGAAGAGGAGTTGTGGCTGGAGCGCTCTTTCCGGCTGCGGCTTGCCCATGAATGTGTCCATTATGAAACGCTGCGGCTGTTTGGAGATATGCAGAACCATGCCCTTGACGAAATTGTGGCGGATGCGATAGGACAGATTGCGGCATTTGGTAATTTCAGTGCGGAGCGGCAGAGGTTGTTTTTCGGGCTGGAAAAGGGGACTGGCCGCTGCACCGGGAGACTTTCCTTTTATTGCCGGGGCGTGCTTCCCTGGGAAAGGGAGAAGGTGTACCGCTCTGTGGATACGGTGCTTGGTATAATCGAAGCTGAATTAATGCGTTTCCTGGCCGGGAAAACAGGATCTTCTGCAACAAAGGGTGCGTTATCTGATTTTAGCGATATTCTGTCAGACAAAAACGTAAAATATGAACTGCTTGCCCTGTTTTCCGGAACAAGCATTGCGGAAAAGATTGGTAACAGGAGAAAATAAAACAGGCAAGTAGTATTGTTTCCTGTTGTGTATTTGGGAGTGATGTCCTTTTTGAAAATTTCGTGTATAATATATAAAGATTTACATGGGGAGGCTTTTCATGAGAACCAGTGCATATGAAATAGTCTTGCCTCTGATCGGCAGGGATGACAAGGAAATCGAAGGCAAAACGCTGCTTATAAACGGTTTATACGGCGCCATAGATGTGGTGGACACGGAGATTGCGGCAAAGATCCGCGAAGAAGATTTTGCGGCAATTCCTTTTGCCATGCGGGAACGACTGGCCCAGCGCGGTCATATCACCCGGAAGGATGAGGCGGGGGAACTGGCCGATGCGCGGTTGCTCGGCCGCATTTGGAACAAACTGATTGGTCACAGCGGCAGGGGACCGGTAATCCTGCCCACTTACGATTGCAACTTCCGCTGCCCATACTGCTTCGAACGGCACCGCCTGACAAGGGGACAGGAGTGGCTGGGCCATGAAATGAAGCCCGAAATGGTGGAGGCGGTCTTCGCCGCGCTCCGGAAACAGCGGGATCAGGGCTACAAAGTGGGAGACTGCACCCTTTATGGTGGAGAGCCGCTGCTGAAGGAGAATATGTCTACGGTACGGAACATCTGCGAGCATGCGAAAGCCATGGGACTGTCACTGAACGCCATTACCAACGGCTACGATCTGGATGCTTACATCGGTCTGCTGGAGGAGTTCGGGTTTGAGAAGCTGCAGATTACGGTGGACGGTGTGGGCAGACTGAATGACCGGCGCCGGCTTCACCGTGACGGCGTGCCTACTTATGACCGAATTCTGCAAAACGTGGCGCTTGCTCTTGAGCACGGCGTTGACATAAGCCTGCGGGTGAACGTGAACGGGGATAACATCGGAGGCATCAAGGAGCTGATCGACGACCTGGCGGCCCGTGGGCTGCGTGAAACCAGCCGGGAAGAAAGAGCGAAGATCGGGAGGGAACGGCAGGAGGCGGTCAAAGCCGGCAAACCTGTTCCCAAACGAAAGGGACTGTTCTCCTATTACTTTAAGGCGGTATCGGAAGACAAAAGTTCGCCGACAAAGGTGAGGGAGCGGCAGGTGCTTGATGCCATTTTAGCTGCGGGTTTTCCCCCTATGGATGCCATGGAGAGGCAAAGTCAGTATTCCATGCCCCTGCAGGGTCTGGTTGCCGCTATGAAGAAGGAAGATTACCCGAGCTTTTCCCCGGCGTACTGCGGCGCGGAACAGGGTATGATCGGTGTTGGTCCCGACGGGCTGATTTATCCCTGCTGGGATCTGGTGGCTATGGAAGAGCAGGCCGTGGGCTTTACGGACGTGCAGACGGGCCGCTTCTTCTTCAACTTCGGTAAGGCGAAATGGCGTACCCGCACTGCAGACCTTATGAAGCCGTGCCAGACCTGTCCTTATATCTTCATCTGCCGGGGCGGCTGCGCGCCGGAAGCGAAACGGGAGCACGGCAGCTATTTCAGTGAACACTGCGGCGAGGCAAAGGAAATCTTCGCCTATGTGGCGCCCCGGATTGTTGGCAAGAAGTGGGAGGAAACGGGTGAGGACGAACTTTCTGTTTCGTTGGCGGGTCCGCTTTCCCGGTTCACCGGGGAAGAGCGGGAAACGCTGATGACCACCACCAGCCAGAAGGTTATGTTCGATCTCATCAAAGACGCAGGCATTCTTCCTGCAGAAGCTGACAGAGATAATAATTGAACATATCGTTGGACTGGTAGATTTTTTTGCTTTTTTCGTATATAATAGTTTCGCAATATAATAAAAATTGTTTTTGTATTTTTATATTATTTCAGGAGGGTTCATTATGCCGATTAACGAAAAAGAAATCACAAAAGAAATGATTATGGAAGCCATGAAGTGCAAGAGTGCCGATGAGTTGATTGCTCTGGCCAAAACCGGTGGCATTGAACTGACAAAGGAAGAAGCCGAAGCCTACATGGCGGAACTGGCAGACTTTGAACTGGATGAAAACCAGCTGAAACAAGTGGCCGGCGGCGTCAAGACCTGCTACATGGTTGATGGTTGCGCTTTCAAATGCGGTACTCTGAAAGACTGCTGAGTCGTATTTTGCTTCTTACGCCTGCCTTCACGGCAGGCGTTTTTTCTATAAATAATGCAGGAGGTTTATTATGGGAATGAACCGGGAAGGCACGGTAGATGTGCTTTTTGTTGCCATGCCCTTCTGCGACGAATATATGCCCTGCCTGACCCTGGCCCTGTTCAAGTCGGTGCTGTCACGGGCAGGAATCAAAAGCCGCGTACAGCACGAATATTTGTATTATGCCAGCCGCATCGGGCTGGAAAAATACAGGAGCATCATGCAGGTATGTACCATCGGCTACGGCCATGATTATTTTGCCTGCGAGACGATTTTTGCGGAGGCGGCCCACGGCAAAACCCTTGCCTCTTTTGACGACTACATACGCTGGATGCAGGGGAAACATCTTCCGGGGAAGGTCTTTGCCGGCAGGCAGCGGGAGGATACCCTGCACAGTCTGTCCCTGTTTCAGGAAGCCCACGCTATGGCAGAGGCCTGGCTGGATGAAGCCTGCGCCCGGGTTATGGCACAGAGGCCGAAGATCGTAGCTTTTATATCCATGTTCCAGCAGCACAATGCCATAATCGCCCTTGCCCGGCGGCTTAAAAAGGAAAAAGACGCCCCCCTGGTTTTAGCGGGCGGCGCCAACTGCGAAGGGGACGCGGGAGCGGCGCTGGCGGAACATATCGAAGCCTTTGATTACGTTTTTACCGGCGAGGCGGACGAAACCATCGCGCCATTATGCACAAGACTCCTGCAGGACGGAACTGTACCGGACGATGAACTGCCGCCCGGTGTGGTGTCACGCACCAGACAGAAAGCGGAACCGGCGAGGGTCACACAAAATCTGGACGGACTGCCCCTGCCGGATTTCACTGATTACTTCCGGGAGAGAGACGCGCTGCTGCCTCAGCACAAGGGGCAGTATATTGTCACGACGGAAGGCTCCCGGGGTTGCTGGTGGGCGGCCCGACATCCCTGCCGCTTCTGCGGGCTGAACGGCAGTACAGCCCATCTGTACCGGACAAAAAGTACAGACCGGTTTGCGGATGAACTGGCGGAACTGGCCAGCCGTTATCCCGGCGCCCAATGTTATTTTACCGACAATATCCTGAGCTTGACTCATCAGAAAGATCTGCCTTCCGCGCTGCTGCAACGGGAAGCGTACCGTAATAACGGACTCAGGCTGTTTACGGAAATCAAGTCCAATATGACGGAAGAAGACGCAAAGAATCTGGCGGAAGCCGGATTCTTCTGGGTGCAGGCGGGCATCGAAAGCTTCTCCGACGGCATTTTGCGCCTGATGGGCAAGGGTGTTACCGCCATCCGGCAGGTGCAGACCCTGAAGCACTGTAATGCCCACAGGGTCAACGTGCTGTGGTACATTCTGACCGGTACGCCGGGAGAAACGGAAGAACTCTGCCGGGAGGTCAACGGGGTACTGCCTAAGATCATGCACCTGTCCGCTCCCAACACCGTCACCCATATCATGTTCCATCGCTACAGCGATTACATGCGGCATCCGGATGACTCCGTCCCGGCCCTGCGGCCGGACCGGGGCTACGATTTTGTGTTCCCCAACGAGGACTTTATTCGTCGGACGGCCCACCTGTTCGCACCGGTGGACGAGGAAGAACTGGCCCGCTATTATGATTACCGGCGTCTGGGGCCCGCCTACGAAACTCTGTACGAGCTGTCCGAAACATGGAACAGGACGCGCCAGCTTCTCTACATGAAGGATAAGGGAGAACTGATGAAAATTCTGGATACCCGCCTGATAGCACACCGGCCCATGTATTATCTGCAGGGCGTTGAAGCGGAGGTACTGCGGGCCTGCCGGAATGTGATGAAGGAAGAAAAACTGATGAAAGCTCTTGCGGATCATTATGAAGAAGCAAGAATCCGGGACGCGCTGGCATGGCTGGAGCAGGAAAACCTTTTACTCCACATCGGGCCGGAATATCTGGCTCTGCCCATTGACAGGGACGCAGGAAAGCTGAAACAATAAAACTGTAAGAGGAGTATAAAAGCAGCGCTTCGTGTAACAGTATATTGCATATATAGTAACAGGATACTGCATATATAATTGCAAGTGGAGTTGTTAATTTGATAAAAAAACACAAAAGCATATTTTGTTTTTATTAAGTAAATTACCGGATGTGACAGAGATAGTCTGTTGCTTCCGGTATTTTTGTGTTATAATAAACTGATATATTGTAGCCTGATGAGAATGCAGGTGTTCGCAACCCTTTTGGTCATATTGACAACATTTTTCTGAAGTTTATTTTGTTTATTACGCGTACGGTTTTCGGGGGTACTTATGAAAAAGTATTTTATGATAGGGCTGGGTATTGTGCTCGCTCTGTCGCTGACCATAATATTATACGGCGCGTGGCTGAACGAGCGGGGTGAGTTCCAAATCGCCAAACGCATGAGTGAACGCAGCCTGGAATTGCAGGGATCCAGGGCTGCCGTGCGTTTTATCCGCCCCAGGGTTACGCTGACCGCCATCAATTTTTATTCCAAAGATATGGCGGATGCAGTGGCGTTATCTGACGGGCGCATCATTTCCTGTCTTACGCCCAAGAGCAGTTTTGTACGTAAAGGCGATACCTTGTTTGTGATTGAAAATGAAGAATTGCCGCTGCAGATCCAGCAGGCAGAGGCAAACATACTCAGTGCGCAGGCAGAGAAACACGGCAAGGAAAACCAGTATAAGCGGTTTTTATTGCTGAAACAGAAGGATGCCATCTCCGCCCAGCAGTTTGACGATGCGGAAGCGGCATACCGGGCTGCGGTGGCGGCACTTGATGTGGCGGAGGCCAAGCTGGGAAGCCTGCGTATCCAGGAAGCCCGGCAACGTGTCACCGCGCCATTGGACGGTCAGGTGCTGCGGCTGTACCGGCAGCCGGGCGCCTATGTGCAGAGTGGAACATCCCTGGCTCTGGTCGGTGATTTCCGCACACTCTATTTTGCTACGCCGGTTGACGATAAAATTGCCGGGCATCTGGTGCAGGGGCTGGAAGCGGAACTGATTTTCAGCAACCGGGATTTCCAGAAAGCCTATGGCACGAATTATGAGAAAGGAAACATGGGCAGTGAACAGCGCTTTCTTGCGTCAGTTGCGGAAATTACGCCGCCTGTGTCGGAACCGGCTGCCCTTCGCAATGTGATGTGGCAGGCGGATAACCGGTCCGGTCTGCTGGAACCCCAGACCTACGGGCACGTGACCTTGCAGGTCCGTACAGGCCGTGACGCGCTGTCCGTTCCTCTGGACGCTATGGCAGACAGCAACCATACCCGGGTGTATGTGGCGAAAGAAGATAACACCATTGAAGAAAGAACGGTAAAGACAGGTACTAACGACGGTCAGTTCATCGAAGTCCTGGAAGGCCTTAAGGAGGGCGAAGTTGTAGTCACTTCCGGTATGGAGGGCCTGAAGGACGGGATGCGGGCAACCGTGATAGTGCAGGGAGGTGGAACGAAGTGAGCAACGATAATATCTTCAATCCCAAGGCCCTGGAAAAGCTCCGTTCCCCTGACAAACTGGACAGTATGATCCGGATCACCGGCCCTGTGGGATGGATGGGACTGGCAGCGGTGTCCCTGCTTTGTTTTGCTATTGTGCTGTGGTCTGTATACGGATCATTTACGGAAAAAGCGGAAGGTTACGGGCTGATTATTGACTCCGCCGGCGTAGTGAATATTACCCATGCGGCCTCGGGCAAGGTGACAGATGTATATGTGAAGACCGGGAGCCGCGTGCGTAAGGGCGACCTGGTCGCCCGCATGGAACAGCCGGAGCAGTCAGCGGATACCCGTATGGCCCAGTACGGAACCGAGCTGGGTACCAGTGACAGGGATGTACAGAGCCGCGTGTATGAATACGATGCAAAACGGTACCAGCAGGCAGCCCGGGAGAATATTTACTCCGATTACGAAGGTGTCGTGGGGGAAGTGATGGCTGCGGAAGGACAGCTCATGGAAGCCGGCACTCCTATCTGCACGGTGCGTCTGACCCAGGACAGGAATGAACTGCAGGGCGTCTTCTATATCAGCGTGGACAATGGCAAACGGGTGGAACCGGGCATGACCATTCAGCTGGCTCCCAATGGGGTGGATATTACCAAGACCGGCAGCCTGATCGGCGTGGTGAAAAGCGTTTCCCAATATCCTGTTTCCGCCGAAGGAGTGAAAAAAAGCCTGGGCAACTCTCAGCTGGCCCAGTACATATTGCAAAAAGACGGCGGAGCGGCGGTGGAAGTCAGATTTGAGCTGGTGAAAGATGCGGATTCCGAGTCCGGTTACCTGTGGACCTCCGTCGTAGGACGCCATAAACCGGTAACGGCGGGCAGTTATTGTACCGGTTCTGTTGTCATTGAAAGGCAGCCGCCCATCGAGAAAGTTTTCTATAAGATCAGCCAGTGGCTGAGAAGCCGGTGAAGATATGGATACAAGAGAACGGATCCGGCAGTTCTTTGCCGGGAAAGAGCGCGTGAAGGTGCCAACCGTCCTGCAGATGGAAGCAACGGAATGCGGCGCCGCGTCTCTGGCTATGGTGCTGGCCTATTACGGGCGCTGGCTGCCGCTGGAGTTTTTGCGGCAGGAGTGCGGCGTGACCCGGGACGGCAGCAATGCGGATAATCTGCTGAAAGCTGCCCGGCGTCAGGGCTGTGTGGCCAAGGCCTTTGCGGGCCGCAGCGAAGTGCTGCGCAAAAAGGAATTCCCCCTGATCCTGTTCTGGGAGTTCAATCATTTCCTGGTACTGGAAGGTTTTCAGGGGGACACCGTGTTCCTGAATGATCCGGCCATGGGGCGGCGCACCGTAACCTGGGAAGAATTTCTGACTTCCTATACCGGCGTGTACATGAAGATTACGCCGGCTGAAAATTTCAAATCCGAAGGGGAACCTTACAGCATCGTGAAAACGGTGGCGGCCAAGCTCAGGGAGGATAAGTGGGCGCTTATTTTTCTGATGGTGCTGGGCCTTTGCATGATCATTCCGGGGCTTGCGATTCCGGTCATGGGGCAGATTTTCATTGACGATGTTTTTTCCCTTAAGCATGCGGACTGGATTGTAAAGCTGTTAAATGCCATGTTCGGAACCATGATCCTGCTGGGCATCATGACTGCCATGCGGGCTGCGGTGCTGACATACTGGCAGAAAAAACTGACTATTGCAGATTCATCCGCCTTTTTCTGGCATGTGCTGCGGCTGCCGGTGACATTTTTCCAGCAACGGTACGCGGCGGACATTGCTTCCCGTATCCAGTTCAATGAATCCACGGCAGCGGTGCTGTCCAACCAGGCGGCTACAGCGTTGCTGGATCTGCTGGTAGCGCTGTTTTACCTGTTGTTGTTGTTCCAGTACAGCGTACCCCTGACTCTGATTGGCGTATCCATCAGTATCGTGGACATTTTTGTGTTTTTATATATGCGGCGCCGCCAGACCGACCTGATTATGCGCATCCAGCAGGATGCTTCCAAGGCCTATGGCGTGCTGATGAGCGGTCTTATGATGGTGGAAAGCATCAAGGCCAACGGCAGCGAAGGGGATCTGTTTGCCAAGTGGGCAGGCTATGCGGCTAAAGCCACGGTAGCTGCCCAGGAAATGAAGCTATGGGCCATGAAAGTAAAATTGCTGCCGTTGCTTCTTGGCGGACTGAATACGGCCCTGATTATGACGGTGGGCGGTTTTTCCATCATGGAAGGCATCATGACTGCCGGTATTTATATGGCTTTCAATAACCTGATCGTGAAATTCCATGAGCCGGTACAGAAGCTGCTTTCCCTGGGCAATGTGCTGCAGGACACGGAAATGCAGATGCGGCGTCTTGACGATGTGCGGCGTTATAAGACAGACAGTCTGAACTATCCCGGCGATGATCAGGTGATATCGTTTAAAGGCAACCGTCTTTCCGGCGAACTGACACTGAAAGACGTTAATTTTGGCTACAGTCCCCTTGACCCGCCCCTCATCGAGCACTTTGACCTGCATCTGGAACCGGGGCGCTGGGCTGCTGTGGTGGGATCTTCCGGCAGCGGCAAGAGCACGCTGGCTAAACTGGTGGCGGGGCTTTACGAGGAATGGTCCGGGGAGGTGCTGTTTGACGGCGTGAAGCGCAGGGAAATCCCGCGGCCTGTCATTGTGAATTCCCTGGCATCTGTGGATCAGGACGTGTTCCAGATTACCGGGACAGTACGGGAAAATATTACCATGTTTGATAAATCCGTTCCTTCGGCGGACGTCGTACAGGCTGCCCAGGACGCCTGCATCCATGAGGATATTATGAGGCTGCCGGGAGGCTATGAAGCGGAAGTGGCGGAAGGCGGCCTGAATTTCAGCGGCGGTCAGCGGCAGCGTCTGGAAATTGCCCGGGCGCTGGCTTGCAACCCATCCCTGCTGATCCTTGACGAAGCCACCAGCGCCATCGATCCCATGACAGAACAGAAGTGTCTGGAAAACATCCGCCGCAGGGGCTGCACCTGCCTGATTGTGGCCCACCGTCTTTCCACCATCCGGGATGCGGACGAGATCATCGTACTGGAACGGGGGAAAGTAGCGGAACGGGGCACTCATCGGGAACTGATAGCCCATGACGGACCTTACCGCCGTCTCATCGAGGAACGGGACCGGATGGAAGCGGACGAAGAATCGCTGAATTAGTATCAGTCTTTACAAATCAGAAAGAAGGAGGAACGCTGATGAAACTCATTGCGGGTGAGCGTTTCCGACTGCATGATGACAATACATATATAAAACTGGTCTCCGGCAAATTGGAGGCTTATGCCGTTACGCGCAAAAAACAGTCTTTCCGGCAGATATTCCTGACAGAAGTTGCCCCGGGACAGGCTGCTTTCCCCTCCATGGACGAATTCGAACAGATAGATGTGCTGGTTTATGCGGTGGCAGACAGCGAACTGACAGAAACTTCCCTGTCGGAAACTGCTTCGGAAGAACTGCTGCCATTGATGAGACAATGGTTTGCTGCGTTGGTTTCACTGCCCTGGCTGCGGCTTTTGGCAGACAAGGGCGACGAGGTGCTGCGGAAATGGGCGGATGGCTCTGTTCTGACCGGCCATGGGCAGGACAGAGAGAACCTGCTGGCGGATTTTGCGGACAACGAAGGTATTTTCGCCATGCTGCTGGGCGTGCGTTTCAACGCCCAGGACAAGCGTCTTTCCCGGCAGATGGAGAAACGCGCAAAGCAGAAAACACGCCTGGTGGACGATACGATTTCCAAACTGCTTGGTGAAGCAGTTGCTCCGGAAGAAGAAACGGGCACCGGCAATACTGAGCTTGAAGATGCCGTATTTATTGTGCGTTGCGCAGCTCAGGCGCTGAAGATGCCACACAGCGGGATTCAGATGGCGCCGGAGATGGTGCGGAAACTGGACCGGCTTGGTTTGCTGCGCCGTCTGGTGGAAAAAGGCGGTATGCAGATGCGTCTGGTACATCTGGAACAGGACTGGTATTCCGGGGACAGCGGAGTCCTGTTGGGCTGCTTTGGTGAAAAGAAAGAACTGGCTGCCTTTGTGCCGGAAACACCGGTTCAGTACCGCATGGTGACCCGGGAGCATCCGGAAGGCATTGTAGTAACAGCAGAAATCGCCAAAGAGGTAGACGCGGATGCATTCCTTTGTTATCCGGGGCTGCCGGACCGTAAACTTTCCGTATTTGAGTTCTTGCGTTTTCTGGTGCGGCAGTGCTGGAAACAGGACTGGCGCACGATTCTGGCCGTAAGCCTGGCAGCGGGACTGATTCCGCTGATTACACCGGTTGTAACGGAAACGATCTTCAAAGACATTATTCCCATATTAGACCGGAAAGGACTGGCCACAGTGACCCAGGTTGTCATGGTAGCAGGCTTTACCACAGCGGCTCTTAACACGGTGCGCTCCGTAGCGCTGCTGCGTCTTTCCACCGCTGCCGACATGAATGTGAAACCGGCTGTTATCAGTCGCGTATTAAGCCTCCCTGTGAAGTTTTTCCGTACCCTGCAGACCGGTGAACTGGCCAGCCGTATTATGGGGCTGGAACAGGTTATACAGTTGATTTCCGAAGAAATCGTCGGCGTTATCTTCAGTTTTCTTTTTTCTTTCTGGAGTCTGGCGCTGATGTGTTATTACAGCGTGAAGCTGACGGCTATTGCTGTGCTTATCTGGTTTGTTTATCTCCTTGCTGTCTGGCTGATTATGAGTCGTCTTGTACAGGCCCAGCGGAAAATGACTACTGCCAGGAACCGGACCCAGGGTATTTTGCAGGAAATTTTTACCGGCCTGGTGAAGTTCCGTGTCAGGGGCGCAGAAGAGCAAGCCTATCACCTTTGGGGCGAGCGATTCGCGGAAGAGTGGAAGTGGAACTATCATTCACGCTGGCTGAAGAATTATAATACGGTGATTACGGCGGTACAGCCCGTGTTGCTTTCCCTCATCCTGTATTATTTCGCGTTCCGGGAACTGGGTGAGACCATGACCCTGGGCACGGGAAATGTGATCAGTAACGCCCTGGGAGCAGGCGAAGCTATGACGGCTGCTACCTTTATTGCGTTCCAGGCTGCTTACAGCGCCTTTAATACATCCCTGAACGCGGTAATACCTGCCGCCGAGTCTGTTTCTGTGGTAAAACCGCTGTTGGAAAACATCCGGCCTATTCTGGATGCAGAACCGGAAAGCTCTGAAGAGCGGCCTGACGCCGAGGTTCTTTCCGGAGCCATCGAAGTCAGGGATCTCCGCTTTGCTTACGAAGCAGGTTTGCCGGAAGTATTAAAGGGGGTCAGCTTCCGGATTTCAGCGGGAGAACATGTGGCTATTGTCGGCAGATCCGGTTGCGGGAAGTCTACCCTGATCCGTCTGCTGTTGGGCTTTGAAAAGCCTTTGGGCGGCGCGGTTTATTATGACGGGCAGAACCTGGCGGAGATAAACGCGGCTTCCGTCCGTGCCCAGCTGGGCGTGGTGCTGCAGAACGGGCAGCTGATGACAGGCGACATTTACCGGAACATTATCGGAATCAACGACCTTACCCTTGATGACGCCTGGGCTGCGGCGGAAGCGGCAGGCATCGCGGATGACATCCGGGAAATGCCCATGCAGATGCAGACCATCGTCAGCGAAGGCAGTACGAATATTTCCGGCGGGCAAAGGCAGCGTATCCTCATGGCCAGGGCTCTGGCCATGAAGCCGTCCATCATTATCTGCGACGAAGCGACCAGCGCGCTGGATAACCGGACCCAGGCCATTGTAACAAAGAGTCTTGACCGGCTGAAAGCCACCCGCATTGTGGTGGCTCACCGCCTTTCCACTATCCGGAACGCGGACCGCATCATTGTGCTGGATGAAGGACGCGTGGCCGAAAGCGGCACCTTTGAGGAACTGGTGAAGCAGGGAGGCCTTTTTGCCGCCATGGTGAAGCGGCAGATGGCATGACTGATTGGAAAACAGGAGGAAAGCATGATTATTCAGGAATTGCCTATGCGGGAATATTATGCCCACCTGCGCCGTCATCCCATACCGGAAATTATGGACGATGCCTGCCTGACGGCTGTTGCTAACGTGGAAGCGCAGTATGGCAACACGATTACCCACGGGGCCGGGCTGGAAGTGCGGCTGGGGGAACAGGCCCGTTATGTTGATTACATCATGAACATCGATGTGGAACATATTCCTTTCGTGTCTTCCCTCTGGTATGAAATTGATTATGCAGAGTTCGCCAAAGGAGGGTCCATTGAGCCCTGCCTGTTCGCCAATCTGGCCCTTGCGGAACACAGTTATTCCGAATTATGGGACAAAATGCTGCCGCCGTTTATGGGGGAACGGAGGGCCCTCCGGTTACGGGCTCCCCTGGACCGGGTGACGGCAGCCCTGCCAAAAGGCGCTTCTATTAAACAGATCGGTACCATGTCCGGCCGGGGCGAACTGGATATCATGCGTCTTGTTATTATCTTTTCCGTATGGGAATCAGTCTTTGACGAACTGAAGGCTATCGGTTGGCAGGGTAGTACGGAAGCCCTGCGGGAAGCGCTGGAACCCTGGAAAGAAACAAAAAATGTAGCTGTCAATATCGATCTTGGAGAAGCGGGAGTGCTGCCCAAGATTGGCATAGAGGTATGCTCCAACTGGCGCCATCCGCTGTTGATGGATAAATTCATAGCGCGTTTGGAGGAAGTCGGATTGTGCCTGCCTGCCAAAGCGGAAGCGCTGCGGCGCTGGATTCGTATCCGCCCTGACGGGGATCCTTTCATCCAGACTTTGATAGCTTATTTTAAACTGAACTATAAAGATGGGCGCATCACGGAAGCAAAGGCTTATCTGGAACAGTCTCCCTACATCCACCATCATTATTTTGATGCGTACGACCGGCCCCTGCGTCTGGATATGGAACTTGCGGACGGGCAGAAGATCCTTCCTGTGGGAAAAGCGCTGGCCCTTATCCGGGACTGTGGACAAAACAGGGTGCGCCGTGTACGCCTTACAGGTGATGTTGCCGGATATAAAGATTTGACCTTTTTGCTGCGGGAGAGCAAAAAACAGGGCGTGGCAGCAGAAATCGTAATTACGGGAAAAGCGCAGGAAACCTGGCTTGCTGCCATGGCTGCCGGCGGAGCGGACACTTTCCTTGTGGATATGGAAGGTGCTGCGGACGTGGTAGCGCAGACCACGCTGCAACTGTTGCAGAAACTGCGATTCAGCAACGTGCGGGCACGCTGGTATATGCACCAGGGCAACTCAGAAGAGCTGAAAGCGGTTGTTGAAACTGCAGCCGGGCTGGGAGTACAGGAACTTCTCATTACCGGGGCGAAACCGCAGGCAGGAAATAAAATGAAAGCGCAACTTCCGGGCTGGGCACAGATGGAAGCCGCAGCCGCGTTTATCAGGGATTACGAAGGGTGTAATGCCGCGCAGGACATACTGTTGCAGGATAAGAAGATGCGTCTCACGGTGGAATCCTGTTTCTCACAGTTGCGGGCCTTTATGGGCGGCACAGATGCCAGATATAATGACAATCGGGGTATCGGGCGCGGCTGTGAGGCGGGCCGGTCTTTCTTTGCCGTGGCGGCGGACGGAAGTTTTACACCCTGCCTGTACATGGAAAAAAATACCGAAATGCCGTCGACCGGTTACTGTAACACAGAAGATATCGTTGCCTGTTGGGAAAAATCTCATGTTCTCAACGCAGTGCGCAGTTCCGAAGAAAAACACAGGGAATGCGCAACCTGTTGTTTCCAACGCCGCTGCCTGCATTGCCGGGCCTGGGAAAAGGATACCATATGTCCGGTGTACCATGCGCTGTGATAAGATTTATTCAGGTAAAGAAGGAGCAATTATATGAATCAATCCGGTTTTTTCAGTTGTCTCTACAGAACCTTTTTTACCTTCGGCGGAAGGCTGAACCGTAAACCGTATATTTTGCGTTCCCTTGCGGCAATTTTCCTGCCAGTGGTTCTTGCTATTGTACTGTTTTATATGTTCGCAGGCGGGTTAAAACCGGGACAGGAGTATCTGCACAAAGACTTGTTATGGCTGCATGTGACATTGCATTCATTATTAATCATACTTGCGATATTTATGGGCTTTTCGCTGGGCGTGCGCCGCTGTCATGACCTTGATAAAAGCGGCTGGTGGCTTCTGTTAGGTGCCGTTCCATACATCAACATAGCCTGGGGGCTGTACCTGGCGTGCAAGCGGGGTACTGTCGGTCCGAACCGGTACGGGGACGATCCCATCCGTGATGATTATGAAAGGATGGAAGATATTGCGGAAAGCCTGCGGGGAAAACACGGAACTCTGAAATAATGATGCGATGAAGACATGTTATATGAATATGTAAGCGTTTCATAATTAGAAACATTGATTGTTCCTCGTTTTGTGATATAAGGAGGCAAGATCATGCCGGAACTGCCGGAAGTGGAGCAGGTAAGGATATCCCTGCTTCCCCATATAAAAGGCAAAACAATTATAAAAACAGAAGTCCGGCTGCCCCGTATGATACATCATCCGGCTGTGCCGGATTTTATTATGGGCGTGAAAGGACGGACGATTACAGATGTGCGGCGCAGAGGCAAATATCTGACATTGTTGCTGGATGACGGACGATATATCCTGGCTCATTTGCGGATGACCGGGGCCCTGCTGGTCTTACCCGGCGATGCGGCAGAGCCACCTTATGCGAAAATCCGTTTTTTCCTGTCTGACGGACTGGACTTGTGGTTTACCGACATCCGTACCTTTGGAACGGTTTGTCTGTGCGGCGGAAGCGACTGTTGGAAAGACAGGGGATATGCCGGTTTAGGGCCGGAACCATTGTCCCCGGAATTCACGGAAGCCTATCTGAAAGAAATGCTGAAAAAAAGCCATCAGATGGTGAAATGTTTCATCCTGGACCAGCATAAAATAGCAGGCATGGGAAACATTTACGCTGATGAAGCGCTGGCAGCAGCAGGAATCCGGCCAACGCGTTATACGGATAAACTGACGTTAAAACAGATCCATGCGCTGTATGAAGCGGTCAACCGGGTGATTGCCCAGGGTCTGCGCAATCGCGGAACCACTTTCCGTAATTACCAGGACGCAGACGGGAAGATGGGAAATAACAAAGATTTTCTTCAGGTGTACGGAAGGAAAGGGCTGCCCTGCCAAAAGTGCGGCGCAGAGTTAAAACAAATCAAAGTAGGCGGCCGGGGCAGCGTGTATTGTCCCCACTGTCAGAAATAATATTGTCAGAAAAACAAAAAATTATCTAATAATTGCACTATAGTCCGGATGGTTTATACTGTCCGGACTTTTATTATATTCTCATCTTATGGTATAATAAAATATCAAGTGTTTAAAAGACACAATGTTAATAAAATAACCGGCGCGGTTATGCTGCAATCAAAAAACATATTGCTGATGATATAAATTAATGCCGCCCCAGGGAGGGAAACATTATGGGAATGTTCGGGGAAAACTTTCTGTTAAATGAGGAAACACTTCCTTTGATTGAAGCGATAGGGAAACACATGCCAGGCGGGTTCTTCATATATAAGGCGGAACAACCGGAGGAACTGCTGTATGCCAACCGGGCTGTGTTCGATATTTTCGGCTGCAAGAATCTGGAAGAATTCAAAGAGCTGACCGGCTACACATTCAAAGGGATGCTTCACCCGGAAGATTACAAAACCATCTCGGATTCCATCGTGGAACAGATTGAAAAGAGCGAAGAGAACTTTGACTATGTGGAGTACCGTATCATCCGTAAGGACGGCGCTGTGCGCTGGGTGGACGACTACGGTCATTTTTCGGAGACGGAAACCTATGGCGGCATCTACTATGTATTTATTTCCGACATAACGGAAAAGCGGGAGCGCCTCGCGGAAGAAGCAAGAAAGAAGGAAGAAGAGAGCCGGCGCCGGGTGGAAGAGGAACAAAAGGAACTACGCGAGCAGCAGGGCAGATTAATCACAGCGCTGGCTTCGGACTACTGGAGTGTCTATTACCTGGAACTGGACAAAGACGAAGGCGTTTGTTACCAGGTCCATACAGACGTGGACGACGGTTTTAAGGTAGGAGAACGCTTCCGTTATCTGGAATCGGTGACTGCCTATGCCAATACCTATATTACCGACCAGTACCGGGAAGAATTCCTGCGTTTTGTTCAGCCTGACAACATCCGGGAAGGGCTGAAGGAACAACGGGTTATTTCCTACCGGTACATGGTAAAACGCCACGGCAGGGAATCTTATGAGATGGTTCGCTTTGCAGGGGTGCGTCATCCGGAAGAAAGGGACGATCATCTGGTCCATGCGGTAGGAGCCTGCCTTACGGACGTGGATGCGGAAACCCGCAAGAGCCTGGAAGCGGCACAGGCGCTGAATGATGCGTTGGAAACCGCGGAAAAGGCCAGCAGGGCCAAGACCGCCTTCCTGTCCAACATGAGTCATGAGATCCGTACGCCTATGAACGCCATCATCGGTCTGGACAATATTGCCCTGAACGATCCGGAGATTTCCGCAAAGACAAGAGAAGCATTGGAAAAGATTGATCTTTCCGCCCATCATCTTCTGAACATCATCAACGATATTCTGGATATGTCCCGCATTGAGTCGGGGCGCATGATCATAAGGAATGAAGAGTTTTCTTTCCCCATGACTATGGAGCAGGTCAATACTATCATCGGCGGCCAGTGCCGGGACAAGGGGCTGGATTACGAATGCCGCATCAGGGGAAAGCTCAACGATTATTACATCGGCGACGACATGAAGCTGCGTCAGGTGCTGATCAACATCCTGGGCAACGCGGTGAAATTTACTCCCACGGGCGGTACGGTCCGTTTCGTCGTGGAAAACGCCGGGAAGTGCGAAGGCAATTCCACCCTTCGTTTTATCATCAGTGATACGGGCATCGGCATCAGTAAGGAATACCTGCCGAAGATTTTTGATTCCTTCAGTCAGGAAGATTCTTCTTCCACAAGCAAGTACGGCAGTACGGGGCTGGGCCTGTCCATCACCAAGAATCTGGTGGAGATGATGAAAGGCAAAATAGAGGTAGAAAGCGAGAAAGGGAAGGGGACGACCTTTACCGTGACATTAACCCTGCAGGGTTCGGAACGGCGGCGTTTCCATTCGGACGCGGACAACCTGCAGCCCAGGGATATGTGTGTACTGGTCATCGACGATGACCCGGTGGCCTGCGAACACGCCAAACTGGTGATAGGGCAGGTAGGGATCAACTGTGAAGTCGCCCAGTCCGGCGCGGAAGGGGTCGAGATGGTACGGCTGCGCCATGCCCGCCGAGAACCCTACAACCTGATTCTGGTAGACTGGAGAATGCCGGAGATAGACGGGGTGGAAACGACCCGGAGGATCCGTTCTATCGTGGGTTACGATGCGGCCATCATCATACTTACCTCTTATAACTGGTACGATGTGGCGGCGGAGGCGAAGAAGGCCGGGGTGGACAGCTTTTTGCCCAAGCCGCTGTTTGCCGCCACGGTAATGGATGAGTTCCGGAACGCGTTTAAGAAGAAGCAGGAAGGACGAATCTTTACAAAAACAGACCTGCGGGGCTGCCGGATCCTGCTGGCGGAAGATGTGCCCATCAACGCGGAGATTATGGTCATGATCCTGGGTATGCGCGAGATTGAAGTGGACGTAGCGGAAAACGGAAAGATCGCCGTGGACATGTTTGCTGCCCACGAGGTCAATTGCTACGACGCTATCCTGATGGATATGCGGATGCCGGTTATGGACGGGCTGGAAGCAACCCGTACCATCCGGGCCATGAGCCGCAAGGACGCGAAGAGGGTCCCCATCATCGCCCTGACGGCCAACGCATTTGATGAAGATGTGCAGCGGAGCCTGGCGGCCGGTCTAAACGCGCACCTTGCCAAACCGGTAGAACCGGACGCGCTGTTCGCCACGCTGGAGAGCCTGATCGGGTGACCGGCAGTTACGGTTTTTATAAAAGCTACCTATTAAGTGTTATTAACATTTAAAGTAAAATATGATACAATATTTTTATAAAATTTTGCTGAAGATATGGCATGTGATGGATGCCCTTTAGAGGGACAATCGTGATGGTGAAAAACAGAAATACTAAGTCGTCAGGAGGTATACCAAGTGTCACATTCCAGTGAAACATATAATCCTGTAAATGTAAAACGCATGGTGCTGGTGGTTGATGACGAAATGATCAACCGCGAGATATTGTGCCAGATTTTAAAAGATGATTATGACGTGATCACTGCGGTGGACGGGGTAAAGGCCCTGGCGGCAATCCGTGATCACCGCAGCGAACTGGCCCTGATCATGCTGGACCTGCTGATGCCCGGGATGTCAGGCCTGGAACTGCTGAAACTGATCAAGAACACCAAAGAATTTAATCAGGTGCCCGTCATCGTCCTGACTTCCGACCGGGAATCAGAGGTCGCCTGCCTGCGCATGGGCGCCAGTGATTTTATCTCCAAACCTTACCCGAACCCGGAAGTGATCCTGGCAAGAGTGAAGCGTACCATAGAACTGTACGAGGACAGGAAACTGATCCGCTCCACAGAAAAAGACGCCCTTACCGGTCTTTACAGCAGGGAATATTTCTTCAGCTATGCGGAAGAACTTGACAGGCATCACAGGAAGACTCCCATGGACGCGATTCTTGTGAACATCAATCATTTTCATATTATTAACGAACGATACGGCAAGGAATACGGTAACATGGTGCTGCGCCGTGTTGCAGATAATATCCGTGTGATGCTGCGTAAGACCGGCGGCATTGCCTGCCGGCTGGAAGCTGATACCTTCCTGATCTATTGCCGCCACAGTCAGTATTACACGGAACTCATGGACCGTGCATCTGAAGACCTGAAAAAGGATGTGAACGCTTCGGGTAACCGTCTGCGCCTTCGCATGGGGGTCTATTCCGAGGTAGATAAGGATCTGGACATCGAGCGCAGGTTTGACCGGGCAAAGATGGCGGCGGATCTGGGACGCAACACCTACGAACAGACGATATCCTTTTATGACAGCAAACTGCATGAATCACACCTGTATTCCGAGCATCTCCTGGAAGATTTTCAGACTGCCCTGGGACAGCATCAGTTTCTGGTTTATTACCAGCCCAAGTTTGACATCAGGGCAGATGTACCTGTACTGGCCAGCGCGGAAGCGTTGATTCGCTGGAAACATCCCAGGCTTGGCATGATAAGCCCCGGCGTTTTCATCCCCCTGCTTGAGAACAATGGGCTCATTCAGCAGTTGGACCACTATGTGTGGCGGGAAGCTGCGGCACAGGTGCGCCGGTGGAAGGATAAATTCGGAGTGACGGTTCCCGTTTCAGTGAACGTATCGCGTATCGACATGTACGATCCGGATCTGATCAGTATTTTCCGCAACATCATAGAAGAGAACCGGCTGTCCACTACGGAATATCATCTGGAAATTACGGAATCTGCCTATACAGACGATTCCATGCATATTATCGATACTGTGAAGCAGTTGCGGAGGCTGGGCTTCCGTATCGAGATGGACGACTTCGGATCCGGTTATTCTTCTTTGAATATGTTGTCCACTTTGCCAATCGACGCCCTGAAGCTGGACATGAAATTCATCCGGACGGCCTTTACGGGACGCAAGGATACCCGCATGATTGAACTGATCATCGATATCGCGGAATATTTGAAGGTACCCGTTATTGCGGAAGGCGTGGAAACGGAAGAACAGATGAGCACCCTAAAGAACCTGGGCTGCGACTATGTACAGGGTTACTATTTCTCGCGCCCGGTGCCTCCGGAAGAATTTGAACCGTTTATCACATCTTCTCCCGGGACAGTGGCGGTGAACGCGGCCAAAGCAGCGGCGGAAGCAGAGGAAGCAAAAGCAGAGCCTGCCGTCCGGGAAGAGGCTGCTCCGGAAGAGGATCCCGAAGCGAAGAAACTGGCGGAGTTGTACGGCATCGCCCAGGCCCTGTCCAGCGATTTTGAAAGCGTGTATTATGTGGATCTGGAAACGGAAGATTACACGGAGTTCAATGCCCACGGTTCCAAAGCGTTCCGCATCAAACTGAACGGTGTTAACTTCTTTGGGGAATGCCAGCGCAACCTGAGGATGGTGGCTTTCCCGGAAGACAAGGAAAAACTGCTGAACCTTATGTGCAAAGAAGAAATCAGCGCTGCCATGAAGCTGATCCCGGTTCTTACGGCAGACTACCGTCAGCTTGTGGACGGCAGGCCGGAGTACTACCGTCTGAAAATCGTGCGGGCCGACCGGGCGGACGAACGCCACGTTGTGATCGGTGTCAGCAATATCAACGGGCAGAAGGCATATCAGCGTGCGCAGCAGCAGAAATTTGAAAAAGCGCATCTGGACAGTGTGACCTATGGACGTATCGCCCAGGCGCTGGCAAAGGATTTCTATACCATTTATTATGTGAATCTTGATACCAACGAATTCATGGAATTCAGTTCTTCGGATAAATACCGGGAACTCCAGATTGAGACAAATGGAATCGACTTTTTTGAAACCTGCCTGCACGCAGTGCCCATTACAGTCCATGAAGAAGACGTGGACAAAGTGCTCTATGTTCTGAACAAAGAGAATATGCTGCGGGAACTAGAAAAGAACGACAGCATTTCTACATCTTACCGCCTGATACTGAGCGGTGAAGCGGTATATGTCAACTTAAAAATCATCCGCATGGATGAAACACAGGATGGTCAGCATTACGTAATCGCGGCCATCAGCAACATTAACGCCCAGATGAAACGGGATCAGGAGTTTGCGGAAGCGCAGATCACGGCAATGAAGGACTTGTTGACCGGTGTCAAAAACCGGCGTGCTTTTATCAAAGAGGAAAAAGAGATCAATGAGGCGATTGCGGACGGATCATCCGGTGATTTCGGCATTGTTGTGTGCAATGTCATGGGCGTGAACGAGATGATTGCCGCCGGGAGTGCAAAAAAAGCAGACAGAATGGTTTCGGAAGCCTGCGAGCTGGTGTGCGACATGTTCCGGCACAGTCCGGTTTACCGTTTAAGCGGCGACCAGTTCACGGTAATCCTGCGGGATCGCGACCTGAAGAACGAAGAACTGATTATGAAGTTATTTTATACTGCATTGGATAAAAGCAGGAAAAAAGGCGGAGCGGCACTGGCTACAGGCGTTTCCCATTTTGATCCGTCTATCGACAGAGATTTGCAAAGCGTTTTCGAACGTGCCAATATTGCCATGTATGAAAACAAGATGGAACTGAAAAAGAAAGAATAGGGGTTCATTGTATTGTTCACTACATCAATACCCTGGGAAAAGAAAAACAAAAAAGAGGGCAGCTTCAGATGAGGCTGTCCTCTGATTTTTCTGCAGATGTAATGAAAACTGTTACGTCGCGAACCCGGCGTACTGCGTCATATATAAATCATAATATTTTTGTTTCCGTGCCAGCAGTTCGTCGTGGCTGCCCTGTTCCACAATACGTCCCTGATCCAGCACCACGATTAAATCAGCGTCCCGGATAGTGGAGAGGCGGTGGGCAATGACGATGCTGGTGCGGCCTTTCATGACTTCCAGCATGGCGTCCTGAATGGCTTTTTCCGTACGGGTATCTACGTTGGAGGTGGCCTCATCCAGGATCAGGATGCGGGGATTGGCCACGAAAGCCCGGGCGATGGCCAGGAGCTGCCTCTGGCCCTGGCTGATGTTTTCACCGGCGCCGGTCAGCAGGGTTTCATAGCCCTGGGGCAGCAGTTCGATCATTTCATGGCAGCGGCTCATCTCCGCTGCCTTTTTGATTTCTTCCGTCGTAGCTTTTTCGTTGGCGTATTGCAGGTTACGGTGGATGGTATCGGAGAACAGGACCGTGTCCTGCAGCACGATGGCCACATGCTTGCGCAGGCTGTCCCGGGTGATTTCTTCCACGTTCTGGTCGTTGATCCAGATGGCGCCCTTATCAGCATCGTAGTAGCGCATCAGCAGGTTGACCACGGTAGACTTGCCACTGCCGGTGGAACCCACCAGCGCTACCTTTTTGCCTGCGGGGATGGTGAGGTTGAAATCCTTCAGCACCGGTTTGCCCTGCACGTAACCGAATTCCACATCTTCGAAACGGACAGAGACATGCTCCTGGTCTTCCCATATCAGGCCGTACAGATCTTCACTGGTCTCATCCAGTACCTGGAAGACGCGCTCCGCTCCGGCGATAGCGGACTGCAGCTGTCCGTAGATCTGGGCGATTTCATTGATAGGACGGCTGAACTGTTTGGCATACACGATGAAGGCGGAGATAACGCCCACGGAAATCATGCCGTGGATGGCAAAGTAGCCGCCGAAAGCGGCGATAATGACAAAACCGATGTTGCCGATGCAGTTCATGACCGGCCCCATAATACCGCTGCAAACTTCGGTGCGGATACCTGCTTTTGTAAGCCTGTCGGAAACGTCGCAGAATTTTTCCGCGGACTGCTCCTGCCGGTTATAGGCCACCACGGTGCGGTAACCGTTGACGATTTCTTCCACTGTGCCGTTCATACTGCCCAGCAGGGCTTGCCGTTCTTTGGAGTATTTACGGACAAAGGAAGATAACAGACGGGTAACGATGACGGTGAGGAAGATGGTGCCGCAGCTTAACAGCGCCAGCTGCCAGCAGTACCACAGCATGATGGCCGCTGTGCCGATGATGGTCAGCACGCCGCTGAACAAAGAGGGCAGGGCCTGGGAAACAGTGGTGGAAATGTTTTCCACGTCGTTGGTCATGCGGCTCATTACGTCGCCGTGAGAATGGGTATCCGTGTATTTGACAGGCAGGTCGATGACCTTGCCGAACAGTTCCTCCCGGAACTGCTTTACGATGCGAAGGCTCAGCTTCGCGCTGAAAACACCCTGGGCCAGCCGCATGAGACTTACCGCCAGGTAAGTTGCAAGCATGAAGAACAATGTCGTTTTCAAATCGCCGTTACGTTGTCCGGCAATGATATCCACTGCGTTACTCTGGAGCATGGGAGCGTAGATACCCGCAAGGGTGCCGCCCAGTACTGCCGCCAGCATACCGAAAACCAGTTTCTTCTCTTTTACGAAATAGGAAGCGATGCGTTTTAAGGTCCAGCCTATATCTTTGGCGTATTCCGTTTCCGCGAACCGGTTGCCGCGGCGCGGGCCGATGCCGGGCTGCGGGGCCTGGTTTTTCACGTCTTTACCCATGCGCGCCCACCCCCTCTCCTGTACGGGAAGATGGCGTTACAGCATTTTCATTTTCCTGCGCTGTATTATTGCGTGTTGCCTGCGTCACAGGTTCATTCCCGCTTTTGTTTTCTTCCGGGGCGACATCGCCGACCTGGGACTGATAAATATCCTGATAAACAGCGCAGTTCTTCAACAGTTCCTTATGTGTTCCTTCCGCAACGACTGTTCCGTTTTCCAGAATTAAAATGCGGTTGGCACGTCGTACGGAAGCGATGCGTTGCGCCACAATGATTTTTGTGCTGTCAGGACTTGTTTTTGCCAGCTCGTTGTAAAAACTGGCTTCCGTTTTCAAATCCAGCGCGCTGGTAGCATCGTCAAAGATCATGACGGGGGATTCTTTCAACACGGCCCGGGCCAGGGCGACACGTTGTTTCTGCCCGCCGGAAAGGCTCATGCCCCGTTCGGCTACGACAGTATCATAACCATGTTCCAGCGGTGCAATAAACCCATGTGCCTGGGCGATACGGGCTGCATGTTCAATCTTTTCATCTGCAGCGCCCGGGATGCCCCAGGCGATGTTTTCTTTTACCGAAGTACTGAACAGTTCGCTTTTCTGCAGCGCAACAGCAATCTTGTTCCGGAGAGAGCTGACTTTGTAATCTCGCACATCCACGCCGTCGATGCAGACACTGCCTTCCGTTACGTCATAAAAACGGGGGATGAGATTGATCAGCGTGGTCTTGCCGCTGCCGGTGGAGCCCATGATGGCGACAGTCTCGCCGGGTTTAATGGTGAGATTAATATGCTCCAGCACATTTTTATTGCTGCCGGGATAGGAAAAGGAAACATCACGGAATTCGATGAGGCCGTTTCCTCTATTGTTCTCCGCATATTTTCCGTCCTGAATCTCCGGTTCCAGATGCAGCACGGCTGCCAGCCGTTTCCAGGAAATGAAACCCCGGGAAATGTTCTGGAACAGCATCATCAGCATCATGATGCCCATTAACAGCTGCGTCGTGTAGGTGATAGCCGCCATGATGCTGCCGGGGGAAGCGGTCCCTTCCAGCACATCCCTGGCGCCATACCAGAGGATGGCTGCGATAGTCAGATTCATCAGCATGTTGACCACGGGCCCCATAAAGGCAAGGGTCAGCAGAACCTTCAGCTGGGTTTTGATCAGATCGCCGTTGGCCTTGCCGAAGCGGAGCTTTTCATAAGTTTCCCGCACACAGGCCTTGATGATGCGGATAGCGGAAATGTCTTCCTGCAGCACATCGTTCACGCCGTCCAGCTTTTCCTGCTGCAGGGCAAATAACGGATTCACCTTGCGAAGGCAGAAAGCCATGGTGCCTATGATGAAAGGCAGGGCGCACAGCACGATAAAGGCAAAATCCGGGCTTAGGGTGTACATAAAGTACAGGCTGCCGATGGTCATCAGCACCGTGCGAACCATGCCCCGCACAAACTGGGCGATGAGCCGTTCCACCTGGGTCACGTCGTTGGTGATGCGGGTGATGAGGGAACCGGCGCCAAAGCTTTCAATCTGGGGAAAGGAAAAGGTCATGATTTTCCGGAAAGTATCCTTGCGCAGGTCGTTGCCCATGTTCTGGCTGGCCATGTTGACGAACACATTGTTCAGGGAACCGAAACAGCAGCCGATGAGTACCATGCCGATCATCTGGACGCCCAGATGCCAGATCAGTTCCATGTTACCCACGCCGTTATTGTTCAGGCCCAGCACACCGTCGTCCACGATGCGGCGCATCAGGCCCGGCTGTATTAAATCCATCAGCACCTCGCCGCCCATGAACAGCGCTGCGATAATAGCGAAGTGCGCGTAGCGCTTAATGTATTGCCACATGACAAATCCTTTTTGTTACAAATAACCCGGTCGCGGAGAAGTACGTGACCGGGTAAGTAATAAATAATATAGAACAGAATCAGAACCTGAAATCCCGTTCGCCGCCTTCGATACGTTCCAGATATTTTACCAGGGCAGAACGGACTTTTTCATTGGGGATGGTGGGGATTTCAGACTTGATCATAGCTTCGCCTTTGCGGCGTGTTTCGTCCGAAGCATAATCCACCAGAAACTCTTTCAGCGTCATCAGCGCGTTGGGGTGGCAGCAGTTCTGGATCTGCCCCGTCTTGCACAGGCTCATGAAACGGTCGCCGGTGCGGCCCGCCCGGTAACAGGCGGTGCAGAAGGAAGGAATAAAGCCCATATCCATGAGCCAGGCGATGACCTCGTCCAGCGTACGCTGGTCAGATACGTCGAACTGTTCCGTATCGTGGGGTCTTTCCGGTTCGTCGTAACCGCCTACGGAAGTGCGGGACGCGCCGGAGATCTGGGAGATACCAAGATGCAACGCCCTCGCGCGGACTTCCTGGCTTTCCCGGGTGGAGATGATCATGCCGGTGTAGGGGACGCTGATCCGGATCAGGGCAATCAGTTTGGCAAAAATATCATCGGAGATACCGTTGTCGAACACGGAGGGATCGATATCGTCCGCCTTTTTGATGCGGGGCACGCTGATGGTGTGGGGGCCTACGCCGTGCACCGCTTCCAGATGTTCCGCGTGCATCAGCAGTCCCGCGAATTCATAACGGTACAGTTCCAGCCCGAACAATACGCCCAGACCCACGTCGTCGATGCCGCCCTCCATGGCCCGGTCCATGGCTTCCGTATGGTAGTTGTAATCATGCTTGGGGCCGAAGGGATGAAGCTTCAGGTAGCTTTCCTTGTGGTATGTTTCCTGAAAAAGGATGTACGTGCCGATGCCGGCTTCCTTCAGCTTGCGGTAATTCTCCACGGTGGTGGCCGCAATGTTCACATTGACCCGGCGGATTGCCCCGTTTTTGTGCTTGATGGAATATATCGTTTTGATACATTCCAGAATGTACTCGATGGGATTATGGAACGGATCTTCACCGGCTTCCAGCGCAAGGCGCTTGTGCCCCATATCCTGCAGCGCGATTACCTGCCGTTTCACTTCTTCCTGATTCAGCTTTTTGCGGGGGATGTTCCTGTTGATGCTGTGGTACGGGCAGTATACGCAGCCGTTAATGCAGTAATTGGAAAGGTACAGCGGGGCGAAAAGAACGATGCGGTTGCCGTAAAACGCCTTCTTGATTTCTTCCGCCAGTTTGAACATTTTTTCGTTTAATGCGGGGTCTTCACAGGCCAGGAGAACGGAAGCTTCCCGGTGGGTAAGGCCGGTACAGTTCAACTGTCCGTTGGTCCAGCGGGGGCGGGCTTTTTCCAAAAGGCTTTCAATCAGTTCTTTGTTGTCTTTGTTGGCGTCGGCATAGGCCAGCGTATCCAGGATTTCCTGGTGGTCGATAAACTCATCGGCCAGTAATGACTTGGGATTGTACATAATGGGATTCCTTCTTTCTTACAGGAGACATTGACTTCACGGTTATTATATTTAAAAAATTCAACATGCACCTTTTAAACCGCATTTAAAAAGCTCACATTATATTTTACTCTTAAAAAACCCGAATGTAAAGAAAACAAAGATTAAATCCGGTTTCGTGATATATTTGAAAAAAATTTGCGAAAAAACGTAAACTGTGCTACAATACTTTTCGTACAATTTATGAATTGCGCCTGTAGCTCAGTGGATAGAGCACCGGTCTCCGGAACCGGGTGCGGACGTTCGATTCGTCTCAGGCGCACCAGAGATAATTACCCTGCAAATTGATTTGCAGGGCTTTTTTTACTTATAAAACTGTGATACACTTGTTTTGTATAATCAGCTTAAAGCAGCATCAGCAAGTGGCTAATGCTGATTGTTTTACGTAAATGTCTTTCTTTAAAAATCATTGTAAAGGGGCCACCTTCTTTGAAACTATTTAAACAGTTTACCATCATCATATTTCTCTCGTTCCTTGGTGAAGTTCTGCATACGCTGATCCCGTTTCCGATACCTGCCAGTATTTACGGAATAATGCTCCTGTTCTTTTTGCTGGAGCGGAAAGTACTGCGGATTGATGACATCAGGGAAGTGTCGGACTTTCTGATTTTCATTATGCCGTTGCTGTTTATTCCTCCGGCCGTGGGTCTGATCGATGTCTGGGACGAATTGCGCGCGTCCCTGACGGCCTATGTCACCATTATTATCGCCGTCACGCTGATTGTCATGGTTGCCACGGGACGGATTACACAATGGTTTTTACAAAATCAAAAAGAAAAGGAAACCTGATACATGAACGCTTTCTGGGAAACATCAACTTTTTTTGGCATATTCATCACGCTGTTCTTTTACGGCGCCGGCACGGTTCTGAAGCAGAAAATCAAACATCCGCTGATGAACCCGATGCTGTTTGCCATCATTTTTACCGTTGTATTCCTGCGTCTTTTCGGGATTGAATACCAGGCGTACAACAACAGCGCAAAATACATCAGTTACCTGATGACGCCGGCTACCGTGTGTCTGGCGGTTCCGCTGTACCGGCAGCTGGATACGCTGAAGAAGTATTTTAAGGCTGTTATGTTCGGCATCACGTCCAGCGTAATCATTACCATGCTGTCAGTGCTGGCCTTTGCCCGGTTTTTCGGTCTGGACCGGGCGTCCTATGTGACCATGCTGCCCAAATCCATCACCACGCCTATCGGCATTGGTGTAGCGGAGGAACTGGGCGGCTATATGGCGATTACGGTGGCTTCCATCGTCATCTCCGGTATCCTTGGCAATATATTTGCGGAAACGGTCTGTAACTTTTTCGGAATTCATGAGCCGGTTGCCAAAGGGATTGCTATCGGCTGCTCCAGTCATGCCCTGGGGACGGTAAAGGCGCTGGAGATGGGCGAAGTGGAAGGCGCCATGAGCTCGCTGTCCATCGCGCTGGCAGGAATTCTGACAGTTGCTGCGGCTTCTGTGTTTGCTACACTGCTGTAAGCATCGGCCCATAAAGAGTGAGATTGACGGAAAAGATACAAAGGCCAGGATCCTGTGGTCAGATTTTACAATCACGTTTTGATTTTACGGGAGGAAGATGTTTATGAAATACTATTTTCCAAGCTGTAATTTTACAAGACTGTGCCCGGAAACTTCTGAAAAGATAAAAAGCTTTATGGCCTCGAAAGGAGTACGCGTGGCCGGCTGCTGCCGTCCGGGGCATAAAGCGTTGTCGGGTTGGAACGATACCGTAATTACCGTTTGTGAGACCTGCAGCATCATTATCGGGGAGAACCGGCCGGCCGCAAAGGTGATCAGCCTGTATGAATTCATCGACAGCCTGCCGGACTTTCCGTTCCCGGATTACAAAGGAGAACGCATCACGCTGCAGGACTGTTACCGTGCCAAGGCGAGAGAAACGGAAAAGGCGGCGGTGCGCAGCGTGCTCCGCAAAATGAATGTGGAAATCGTGGAGCTTCCCGGCACAGAAGAAGAAATCAACTTTGACGGCAGTTTTTTGCTCGGTCCCATACGTCCCGATAATTTTACGATAGCGCCGCTGCGTTTTGCGGAAATCAAAAAAGATATGCAGCCGAAATCTCCGGAAGAGATCGACGCATACCTTAAGATTTACTGCCAGCGTTTTACAACGGAGCGGGTGGCCTGTTACTGTAACTCCTGTCTTTCCGGACTGGTGCAGGGACTGCCGGAAGGAAAACAGGCGGTGCATGTAGCGGAACTGCTGTCTCCCAACAGGTAAACGTGCTATTGTATTCAAACGCCGGTAATAAGCATTTTCTGTTTCTGTAAGATTGTATGATGAAGAAAAGGGCTTTTGTTTTGTGAACTGTAATTTTAAACCGGAAGGGACATTCTATGTACAGCCTGAAAAAACAATATAATATTATTCTTACATTTCTGTTGTTATTCCTGTTGCCTCTTAGCGTTTTTGCAGAAGGAAAGGAAATCATCATACTGCATACCAATGATATCCATTGCGGTGTTAATGATAACCTTTGCATTGACAAAGTGTCGCAATATAAAAAGGATCTTCAGAAAAAGGGCTTTTCCGTTGTCCTGGTAGATGCCGGTGACGCCATTCAGGGCGCTCCGCTCGGCAAACTTTCCAACGGCGAGTCGATTGTAAAAATCATGAATGCCGCAGGCTATGATTTTGTGATTCCGGGTAACCACGAATTTGACTATGGGATGGATCAGTTTTTGAGACTTGCTTCCCAGATGAAATGCGGTTATTATTGCGCCAATCTGATTGATATCAAGACACGGAAACTGGTTTTGCCGCCATACAAAATCCTTGAACTGGGAAACAAAAAGGTTGCTTTTATCGGAGCGACGACGCCGCAGACCCTGACCAGTTCCACACCGAAATATTTTCAGGATGAGAATGGGAAATTTATCTATGGTTTTTTGGAAGATGAAAGCGGCCTGAAACTGTACAAAGCGTTGCAGGAGGCGGCCGACAGGGCGCGTAAAGAAGGAGCCGACTATGTATTTTTGGTGGGTCATCTGGGAACGAACGGCTCCCTGCCGAAATGGTCCAGTGGAGCCATAGCGGCCAATACGTTGAATATTGATGCGGTGATTGACGGGCATTCTCACGAAGAATATGTACCCCCGCATAAGGTTGCCAATGTGCTTGGCAAGGACGTGCTGGTAGTACAGGCGGGAACCAAACTGCAGGCTTTGGGCCAGCTGGTCATTCACGAAGACGGCACGCTTTCTTCTGCCCTGATAAAAACGTTACCGGCTGCAGATCCCAAAGTCACGGCTCTGGTTGCCGGGGAAAACAAACGTTTTGACGCGATCCTGAACCAGCCGGTGGGTGAAGCCCTGATAACGCTTACCAGCGATGATCCGGCTACCGGTAAACGCCGGGTGCGCAACGGGGAAACAAATTTAGGAGACCTTGTTGCAGATGCGTACCGATTTGTGTTGAATACCGATCTTTCCATCGTCAACGGCGGATCTATCCGCAAAACCATAAAACCAGGGGTCTTTTCTTATAATGACCTGCTGGAAGCCTTTCCCTTTGTCAACATGTGTACGGTAGTGGAAGCGACCGGGCAGCAGATTGCAGACGCACTGGAGGCAGGTGTTATCAATTATCCGGAAGAAAGCGGCGGATTCCTGCATGTTTCCGGCATGACTTATACCATTGATTCTTCCGTGCCTTCCGGTGTGGTGAAAGACGTAAAGGGGAACTTTGTGGAGGTCAGAGGTCCGCGCCGTGTAAAAGATGTTGTGATCAACGGTCAGCCTGTTGATTTGAAGAAAACCTATAAAGTAGGCGGAACCAGTTACATTTTAAAAGACGGCGGCAACGGCATGGTCATGTTTAAGGGTTGTAACATGATGCTGGATGCGGTGATGACCGATGTGGACGCCATCATGGAATATGTACAGAACCATTTGAATGCAAAAATCAAAGAAGGGTATGAGGACCCCTACGGAACAGGGAGAATTATAATCCGATAATCTCTTTGAGAAGGATCACGCATGTTATGAGTTTTTTTGAAGTAATATGTTCCGGTTAAACTGCTGATTTTGGCGGAAGGACGTAGTGGCAGCTTTCTCGTACAGCCCGCTAAAATGAACGTATGAAATGTCAGTAAGAAACAAGACATACAGGGTTATCTATATTATTAACAGAAAGCAGGTTCAGAAACCGCACCACCACTGAAGTTGCGAAAAAAATCCGGTTACTGAAGTAACCGGATTCGTTTATTTTACTTCTTCCATGCAGCTGTTTAATTTTGCGTTCCAGATCCTTTCAAACAGATATGCGGCGCCACGGATGCCGCAGAGGGGCGAGTCGGTGGCGATGATTTCATGGTACGAAGGCAGTACGATATTGCAATTAACAAAAGGCTTTTTTAAACGTACGAAACGGCTTGTCTCGAGAGAAGAGCCGATGACAAGACCGCCCGTCCAGTTTTCAAAGGTTTCTTTCATGGCTGCATCGTCTTTGCCTGTTACGCAGATTTTATTAGCAGCTTTGGGACGCAGAGGTGTGTCCTCTGTGAAATGGATAACAAGGTTGCCTGTGTCGGCCCATTCGCCACGTACGGCTTCCGCGATGCCTGCCGCTTCCGAGGGCGGAGCGGCGATGAGGATGTTGTCAAACCACAGGGGCCCCCACAGTGACTGCATGTTGCTGCTGCGGAACTGTAAACGGGCGTTGACGGTTTCCGCTTCCCGCCGGACGGTTTCCGGATTTGTGGCAGGCAGGACAGTGTTGATTTTTTCTAACCATGCCAGGGTTCCTTGAATTCCGTACGGCATGCCGGTGGAAAGACAGGGCGTGCCAAATTCTGATTCCAGTTCTCTGGCTGCTTTCAGGGCAAGTTCGTCACGCAGTACAAGATTCAAATCTGCCTTGGGCAGCTGCATGATTTCATTCCAGCCGGAACCGCCGCCGGGAATGGCATTGATACGATAGCCCGCCATTTCCAGAATGCGGCGGATCTCTTTTATGTCTTCCTCACCCCGGAAGTAAGTGGGGGAAAGCCCCAGCAGGTTGACGGAGGGTTTGGCGTCAACGGTTTCGGGACTGATATCTGTGCTTACCTTTTCTTCGGCAGCGGTTTCCGGGTTTGCTTCTGAAAAACCAGCCAGATCACGGTTGCCTTTTGCGCGCTTTTTCACTTCCTCAATCACCCGCAGCAACGCGATTTCATATCCTTCCGCAAAATCGCCGGCGATGCCGCCGCAGTCCGCGGCGTAAACGGGGCAGGGGAGTTCCGCTTTGGCCGCAATGCCCGCAATGTCGTCGCCTACCAGGCTGACGCTGCAGTTATTGAGGATGAAGATACGGTCCGGCGTAAAGTTCGCTTTTACAAAATCGAGACCGGCCAGCAGGTCTTTTTCTGTTCCGTAGACCAAGGCGTTGCCTTCCGGCTGGGTGCAATGAAAACGCCGCAGGGCGGAGGCGTCGTAATCCTCAACATATTTCATGGCATAGAAATAGCACCAGAGAGGTCCGTTGATGAGCATGAAACTGCCGGGTATGGCGTCGAAGAATGCGGAAGCGCCTGTAAGGGCGCAGGTGGACATATGATGACAGGAGGTTTTCCAGGTATTGTCAGGCATAGGCGATCCCTCCTTTGTTTCCGTAGCGGCACAGTAACCGGTACATGGTACGCATCAGGATCAGTTCTCCGTCGGTTCCGGCCAGGGGAACCATGGGAATAAAAAACTGTTTTACCGGATTACCAGGCAGTTCGTCTGTGGTCAGCAGTACGTCTGTCTCTTCCAGACAGTCTTTATAATCGCCGTCGGTGATAACCGGAATGTCCGGAGCTTGTGTCGCTTTTTTCCATTCTTCCACGGCGCCGATGACCGCGTCTTTTTCATCGGCCATCAGTTTGTCGTACAGGATAACTGTCGAAATTTTCATCTGCATCCGCCGGATGGTATTCAGTGTTTCTGCCGGGTTGTACCAGCGGGGACCGCGGCCGATGCCCAGCACCGCTTTTTTGTTTTGGGTGACGGGTAAAATGGATTTCACGTAATCCTTCAGCTTTTCTTCTTCCTGCAGGATAACGGCTTCGCCTTTTGCTTCATCTTTCACAAATTCCGCAACCTTTCGCAGCCAGGCGCAGGTGTTCTGCCAGCCTACGGGGTAAACGTCCCGTATGGAAGGCATGTCAAACCGTTCTGCCCACGCAGCGGCTGTTTTTTCCAGACCTCCCTGGGTCTGCCCCGCGTAATTCAGCGGAATGAGCAGGGAAGCAGTGGACAGTTCGTTCCACTCCTCAAAAGGAACGTAACCGGGGAACTGCCATTTCACTTCCAGATTAAAATACGAAAGCAGTCGTTTTACTTCACGGGCATACTGGCCGCAGGGTCCCATCTGGTCACCGAACAGGAGGACGCGGCCGGGGATTTTCGGCTGCGGTTGGATGAAGCGGTCCATAATCAGCCGCACCGTCTGGAAATACCCGTCGGAGTATTCACCGCCCAGAAAGCCGCCGTAGGGAACGCAGAGGACAGGGATGTGATATTCTGTTTCCGCATCTTCTGCTTCCTGTTCCACGTCGTCCCCGATGACGCCGGCTACACAGGAGGTGGCGATGACCAGGCAACGGGGCTGCCAGATTTTCATTACATGGGCGATGCAGCCCCGCAGCTTTTCCACTCCTCCGAAGATGGTGTCTTTTTCCTGCAGGTTGGAAGAGATGAGAGGCACGGCATCCAGGTTTTCGGTCTGGTGGTCGCCGATAATACGGTATTGGGCGCCCAGATCCATCAGGGTGGCCACATGGGCGCAGCCCGGCGGACTGTGGAAGATGACTGCGCAGCCGTCACAGAAGCTCACGGCCCGCCACACGCCGGGCATGGTACAACTGCAGGAACGGTTTTTGGTAAACAGCCATTTTGTTGCTAATTTGTTATTTTGTTTAGCAGTATGTTTGCTTGTCGTATCTTTTTCCATTTTCTTTTGACCTGAACGTGTAGTCAGCTTTGGCAGCAGAACGGTCAATGTTGCAAAACGCCTGCCGGAGGGCAGGCGTTACTTGTTGAATTATTTTTTCTTTGATTTTTTCTCTTTTTTAGCGGCTTTTTCTTCCGCTTTTTTTGCCCTGGCTTCTTCTTTGGCTGCTGCTTCAGCGGCTTTGGCGGCAGCCTTTTCGGCTTCCTTTTTTGCTTTTTCTTCCGCCCTGGCGGCTTTGGCCATTTCTTTTTCCGCTTTCTTTTTTGCCCTGGCTTCTTCCTTAGCTGCAGCTTCGGCAGCTTTGGCTTCCGCCGCTGCTTTTTCTTTCGCGATTTTACGGAGTTCCGTTACCGGCACACCGCCGATACCCCAGTTATCCATATCTACTTCGTCAATGGTTACAACCAGGGTTTTGGTGTTTTTGTGAAGCACATCGGCCAGCAGTTTGGTAGCGCCTTCGATCAGCTGGCGTTTCTGTTCCGGAGTGACATTACCTTCTTTTGTAATTTTGATGTTTACATAAGGCATAATAAAAATCTCCTCTCGAAATTGAAATGACATTTTGGAAGACTCGCATCGGTCCGGTAATGGGGCGATGCAAAAATAAAAAGAAAAAACAGTTGGTTTTTACTTTCATATATTTTATAATATTTTTGTAAGAATAGCTACAGAAATTTTAAAATTACATGAAGATTTTTAAAAGGAGAGAGAAAGAAATGTCCGGCGGTTTGGGAAAGATGCTGATCCAGCTGGGGATCGTTCTGATCATTGCGGGCGTGGTCATTCACTTTGGCGGCAAGTTCCTGCCTTTTGGCAACCTGCCGGGAGATATCCACATGGAAGGCAAGCATGGCAGCTTCTATTTTCCCTGGGTGAGCTGTATCGTCATCAGCATTGTGTTAAGCGTGCTGGCGCATCTGTTCCGCTGATGGTTTAACATTATAAAATGAAAGGATCTTAGTTATGTTTGGTTCTATATTTGGGAAAAAGAAAGATACGTTTGCCAGTCCGTTTACGGGAAAGCTTTGTGCCATAACAGAAACACCGGACGAAGCGTTTGCGGAAAAGATGAACGGAGACGGCTTTATGGTGCAGCCTGCTGACGGCGATGTGTTCGCGCCGGCTGACAGCACGGTGAATTTTGTTTTTGAAACGAAGCACGCTATGGGGCTCATCACAAAAGACGGAAAGGAGTACATGCTGCACATCGGCATTGACACGGTGAATCTGGAAGGCAGCGGCTTTACCGTATTTGTGGAAGACGGGCAGGAAGTGAAAAAAGGTGACAAGCTGATGACGTTTGATACGGCTTATGTGAAAGCCAGCGCTCCCTCCGATGCATGCCTTTGTGTGTTTACCGACCTGCCGGAAGGCAAAGAGGTGGCGCTGTTGAAAACAGGAAATATAAAAGCGTTGGAAGACGCGGTGGAAATAAAATGAGACGATATAAAGCAGTCATTTTTGATTTGGACGGCACACTGCTGGATACGCTGACGGACCTGGCGGAAGGAACCAATTACGCGCTGCGTGTCAATGGTTTTCCTGAGCGGACGCCGGACGAGATCCGCCGGTTCGTGGGCAATGGCGCGCGCAAGCTGATTGAGCGGGCTGTGCCGGACGGACAGGCAGAAGCGGCACTGGAGAAAGTCAGGCAGGATTTTGATATTTATTATAAAGCTCATTGCAAAGATCATACGGGTCCGTATCCCGGCATCATGGAGATGTTACAGGAACTGGTACAACAGGGTTATTCCCTGGGCGTGGTTTCCAACAAACCGGATTTCGCGGTGCAGGAACTGATTCCCGAATACTTTCCGGATATCTTTGCTTCGATATCCGGGGAACGTCAGGGCGTTGCCAAAAAGCCCGCGCCGGATCTGATCCGGGAAGCGATGAAAAACCTGAAGGCCGACAGTTCGAATGCTGTTTATGTGGGTGATTCGGAAGTGGACCTGGAAGCGGCGGCCAATGCGGGCATTCCCTGTATCAGCGTGGCCTGGGGCTTTAAGGGGAGAAGATTTCTGGAAGAGCAGCATGCCGGAATGATCATAGAGACGCCTTCAGAGATACAGAAGTATTTATAAGCGCGGTTGTGGGAAGTTGCGGTTTTCTGCCGAATGACATTTAGAGGTATCAATAAAGATTGCAGAAATTATAAAAGTTTTTCTATACCCTGCACATATAATTAAATTTGTGGTAAAATATTCATTACGGCGGCAGGCCGTACAGGAAACGGAATCATTATGTTTCCTGCATTATATATTTGCCGGAGAGCAAAGGAGAGGGGCAGAACAATGCGTATTGTTGTTACTGTAGTAGGTCAGGACAAGGTTGGAATCATTGCCAAAGTTACCAATATACTCGCCAATAACCAGGTCAACGTCCTGAACATCAACCAGAATATTATGGACGGTTTCTTTAATATGGTTCTGATTGCGGATATGACGGATTCCAAAATGAGCATTAAAACACTGAAAGAACATCTGGACAGACTGTCGAAAGAAATCGGTCTGGAAATTCGCGTGCAGAGTGAAGACATCTTCACAGCCATGCACCAGATTTAAGCGGGGGGATCGTCATGTCAGTGTTAACCTTTAATGATGTGCTGGAAACCACGCAGATGATCACGCACCACAACCTGGATGTGCGCACCATCACCATGGGCATCAGCCTCCGGGACTGCGGACATCCGGATGTGAAAGTCTGCGCGGATAAGATCTATGACAAAATTACGAAAAAAGCGGAAAAGCTGGTGCAGACCGGGGAAGATATTGAATCCGACCTGGGCGTGCCCATCATCAATAAACGTATTTCCGTAACGCCGGTCTCCATGGTGGGCGAAAGCTGTGATACCAATGATTATGTGCCTCTGGCCAAAGCGCTGGACAAAGCGGCCCATGAAGTGGGGGTAAACTTTATCGGCGGCTTCAGTGCGCTGGTGGACAAAGGCTATACCAAAGGCGACCGGAACCTGATCGCTTCCATTCCGGAAGCGCTGGCATCCACTGACGTAGTCTGCTCTTCTGTAAATGTGGGTTCAACCAAGGCCGGCATCAACATGGACGCGGTGGCGGAGATGGGCCGCGTGGTGAAAGAGACTGCGGAAAAAACGGCGGCCAATGATGCTATCGGCTGCGCGAAGCTGGTGGTGTTCTGTAACGCGGTAAACGATAATCCCTTTATGGCCGGCGCCTTCCATGGCGTAACGGAACCGGAATCCGTAGTCAGCGTGGGCGTCAGCGGGCCCGGCGTGGTGAAACACGCGCTGGAAGCCGTCCGTGGCCAGGATATCGGCGCAGTGGCGGAAGTAATCAAACGTACGGCATTCAAAATTACCCGGGTAGGGCAGCTGGTGGCCCAGGAAGCAGCGAAACGGCTGAACACCCAGTTCGGTATCATCGACCTGTCGCTGGCACCGACACCGGCGGTAGGCGACTCGGTAGCCCATATTTTAGAAGAGATCGGTCTGGAAAGCTGCGGCGGGCCCGGCACCACGGCAACCCTTGCCATGCTGAACGACGCGGTGAAAAAGGGCGGCCTGATGGCATCCAGTTACGTAGGCGGCCTGTCCGGCGCCTTTATTCCCGTCAGTGAGGATGCGGGCATGATTGCGGCGGTAGAACGCGGCAGCCTGTGCCTGGAAAAACTGGAAGCCATGACCTGCGTCTGCTCGGTTGGTCTGGACATGATCGCCATTCCCGGTGATACTTCCGCAGAAACCATTGCGGCCATTATTGCGGACGAATCTGCCATCGGCATGATCAACAACAAGACTACGGCAGTGCGCGTCATCCCCGTTCCGGGAAAAGGCGTGGGTGATAAAGTGGAATTCGGCGGTCTTTTGGGACATGCCCCCATCATGGCAGTCAGCAAGTTTAAGGCAGACACCTTTATTGCCAGAGGAGGCCGTATTCCGGCTCCGGTGCGCAGCCTGACGAACTGATAAAATGAAGCGGCTCCTGGTCTGTACCGGGGGCTGCTTTTTTACAACGAGGTGCATGAAATGCGTAAAAAAGACAAACAGGAAATCATTGCCGCGCTGGAAAAACGGTACAACGGGACCGGCACGGCGCTGCATTACAATTCTCCCTTTGAATTGCTGTGCGCCGTCATCATGTCGGCCCAATGTACTGACGAACGGATCAACAAGATTACAGCCCGTATTTTCCCGCGGCTGAATACCCCGGAGAAGATGGGGGCGTTGACCCAGGAACAACTGGAAGAGGAAATCCGTGACTGCGGTCTGTATCGGGCCAAAGCCAAAAACCTGCTGGGCATGTGCCATATGCTGACGGAAGAATTCGGCGGCGTGATTCCCAAAGACATTCCGACTCTGATGAAACTGCCGGGAGTAGGGCGGAAAACAGCGGACGTAATCGCCAGTGTGATTTACAAAGTGCCGGCCATTGCCGTGGACACCCATGTGTTCCGCACCTCCCACCGTCTGGGACTTTCGGACGCAAAAACACCGGAAGCTACGGAACTGGACCTGCAGAAACTGATACCCAAAACCAGGTGGGCGGATTCCCATCACTGGTTCATCTGGCACGGACGTCTAACCTGCAAAGCACGCAAGCCGTTGTGTGATGAGTGCGTATGCCTGCAGCTGTGTCCGTTTAAAGAAAAGAATCTGATTAACGAAAAAGATAAAAAGTAATAAGGGGGTGCTTATTTGCAACCGGAAAAAATACTTAAAGCATGGTTCGGTTATGACAGCTTCCGCCCCGGGCAGCGGGAAGTGGTGGATACGATTCTCAGCGGCAGGGACTGCCTGGCCATATTGCCTACAGGTGCGGGAAAATCCGTGTGCTTCCAGGTGCCCGCCCTGATGCAGACCGGACTGACCTATGTTATTTCACCGCTCATTTCCCTGATGGAAGACCAGGTGGCCCATCTGCAGCAGAATAATATTCCGGCCGTCTGTATCAACAGCGGTATGAGTAAGCATACTTACAATGAAGTCATGTATGATATTCATACCGGTGTTTATAAACTGGTTTACCTTTCACCGGAACGGCTGCAGAATGAACGGTTTATCCGCTTTGCCTTACAGAATCCGCCTGATTTCGTGGTAGTGGATGAAGCCCATTGTGTCTCACAGTGGGGGCACGATTTCCGACCTTCTTACCTGCAGATCCGGGCATTCGTGGAACAGCTGCCGAAGCATCCTTTATATGCAGCCTTTACCGCCACAGCTACGCCCCGGGTGCGGCAGGATATTATCAGCAGTCTGGGGCTTGCGGACCCGGTGGTGATCCTCCGCAGCTTTGACCGTCCCAATTTGTTTTTTGTAAAAAAGTCCCCGGCTGATAAAGACAGGGCGCTGCTGGATGAATTGGAGAAGGTAAAAGGAAAAAGCGGCATCGTGTACTGTTCTACCCATCGGCATGTGGAACGGTGTTTCCGGTTGCTGCGGCAGCACGGATACAGCGCTGCCCGCTATCATGCCGGACTATCTGTGGGAGAACGGACGGTAACACAGGCTGCCTTTATAAACGGTCAGGTGCAGATTATTGTTGCTACCAGTGCGTTTGGTATGGGTGTTGACAAGTCTGATATTTCTTTCGTCATCAATTACAATATGCCCCAGAGCCTGGAAGAGTATTATCAGGAAGCGGGGAGGGCGGGCCGTAACGGAGCGGATGCGCGCTGCACCCTGTTCTACAGCGGAGAAGACCTGCGAATCGGTAAGGCTCTGGCGCAGCAGCAGGAAAAACCGGAAGGGGCGTTGCAGCTCCTTGCGGCCATGTGGGATTACTGTCATCATGACGGATGCCTGCGTAACTATATTTTGCGCTATTTTGGGGAAACGCGCATGGAAAACTGCGGAAAGTGCAGTTACTGTTGTGAGTCGGGCTGGTGGAAACAGTTCAGAGATTTTTTCCGGAATGATCCGGATTATTGAACGTCTTTTTGCAGGAAAAATGTTTTCGGCAGAGAATAACATAACTGGTGGAGATTTTGTAATCTTACTGAGTCATTGTTCCGATATTTCCATATTATTCAGGCAAGGTGCCGGCTTGTCACAGGAGAGTTAATTGGGAAGCTGATTTTATAAACGTTGTGTGCTGTTCAGGAGGTTGTATTTATGAAACTGACATTTTTAGGCGCGGCCCGGACTGTAACTGGATCCTGTTATTTATTGGAAGCAAACGGAAAGAAGATGCTGGTGGACTGCGGCATGTTCCAGGGTTCCAAATCCGTCAAGGATTTTAATGAAAAACCCTTTGCCTTCAACCCGGGGGAAATTGACGCTATGGTCCTGACCCACGCGCACGTGGATCACAGCGGGCTGATTCCACGTCTGGTGAAAGAGGGCTTTAAAGGCCGCGTTCACTGCACAAAATCCACACAGCAGCTGTGTACGATCCTGCTCCCGGACAGCGCCCATATCCAGGAATCCGATGCGGAATATGCCAACCGCAAAGGCCTGCGGGCAGGGAAATCCCAGGTGCTGCCGCTGTTTACGGTTGACGATGCCTATACGGCGCTGCAGTCTTTTTACGTTCATAATTTCGAGGAACCTTTTGAAGTGATTCCGGGTGTAACGGCAAAACTCCGGGTTGCGGGCCATATCCTGGGCAGCGCGGTGGTACGTCTGGAAATTGAGGAAAACGGAAAAAAGACTGCCATGATTTTTAGCGGCGATGTGGGACAGCCGAAGCAGCCTATTGTTGAAGATCCTTCTATTCTGAAAGGCGCGGACTTTATTGTAACGGAATCCACGTACGGGAACCGGAAGCATAAAGAGTATGATAAAGAAGCGGAACTGGCTAAAATTATCAATGAAACCACAGAACGGGGAGGCAATGTGGTCATCCCTGCCTTTGCGGTGGGGCGTACCCAGGTCCTGCTGTATTATTTCCAGAAGCTTACGCAGGAAGGAAAAATTCCGGATGTGCCGATTTATGTTGACAGTCCGCTGGCTACCAAGGCAACGGGGATCACGCTGGCCAATAAAGAAGAGTATGACGCGGAGACCCGGGCGCTGGTGGAATTCCAGGGAGACCGGCTGTTTGCCATGAAGAACGTGCATTTCACGCCTACGGCGGAAGAGTCACGCATGATCAACGGCATGGAAGGCCCGAAGATTATTCTGTCTGCCAGCGGCATGGCTGACGCCGGCCGTATCCTGCATCATCTGAAGCATAACCTGTGGCGTCCGGAATGCTCGGTGGTCTTTGCCGGTTATCAGGCGGAAGGAACCATGGGCCGGAATCTGATTGACGGAGTAAAAAAAGTTAAAATTATGGGCGAGACCATCCATGTAGCCGCGCAGATCGTCAACATGACGGGTTTCTCTGCCCATGCGGATAAAGACCAGCTCATAGAATGGTACAAGAAAATGCCGCAGAAACCCAAAATTTTCTTTGTGACCCACGGTGAATTTGACGCGGCAGCGGAATTGTCCAAGGCCCTTCAGATGCAGATGGGGACGGCGACTTATATCCCAAAATACGGTGACAGCATTGTCATAGACGGTACGGATTATGTGATCGAAGCGGCGCCTGAGGTTGAGACGACTCCGGAAGTGGCGGAACTGCAGGATTCGATTTCCGCCGTGGAACGGAATTATATGCAGTACCGTAACAAGATTGAGCAGATCGCCCTGCGGGACAGCGCCAAAGCGGATCAGCTGCGGAAGAAGCTGGAAAAGGTCCGCCGGTATATGGACGATATGCTTGGGAACATTTGATTTTTCTTTGCAAAGTATTGCTGTTTCACACGTTAAATGTAAACAAAATGTGAAAAAAGTGATTGACATTTAAAAACCGCCTTGCTATACTTGATTTAATTTCAAACAGAAGTTATGAACAGGAATGGTTTTGATTGCGGACTGCAGAGAACCGGCGGCTGGTGCAAGCCGGTGGATGCGTTAAAACTTCTCGCCTGGGAACTCTTTATCTGAACGGTTCATACCTTTAGGATAAAGCGCTGCGGCGGCGTTACAGGCCAGGAGTATAATGTAGGGTGGTACCGCGTTATTAACGCCCCTGCCGGATTTTTCCGACAGGGGCTTTTTATTTTAAATTTTAATTCAAATGAGGAGTGGAGGAAAAATTATGAAATCTGTAAAATGGTTTAAAGCGGCGGCAGTAGCGACATTGGCATTGGCGACGATCTGCATGGCAGGCTGCGGAGGCGGCGGAGATAAAAAGGCGGCGGCCCCGGCGGCAGGCAAAAAAGTGGAATATAAACTGGCTTATGCATTACCGGCCAATCATCCGCTGGCTAAAGGCGTAGAAAGCTTTATCGCAAAAGTTAAGGATAAAACCAAAGGTGAAGTAGTAATCACCTCTTTCCCGGCAGGTCAGCTGTATAATGATAAAACCATGAACGACGCTATCATGACCGGAGGCGTGGATATGGGTCTTAACACGGTTGGCCGTTGGGCAACCATCATTCCGGCCATGGAAGTGTTTGACGTTCCTTTCGTATTCCCGGGCTATGAGAAAGTTGACAGCGCCATCGACGGCGGCATGGGCAAGATTCTGGAAGAAGAACTGGCCAAGAAACACGTTAAAGTTGTTTACTGGGCTGACTACGGTTTCGTTCAGTACGCCAATAACAAGAAACCCATCAAAAAACCGGAAGATTTCAAAGGCCTGAAGATCCGCGGCTACAGCGAGCTGGCTTCCGAAACCATTAAAGCCCTGGGCGCTTCCCCGGTAACCATGGGCGCCGGCGAAGTTTACATGGCCCTGCAGCGCGGCACCATCGACGGACAGTCTTCCGGCACTTCCGCCATGCGCGACCGCAAGATGTATGAAGTTACCAAATATCTGACCATCACCAACCATGCGTCTCCGGAATTCATCGTAGCCATGAATGACAAATCCTTTGCCAAGATGAGCGAACCGCAGCAGAAAGCTTTCATGGAAGCAGCCAAAGAAGTCCGCGACACCCTGCGTAAGAACGCCAAGGCAGAGGACCTGAAGGGTCTGGAAGACCTGAAAGCCAAAGGCATGGAAGTGTATGTAGTTCCTGAAAATGAAATCAAGAACTGGCAGGCAGCCACCAAACCGGTATGGGATATCTTTACCAAACATGCCGGCGAACAGGGCAAAAAGATTCTGGATCTGTGCACGAAATAACTGTTGTAGGAGACTGTCGTGAAAAGTTTTTTAGCGGTTTACAGAAAATTCTTAATGGGACTGACCCGGGTGGTAGGCATCATTGCCGGTCTGCTGCTGTTCATTCCTGCGTTTTCTGTTGTCTATGAAGTCATTATGAGGGGCATGTTTAACAGTCCCACGGAGTGGGTAGTGGAAATTTCCACCTACTGTGTGACGATTGCGGGCTTTTTGGGCATGGCGGTAACGTTTGTGGCCAATAAGCACATAAAAGTGGATATCTTACTTTCCCATTTAAGCAGGCGGACCAATGAGATACTGAGCGTCATCACTTCCTTCATTGGCATGGTTTTCTGCGGTGTCGTAACGGTTTATGCCATCGGTATGGTAGCCATGTCCATGGAACACGGCATGATAGCGCCCACCACGCTGCGTACCCCGTTGTGGATCCCGCAGTCTTCTCTGCCCATCGGCTTCGGTCTGATGTTCCTGCATTTTATCCGGACGTTCCTGGAAAACCTTGTGAAGCTGGCAGACCCGGACTATGATCCGGCCGTGGCGGCAGGGGAGGTGGCAAAATGATTATTTTGTTCACCGTTATGCTGCTGGTACTTCTGGCTACCGGTCTGCCGGTAGGGTTTGCCCTGGGAACGGGTGGTCTGGTGGGAATGCTTCTCTTCATGGGAGGGGACGGCACCCTGAACCAGATCCCGTTGCTTGCCTACAAATCCCTGGATGATTTTGTACTCTGCGCTGTGCCGTTGTACGTTCTGATGAGCCAGATCCTGCTGGAAGGCAAAGTGGGCAACGACCTGTTCGAACTGGGCAACAAATGGCTGCGGCATCTGCCCGGCGGTTTAGGCGCGGCAACCATCGTGGCCTGCGGTATCTTTGCCGCTATCACCGGTTCTTCCGCGGCCTGCGCGGTTACTATCGGCGCCATTGCCATTCCGGAGATGCTGAAACGGAATTATGAGCGGACGGTGGTGCTGGGCGCGGTTGCGGCCGGCGGTACCCTGGGCATCCTGATCCCGCCTTCCATCCCCATGATCCTTTACGGCGCCATCACCGGCGAGTCCATCGGCCAGCTGTTTATGTCCGGTGTAGTTCCCGGCTTTATGCTGACGATTTTCTTTATCGGCGTGGTGGTGTACAAATCCCGTAACCTGCCGCTGGAACCGAAAGCGTCCTGGGCGGAACGGATGGACGCGCTGAAAAGCTCTGTCTGGGGTCTGTTGCTGCCGGTCATTGTCGTGGGCGGCATCTACACCGGCGCCTTCACACCGACGGAAGCGGCGGCTGTGGGTACCGTGTATTCCCTTTTTATTACATTCTGCATTTACAAAACCCTGACCCTGAAGCATTTGCCGAACATCCTGCTGGGCACGGTAAAGACGTCTTCCATGATATTCTGCATCATGATCGGCGCCACCCTGTTTGGTTTCGTGCTGACGATTCTGCAGGTGCCCCAGGCGCTGACACTGATGGTAACGCAAATGCAGTTCAGCCGCTGGATTTTCTTCATCATGATCAACTGCCTGCTGCTGTTTTTGGGCTGCATCCTGGAAACCGTTTCCATCATCTTTATTACGGTTCCCATCCTGTACCCCATCATTCTGCAGCTGGGCTTTGATCCCATCTGGTTCAACGTAATCCTGCAGATCAACATGGAAATGGCGCTGATTACCCCGCCGGTAGGCATGAACCTCTTCGTGCTGCAGGGCGTAAGCCCCGACAGCAAGATGACCCAGATCGTGAAAGGCGTTATCCCTTATGCGGTCGTTATGGGTATTGAAATGCTGATCCTCTGCTTCGTTCCCGGACTGGCGACCTGGCTTCCCAGTGTTGTAAAATAAGGTATTGTGAAAATCTGACAGTATTGTACTGTGAAAAATCCGGCCTGACGGCGTACGATTCAAAGGTTTGCTGTTGACACCGAAAAACAAAACGAATATAATAGTAAAGTCATAGATGAGGATGCTCTGATAAGCATCCTCATTCTTTTGGGTAAAACTGTTATTCAGGTTGTTTTCCGGCGGACCAGGCCGGTATATTCCGTTTATATCAGACTGAGGGATTGCAGAGGAGATTTTTAACTATGATCAGAAACGATATCCGGAACATTGCCATCATCGCCCATGTCGATCACGGCAAAACCACGTTAGTAGACGCAATGCTGAAACAGAGCCATATTTTCCGCGAAAACGAGAAAGTGGCGGAACGCGTGATGGATTCCAACGATCTGGAACGGGAACGCGGCATTACGATCTTGTCCAAAAACACTTCCGTTATGCATAAGGGAACAAAGATCAATATTCTGGACACGCCGGGTCATGCGGACTTCGGCGGGGAAGTGGAGCGGGTGCTCACCATGGTAGACGGGGTGCTGCTGCTGGTAGATGCCTACGAGGGCCCCATGCCCCAGACGAAATATGTTCTGCGCAAGGCGCTGGAAAAACATCTGAAACCCATTGTTGTCATCAACAAGATCGACCGGCCGGACCAGCGCGCCACGGAAGTGGTGGACGAAGTCCTGGATCTGTTCATCGAACTGGAAGCCGATGACGAACAGCTGGAGTTCCCGGTGGTATACACGTCTGCCCGCTCCGGTTTTGCCAAACTGTCCATGGATGACGAAAGCGATAATCTGGAACCCCTTTTCCAGGTTATTCTGGATACCATTCCCGCGCCGGATGTGGAAGCGGACCAGCCGCTGCAGATGCTGGCCAATACCCTGGACTATGATTCCTATGTGGGCCGCATCGTGGTAGGCCGCATTGTGCGGGGAACAATTAAAAACGGGCAGCAGATCGCGCTGATGCATGAAGAGAAGGTTTCCATTGAAAGAATCGGCCGCCTTTACACATATCAGGGGCTGAAACGCGTGGAGACAGCGGAGGTACAGGCCGGCGATATCGTAGCGCTGATCGGCCTGAGCAACGTGGAAATCGGGGATACCATTGCAGATCCGGAACAGCCGGAAGCGCTGGCCGGCATCAAAATCGACGAGCCCACCCTGTCTATGGAATTCCTGGTTAACGACAGCCCCTTTGCAGGCAAAGAAGGCGAGTATGTAACCAGCCGCCATCTCAGGGACCGCCTGATGAAAGAAATCCAGACCAATGTGGCCATGCGGGTGGAAGAAACGGACAATACCGATACATTTATCGTAAAGGGCCGGGGCGAACTGCATCTGTCCATTTTGATTGAAACTATGCGCCGGGAAGGGTTTGAACTGCAGGTTGGCAAGCCCAAGGTCATCCTTCGCAAAGATAAAGACGGGCATACCATGGAACCCATGGAAGCGCTGACCATTGACGTGCCCCAGGATTTTATGGGCGTTGTGATGGAAAATCTGGGAACCCGCAAAGCGGAGCTGGTGAACATGCACGAGATGGCCGGTTACATGCGGCTGGAGTTTAAAATTCCCGCCAGAGGCCTGATCGGGTTCCGTAACCAGTTCCTGACCGATACCAAAGGCAACGGTGTTATGAACCATGTGTATGCCGGATATGATTACTACAAAGGACCTATCCCGGGCCGCACCCGCGGCAGCCTGGTGGCTTTTGAAAACGGTGAAACCTGTGCTTACGGCATCGGCAACTGCCAGGAACGGGGCACTATGTACATCATACCCGGACAGAATGTGTACCAGGGGGAAGTAATCGGCGAAAACTCCCGTGAAGACGATATGGACGTCAATCCCTGCAAGAAGAAACACGTTTCCAATATGCGCGCTTCCGGCAGCGACGACGCGATCCGCCTGATCCCCCCGATTTTTTTCTCGCTGGAACAGGCGCTGGAACATATCAAAGACGATGAACTGGTAGAAGTTACACCGAAAAATATCCGTATGCGGAAACGGATACTGGACCGGGTAGAGCGCAGCCGTATCCGCGGCCGCGCCAAAAATGCAGCTGCTGCCGATAAATAAGGCGGCAGTACGTCCTGCTTTTTGCAAAGATGCAGTGTTCAGACCCGTAAAATCTGTGTTTTATGCAAAAAAACTGAAAAAAACCTGTTTTTTCGGCACTTTTTTATGAAAACATGTTGTGTTTTTTTTTGAATCTGCTACAATATATAGGTATAGAGAAGTTTTTTGACCGTTCATTAAATCAGATGGGATGGAGGCTTTCGCATTATGGATTTTAAGAATTCCGCTATGAAACTGTTCAGTAATGAAGAACCTGCCGATACATATGCAGGTCCGTATGTTGTGCGGCCCGGACAGCTGGATATCCTGGTGCGTACCCCTCATACCTATGAAGACGCAGTTTCCTATGCGGACAGGCTGATAGAAGGCTGCGCCGTCATGCTGGATTTTTCGGAAGTTGACAAAGAGACGCGTAACCGTATTTTTGATTATATGTGCGGCGTAAGCTATATTGTAAACGCCAGCATCTCCAAGGTCAGCGACAGCATCATGATGTATGCGCCGGCCCGGGTGGATGTAGAGAAACAGGCTGCAAAGAAAACTTCCTGGCTGGGAAGGTAAATTAAAAAACAAACGGCTGTCTTTATGGCAGCCGTTTTTTACGATAATACTCGGGAGGTAACATTATGGCCCAAAAAGTTATCCAGGTTGAAGAGCGCGTGCCGTTGCTGATGAATATTCCGCTGAGCCTGCAGCATTTATTTGCCATGTTCGGCGCTACGGTTCTGGTGCCGTTTCTGTTCAAATTAAATCCTAACACCTGCCTCTTCATGAACGGCGTGGGAACGTTGCTGTATATCTTTCTGACGAAAGGAAAGATTCCTTCCTATCTGGGATCCAGCTTTGCCTTCATTTCCCCGGTTCTTCTGATCATGGCGACGCATCCCTATTCGGACGCGCAGTCCGGTTTTATCGTATTCGGCCTGTTGTTCGTCCTGTTCTCATTTATTGTTAAAATGATGGGAACAAAATGGATCGACTTCATTTTCCCGCCGGCTGCTATGGGTGCCATTGTTTCAATCATCGGCCTTGAACTGGCGCCGACCGCCGCTTCCATGGCAGGGCTTGTGGGGGATAAAATTGAAATGAACAACGTAATGGTCTCTGTATTTACCCTGCTGGTCACCGTCATCGGGTCCGTTGCGTTCAAAGGCTTCATGGCCATCATCCCGATCCTGTTCGGGGTTGTTTGCGGTTATGCACTTGCCTTTTCCCTGGGCATGGTGGACCTGACTCCTGTTATCAACGCGCCCTGGTTCGCAGTTCCCCAGTTTTCCACACCGACCTTTAATATGGATGCCATTGCGATTATTGCGCCGGCGGCGCTGGTCGTGCTGACCGAACACATCGGTCATCTGATGGTTACCGGTAATATTGTGGGCCGCGATCTGATGAAAGAACCCGGTCTGGACCGTTCCCTGTTTGCGGACGGCTGCTCCAATATTTTGTCCGGTCTGTGCGGCGCGACCCCGAATACGACCTATGGTGAGAACATCGGCGTCATGGCAATCACCAAGGTCTACAGCGTCTGGGTTATCGGCGGCGCGGCGGTATTTGCCATCCTGTTATCTTTTATCGGTAAACTGAGCCAGCTGATCCACGGGATCCCGTCTCCGGTCATGGGGGGCGTCTGCATGCTGCTGTTCGGCGTTATTGCCGCGTCCGGGTTCCGGCTTCTGGTAGAGCAGCAGGTGGATTACAGCAAATCCCGCAACCTGACCATGACGGCCGTGGTTATGATCGTCGGTCTCTCCGGGGCCAAACTGACCTTTGGCACCATCACGGTACAGGGCATGGTGCTGGCCACGCTGGTAGCTATCCTGTTAAGCCTGCTGTTCCATCTGTTTGAACATCTGGGGCTGATGGAAGAATAGAATATATTGACGGTTATAAGTAATGCAGCAAATTTGCAGTAAAAAAACCGCCGGATTTTCAGATCCGGCGGTTATTATATTCCGGTAATGAAAGCTTGCGGATGGGACACACTATTCAATTTCTTTCAGAGTTTGGGAAGCATCTTTTAACGCTTTCAGCAGTTCAGGAGAACCTGCAGGATTGTCCTGGCAGAGCTTTTGCAGTTCCATGAAGGTTTTGAACTCGCTTCCCCAAAGGTAGCGGCCGTCACCGTCGTAGCAGGCCAGCACCAGATTCTGTTTGGCGCGCGCCGGCGTTCTTCCGTTGTCATCGGTGACGGTAATATATACGTCGTCCGGAAAGTCCATTACGTATAGTACGGTGCCGTCTTCCTCAGGTTCTTCCAGAAAACCCGACAGGGAAAATTCTTTGGATAAATCCAGCATGATCAATAATCCTCCTCGTAGCGTAATAGTATGGAAGCAGCGGTTTATTTGTCTGCGCGACCGGTCATCGCGCAAACTAATTAAAGCATTGTTCCCATATGATTTTGTTTTTTTTATTTTACCATGAAACAAAAGTATTGTATAATAGATTTAATAATAAAAGGGGGGCATTTTTTTGAAAAACGCAGAAAGGCAGAAAAGTAATGAAATCCGGCCGGGCATGCAGGTGGAGTTTATTTGCCCGAAGTGCGGGACACATCTTGCCTGGGCCCTTCCTGATATGGAGATGAACTGTCCGAAATGCGGCAACTGGGTCACCAATGAAAACCGGAAAAAACCTAAACTGGATCTGCTGCTGCCAACGGACGATGATCAGCTGACGTTGTTTTAAGAAAGCGCGATCCTGTCGGATTTGCGGGTTTCTGTCAGGAGCGGCAAAATGAACCAGTGCTCCCGTAATTCAGTAAATAACAATAAAAGGAGAGGCGTGGATTATGAAAATTTTTATGGATACGGCTAACGTAGAAGAAATCAGGGAATTTGCGGATATGGGAATCGTGTACGGCGTGACTACCAACCCGTCGCTGATTGCCAAGTCCGGACGCACACAGGCGGAAGTGATTCCGGAAATCTGTGCGCTGATCCCAGGACCCGTAAGCGCCGAAGTTATCAGCCAGGACTGCGAAGGTATGGTAAAAGAAGCCAGGGAACTGGTGAAAATCGCGGATAACGTGGTTGTAAAAATCCCCTGCATCACGGAAGGACTGAAGGCTGTCAAGATTCTGGCGGCGGAAGGCATTAAAACGAATGTGACGCTGGTGTTCAGCCTGGGCCAGGCGCTACTGGCCGCCCGGGCCGGCGCGTCCTATGTGAGCCCCTTTATCGGGCGTCTGGACGATATCGGACAGGACGGCTCAAAGCTGGTGGAAGATATGGTAAAAGTATTCCGCAACTACCAGTTCAAAACGGAAATTATTGCCGCCAGCGTGCGCAACATGGAACATGTTGACAGGATGATGCTGGCCGGAGCGGATATAGCCACGATTCCTACAAAGGTCCTGCGTGAGCTGGTCAGACATGAGCTGACTGACAAAGGGCTGGCAAAATTTATGGAAGATTACCGGAACAGCCTGAAAAAATAAACAGGCGCGTTTTGTTACGCCCCGGAATACCGGCTGAAAACAGATTGAGTGCTTTTTGATAATTATTTATGCGGATGCACGGCAGTATCGTCCATCCGTATTTCTTTTTCCGGAGGATAGGAATAATAATGAACTGGCTTTCTTTCTTCAAATTGCCGTCACGCATTGCGGCAGTGCTGGCAGGTGTCGGCATGCTGGGAGGCGTTTTTTCTCCTGCGTCCGCAGAGGCGGGGGGATACCGGAAGGTACCGGAGAAGTATGAGGACGTGGACGTCCGGGTTCTGCAACACGGACCCACGCTGCTCTTTTCTGACAGCCCGGAGATGGTCTATGAAAACGGGATTTTATATAAGGACATTGTGGAAGGGGAAGGCAGGGTGTTCTTTCATCACGTAAACGGAACCGGAAACACCAAAAAACTCGCTGTCCTGATGCGTCCTGTTAATAAACTGACTACCATTACGTGGGGTTGCCGGGGAATCGGAGATCCGGATAAACAGTATTATATTTCCGCGCGAAAAGGCCAGACGCGATATTTTAACGAGTACAAAGAACTATGGAAGAAAGCTCAAAAAAATGAACTGAAAGAAAAACGTGACAAACGCAGGAACAGTAACATAAAGAACAAAAATCTGCCGGATTACAGTTTTTATCAAAAAGTTCCTGATTTGCCGCTGACAACGCTGGCAAAAGGGGAATACCTGGAAGTGCTGTCACAGGGGCGCAATATCCGGCACGCCGGCGCACGCCTGAAACCGGAACAGCTGCTTACCGGCATGTTTGATTTCCATGCGAATCATCCGGTTGAAATTGTGATCATGATGTGTGATCCGGAGGAAGATGTTGCGAAATTCTCGAAGGATGGAACGGTTTTACCTATGGACGAGCATCCGCTGCGGGGAACCTACCGCAATGCGGACCTGACTTATATTATCAAAAAGCCGGTACAGATGAAATGGTATCAGGCCAGAGCCCTGTGTATGGCAGGCTCGGACGATCCGTATTTTCTGACAGGGACCGACAGGATGACCGGCGTGGAGACAATAAACCATGGTAATTACGGTGTTGTCTATCACCTTATATACAGTGTGGCAGGCGAGCATCCCATCCGGATGGGAATCAATCCCTGGGGCGGGGAGTTTTACGGTGCAGGACTCATGCTTTCGGAGGAAAAAACAGAGGTTATAAGCATTCCCGGCAAAAAGATGTTTTTTGGCAAAGGGGATGAGGTTGATGACGTTTTTCTCCATTCGCCGAACCATAAAAGGAAAGATGCGGAGTTTATCTGGTCGCCGCCGGGCGCATCCAATCTTCCGATCCGCGTATTCTGGACTGTGAACAAGCTTTAAAATAGTAAAAAATCTTAATTGTTTTTTCTTCGAAATGAGAACAGCCTTTACAAAACAAAAAAATATGGTAAAATCATATTTAGAAAGAAAAAATTAAACGATTAATACACTATATTTTTTTATGTTTTGTAAAAATAAGCCTTTTTAGTAACAAGTATTGATTGGAGGTATGGCTGTGCAAAAGAGGAATACCATTCAGCGTCAGCTGGTCATTTCTGCAGTACGTTCGCTGAGCAACCATCCTACGGCAGAAGAAGTGTATAACCGTATTGTTCTGGATTATCCGGATATCAGCAAGGGAACTGTTTACAGGAATCTTAATTCGCTGGTGGACAGCGGGCTGCTGCACCGTGTATCGGTTCCCAGTTCCGCAGACCGGTATGACCATATGCTGACGAAGCATTATCACGTGCAGTGCGTGAAATGCCACAGGTTTATGAATGTAGATGATCTGGATTATTTCCAGGATCTGGACGATAAAATCGCGCAGATGACGGGATACCGTATGGAGAACCATAATATTGTGTTCCAGGGAGTCTGCCCGGAATGCCAGATTGAAGAGCTGGAAGCGAAAAAGCGGGAAGTGGAGCAGGCTAAAACAGAAGGCAGGAAACCGGATAAAATCAGCAAAAAATTATAATCTGATAATTATAATGTAAAATAATGTAAATTATGCCGGCAAAAGAATTTGTTTTCCGGATAGTTATGTGTCTGTTTACAAACAAAAACAAGTAAGGTATGATTAAGTTGCGGATGGCAAGTCCGCAACTTTTTTCTGTTTCTTACGAAAACACTGATGAAATGAGATAATGTAATGACAAAAGCCATGATGAAGAAAAAACCGGAAAAAAATAAAACAGACAGCAAAAATCCGGTAAAGCCGCGACCGGTTTCCCCCGTGCTGAAAGGGCAGGAGATGGAACTGGAGATTACGGGACTGGGAAGCACCGGGGAAGGTGTAGGACGGTTCAGGGAGATTGCGGTGTTTGTTCCGGGAGCGCTGCCGGGCGAAAAAGTAACAGCGACAGCTGCGATAATTAAGAAAAGTTTTATTATCGGTGAGCTGAAGGAAATACTTAATTCCTCTCCTGACAGGGTCGTTCCCGCCTGCCCTGTATACGAAGCCTGCGGCGGCTGCCAGCTGCAGCATCTTTCTTATGAGGCGGAACTGAAGGAAAAGCGGGAGCAGGTAAAAGCGGCATTGGAACGGATCGGACATCTTCATGACGTCAAAGTAATGCCGGTAATCGGTTCGGAGCACCCGTTGTATTACCGCAATAAAATGCAGTTTCCTGTAGCGGGAAAAAACGGCCGGCTGCAAATCGGCTGTTTTGCCCTGAATACACACCGGGTAATCGATGTGACGGACTGCTGTATCCAGAAACAGAAGAACAATGAGATCGCTGCCGTCGTGCGGACCTGGATGAAGCAGTATAAGATCATGCCTTATGACGAAGACAAAGGCACCGGTACGGTCCGCCACATCATGGGAAGAGTGGGCGTGCACACCGGGGAAATTATGGTCTGCCTGGTAACGGCGCAGGAAAACGTGCCGCACCTTAAAGAACTCGTTAAGATGCTGAAAGCCGCGGTTCCCGGCGTAAAAAGCGTAGTGCAGAACGTGAACAAACGGACTACCAATGTGATATTAGGTGAGAAGACCCGGCTGATTGCAGGAAATCTGACCATTAAAGACAAAATCGGCGCCCTGAAATTCAATATTTCGGCCCAGTCTTTTTTCCAGGTCAACAGCGAGCAGGCGGAAAAATTATACAACACTGCGCTGGAATTTGCGGGGCTGAACGGGACGGAAACCGTAGTGGACCTGTATTGCGGCACCGGAACCATTACACTTTTCATGGCACAAAAAGCAAAGCAGGTCCTGGGGATTGAAATTGTTCCCTCCGCTATACGGGACGCCAAAAAGAATGCCATGGCAAACCATATTGAAAATGCGGATTTCCTGCTGGGGGACGCAGCAGTGGAAATGCCGAAACTGGCTGCGGGAGGGCTGCATCCCGATGTAGTGGTCCTGGATCCGCCCCGTGCCGGGTGTGAAGAGAGGGTTCTGGCGGCGATAGCAAAAGTAAAACCGGAACGGGTGGTCTATGTCTCCTGCAATCCGGCGACACTGGCGCGGGATCTGGCCTTTATGCGGGAGCATGGTTTTACAATCAGTAAAGTGCAACCCTGTGACATGTTCAGCAGGACCCATCACGTGGAGACTGTGGTATTGCTGGAGAAAAAGAAGTAAATGTGATATAATTAACTGTAAAGTATTAATATTTTTTGGATATATTCTATTATTCCGTAACTGTTATTGCGTAACTGTTATAAATTTTGCGGATTATAAGAACATTTTGTTTTCACACCGATGATTGTTCTGTCAGATATTCCGATTGGTAGTATGGGACTATGAATTCGATAAGTAAAAAATTTACTGCTTTAAATCTTATATGCATATTACTCTTCGCGTTTTTATTCGGAGGAGTCGGGTTCTGGTTTATTTCGAATTCCGAGACAAAAGCTTCTGAGCAGATTCTGAAACTTACATGCCGGCAGGAAGCAAATTCCTTAAATCAGAAATTACACGGGATACAAAGCGCGATTAATGTTTTTTCGGAAATAGCAGAGGACAGGCTGGCTTTAACAGAAATCCTGAAATCCGAAGCAACGCGGGCCGGTTATTTGCGGGAGATGGAAAAACTGATGGCCGGGTTTGCCCGCAACACGACCGGCGTGGGCGCGTATTACCTGCGTATCGATCCGGATATTATCAGGGAAAATGAAGGATTTCTTTATACTAAAGACAGAACCCGGAATGTTTTTGAAAAGTGTCCCATTACGGATATACTGCAGTATAATCCGGCCGATACAGAGCATATAAGCTGGTATCATCAGCCTAAATTTGCCAAATCACCCGTATGGACCGAACCTTATTATAACGATAACCTTAACATGTATATTATTACCTATGCGGTTCCGCTTTATAAAAATGACGTTTTCTTCGGGGTGGCAGGCATCGATGTCGACTTTAATGCGATGGCGAATGATGTGAGTGTGATTAGTCCTTACAAGACCGGAATAACCGGTCTGGTTTCCGAATTAGGCAAGGTTTATTATCATCCGGAACTGGAGAACGGCACCCTGCTCACCGTTTACAGCCCGGAACTGGAGCCGGTGGTCAGGGCTATGAAATCTTCCGGACAGGAGGATTACCGGGACACTTACGATTATTCCTATAAGGGGATTAAAAAGAAACTGTCATTCAGCCATCTCCAGAACGGTATGGTTTTGATCCATTCGGCTGAAACCAGTGAAATCAACGCATCCCGGAACACTTTGCTGAAGATCATCCTGCTTACGGCCGGCGTTCTGGCTGTTTTAGCAATGGTTATTACCGTTGTTGTTTCCGGACGAATTACCAGACCGCTGAAAAAACTGGCGGAAGCCGCAGACCAGGTTGCTGCCGGCAATATGGATGTGGAACTGCCGGAGCCTGGAAACGATGAAGTCGGAACACTTATCCGGAGTTTTGCCGTCACGGTGAAAAGTTTGAAGAAATATATTTCGGGTATGCAATATGTGGCGTACAGCGACCCTCTCACCCATGTTAAAAACAAAGCCGCCTATGAAGTGGCCAGAGAACGGCTGGAGAAGGATATGCGGGGCGGTACTGCGGAATATGGGATACTTATGCTGGATGTCAACAACCTGAAAAAGATAAATGACAACTATGGACATGAACGGGGCGACGAGTATCTTATAAACTGCTGTCAGATGATCTGCAGGGTATTCCAGCACAGTCCGGTCTACCGGATTGGCGGCGACGAGTTTGTCGTGCTTCTGGAAAAGAATGATTATCATGACGCGGAGAATCTGATCAAAAGGTTTAACAGCGATATGGAAAAGACATGGGAAGAGAATGAGCCGTGGAAGCAGGTCTCTGTTTCCAAGGGACTTGCTGTCTGCCTGCCTTCCGATTCTGCGCCGGAAGAGGTTTTTAAACGTGCCGATCAGGCAATGTATGAAGATAAACGCAAAATGAAAGTAACCCGGTAATTTTTGATACCAGGGAGGGGATATCATGCAAAAAATGAAAAAGACGGTTTCCATGGTACTGGCAGGGGATTCATTCATTACGCAGCGGCTGCCCCGGGATGCAAAGCTGGCGGCGCTGAAACACTATCTGGAAGGTTTTGACGTGCGGTTTACCAATTTTGAGATCCTGCTTCATGATTTTGAAGTGTTTCCGGCTCCGGTCAGCGGCGGTACCTGGGCCTGCGCCCGTCCGGCCGTGCTGCAGGATCTGCAGTATCTTGGCTTCAACCTTTATACCTGGGCCAATAACCATACCATCGATTGGAATCTGGGCGGGATTTTAACTACCAAAAAGCATCTGGATGCTGCCGGTGTTGTCCATGCCGGCTGCGGGATCAATCTGGAAGAAGCGGCCCAGCCCCGGTACCTGGACCTGCCCCGGGGGCGTGTGGCGATTATCGGTGTGACATCTACCATGAACGAGTGGGGGATGGCTTCCAACCCGCGGCGGGATGTGCTGGGAAGGCCCGGCGCCAACGTGCTGCGGTACCAGACGGTTCACAAGGTGAAACCGAAAGAACTGGAAACCCTGCGCAAAATCGTCGATCAGACCGAAGTGAATGCCGACCGTATGCTGCTGGAAAAAGAAGGGTTCAATAAGCCGCTGACCGGCGGTTACCTGATCGGAAAGATCCGCTTTGAAGCTGCGGCCCGCGGCGAGATGCCCGGTACCGTCACCACCATGAACAAAAAGGATGCGGACCGGATCGTCCGTTCCATTGAAGAAGCGAAACGGCAGGCAGATTTTGTATTTGTCAGCCACCACAGCCATGAACGCAAAGGGATGGCGAAGAACCGGCCGGCGGATTTCTGCCGGGATTTCGCAAAACTTTGTATTGATGCCGGAGCCTCCGCCTATATCGGACACGGTCCCCACATCTGGCGCGGCATTGAGATTTACAAAGACAAACCCGTATTCTACAGTCTGGGGGATTTCATTTTCCAGAACGATTCGGTGGAACGCCAGCCCACGGAGTTTTACGATCTGTATGACCTGGGACCGGATAACACCGTAGCTGACGGCCTGGATGCCCGCAGCGCCAACGGAACCCGGGGCCTTGCAGTGGATCATTTCGTCTTTGAATCGGCGCTGGCCTCCTTTACGGTGACAGACGGCGCGATCCGGGAAGTGGATCTGCAGCCCCTGAGCCTGGGCTTCAAAAACGGCAGAAGCCTCCGGGGACGTCCGGAACTGGCGGATGCGAAATACGGGGAACAGATTCTCGCGGATATCGCGGACCTGTCCAAAGAATACGGAACCGCGATTCAGATCGCGGACGGCAAAGGAAAGATTATAATTTAACGGATGCGTGTTTACGGTTTCTGTATAAGATAATTCTTTTTTTGAAAGCTGTTTAGGTTTACATCAGACGGGTTCATTTAGGAAGGACGGAAAAGCGCTGCGCTTTTCCGTTTTTCTTTTTGGAATGTTTGCGATGTAACAGTCTGGCAGCGCTTTATCGTGTATACAGTATTTCTGCGCCCAAAATATTGTTAAGTCTTTTTGGCAGTGATATACTGTAAACTAATAATAATATAGGTCAATGTGTCTTTAATATAGGCGCGTTGCCTGATTATTTAAGTGAGCCGGAGTTGTTGCTGTTATAATAAAACCGGCAAAGGGGGTTATGGTATGTTAATCTTAGGTTGTCTTATTGTTTTGGCGGCGCTGTTCCTGCTGGTAAAGCGTTATGAAGCCAGAATGGTACTGGTTTGTGCCGGTATCGTCATGTGCCTGGTGTCAGGGGCTCCCATGAAAGCACTGGACGCTTTCGCCAAAGGCATGGGCAGCGGCATGATTTCTTCCGCCTGTTCCAGTATGGGTTTTGCGCTGGCCATGCGTTTTACGGGCTGCGACAAACACCTCATCAACGCCCTGGCAAAACTGTTGTTAAAAGTAAACTGGCTGCTGATTCCCGGCGTAATCTTCGGGACCTATGCCGTTAACGTGGCACTGCCCAGCGCGGCAGGCACGGCTGCGGCGGCAGGCGCCATCTTCATCCCCATCCTGATGGGCGCCGGCGTGCATCCGGCCATGGCAGCGGCTGCCGTTAAGTGCGGAACCTACGGTTCCATGCTGAACCCGGGGCTGGCCCACAACCCGTTTGTGGCAAAGATTGCCGGCGTAAACGTAATGGACGTCATTGCGTTCCATTACAAAGCCAACATCGCTTCCCTTATCGTAGGCGCTGTGGTGCTGACGGCTATAGCTTATTTCCTGAAAGAAAACAAGGGACATGTGGTGGAAGGCCTGGAACTGGATACGGAATTTAAAGTGAATCCGCTCTATGCCCTGATGCCTGTTGTTCCCATCGCAATCCTGATTTTAGGCGCTACCAAGATGGTTCCCATGTTTAAGATGGGCGTAGCCCAGGCTATGGTCATCGGCGCCATCCTGACCTGCATCGTTACCCGGACCAACCCGGCGGCTTTGACCAAATCTTTCTTTGACGGCATGGGCAAAGCCTATGGCGATATCATCGGTATCATCCTGGCGGCAGGCGTATTCGTAGCCGGTATGAACGCCATGGGTCTGGTAAAGGCTTTCATCGCTGCCATGACCAACAACCCGTCCATTGTTAAAATCTGTGCGTCTGTAGGTCCTTTCCTGCTGGGCCTGATTACCGGTTCCGGCGATGCCGCGACTTTCGCGTTCAACGAAGCGGTTACGCCCCATGCAGCTGATTTTGGCATGTCCATCGTGCAGATGGGCTCCATGGCTACCCTGGGCGGCACCCTGGGCCGTACCATGTCCCCCATTGCCGGCGCGACCATCATCGTAGCCGGTATCGCAGGCATCAGCCCCATGGAAGTTACCCGCCGCAACGCTATCCCCATGGTCTTCGCCATGATCATCGGCATGATGTTCCTGGCATTCTGATTTGATTAAAGAGTATTATAATTTTAAAGATGATAAGTTTCCGCGTATCCGTACAGTGCGGGTACGCGGAACAAATAATTATAGGCACTGACAGTTTAAAGAAAAGGAACGGCTGATACTATGGAAACAATTTGGAAACAGGCAGAAGCATTAAAACCGGAACTGATTGCCAGGCGGCGTGATCTCCATACCCATCCGGAAACCGGCTGGACGGAGTTCCGCACGGCTTCCCTGATAATCAATGAACTGAAAACATTAGGCTACGAAGTGCATTTTGGCGCTGAAGTGGTAGCGGAAGCCTCTATGATGGGGCGCCCTTCCGCTAAGGAACTGGAAGGGTATATGAAACGCGCCATCGACGAAGGGGCGGACCCCGCGCTGGTGGAAAAGATGGCCGGCGGCAAAACCGGTGTGATAGGTATCCTGGATACCGGCAGAGCGGGGAAGACGGTTGCGTTCCGTTTTGATATGGACTGCAACGATGTGGAAGAGGATAAAGGAGCCGGGCACCGTCCGGCGGCCGAAGGCTTCTGCTCCACCCATGTGAAAGCCATGCACGCCTGCGGGCATGACGGGCATGTGACCATCGGTCTGGCCGTAGCGAAACTGCTGAAAGAAAACATGGATAAACTGCACGGGCGGATCAAACTGATCTTCCAGCCTGCGGAGGAAGGCGTGCGGGGCGCGCTGGCCATGGTGGATGCCGGCGTGGTGGACGATGTGGATTTCCTGTTCGGGGGACACATCGGTTTCAAATGCACCCAGGCGGATACGCTGGTCACCATGACCGACGGCTTCCTGGCCACGACGAAGATGGACGCAGAGTTCCGCGGCGTTTCCGCCCACGCGGGAGCGGCGCCGGAGGAAGGGAAGAACGCCTTGCTGGCAGCGGCCCAGGCAGCGATCAGCTTAAGCACGATTTCCCGGCACAGCCAGGGTTCCAGCCGCATCAATGTAGGCGTGCTGAACGCGGGAACCGGGCGGAACGTTGTCCCGGATATCGCGTCCATGAAAATTGAGACCCGGGGCGGCAACACGGTAATCAATGAATTCATGGTTAAAGAAGCCCGGCGCATGCTGCAGGCCGCAGCGGATATGTACGATGTGAAAGTCGACATCTCCCTGGCAGGCGGGGCTCCGGCCAGCGTTTACGATAAGGAACTGGCGGAAGAAATCGCGGCGCTGGTGAAAGAAAAATGCGGCTACGCCCATGTACTGACCTATGTGGATATGGGCGGCAGTGAAGACTGCACTTACTTTATGGACCGGGTACAGAAGCGCGGCGGCAAAGCGGCTTACATGATGTACGGCACGCCTATCGCGGCAGGGCACCACAACAGTCACTTCGATTTTGATGAGGAAGTAATCTGGAAAGCGGCCGCGACCCTGACAGAACTGGCTGTGAAGTACAGCGCGTAATTTTAGGAGAAAACATATGTTGCCTGTAAACAAAAAACGAGTGGAAGAACTGATCGGCGGTCTGGCAAAATTTGGCAGAACCGACGCGGGTATTACCCGCCTGGCGTATACCAGCACGGACAAAGCGGCCCAGATGTGGCTGCTGAAACAGATTGAGTACCTGAATCTGGAAGTGCGGGAAGACGTGCTGGGGAACCTGTTCCTGCGCCGCCCGGGGCTGGATCCGAACATCCCTCCCGCAGCCTGCGGTTCCCATCTGGATACGGTGATCCACGGCGGCGCCTATGACGGAATGTGCGGGGTAGTGGGGGCGCTGGAAGCGCTGCACATGCTGGCGGATGAAACGCTGCGGCGCAGTATCGAAGTAATCGTGTTCCGGGCGGAAGAGTCAAGCCGTTTCGGCTTTGCCACCATCGGCAGCAAGCTGATTACAGGCAAAGCTGCGCCGGAAAAGTTTGCCAGTGCCTGCCGCAAGGATGATATTACCTTTAAGGAAGCGGTGAAAGAATGGGGCGGCGATCTGGATGCGTGTGAAAAGGCTTTGTTAAAGCCGGGGATCTACAAGTGCTTCGCGGAGATGCATATCGAACAGGGCAAGGTGCTGGAGGAAACCGGAAACCAGATCGGTATCGTCCATAATATAGCGGCGCCTACCCGGTTCAAACTGCACATAACCGGCATGGCCGACCACTCCGGCGCGACTCCCATGGGTTACCGGAAGGACGCGCTGGTCAGCGCGGCCAAGCTGGTTTTAGCAGTAGAAACGGCGGCTATTAATGAAAAGGAAAACGGAACGGTAGGTACTGTCGGCATCGTAGAGGTGGATCCCGGTTCCATTAACGTGGTGCCGGGCAAGGTCACCCTCTGGGTAGATGTACGGGGCGTTAATACGGAAAGCATACATCGCACCCTGAAAGAGATCCGGCAGGCGGTTCAGGGCACGGCCCGGACTGACGGCGTGGAAATCAGAGAAGAAATGCTGACCTCTGACACGCCTGTGGCTCTGGACGAAAAACTGGCGGCCCAGTCGGAAGCAATCTGCAAAGAACAGAAGAAATCATTCCTGCACATGAACAGCGGCGCCGGTCACGACGCCATGCACATGCCGGCCATCTGTCCGACTACCATGCTGTTCATTCCCTGCAAGGGCGGTATCAGCCACAACCCGGATGAATTTGCCAAAACGGAAGACATCTGCGCAGGGATCGAAGTGCTTGCCGAAATTCTGAAACGGGAAGCGCAGTGAGATTGCAACAGAGATATATAAGGAGGTAACCATGCGCGCATTATTGTTGGGTTTACTGACTGTCGTCCTGTCACTTGTATCTTTCTTTCCCACAGCCCATGCTGATGTAATCGATCCGGGGAATCCGTACCGGAGACCGCACCGTCCGGATTTGGAATATCCGGCTACACAGGTGTACAGGCTGCGCGAACCGGATTTTACCCTGACCCAGGTCCAGGGAAAGGACAGAACCTATTTGCTGAAGGTGACCCTGCCCGGTCCCTGCCAGTGGGGGTTCCGTGTGCTTGTGGAAGAAGAAGGGACCACGACCATGAAATTGCTGGAGAAAGCAGGATGGTTTCCCGTTCCTGACGAAAAGAAAGAAACGGACAGCCGCGAATTCTTACTGCCGCTTCCGAAGGACAGGGAAAAAGTAAAATTCCTGATGGCTGTGGATTTTCGCCTGTACCGGTTCCAGGAAACCCGCTACGGTCCCAAAGTGTATGGACCGGACAGGAAAGTTGAATCACTGGATCGTGTGTATGAACTGACAATGGTCGACGGGAAGCAGATACTGAATCAATAAACAGGATTCTGACATTGTGTAAATGGATGGATTCCTGTAATGGCTCCGTCGTTTTTTGAAACGTTTTTCAAAACATTTCCTGTTTCTGAGACGGTATGTAAGCGAGGCAGAGTTTGTTAGCAATCTTTACGGCATTGCATTTTCTGGTGGACGGTATCTGTGCGGCGGCCATGGCGGCCTATGCCGTGCAGGAACCGTCGCTGGCTCCCATTGTTTTTTATTTCAGTCTGTATAACGCGGTTGCGTTTGGCACACAGTGGCTGACAGGCTGGTTTTTTGACAAAAATGAAACCCGGGTACGCTGTGCGTTCCTGTTTGTCCTGGTGACCCTGGGACTGGGGACGCAAGCCGCACTGGGCATAAAAGCGCAAACGCTGCTGCTGGGAATCGGCAACAGCGTGTTTCATGTGGCGGCAGGCAGTCTGGTGCTGCGGCGTTATACGACTTACAAAGAGCTGGGTATTTTTGTTTCCGGCGGCGCAGTGGGGCTGGCCCTGGGATTGAACTGCATTGTGGGTCCGTATCCCTTTTTGTTCGCCTGCGCCGTGCTGTGCGCTGTGGCGACGAAGCGTTTGTGGCGTACGGAAATTCCGGAAGCTGTTGCAGTGCAAACGGTGCTTACGGATTTATCAATAGATACTGTGTCGGACGCAGTATCATTGCAAAACGCGAAACCGGCAGAAGCAGAAGGTTTTGGCCCGCCTGAGACTCCGGACAGTAATTCGCCAGCATTTCCTCTTTGCCGGCTTACCGGTATCTGTCTGGTTCTGTTGCTGGGCTGTATTGTGCTGCGGGGTTTTGGCAGCGGCGGCGCCGCCGGTCCGTATGTGATGCTTTTCCCCTGCGTCTTTGCGGCGGGGAAAGCGTTGGGCGGCATCGTCTGTGACAGGGCAGGCTATCGGAAGACCATCCTCTTTATTTTCCTGTTAAGTTTTTTCGCTTTGCAATTGTCCGGCCTGGTTGCATCCGTGCTTCTGGTTCTGGCTTTTAACATGACCATGCCGCTGACGTTGCGGCTGGTGCACTGGTGCAAACCCCGGTATCCCGGCATGATGTTCGGCCTGGCGGCCGGCTGTTTGTTGCCGGGCGTCTTTTATAAGGGATTTTCCATTCCGCCCCACGGCATGGCGGTTTTACAGTTCCTCTGTCTGGCCGCGGCGGGCTGGCTGCTGCGGAAAAGTTTGGTAAAAACGGATTGCTGAATTGACCGGAAACGCGGATCGAGGTTTTTATGAAAGATATTCTGGCTCCTGAAATTTCGGCCATTGCCGTTTTCCTGCAGGGACTCTTCAGTTTCTTTTCTCCCTGCGTGCTGCCGCTGCTGCCGGTGTATTTCGGCTATTTGTCCGGCGGGACGGCGGAACGGGACGCGGACGGTTCCCTGCGCTTTGACCGGGGCAGGGTCATGATAAACACCTTGTTTTTTGTCCTGGGCATCAGCGTGGCGTTTTTCCTTCTGGGCCTGGGTGCTTCCGCAGCGGGCAGCGCGCTGATCGGACAGCAGAAACTGATCACGCGCACCGGCGGGATCCTCATGATCCTGTTCGGACTGTACCAGTCCGGCCTGCTGGGGGAGTGGGGCTTCCTGGCGAAAGAACGGAGGCTGCCGTTCCGGTTTGAAACAATGGCGGCATCCCCTGTCATGGCATTTGTCTTCGGTTTTGTTTTCAGCTTTGCCTGGACTCCCTGCGTGGGGCCCATGTTAAGCAGTGTTTTGATTCTGGCGGCGGCGGAGCCGGAAAAAGGGATGGTGATGATTTTGCTTTACACATTAGGATTTGTGATTCCGTTTATTTTGTTGGGACTGTTTTCGGAAACCGTACTGAATCTGGTGAAAAGGCATAAAGGGATCATGGCGTTTACGGTGAAGGCGGGCGGCGTCCTGATGATCGCCCTGGGTCTGCTGCTGTTTAGCGGAAAACTGGACGGCACCGGTACTGCCGCGCCGCAGCAAAGTGCAACACAAAATACACAGCAGACAGATGATGCTGCGCAAAAGGATACGCAGACCCAAAACGCTGCGGAACGTGAGAACCAAGCCCAAAATGCTGTCGCTGCGATTCCGTTCACATTAAAAGATCAATACGGAAAGACTCACACCCTGGCCGACTATAAAGGCAAGATCATCTTCCTGAATTTCTGGGCCACCTGGTGTCCGCCCTGCCGGGCCGAAATGCCGGACATCCAGAAATTATATGAACGTTCTCCACGGGAAGGAAAGGATGCGGTAATCGTGTTAGGCGTGGCCGCGCCGAAACTGGGCAGCGAAACAAACGAAGCCGGCATCAAAGCGTTTATGGATAAAAACGGTTATACCTATCCTGTTTTGATGGATAAGGGGGGCAGGCTGTTCGAAGCATACGGCATCCGCGCCATCCCCACCACATACCTGATCGACCGCAGGGGAAATGTGATCGGCCGGGTCCAGGGGGCTCTTTCGGCGGAAAACCTTGAAAAAATCATCCGGCAGGTTTTACAGACTGCGGAATGATGACAGCCTGTATTTATTCCACCGGTGTGGGCGCTTAATAAATGGTAACCTTTAATAAAAGTATAATATTTGATACAGATTTAATAAAAATAATAAAAAAATTATAAAAATCGTAAAGCTTTCGTGCAATAATTTTTAAATTATGCTATCATAATTCCAATATGCCGCAGGCATAAGATAATTTGGGTTAAAGTGAGGGAAAAACATGAACGGAGCGGACGCAATTGTAAAGTGTCTGGAAATGGAAAACACGGAGTTTGTATTTGGATATCCGGGGGTGGCTATCTGTCCTTTTTATAACAGCATCCTGAATTCCAATATCAAAACGGTGCTGGTACGCCATGAACAGCATGCGGGTCATGCGGCCAGCGGTTATGCGCGCCTGACAGGGAAGGTCGGCGTGGTAGCGGTTACCAGCGGCCCCGGCGCCACCAATGTAATTACCGGTATTGCCACCGCCTATGCGGACAGCATCCCGCTGGTTGTCATCACCGGCCAGGTAGACAGCCGACTGATGGGCAGCGATGTGTTCCAGGAAGCCGACATTTCCGGCGCCTGTGAGTCTTTTGTAAAATACAGTTACATCGTCCGCAACGCGGAGGATATTCCTCATATTGTGAAGGAAGCCTTTTATATTGCCGGCACAGGGCGGAAGGGGCCCGTGCTGATTGATTTTCCCATTGACATACAGAACCAGAAAGTAAATAAATTTGAATATCCGGACAGTGTTTCCATGGCGTCCTATAAACCGACGGTCAAAGGAAACATAAAGCAGATCGACAAGGTGGTGCGGGAACTGAGAAAGGCCAAACGTCCCCTGATCTGTACCGGCGGCGGCGCCCATTTAAGCGGCGCGGCAAATGTGATCCGCGCATTTGCGGAAAAACACCGGATTCCCGTTGTCTCCACCATGATGGGACTGGGAACCATGCCCTCGGAACACCCCATGTTTTTCGGCATGGTAGGCAACAACGGCCAGGCCTACGGCAACCGGGCCATGAATCAGGCCGACATGATCCTGATGGCCGGCGCCCGGGTGGCGGACCGTTCCATTGCCCGTCCGGATGAGATCAGCACTAATAAAATCCTTGTGCACATCGACGTAGACCCGGCAGAGATCGGGAAGAACGCAGGGCCGACCATTCCGCTGGTAGGCGATCTGAAAAATGTGTTCACGGAGCTGGACAAGGAAGATATCCGTCCGGCCACCCAGGAATGGCTGGACTGCCTGGCAGGCTACCGGAAAGAAGCGGAAGAAGCCAAAAAGGCTAAAGCGGACCTGGTGATCACGCCGGGAACCGTAGACCCGACGCACTTTATCCATGCGCTGTCCGACGCCATGGATAAAAATGCGGTTTACGTGGCGGACGTGGGGCAAAACCAGCTCTGGTCCTGCGCTAACTGCATCATCCGGGACGGCCGGTTCTTTACTACCGGCGGCATGGGCTGCATGGGCTATTCCGTACCGGCGGCCATGGGGGCCAAGCTGGCGGAACCGGACCGTCAGGTGGTTGCGGTGTGCGGCGACGGCGCTTTCCAGATGTGCATGATGGAACTGGGGACCATGCGCCAGTACCACGTGCCGGTAAAAATCGCCGTAATCCGCAACAACGTGCTGGGCCTGGTAAGACAGTATCAGCATTTCACTTACAAAGACAGATTTTCCGTCATCGATCTTTCGGGAAGCCCGGAACTGGAATCCATCGCCGCGGCGTATGGGATGAAGTTCCTGCACCTGAATGACGAGGAGAAGATGGAGGAAACCATCAAAGCGTTCCTGGAAAACGACGAATCTGTTTTACTCCAGTGCGATGTAGATCCGAACGAGGTGGCCTGACATGAAACGAATTTATAATGTATTAGTAAAAAACCAGTCCGGTGTTCTCTGCAAGGTTTCCGGGTTGTTCTGGAGACGCTGCTTCAATATTGATTCCCTGGCAGTAGGCGAAACGGAAGACAATGCCATTTCCAACATGACGATCGTGAGCACGGGGGATGACCATACCCAGGAGCAGATTGAAAAACAGCTGAACAAAAAGATTGACGTAATCAAGGTCAAGACCTTTGACGAAAAAGAAGCGGTCTGCCGCGAACTGATGCTGATCAAAGTGAAATACACAAGGGATAACCGCAGGGATATTATTGATAACTGCGCGGTTATGAACGCAACGATCATTGATATGGGCAACAACATGATGACCATCCAGATCTGTGATACGCCGGAGCGTTGCCAGATTTTCCTGGACAGCATCAACCATATTAAAATTGTGGAGATTACCCGTTCCGGGACCGTGGCCCTGACAAAATGCAGGGAAGGCATCAAATAATTTAACAAGGCGAATCAAAAAAGTGCGGTTGCAACGTTGCCGCACTTTTTTTTTAGGGGTAAATATGGTAAAATATCTGTTAGAGTAAAAACGGGAAACGCAACAGAATAATCTACGGTCCTTTTTATTCAGTCACATTGGTTTACGGCTGTATAAGGTACAATGCTTCTTATACGGCTGATTTTTATGCAGGGGAGAAAACTATGGCACAGAGAACAGACATCCATAAAGTAATGATCATCGGCTCCGGCCCGATTGTAATCGGCCAGGCCTGCGAGTTTGACTATTCCGGAACCCAGGCCTGCAAGGCGCTGCGGAGCCTGGGTTATGAAATCGTACTGGTGAATTCCAATCCGGCCACCATCATGACGGATCCGGAGATGGCGGATAAAACCTATATCGAACCGCTGAACGTGGAAAGGGTAGAGCAGATCATCGCCAAAGAGCGCCCGGATGCCCTGCTGCCTAACCTGGGCGGCCAGTCCGGCCTGAACCTGTGCGCCGAACTGTACAAAGCCGGCGTGCTGGATAAATACGGCGTAAAAGTCATCGGCGTGCAGGTAGACGCTATCGAACGGGGCGAGGACCGCATCGAGTTCAAGGAAACCATGAACAAGCTGGGCATCGGCATGGCCCGCAGCGAGGTTTCCTACAGCGTGGAAGAAGCCCTGGCCATCGCGGATGAATTAGGCTATCCCGTCGTGCTGCGTCCGGCCTATACCATGGGCGGCGCCGGCGGCGGCCTGGTTTACAATAAAGAAGAACTGAAAACAGTCTGCGCCCGGGGCCTGCAGGCAAGCATCATCGGCCAGGTGCTGGTGGAAGAATCCATCCTTGGCTGGGAAGAACTGGAACTGGAAGTGGTCCGGGACAAGGACAACAACATGATCACGGTCTGCTTCATCGAGAACGTGGATCCGGTGGGCGTACATACCGGCGACTCCTTCTGCACCGCGCCCATGCTGACCATTCCGGAAGACGTGCAGCAGGAACTGCAGCGTCAGGCCTATAAGATCGTGGAACATATCGGCGTCATTGGCGGCACCAACGTGCAGTTTGCCCGGAACCCGAAAGACGGCCGTATCATCGTCATTGAAATCAATCCCCGTACCTCCCGGTCTTCCGCCCTGGCATCCAAGGCCACCGGTTTCCCCATCGCGCTGGTATCCGCCAAGCTGGCCAGCGGCCTGACCCTGAAGGACCTGCCCTGCGGAAAGTACGGAACCCTGGATAAATACGTGCCCGACGGAGATTATATTGTCGTAAAATTTGCCCGCTGGGCTTTTGAAAAGTTCAAAGGCGTGGACGATAAACTGGGAACCCAGATGCGCGCCGTGGGCGAAGTCATGAGCATCGGCAAGAATTATAAGGAGGCCTTCCAGAAGGCTATCCGTTCTCTGGAAAAAGGACGGTACGGCCTGGGTCATGTAAAGAATTTTGACAAACTCAGCAAGGAAGAACTGCTGACCCTGCTGCGCACGCCGTCTTCCGAACGTTACTTCCAGATGTACGAAGCCCTGCGCAAAGGCGCCACGGTGGACGAGATTTTCAACATCACCTGGGTGAAGCATTACTTCGTGGAACAGATGAAGGAACTGGTGGAAGAGGAAGAAGCCCTTCTGCAGTTCAAAGGCACGGTGCCCCCGGCGGAAGCCCTGGCGCAGGCCAAGAAGGACGGCTTCTCCGATAAATATCTCAGCGAGATTCTGGAAGTGTCCGAGGACGACATCCGCCACGCAAGAGAAAAGATCGGTGTGGTGGAAGCCTGGGACGGCGTCCATGTGAGTGGCACCCAGGACAGCGCTTACTTCTATTCCACGTATAACGCGCCGGACAACAACCCGGTTTCCGATAAACGGAAGATCATGATACTGGGCGGCGGCCCCAACCGCATCGGCCAGGGCATTGAGTTCGACTACTGCTGCGTTCACGCGGCCATGTCCCTGAAGAAGCTGGGCTTTGAGACCATCATCGTAAACTGCAATCCGGAAACGGTTTCCACGGATTACGATACGTCCGACAAACTGTATTTCGAACCCCTGACGCTGGAAGATGTGTTAAGCATTTACTACAAGGAAAAACCGGTAGGCGTCATCGCCCAGTTCGGCGGCCAGACTCCGCTGAACCTGGCAGACAAGCTGAAAGAAGAGGGCGTGAACATTTTAGGTACCACGCCGGAAGTCATCGACCTGGCGGAAGACCGTGACCAGTTCCGCATGGTTATGGACAAACTGGGTATTCCCATGGCGGAATCCGGTATGGCCAGCACCGTGGAACAGGCTATTGAACTGGCCCACAGCATCGGCTATCCGGTCATGGTGCGCCCGTCTTTTGTACTGGGCGGCCGCGGCATGGAAGTGGTCCACGACGACGAGCAGATGAAAGACTATATGGCGGCAGCCATCGGCGTAACGCCGGACCGGCCCATCCTCATCGACCGGTTCCTGCACAACGCGCTGGAATGTGAAGCGGATGCCATCTCCGATGGCAAGGACGCTTTTGTTCCCGCGGTGATGGAACATATCGAACTGGCCGGCATCCATTCCGGGGACAGCGCTTGTATCCTGCCCAGCCGGCAGATTTCCGAAGAAAACCTGAAGACCATTAAAGAGTATACCCGCAAGATCGCGGTAGAAATGAACGTAGTAGGCCTGATGAACATGCAGTATGCCATCGAGGACGGCAAGGTGTATGTGCTGGAAGCCAACCCCCGCGCGTCCCGGACCGTGCCGCTGGTATCCAAGGTCTGCGGCATCCGCATGGTGCCCCTGGCAACCGACATCATCACCGGTTCCCTTACCGGGCGTCCGTCGCCGGTGCCGGGCCTGAAAGAAAAACATATTCCGTATTACGGTGTGAAAGAAGCGGTGTTCCCCTTCAACATGTTCCCGGAAGTGGATCCTGTCCTGGGACCGGAGATGCGTTCTACCGGCGAAGTGCTGGGCCTGGCTGAAACCGTGGGCGAAGCTTACTTCAAAGCCCAGGAAGGCGCCAAGTCGGTGCTGCCTCTGAACGGGACGGTGCTTCTCTCCATCAGCGACGCGGATAAGGACGAAGCTGTGGACGTTGCCAGAGCGTTCCATGAAGACGGCTTCAAAATCATCGCTACGGAAGGAACAGCGAAACTGATCAGTGAAGCAGGCATCCCGGTTGAGAGGGTCAACAAGATCTACGAAGGCCAGCCCAACATTGAGGACTGGATCATCAACGGCAAGATCCAGCTGATCGTGAACACGCCGGCCGGCAAGACGGCGGCCCACGACGACAGTTACCTGCGGAAGGGCGCCATCAAACACCGGGTGACCTACATTACCACCATGGTGGCGGCCAAGGCGGCGGCGGAAGGCATCAACCAGATGAACAAGCATGGCAACAGCGAGGTACTGTCGCTGCAGGAATGGCACGGGCTGATTCATTAATAATTACAAAGTAAAAAAACGCTGCGCCGGTAAGGCGTCGCAAAACCGTGAGCGTTTGCTATTTCAAGGGCTTATTTGCCTGTGGCTTCGAAACTCGGTGCTTCGCACCTCAGACAGTCTCGCCACCACGGCAAATTTCGCCTCATGAAATTACGCAAACGCTCTCGACGTTTTACTTATGCCTTACCGGCTGCAGCGTTTATTATCTTTAAATAATTAACAGCTGTACCACACACGATGGTACAGCTGTTTGTAAATTTAACACCTGAGCGTTCTTACGCGAACTTTTTGCCGGTGAGCAGTTCGTAGGCTTCTTTGTATTTGGCAATGGTCTTTTCGATGATATCCTGAGGAAGGATTTCCGCGTTGTTGGCCTTCAGGTAGTCGCGGACAAACTGTTTGTCATAGGAAGGCTGGGACTTGCCGGCTTCATAACCCTTCAGGGGCCAGAAACGGCTGTTATCGGGAGTCAGCATTTCATCGGCCAGCACCACGTTGCCTTTTTCATCCAGACCGAATTCAAATTTGGTATCGGCGATGATGATGCCGCGTTCCAGCGCATAGTCCGCGCACTTTTTGTACAGGGCCAGGGTCAGGTCGCGCATCCTTTCCATGTACTCTTTGCCTTTGCCGGGGAAGAATTTCTCTACCCATACGATGCCTTCTTCCATGGAGATGTTCATGTCATGTTCACCAACCGGGGCTTTCGTGGAAGGGGTGAAGAGGGGTTCCGGTAATTTCTGGCATTCCTGTAAACCTTCCGGCAGTTCGATGCCGCAGATTTTGCCTTCTTTTTTATAGCTTTCCCAGCCGCTGCCGGTGATATAGCCGCGTACAACGCACTCTACGGGCAGCATTTCCAGCTTCTGGGTCTTCATGCTTCTGCCTTCAAACTCCGGGGTCTGGAAAAATTCCGGCATGTCTTTCGTATCGATGGAAATCATATGATTGGGCACGATATCCCTGGTAAAATCAAACCAGAATTTGGACATCTTGTTCAGGACAGCGCCTTTTTCCGGCACCGGGTCTTTCAAAATTACATCAAATGCGGAAATGCGGTCAGTGCAGACCATGATCAGGCTGTCGCCCAGATCGTACAGCTCCCGGACCTTGCCGGATTTAAAAGGTTTGTATTCTTTCATGTTGGTCTTCCTTTCTATATGTATTAAAAAACACACACTAAATTTTAGCACAAACCGGCCGGTAGTTACAAGGATTTTTTGACAATTGCGACTATAAGGTAAAAAATTATTGGTATAAAGGTTTTATTTTTTCTAAACTTATGATAAAATAACTGCACATATACGCTTTGAGTAAAGTAAGAAGGGAATGTTTTATCATGTCGATTCAGTTGATGATCGTTGTATTGTATGTCGCGATGCTGTTCGCGATTTCCTTTTATGTGAAGAGGAGGGCAGAGACCAGCGCCACGGAATACCAGTTCGCGGGCCGTAAGTTTGGCGCGCTGCTGATTGCTGTCAGCGTCACCGGCATGGCGGTGGGCGCGGCTTCTACTGTAGGCGTGGCGGAAAGCGCCACCCGCATCGGCCTGTCTGCCGGCTGGTACAACGGAGCCTGGTCCATCGGCGCCATCTTTATGGGCCTGGTGGCGGCGGGCAAGTACCGCAAACTGGAATGCACTACGGTGCCGGAACTCTTTGAGCGCTGCTACGATAAAAAGGCGCGCATCATCAGCGTAATCGGCCTGGCTATCATTTTATCCTGCATCACGTCACTGCAGTATGTGGCCGGCGGTTCCATCCTTTCCACCCTGATGCCTGATGTTTTCACCATGAAGACGGGCATGATTACCAGCGCCGTTGTGTTTATCGGCATTACGGTCATCGGCGGCATGTGGTCATCGGGCCTGTCCAGCGTGCTGAGCGTGCTGATCATCTATCTGGGAATCATCTACTGTATGGTTAAAATCCTGATCCGTGACGGCGGGATGGCGGGCATCGTGGCCAAGCTGCCGCCTATGCCCTTTGAATGGGCGGATCCCTTCGGCGGTCTGACCATGGCCATGCTGATGGGGTGGATCATCGTCATGATGACCCAGACCGTGACCGGCGCGCCGGTACAGATTGCCACCAGTTCCAAATCGGAAAGCGCGGCCCGCAACGGTTTCATCCTGGGCGGCCTGATCATTTTCCCCATCGGTTTCTTTTCCGCCGTGTTAGGCATGGCGGCCAAGGCCCAGTATCCGGACATCAATCCCACCCTGGCTTTGCCCCAGATCATCATGAGCCTGGACCCGTTCTCTTCCGGTATTACCCTGGCGGCCCTGTGGGCGGCGGACGTTTCCACGGCCTGCACTATTTTACTGGGGGCCGGTACCCTGATTGCCCAGGATATTTACAAACGTTTCTTCAATCCGGACATTACCCCGGATAAATATATGAAGGCCAGCCGCTTCATCATCTTTGCGGTAGGACTGGTAACCCTGTGGATGGCCTTCAACGCCGTGGGCATCGTGAAGATGATGCTGACGGGCCTGAGTCTGACGACGGCGTTTACCCTGGTGTTCCTGGCTACCATGTTCGCGCCGGACCTGTGCCGTCGTAATACCGCCTTCTACACGACTCTGGTAGGACTGCTGGGCCTGCTGGCCTGGCAGATGTTCCCCTCGGTACGGATTCTGCCGCATCCCATTTACTTTGAATGGATCATCTGCACCATTACGCTGCTGGTTGTACGGGTCATCGACAAGGAACCCATTACCCCGCCGGCGATGAAGAAAGATGCAGAGTGAATTAGCTTTTGACGTAACTCAAATCAAAAAACAGGCAAATTAAAAAGAACAGGCAACGCAAAAACGGAACCGACTGCTATTCCATGGACTCATTCGCCTGTGGCTTCGAAACTCGGTGCTACGCACCTCAAACAGCCGAAGCCACGGGCGTCTCATTTCGTCTCATGGAATGACGCAATCGGTTCCTACGTTTTGCTTATGCCTGTTCTTTTTGTTTATTCCTGTTCTTTTGCTTTTGCTTTTTTCTGTTCTTCTTTTAAAATCGCGTCCGCTTTGTCTTTGATTTTGCAGATGCGGTCTGTCCAGGCGAACAGTTCCGGCAGATCGTAATCGCCGGCGTGGCCGTAACCCCAGGCCACTTTGAAGTCAACCGCTTTATCGTTGTTCTTCAGCTTTACGGCCAGCATGGCCGGAACAGCCAGGGCCGTATCCCTGTCCAGCGCGCCGTGACGGATACGCCAGTGGGGCGCTGTCTGCACATCAGGATTTCCGATGTAACGCATGGGGTTCATCATTCTAATAATCCGTCCGTTTGCCATGTATTGGGAAAGGTCCAGTTTATCCTTTTCCATTTGTTCTTCCAGGTTGGCTTTCCGCAGCTGCCGTTTTTCAACAGGAGATGCCAGGTTGTACTGACGGGCCTTTTCTTCCGCAATCTCTTTTTCTTCTTCTTCCTTCGGAACTGTAACAAGCTGGCTGTGTTCCAGCGCGTAGCGGGTAAAATGTTTATTCGGAATATCATAGGTGCCGAATTCATTATTCTCACCAGATGTCATATCAAAGGCATCGAAGGCGGGAACGCCTTTCAGACGCTTTACCGTGGCAACGTATTTGTCGAAATCCATATGGACCGCAGTTCCGTCGCTGACGGTAAGCCAGGGTGTTTTGCTTACATCTTCCCCGGTGTCAATGGCATTCTGGGCTGCTTCCAGATAGAGGGACTCAATGTATTCCCGGAAAAGGCCGTATCCGTCCGGGGCCAGGTTCAGCCGGTTGCCGAGGGAATCGCGTAAATCCAGATCATTCAGATATTCTGTAAACTTTTCTTTTAATTCTGCGGAAATCTCTTTTTGTTCCGGTGTCATTGCAGTGCCTTTGGCTGCTTCCGCCGGGGCGTTGGCCGGACGGTCCGGTACCGCGCCGGCGGGTGAAGTACTGTTGACCGCGGGCGGCACTCTTCTGGCCGGGCCGGCGTTATAATATTCATTTGCGTTATGGAACATCCACTCGTACGCCATATCCGCGTTTTCCAGATTGGTGATGGGGCAGTAGGCCATGGAAGCGAAGATGTCGTCCCGCTCTTTGGCTGCGCCTGCTTCCTTAAGATAGGGAACATAATCTTTTGCGTTTCCCGTAGCTCCTAACAGGGCAGACAACGCGCCCCCCGCGCTGGTGCCGCTGGAAATGATCTTTTCCGTATCACCGGCGGGAATGCGCCCGGCCTTGCGGTTGAATCGAACGAAACGTACTGCAGCTTTGTAGTCAACGATTAACGCAGGCGCCTTGCCGGTTTCATAGCCGTTTTCATGTTTCAGGTTCCGGCCCCGGATGGCAGGGGATACTACAACATATCCGTTGCTCAGCGCGTATAAAGCAGCGTTGGCTCCGCCGTGGCGGGATTCCTCCCGGGGCTCCTCGATCTGCCCCGGCATATAACCGCCTACGCCGTTGGGCATAAAGATGGGCGCGGTTTCCGCGGTAAAGCCATTGACGGTTCCGCCTTTTAAATAAGCTTCCGGAATATAAATGCTCAGCATCTGGCTTTCCGGATCGTAAGGCTTTTTAACATACACCAGATGTTCATAAGCGCGGAAGGTTACAGGTTCACCGTTGGCATCCATTGTTTTTGTTGAATAATCATCCGGATTAAAAACGATACTGTATTCCTGCCGGTTTTTAAACGCACTGGTAAAAGCTTTCTCTTTTTCTTCTTTTTCCTTTGCGCGGTTTTTGAAAAACTCCTCGCGTTCCCGCCGGAGTATCCGGATATCTTTTTCCAGGCTGTCTATGGTTTTCCATTCTTCGCTTGAGAGGGATCTTTCGCTCTGATAGGGAACCTCACTGCCGGGAATGCCTTCCCCCTCTTTCAGAAATTCATTCTGAACCGGTTTGAATTCGGCGGAATGGTCAATCTCTTTCTGATCTGCCGTGTCTGGCTGTGCAGCCGTCATACCTGCCGCTTTGGCTTTGCTTTGCGTGGGTTCCTGCGTAACTGTTGTTTCACCGGTTGTAGCAGTTTCCGCAAAAACGGGAGCGGCAATCACAATTCCCTGCAACAGGGATGCGAAGATGGCTGCAGCCAGAACTTTTTTTGTGTTGGAATGAAAAATATTGCGAAGCATTATTATTCTCCTTAGCAATTTATAATCAGGTCCGTTTTTATGAATCAGATCACATAATCATTAATAATTTATTATATCATATATTTGAGACTGTCTCCATAATTCTTCGGGGACTCTTTCTGAAAAACAGATTGTTTTAAAGGAAAAAGCGACCGGAATAATAACAACAGCGACTGTACATATGCGCAGTCGCTGTTTTATGTTCTGGTTAATTATGTTCTGGTTAATTTTACGTTAGTCTGATGTCCTGTCTATTTGGCAGCAGCGTTCTGTTTCATTGCTTCTTCCAGTTTATCCAGGTAGTGCTGAATTGTTTCAATAATGTCCTGCCGGGAAGCGGCGCCCTTTTCAAAGTGTTCCAGATATTCACAGAAAGAAACCGTCATATCCTGTTCCTTTGTGAAAAAGAGTGTGGACGGAACCGAGGACCGGTACAGGATCACGCCTCCCGTCTCATTGGCAATGACGGAAAAGTCCCGGGAAGAGAGGGATCCGGTAATCGGATGCGTGTTATCAGGCGAAGGCAGCACGATGTGATAGTCATCGGATGTTTTGAACCGGTTTAGGGCAGCTGCCAGATGCATATGAAATTCTTTTGCTGTATAGCAGAGCGAAGGCAGACCAAATAAATCCGCAAGGGGAACCGGTACGGAACCGCTTACAACCGCAGGGATGCCAGGAAGAGAGAAGATATCAGTAACCGGACCGGCCGGTTTATTTTTTCGCAGGAACAGCAAATCGCGGCAGTTGCACATGTAGTCGTAAAACAATTCGCAACCGGGATGCAGGGAAAGGCTTTTGCCTGCAGCTTCCGGCATAACAAGCCAGGACGGCGTGGCGTGATATTGCAGCGTCCTGCTTTCGGCTGCCGGGAATCGGGAAAGAGCGCTTCCGAGTTTTGCGAAGTTGGAAGAATTATAAATCTTCATAAGCGGGCGGCAAAGGGAAAGAAAATCGTGGAATTCCTTTTCCAGCGCCTCCACAGCCCGTTTATCATGCAGTAATATATTCAGCCGGTTTTTGCCCGCTTCTCCTGTGGTATGACCGAGAATGGCGGCTTTTCCGCTGCCGATGAACACCGTGCGCTTGAAGATGTTGTCCCGCAGCCTGGGGCAGTAATACGATTCAATATGGCCTGTGGCATACAGCGGTGACCACTTGGCGATTGCTTCCAGCATTTCGCCCAGGGCCCGGCGCACAGTATGGACGATGACGATGCGCCCGCCTTTCAGCAGGATCGTTTTGAGCAGCACGGACCAGCTTTTTACAAAATCCGGATTTTCATATATCCACACCATATCCTCTTCCGAATGGAGCAGCAGTTTAACCGGTTTGTCAAGCGCAGCCAGTTCTGAAAGAAACTGAATCACGCATTCCCGTTTTCCTGCGTTGCCGTAATAGAATCCTGTCTCCTTTTCCTGCGGGAGGGAAACCGCGCTTTCAGAAGACTGAAGGGAAAACCTGCTGTCGGCGTTTTTGTTGGAGTATTCATCAAATCCGGGCTCATCCTTCAGCCAGTTTGCAATGAGCATGATGGCGGTGTTGATATCTTCCGGCCAGCGTTTGCCGGGGCATATGGCTCCCGCCAGGGCTTCTTTCTGCGCTTTTGTCCGGATAACCTGCGCGAAAAAAGCGGAAACAGGGTATATAAAGTCCCGGTGCTTCGGCACGCCCCGGGTGCCGGTGCGGATGCGGCTGATATAAGAAGGGTCAAAGGAAACCTCTTTGCCCAGCCGGGTATTTTTCGTATGGGTCAGCTGCATCAGGAAATTCAGTTTATCGCCAATGATCCGTTTCATAAGTGATACCTTTCTTGCTCTGCAGATACTTTCATAACTCCGGTTATCCTGTAAAAGCCTGAACACTTGTCTTGGAAAGAATGAAATTCTTCATTGTAAGTGTATCATACTTTGAATTCATAAAACAATAAAAATGACAAAAATGACATTTTTAAAAACGAAATTGGCAGTGCCAATTTGAAAAAGTATATTAAAAAATAATATTGCAAAAGTTATAATAAATACATACAAAGGAAAGCTAATACGCTACAGGGTTATCAGAACCATTATACTGAAAAGGAGAAGCCACCATGAACAAAATCTACAAAGTGATCTGGAGCAAAGTGAGAAACTGCTATGTGGCGGTGAGTGAAATCGCAAAACGCAACGGCAAGAACTGCACCAGTGTAAACTGCGGCACAAAGGCGAACCGCGGGCGTGTGGGGGCGGTGCTGGCCATAGCCCTTTCCCTGTCGATGGTAGGCGGTGGCGTTGCGTGGGGAGAGAATAGGATAATTGAAGTACAAAATCCGTCACCTGTTACATCAGATGAGACAAACTATTGGTGTCATGAACTAATATTTCCTAGCGGAAGCGGAGCGGGTACTGGTGTTAATTTCACTGTTGGGAATGGTGGTAAAATTAAATTTGTTTATAGTGAAAATAGTGGTAATACTATTAAGATTAACAACGGCGGAGAAGTCACTTACAGTGGAGGCGGGAGCGCTTCTTATTGGCCTGCTAATGGGTATTTCGGCCCAGGCATTTTAGGCGGTGTGAGCAACAATAAAGTGGAAATTGCTGGAACCGTGAATGGCGCTGTTGCTGGTGGCTTTTCCGTGAATAGTTCAGTTTCTAATAATTCTGTTGAAATCAAAAATACTGCCGCTTTAAAATATGGCTATTCTGATACTCATATTTATGGTGGGTACTCTGTAAATAGTACTGCAGAGAGCAACGAGGTAACTTTTGGTGCCACCGATTATGAAGGTAATATTGTAAACACTGGTTATATAGTATGTGGTGGATATTCTAAAAACGGCAGCGCCAAAACTAATACTGTTACTATAAATGGAAAAGTTCCTGGTAAAGTATATGGTGGATTTTCAAATTCAAATGGTGAAGCAACGGGTAACCATGTTTACTTAAACAGCGGTGAGGCATATAGCGTTTATGGGGGGTATACTGATTCAACTTCTAGTTCTCATTCAGCTAATGAGAACGAAGTTACAATACAAGGTACGGTAACTTCTGATGTGAACGGCGGTAATGCTTACTACGGTAATGCATCGAGTAATAAAGTATATATTAAATCAGGGGCTTCTGCCCAGAAGGTAGCAGGAGGTAGCGCTAGGGAATATGGGAGTGCTGAAACGAACACTGTCGAAATAAGCGGAGGAACTGTTTCGGATATTGTTATGGGTGGTTTCTCTCAACGCGGTATTGCAGGCGGCGATACGAAAGTTAAAGGAAATACAGTTACTATTTCTGCTGGTAGCGTAACAAACCATGTTTATGGCGGTTATTCTCCAAATAATGAAACTAATAACAAAGCCATATACAACACTGTTGAAATTAAAGGAGGGACAATAGGCGGAGCAAGCAAATCAATCTATGGCGGATATGCCGGAAAGACTGCTCAGTACAATATTGTGACTATTACTGACGGAACAGTCACCGCGGATGTCTATGGTGGTTATTCTAAAAACAGTGCTGCTTTAAATAATAGTGTAACAATCAAAGAGACTGGTGAAGTAACAGGAAATGTCTATGGTGGAAGTGGTAGTGGTGCTAATTATAACACTGTGACCATTAATGGCGTAACGGTAACAGGTGATGTTTATGGTGGCTATAATTCCGGTAGTTCTGCAAACAATACCGCATATAATACAGTTGAATTAAATGGGGCTTCCGTTAACGGGTCTATTACGGGAGGAACTTATGACAAGAATGGTAACACATTGTTTCTTTCTGGAGCAGGCAATACTGTAACAGGAGATATTAATAAATTCGCGACTATTAATATTGCTGATTCGGTTGCCTGGAACTCCGGAACTACGGTTTTGTCAGCAAAGAAATATGATGATGGTGCTTTAAGTAAGCCGCAACTTAATATTACAGAAGCTACAGGTCTTTCTGGTGCTACAACCTATGGCACGATGACGTTGCTTGCAACAACAAACACGAACACTAATCTTTCAGGAATTAAATTGAAATATAATGATGGTGATCCGGTAACGCTGAGTGCTACGGCAGCAACTCCGAAACTGAGTCAGGTTGTTAAGGCGAGTACAGGATTGGCAGTAGGAAAAACTAATGAAAACAACGGTGTGACTTTTACTTATGACGAAAAGGAACATGTCGTTGCTCTTGATTCGGCGAACAGCTATAAGAATGTGTTGTATAAAATTGCTGATAATGTGACAGGCGTAACTTTTGGCAATATGACTTGGGGTACGGGACGAACGCTTGAAACAGGACATCATTTTGCATTTGAAGGGGCTGCTATTGATGCGTCTAACTTGGAGTTTGCAAAACTGGAAGAAGGTGCATTGAGCTGGTTTAACTCTCCAAGCATAAAAACAGGGACCGAGATGTCACTGTTAGCAAATGCAACGGGCATTACTGCCGGCAATAGTATCACGCAGCCAACTACAGGAAAAGGAACGGTGTCAATCCAGCTTCCCTGCGCTGGAATGTTTGTCGATGCAACGGCTAAAGGTACAGTATCTGCTGGCTCCGATGTTGTTAAATATGTGGTTGATGAAGTTAAGGTAGGGAAACTAACGCTTGGGGAAACCGATTGGGCAGATTCTTACGGACTTTCCTTTGGGAACTGGGGGTGGACGCTTGCCAGTGATGCTGTCATTGATGCAACCAATATGACTTATAAAAAAACATATACTATTAAAAAGGTAGGCGACAAACACAGTGTCGTTGGTTTGAACGTAACTGGAACAGCTTCAATAAATAATATTATAATGCCTTCTTCAGGAAAGGTTGCCGTACCAAATACGGTGAACAGTGATAGTGCAATAACATTTGATGCGACGGCTTATGGAGAAGTAATATTCGAAGATAATACTGTTAAGACTAAAATCACAAGTGTTGCATTGGATAAGGTTACTTTGGGTACATATAGCTGGGGAACATCAAAGAATATGCCGGATTCTTCCTGGACAGCTTCTGCTTCCACGACGATTGATGATACCAATTTTGCTTATACGGGAAATGCCAATACGAAGTTAAAACAAAACGATACAGCTGTTATTTTGAATGCAACAGGTTTGACAACGAGCAGCAGTGTTATCAGAGATACTGGCGCGTCAGCAACTAAGACCGTTGGGATGAATTTCACAGATAATGGTGACAACGGTAGCGGCTTCATTTTTGTTGGCACAGTTAACGGGCATGTGGAAGCGGCGGCAGATAAAGTGAATTATGTTGTGGACGGCGTAACGTTGAACAATGTTAATCTTGCAACATGGACCGGTACGGCATATAATATCGCTTCTGCAGATAACTGGGTGTTGTCAACGGGCACTGATAATAAAGTGAATGCAACATTAGATACATCCAGCTTTGCGTTACCAACTGGTATGACGCTGGCAACCGGTGAAAAGAAGGTCATTATTACTGCTGATGGGACAGACTATTTTAAGGATATCATAATTACAGGTACGAATATGTGGAAGGCGGGGGACTCCGATTCTTCGATTCCATTGGACTCAACTGCAGTAAATGGTGTGTCAGTGACCGGAACACAGACGCAAGGCGGTATCAAGGTAAACGAATTAAATACAAGTCAGATTATATATGAATCTTCTAAGAAGAATGTTACAGGTATTACTCTTGGTACAGTACCGGTATTTACAAACGGAGGTACTGCTGCCCGTACGTTTGACAGTGAACATGATGTAAGCAATGCGACAATTACCGCGACGAATTTAGGATTTGCAGATACAAGCCCTATGGAAGCCGGCGACACCATGACGATTGTGGACGCAACTGATGCGATAACATATGCGGCAAGCGGGCAAACGTTGAAAGATTTTGATACCGTAACCTATTCTGATGTGGCTTTTACCGATACGATTACAGATCCTACTAACAGCTCGACGACCGATACGATTGCTTTTGCAGGAAAGCATACAGACACGCTTTCACTGAATGCGGCAAAGACGAAACTGATATATACGGTTGGCGACAAGGTGGTTGATACGGCAACGTTAAGCGGGCCGATCACCTGGAGTGATGGCGGAACGTATTACACAAACGGAACGGCGGCGAATCAGAAAAATCGGAATTCAGTATTTACATTTAATGAAAGTTCCACGTTTGATATTTCCGGTGTGAAGTTCAGTACAACGGATGATCCCTTGGCAGGTGCTACCAAGACCATGACGCTGATCGGTGGTAATACGATTGATTCTGTTGCCAAAAATGTTGCCGGAACGATTACGAATGGCACACCTGAATCCTTTGATGTTTCGCTTACCAAAAACAACACATTATTGGCTGCTTCAGCTTCCGGTTCTGCAGCGATTGATAGTGGTGATTTGAATTTTACAGTAACCGGCGTTGCGATTGACAAGATTAATGTGACGAGCATTACTGGAGATGCGGACACGGTACCTACAGGCTGGACGCTGGCAAAAGATGCTGATGATAAAGTAATCGCTACTGTGGAAACAGATGAATTGAGCGTTTCAGATCCTTCCGGTTTGAAACCCGGTGAAACAAAAGTTATTATAGAAGCGGCTGCCGGTTCTACAGATTATTTTAAGGATGTGACAGTAAATGGAGGTTATGCATGGAAAGCTGACGGCAGCAATATAACCTCTGATCTTGACATCGGCGGTGTGGCGATTACCGGCACACAGACCAAAGGCGGCGTGAAAGTAGACGACGCCAACAAGAGCCAGCTTATTTACGAAGAGACGAAGAAAACTGTGACAGGCATCACACTGGGCGAAGTAACCTTTGCAAAGGATGGAACAGCCCGTGCTTTTGACAACACCTACGACGCAACGGGCGCGACCATCAATGGGGATAACCTGAAGTTTACGGAAGCAAGTGCGGCTTCCATGGAAACGGGCGATACCATGACAATCCTGGACGCCAGCGCCGCATTTAAATCCGGTGGCGCCGCGTTGGTTGAGTTTGCGGACAAGAGTTATACGGTTGCGTTCTCTGAGACGAATACGGATCAGAACGTAACCATCGCAGGCACGCATTCCGATACGCTGTCGCAGGATGCGGCGAAGACGAAGCTGACCTACACGGTGGGCACAAAAGATGTGAATACGGTTGCATTGGGCAAGGTTGATTTTGTAAAAGGTTCTACCCTGTTTGACCGCAGCGGCGCGGGATATAATTATGCCGGAGTGGCGGCGTTAGGAACGGACGGGTTTGCGGTTTCCTACGCAAGTCCGGAAACGGTGGCGACAGGCGACAGCATGACGCTGCTGCAGGCTAACGCTAAACTGAAAGATATGGCAGAGAAGGTGAAGCAGACTTCGTACAGCTTTGCACCGGTAAGCGGCGTGACAGTTGACGCAACGGTTACAGGAAGCCTGGAGGCAAAAGGCGGGAACGTTACCTATACGGCAACAGCTAACCAGGCTTCGAAACTGACCTTCACCAATGTGAACTGGAAGGACAGCGGCGCGTTGATGACGCGTCCTTCTAACATTACATTCGCAGGCGCGGATGTAGATACTGCGAAGATTCATTTCCAAAATGTGAAAGAACTGGACGCAAATAAAAAGATGACGCTGGTGTCTGATTTTGGCGACAGCGTAGGAACCATTACCGGTACGAAGTACACGGTGGGCGCCGGTCTGGAAGGCGAAGGCGCGGCATCCCTGTCCGGCAGTGATCTGATTTTCACGACAAAGACAGGCGCCAAGGATTTAGCGGCCCAGGAGCAGACCCATAACACGCTGATGGTGATGGAAGCAGGCATGGCCGTGCTGGCGGCAGGCAACGAGTATGTGGGGCAGGCGATGGCAGGACTTGCGGATCCTCAGAATGCGGATTTGGACGGAACCGTAATCGCTGCTTCCATGGGTGGCAGCAGGTCCAGATACAAGACCGGCAGTCATGTGAATTCCAACAACTGGAACGTGGCGACAGCTGTGGGTTCCAAACGGGATTTAGAGAAGGGCTCGCTGGAGTGGGGCGTCTTCGGAGAATACGGAAAATCCAACTACACGCTGCATGGCAATGCGGGCCGGGGCGATGGGGATTCGCATTATGCCGGCGGCGGCCTGATGGCGAAATGGACAAACAAGCATGATGTGTATACGGAAGCCAGCGTGCGCCTGGGCCGTTTGAAGGACACCGCGAGCAGCCTGTTGTGGGATGCAGCGGGCAACGGCTACGGCTATGACGTGCACGCCAATTATTTCGGCGCCCATGTGGGCATTGGCAAGGTCATCCACTACAAAGGCGGAAAGAGCCTCGACGTGTACGGGAAGTATTTCTATACCAAACGTGACGGGGTGGACTTTGCCTCGGGCGGCAACAACTACAGCCTGGACAGCGTGGCCAGCAGCATTCTGCGTGTGGGCGCCCGGTACGGAACGACGGATAAGAAGTGGAACTGGTACGGCGGCCTGGCCTACGAGTACGAGTTTGACGGCAAGTCCGAAGGCACGGTGGACGGCGTGGCGATCCGTTCGGCCAGCATTAAGGGAAGCAGCGTACGGGGTGAGGTCGGTATGCGCATGAGCGCCACGAAGACCAATCCGTGGCAGACAGACATCAGCATCTACGGTTACGGCGGCAGGCATCGTGGTTTTGGCGGCAGCGTGAACGTGGCGTATATGTTCTAAGACAGCATAAGCAAGAAAAACGAGGAGTGGATTATTCCCGCTCCTCGTTTTTATTATTTTCTCTTCTTGCCGTATATCCAACTAAGCAATCCGGGGGAAAAAACACCCGGATTTTTTTCGCCAGACCGCATGGATACTGGGATCTGACCCCACGCTCTCTTTAATATATAAAGATAGGCAGTTTATATGTCTGTACAGGCGAAGCCGTAAGGTACAGAATTCAAACTGCAAGAGAGCAGGGGCATAAAGTTTTGCCCCCGAAAAACGGGCATTGAAGCATGACAACATTTTGCCACTGCAGGAACTATGAAAAAAACCGGTCACCAAAGTGACCGGAAGGAGAATGTTACAGGTTTTGCAGAGTTGCTCTTCTGAGAAAGTTGTTAGTTAAAACGTCCGTTTAAAACAGAAGAAAGAAACTCCTATCGGGTAATCATCAGAATAACGGAAAAAGCCGTGACAATCTGGATAAAACGGTGAAAGGACTGGTCAGAAAAACGTTTGACGATGCGCAGGCCGATGCAGGCTCCCAGGCCCAGAAAGGGGAGCATCAGCAGGTTCAGCCGGAAGCTTTCAAACGTAATGTTATGCCAGACAAGAATCTGAAGGGGAAGCTTCAGGAGGTTTACGACCATGAAAAACCAGGCATTCGTACCGATAAATTCCATCTTCTCCTTGCGCATGGAAAGCAGATAGATTGCCATGACCGCCCCTGCGGCGTTGCCGATCATGGTGACAAAGCCGCCCAGAAGACCGAAGAAGGGGGCGAACCACCAGGCGTGCGCCCACCGGTTCTGACTTCCCGTGAACTCGCTCCACAGCATAACCAGGAGTACGGTCAGTAACGTGATGCCAAGGAGGAAACGGAAATCAGAGGCGGGAATCTGGTCATCAACCCAGATGGCGATAAAAAACCCGGCTACCGCGGCGGGGAGCAGCCGTACGACGGCTTTCCAGTCAGCTTTTTTTCTGAAATAGGAAACGGCTACGATGTCTGCCATGCAGAGCATGGGCAGAATGATGCCCGTAGATTCTTTTGCGCCGAACGCGATGGCCATATAGGGAACGGTAAGGGCGGTAATGCCCTGGATCCCCGTTTTCGACATGCCGATCAGCACGGCGGACAAACAGATTGTGATCCATTGTGTTATGGTGAGCGCTTCAATCATTTTTAACACCTGTCTGACAAGAGTTTTGTTTATAAGCTGATTTTCAACTCTTTATCTATTTTCATTTCGTCCGGCGTGACCTTGCACGTATAGGCCAGTAATTGCACGCCGGCCTTTTGGGCATCGCACAGCGCATCCGCAAACTGCGGGTGCGTTTTTCTGTTGGGGGTGAAGTACTGCGCGCGTTCCATTTGCACGACAAAAAGGACGTACGTCTCAAATCCTTCTTCAAGGCACCGGATCAGTTCGCGGACGTGTTTCACGCCCCGTTCCGTCGGCGCGTCGGGAAAAAGGACGACGCCGTTGTCTTCCAGCGTGACGCCCTTGACTTCCAGGAAAATTTTGCGGGGGTGGGTTGTTTCATTTTCTGCCGGCGTCGGGGCGGTGCCAGTCCGTTTCGTTTCTGTTTTGCATTCCAGATAAAAATCGAAACGGGAGTTGCCGTATTTGTATTCCGGTTTCATGTAATCAATATTTCCGAAGAGAGACGCGCCGGACCGCAGCCATTCTTTTACGGCGGCGTTGGGAGCCTGCGAATCCATGTTGACAAGGAGCGTGCTGTGTGCTTCAGGAGTGCCCTTAACACGTTGAGAAGGAATTCCGGCGTTTGCAAAAATGGTTTGGCTTTCGATTATTTTTTCCACTGCAATCAAATCATATTTTGTTTTACGCTGCGGGTTATCGCTTACGGCACAGTAAACGGTACATCCGGGGATTAACAGTTCGCGGCAGCGGCCGGTGTTTTTCACGTGACAGACCTCTTCTTTTCCGCTGATAAGCACATGGGCGATGAAACGGTTGGGACGTTGCAGGAATGTTCCGGGCACAACCTGGTTGTATTTCATGGCACGTTACCTTTCTTTATTATAGTTAAAGAGTATGATATAATATAACGATAAGGCATTTAACAGAAAATGTAAAGGGCGTAATGTATCAGACAGTATGTAACTGCAACGTGCAGAGTAACGCAAGTTAACAGGAAACGTGAGGAAACTATGCGAAACTATCCGAAGTTTTATATAACAAAAAAGGGCGAGCGCACGGCCCGGGGCGGGCATCCCTGGGTGTACGGGGAAGAAGTGACACGGGTGGACGGCAGTTATGCCAACGGCGACCTGGTGGACGTGGTGACGGACAAAGGAAAATATCTGGGCACCGGTTTTGTCAATGATAACAGCAAAATCCGGGTGCGCATCCTCAGTACCAACACCAATGACAAATTTGATGAAGCCTTTTGGGAACGGCGGCTGCAATACGCGCTGAATTACCGCAAAACGGTGATGCCCGGGGACGATTTTAAATGCTGCCGTTTGATTTTCGGGGAAGCGGATCAGTTTCCGGGGTGGACGGTAGACCGCTACAACAATCTGCTGGTGATTCAAACGTTGTCTTTGGGAATTGAACAACGCAAACATATGCTCATTCCGTTGTTGGTAAAGCTGTTACGCAAAGACGGCGAAACCATCACCGGCGTGTATGAGCGGAACGATGTAAAAATCCGCCTGCTGGAAGGATTGGAAGAAGGAAAAGGCTGGTTTGAACTGGAAGGCGAAGTTCTTCCCGCGTCCCCTGTGACCAGCATCTGCGAAAATGGCATAGTTTACGATGTAGATGTGGAGAACGGGCAGAAGACGGGTTTCTTTCTGGATCAGAAATATAACCGGCAGAGCGTGGCGCGTATTGCGAAAGGAAAACGCGTGCTGGACTGTTTCACCCATACCGGAAGCTTTGCCCTGAATGCGGCCAAAGGCGGCGCGGCCCATGTGACGGCGGTGGATGTGAGCGGCGAGGCCTGCCGGATGACAGCGCTGAACGCGGAAAAGAACGGCGTGGCGGACCGGATGGAGGTAGTGCAGGCCGATGTGTTCGCGCTGCTGGACAAACTGGAGGCGGAACACTCCCGGGACTACGATTTTATCATTCTGGACCCGCCGGCCTTTACCAAGAGCCGCAAGACGGTGCGGAACGCCACCGCGGGTTACAAAGACATCAACATGAAAGCCATGAAGCTGCTGCCCCGGGGCGGATATCTGGCCACCTGCAGCTGCTCGCATTTCATGAAAGAAGAACTGTTTGTGGAAATGCTGCGCGAAGCGGCGGCGGAAGCCCATGTACAGCTGCGCCAGATCGAAGCGCGGCAGCAGGCGCCGGACCATCCTGTTTTATGGAACGTGCCGGAGACGAATTACCTGAAATTTTATATTTTCCAGGTGGTGTGACGTTGACTGAGAGAGACTCTGAATCTATGAGTTCATTTGACTGGATAGTGCCGCAATGTAAAGCGGCAGAAAGGATTTACCATGAAACTGATTTCCTGGAACGTAAACGGGCTGCGGGCCTGTATGACAAAAGGATTTGCGGATTTTCTGGCGGCGTCGGAAGCGGATATTTTCTGCGTGCAGGAAACCAAGATGCAGCGGGAACAGGCGACCTTTGATTTCCCCAACTATTTTGAATACTGGAACAGCGCGGAGAAAAAAGGTTATTCCGGCACGGCGGTGTTCACGAAGGAAGAGCCGCTTACCGTTACCTACGGTCTTGGTATCGACGAGCATGACCACGAAGGCCGTGTCATCACCTGTGAGTTCCCGGCGTTTAATCTGGTAAACGTGTACACGCCCAACTCCCAGGACGGACTGACCAGGCTGGCGTACCGGCAGGTGTGGGAAGACGCTTTCCGCAATTATCTGCTGGAACTGGACGCGAAAAAACCGGTGCTGGTCTGCGGCGATTTGAACGTGGCCCACAATAATATCGATTTGAAAAACTGGAAGACCAACCGGGGCAACGCCGGCTTTACCGATGAAGAGCGGGGCAAGTTCACGGAACTGCTGGCTGCCGGCTTCACCGATTCCTTCCGCTATCTGTATCCGGATAAAGAAGGTATTTACTCCTGGTGGTCCTACCGGTTCAAGGCCAGAGAGAAGAACGCCGGTTGGCGAATTGACTACTGGCTGGTGTCCAACCGCTGGCAGGACAAGATTGAAGACAGCCTGATTTATACGGATGTGTTCGGCAGCGATCATTGCCCGGTAGGATTGTTGTTGAAGTAAGTAACCATATAATTAATGTGAAAACGTTTTAATATATCGAGGACCCTATGGATTTTGCAATCAAAGCCCCATTCCAGCCCGCGGGCGACCAGCCCCAGGCCATTGAAAAACTGGCGGCAGGCATTGAACAGGGCATGCGCTCCCAGGTGCTGCTGGGCGCGACAGGCACAGGCAAGACCTATACCATCGCCCAGGTCATCAACAAAGTGCGGCGGCCCACCCTGGTGCTGGCTCACAACAAGACCCTGGCGGCCCAGCTGGCCAGCGAATTGAAAGCCTTCTTCCCGGACAACGCGGTGGAATATTTTGTTTCCTACTATGACTACTATCAGCCGGAAGCGTATATTCCCCAGACAGATACATACATAGAAAAAGATTCTTCCATCAACGACGAAATCGACAAGCTGCGTCACAGCGCCACCAGCGCGTTGTTTGAACGGCGGGACGTGATCGTGGTGGCCAGCGTCAGCTGTATTTACGGGCTGGGCGGGCCGCAGGATTATTACGACTCCGTGGTTTCGCTGCGGGTCGGTCAGGTCATTGACCGCAACGCGATCCTGCGCATGCTGGTGGAGAACCAGTACACCCGGAACGATATCGATTTTCATCGCGGCACATTCCGTGTGCGGGGCGATGTAATCGAAGTAATACCAGCCAGCTTTGGCGAAAAGGCTGTCCGCATCGAGATGTTTGACGATGAAGTGGAACAGCTGCTGGAAGTGGATGTGCTGACGGGGGAAGTGCTGGCGAAGCGGACCCACGTAGCGATTTTTCCCGCATCCCATTATGTGACAAGCAAGGAAAATATGGAGCGGGCCATGGCGGATATCCGCGCGGAACTGAAAGAGCGGCTGGCAGAGCTGAGAGCCAATGGAAAACTGTTGGAGGCCCAGCGTCTGGAGCAGCGTACCAATTACGATCTGGAAATGATGGAAGAGATGGGTTACTGCACCGGCATTGAGAATTATTCCCGCCACATGGACAACCGGAAAGCGGGGCAGGCCCCTTTCACGCTGGTGAATTATTTCCCCAAAGATTTTC
>JAFQZL010000035.1 GCA_017405945.1 Acidaminococcaceae bacterium
TCCCTTGTGAAATACGATCCTGCCAAGGTGCAGTACGTGCTGGAACATGAACCGATCGTGGATAAGCTGAATGAAGAGATTACGAAGTACCTGACCCATATTTCCGAAAAAGGACTGGGCAGTTCCCTGTCTGCCAAGCACATGGCCCTGATGCATGCCTGCATCGATCTGGAACGGATCGGCGACCATGCCCAGACCCTGGTGAAGCGCAGCCGCAAAATTTTTGAGGAAAAAATCGTAATCTCCCCGGAAGCGCAGCAGGAAATTGCGGAAATCGGCAGACTGATGGAACAGTCGCTGGAAGTCAGTATGGAAAGCTTTGCGAAAAACGACCCGAAGCTGGCGGAAGAGGCCTGGAGCGTGTGCCGCCAGGTGAAAGCGGCGCAAAAGGAAATGCGCAAGAACCATATCCGGCGTCTGAACGAAGGCGTCTGCCATCCGGACTCCGGCCTGGTCTTCCTGGAAATTTTAATTAACATGAAGAGGACCAGCGACCACGCGAAAAATATCAGCCAGATGGTGCTGGGAATTTTCTGACAGGTGCGTTTGTCCGCATGGACACGTTGTGTCTGCAGAAGGAAGGCGTTGCGGGAAAAAACCATTTTTTTTACAAAAAAGTTGTTGACAAAACTGAAATGTTACTTTATAATCATCCATGTTGTTACCGATGCGGAAATAGCTCAGTTGGTAGAGCACAACCTTGCCAAGGTTGGGGTCGCGAGTTCGAGTCTCGTTTTCCGCTCCATGCAAATCCATCCCGGTCTGATGACCGGGATTTTTTTATTGCCGGGAAAGCCTTTTCTGAAAGAGAATGTCCGGTTTCGGGGGAACCGTCAGACTCTTTGCAGGTTTCACAGAAATTTTTCTTTTGCAAGGGGCTTTTTCGTTGTGTTTGCTTGTCAAATAGAGTACGTTGTGATATTATATTGTAGCATTGTGAAAATGGGGCGTTTTTTGTACCCCAAAATTTACAGGGTTATTACAAATAGTAACATATATTAAGGGAGGATTTTTTCAAATGAATGTAAGTGTTACCAGAGAAGGAAACGACGCGACATTAAAAATTTCTGTTTCTGCTGCTGAAGTTGACAAAAGCTTTAAACAGGCTGTGGCAAGGATTGCGAACCAGGTAAGGATCCCCGGTTTCCGTCCGGGCAAAGCGCCTCGTAATATTATCGAAATGCATTACGGCAAGGGTGCCGTAAAGGAAGAAGCATTCAATATCTGTGTGAACCGGGCTTACCAGCAGGCGATTGAAGCGGAAAAGCTGATGCCGGTTTCCGATCCGGAAGTGCTGGATGAGAAGAAAGCGTTTGAAAGTTTTGAAGAAGGCAAGGCCTTTGAAACGGAAGTTAAGGTTGTGCTGAAACCGGAACCGGAACTGGGCGAATACAAAGGCATCCATGTGGAGAAAAAAGAAGCCAGCGTTTCCGACGAAGACGTTGACAAAGCGCTGGAAGACCTGCGCAACCGCGGCGCGAAGATGGTGGATACCGACGACGAGACCGTCATCGAAAAAGGCGACTTCGCCATTATCGACTTTGCCGGCACCGTTGACGGCGAAGCCTTCAGCGGCGGCGAAGGCAAGGGCTATCCGCTGGAAGTCGGCTCCGGCTCCTTCATCCCCGGCTTTGAAGACCAGCTGATCGGTCTGAAGAAAGACGATGACACCGATGTGGACGTAACCTTCCCGGAAAGCTATTTCGTTCCCGAACTGGCCGGCAAACAGGCCATCTTCAAAGTGCATATCCAGGCTGTTAAGCATAAGGAACTGCCGGAACTGAACGATGAATACATCGCCAAGTACACCCGCTACAAAACCGTTGCGGAAGCGAAAGAAGATTATAAGAAACGCATGCAGGAAGCTGCGGAGCGGGAAGCCAAAACAGAATATGAAAACGCCCTGATTGATACCGCCGTAAATAATGCAAAGATGGAAATTCCGGCTGTTATGATCGAAGACCGCATCACCCAGATGGTGGAAGAGATCAAACTGAACCTGGAAAGCCGTAAGATGACGCTGGAACAGTACATGCAGTACACCGGCATGGATATGGCGAAACTGCGTGAAGCCCAGCGGGAAGGCGCGGAAAAGAATGTCCGCACCGATCTGGTGCTGGATGCCATCGCCAAAGCAGAAAACATCCAGGTGGACATGGCCGATGTAGATGCCCAGCTCCAGTCCATCGCGGACCAGAACGGCGCCCGTGTGGAAGATGTAAAGACCATCATCCGCAGGAACAACAACATGGGACTGCTTCTGGCCAACATCCTGCGTCACAAGGCTGCCCATGTAATTCTGGACAACGCAAAATAATAAATAAGCGGTAAAACATGAGGAGCTGTCTGTGCGCATGTACAGACAGCCCTTTTATCCTGAAAGTAACACGTTTAAAACAAATCTGGAAGGAGTGAACGATATGAATTATGTTCCTATTGTGGTTGAGCAGAATAACCGGGGCGAACGCTCCTATGATATTTATTCCCGCCTGTTGAAAGACCGGATTGTTTTTCTGACGGGCCCCGTTACGGATGAAGTAGCGAATGTTGTCATCGCGCAGCTGCTGTTCCTGGAATCGGAAAACCCGGACAAGGATATTCATCTGTATATCAACAGCCCCGGCGGCAGCGTGACTGCCGGCATGGCGATTTACGATACCATGCAGTACATCAAACCCGATGTGTCTACCATCTGCGTAGGGCTGGCGGCCAGCATGGCTTCCATCCTGCTGATGGCAGGTAAAAAGGGTAAACGTTACGCCCTGCCGCATTCGGAGGTTATGATCCATCAGCCTCTGGGCGGATACGAAGGACAGGCTTCCGATATTGCCATCCACGCGAAAAATATCCTGCGGATCCGGGAAGAAATGTATGATGTAATCGTGAAGCATACAGGCAAGACCAAAGAAGCTGTGGCCGCGGATACGGACAGGGATAATTTCCTGACAGCGAAAGAAGCGCTGGCTTACGGCATTATCGACCAGGTCGTGGACCGTATGCCGGAAGCATAACCGGTTGCACAGTCCGCAGCTGAAAGAAAAACTGCGGGCAGGGCCGGGTCTGGGCGAACAGGTAAGCCCAAACCGAAATTTATCAAACAGTAAGGAGTTACAGATGAGTTTTTCCGATAATAATAAAAACAGTGACGTGATTTGTTCCTTCTGCGGAAAACGGGGCGACCAGGTAAAGCGGATGCTGGCCGGGCGCAACGGGTATATTTGCGATGAATGCATCGAATTATGCTCGGAAGTGCTGAAGGAAGAGTATGAACGGGATAATAACATTACGGCGCCAAAAGCCCTGGAGAACCTTCCGACCCCGAAAGAGATCAAGGCGGTTCTGGATGAGTATGTAATCGGGCAGGAAGAGCCGAAAAAGACGCTGGCTGTCGCGGTGTATAATCACTACAAACGCATCAATTACGGAAGCACACGGCCGGAAGATAAGGATGTGGAACTGCAGAAATCCAATATCCTGATGCTGGGGCCCACCGGCAGCGGGAAAACGCTGCTGGCCCAGACGCTGGCAAAGATCCTGCAGGTTCCGTTTGCCATTGCGGATGCCACCACGCTGACCGAAGCGGGTTATGTGGGCGAAGACGTGGAAAACATCCTGCTGCGCCTGATCCAGAACGCGGATTACGATATTGAAAAAGCCCAGAGAGGCATTATCTATATCGATGAAATTGACAAGATCGCCAGAAAATCGGAAAACGTTTCCATTACCCGGGACGTTTCCGGTGAAGGCGTGCAGCAGGCCCTGCTGAAAATCCTGGAAGGAACGACAGCCAACGTTCCGCCCCAGGGCGGACGCAAGCATCCCCACCAGGAGTTCATCCAGATCGATACCACCAATATCCTGTTTATCTGCGGCGGCGCGTTTGCGGGTCTGGAGAGCATTATCAAAGAGCGTATCGACACCAAGGCCATGGGCTTTGGCGCGGATATCAAAAAGAAAACGGAACTGAAGGCGGAAGATTCCCTGTTTAAGCAGACGATGCCGGAAGACCTGATGAAGTTCGGCCTGATTCCCGAGTTTGCGGGACGCCTGCCGGTCATGGTTTCCCTGGACGCGCTGGACAAGGAAGCGCTGGTGCGGATTCTGAAGGAACCAAAAAATGCTTTGATCAAACAGTACCAGCATTTCCTGAGCATGGATAACGTGGAGCTTGTGTTTGAAGACGGCGCCCTGGTGGCCATCGCGGAAGAAGCATTGCGCCGGGAGACCGGCGCCCGCGGACTGCGCGCCATTATTGAGGGGATCATGCGGGATGTAATGTATGAAGTTCCGTCCCGTACCGATGTGGTGAAATGCGTCGTAACCGAGGATACGGTACGTCGGCATGTGGAACCGCAGCTGATTGTTGCCTGACGGAGGATTTGAGTTGGATACCTTTTCCCGAATTTTGCCCCTGCTGCCCTTGCGCGGCATGGTCATCTTTCCCGGTATGGTGATGAATCTTGACATTGCCAGGGCAAGGTCGTTAAATGCCGTAAACGCGGCAATGCGGCACGGCAAAAAAATATTGATCGTTTCCCAGATAAAATCAGATAAAGAAGAGCCGGAGCTGGCGAATCTTTACCGGGTAGGCGTTGTGGCCGAAATCAGGCAGATGCTGAAACTGCCGGGGGGCGCTGTGCGGATCCTGGTAGAAGGCCTGTTCCGTGCGTCGGCGGACCGTGTGTCGGAAGATGCGGAAGGCGGCTGGGCTGCTTCCTTTACGGAACTGTCGGCCCGGGCCCTGCCGGAAGAAGGGCTGGAACTGGAAACCCTGCGGCGCATGGTGATAGCCGAGTTTGAAAAGTGGGTGCTGCTGGGCAAAAAAATCAGTCCGGAGGTGCTGCTTTCCTTCAAGGACAACCCGGATGCAGGCGTTGTGGCGGATACCATTGCCGGTTATCTGGACGTGAACCTGAAAACAAAGCAGCTGCTTCTGGAAACTGTGTCTGTGAAATCCAGACTGGAAAAGATATACGAGATCCTGCATAAGGAAATGACGATTTCCGAACTGGAAAAAGACATTGCCCAGAAGGTGCATCAGAATATTGAACAAAACCAGAAAGAGTATTACCTGCGGGAGCAGATCAAGGTCATCAGCCAGGAACTGGGTGACGCCGAAGATGTTCACGCGGAAGCGGAAGAGTACCGGGAAAAAATAAAGGCGCTGCCGCTGCCGGAAGAAGTGCTGAAGGGGCTGAACAAAGAGGTTGACCGCCTCTTCAAGATGCCTCCCATGATGGCGGAAAGCGCGGTGATCCGGAATTATCTGGATACGGTGCTGGATCTTCCCTGGGGAAAATATGACAAAAACGGTTTTGACATTACCAGGGCTGCCCGGATCCTGGACAAACACCATTACGGCCTGAAAAAAGTCAAGGAACGCATCCTGGAACACCTGGCGGTGCAAAAGCTGGCAAAGACCAACAAGGCGCCGATCTTATGCCTGGTAGGTCCTCCCGGTGTGGGCAAGACTTCCATGGCCGTGTCGATTGCGGAAGCCATCAACCGTAAGTTTACCCGGGTTTCCCTGGGCGGCGTGCGGGACGAAGCGGAAATCCGCGGGCATCGCCGCACTTACATCGGGGCCATGCCGGGACGCATCATCCACGGGATGCAGAAAGTCGGGTGCCTGAACCCGCTGTTCCTGCTGGATGAAGTGGACAAGATGGCCAGCGATTTCCGGGGCGATCCTGCTTCGGCGCTGCTGGAAGCGCTGGATCCGGAGCAGAACCATGCCTTCAGCGATCATTTTATTGAATATCCCTTCGATTTGTCGTCCGTGTTCTGGATCGTAACGGCCAATACGTCGGAAACGATTCCTCCCGCCCTGCTGGACAGGCTGGAGGTCATTGAGCTGTCCAGTTACACGGAAGACGAGAAACTGAATATCGCAAGGCTGCATCTGCTGCCGAAGGAGATGGAAGCCAACGGGCTTACCCGGGAAACCCTTTCCATTACGTCCGGCGCCATCCGGAAGATCATCCGGGATTATACCAGGGAAGCCGGCGTGCGCCGTCTGGAACGGCAGCTTGCGAAACTGTGCCGCAAGGTTGCCTACCGTATTGTCACGGCAAAGGAAACGGACGCGAAAGTTACCGTGAAGAATCTGGCGGACTACCTTGGCCCCTGCATCTATCTGGAATCGGATATGCGCGCCCGGGAAGAGGTCGGCATCGTGACAGGGCTGGCCTGGACCAGCGTGGGCGGCGAACTGCTGAAAGTGGAAGTGCTGGCGGCGGAAGGGAAGGGCGGCATGACCCTGACCGGCCAGCTGGGCGACGTGATGAAAGAGTCGGCCCGGGCCGGATACACCTATATCCGTTCCCGTTACAAAGAGCTGGGATTAAAAGAAGACTTTTATGATAAAACGGATATCCATATCCATCTGCCGGAAGGCGCCATTCCCAAGGACGGGCCTTCCGCCGGTATCACCATGGTGACGGCGATGGTTTCCGCGTTAACGGGACGGGTGGTCAAAGCGGATCTGGCCATGACCGGCGAAATCACCCTTTCAGGAAAGGTGCTTCCCGTTGGGGGTATCAAGGAAAAAATGCTGGCCGCGCACCGCTATGGCGTGAAGACCGTGCTGCTGCCGGAGCGGAATATGCAGGACCTGGCGGAATTGCCGCAAAAGGTCCGGGAGGATATTCATTTTGTCCCGGTGACCCACATGGACGAAGTGCTGAAACTGGCGCTGAAGCCGTGACGGTATCGTTGTAAATCATTTATCGTTGTAATTAATTGCGGTAAAAACAATTCGGATTAAAGGAAGCGCGGCCCTGTTGCAGCAGCGCTTTCTGATGAATGAGGGGCGGTAGTATGCGGAAAAAATATGATGTTGCTGTAATTGGCGGCGGACCTGCCGCAATTTTTGCCTGCTGGGAATTCAGTGAAAAGTTCCCCGGGCTTTCCGTAGTAATGCTGGAAGAAGGGCATACGGTGGCGAAGCGTCACTGCCCGCTGGCTGCCGGCAAAACCGACCACTGCCTGCGTTGTGTTCCCTGCGCGATCATGCGCGGGTTCGGCGGCGCCGGTGCTTTTTCCGACGGCAAGTATAACTTCACTACCGAATTCGGCGGCTGGCTGCCCGAGTACCTGCCCAAGCAGACCGTGATGGACCTGATTGATTACGTGGATTCCATCAACTGCAGGTACGGCGCGCCCGGCGAAACCTTTACAACCAAGAATTCTTCCATCGGCCGCAAGGCCCTGGGCTATGACCTGCATCTGTTAAACGGCAAGGTCCGCCATCTGGGTACGGAAAACAACCTGCAGATCATGGAAAATATTTACGAAGACCTGAGCAAAAAGGTTGATATTTTCTGTGATACGAAAGTGAACAGCTTTTGCAAGGAAATGGATGAATTCGTGCTGGATACATCGAAAGGCGAACTGCGCAGCACCTATCTGATTGCGGCTCCCGGCAGAGCCGGCGCGGAATGGTTTACGGAGCAGGGCCGGAAGCTGGGGCTTGCCTTTACCAATAATGCAGTAGACATAGGCGTCCGGGTGGAAGTGCCGGCCGCGGTCTTTAAGCATATTACCGATGAAGTATATGAAGCCAAGCTGGTGTACCGTACCAAACAGTACAATGACCTGGTGCGGACGTTCTGCATGAACCCCAACGGCTATGTAGTTGCGGAAAATACGGACGGCATCGTCACCGTAAACGGCCACAGCTATGCGGATCCGGCGCGGCAGAGTGAGAATACGAACTTTGCCCTGCTGGTGAGCAACAAATTTACGGAACCTTTCAAAGAACCGCATCAGTACGGCAAACGGATTGCCTCCTTTTCCAATCTGTTAGGCGGCGGCGTACTGCTGCAGCGCTTCGGGGATCTGGTCAAAGGGCGCCGTACCGATGAAAGGCGGCTGGCCAAAAGCTTTACGCGTCCTACTCTGAACGCGACGCCGGGAGACCTGAGCCTGGTGTTGCCGAAACGGCAGCTGGACGATATTATTGAAATGATTTATGCGTTGGACAAGATCGCTCCCGGCATGGCCAACGCGGATACGCTTCTGTACGGGGTGGAAGTAAAATTCTACAGCTCACGCCTGGACCTGGATGAACATCTGGAAACAAAAATCCCCAATCTGTTTGCGGCCGGAGACGGGGCCGGCATTACGAGAGGCCTGTCCCAGGCCAGTGCCAGCGGTGTGTATATTGCGAGAGAGATAGGAAAACGGGCACAGAAATTGTCATAAGGAGACGCAGATTAATCAGTGTTTCCTTAAGTAACGCCGGTTACGGTCCGGCGTTATCTTGAAAAGATGAGGAGGTGCGCATGACAAAAGAACACTGGGATGTGATCCGTGCGGAGTTTATTACATCTGCAGTCCGCGCGGAACAGTATCCCAAGCCATATTTGCCTGAAGTAGCGTTTATAGGGCGTTCCAATGTTGGTAAGTCTTCTTTGATCAATTCGGTCTGCCGCCGGAACGGGCTGGCCAGGGTCAGTTCTTCGCCCGGCAAGACGCAGACGCTGAATTTTTACCGGCTGGACGCCAAGCGGGTCACGGAGCAGGCAGAAGACAGGACACAGTTCTATCTGGTGGATCTTCCCGGTTACGGGTTCGCCAAAACCAATCATAAGAACAAGGAACAGTGGTCCGGTTTTATCCGCAAATATCTGGAAGAGGCGCCGAATCTGGCGCTGGTCTGCCAGCTTATGGATATACGCCATCAGCTGATGGAAAGTGATATTGAGGCCTATAAATGGATGCGTGAGTGCGGGCTTAATATACATGTCGTGCTTACCAAAGCGGATAAGCTCAGCCGGAACGCGGCCATGTCCCAGCGGGCTGCCTTTAAGAAAGCGCTGGGGCTTGCGGACGAACAGATTACAGCCTATTCGGTTCTGCAGCCGGTCATGCGGCTGGACTTTATTAACCGGATCATGGCTGCGCTGGCAGCAGATTCCGAAGTGACTCTGGAAGAATAATCATATAGCTGACAGAAAATATGAAAAAACTAAAATAAATAGCTTGACAGACTTAATAGGAATCGTTATAATTAAACCATCAAATAAATATTTCGTGCAGTTTATTAAATCGGCGCAATTCCGATGTGATCCCGTCACCGTATAACCGGAGTGTAAACTGTATAAGCATCCTTGCTTAACCTGCGAGCGACAGGATAGTGATGTTGGACATGAAGTATCTTTCTAGGTGAGAGTGGGAAGATGCCAGTGAATGATATCAAGACCGTTCCTGCGCAAGCAGAAACGGTCTTATTCTATTACTTGCAGGGCGAAATATTTTGATAAATCGTTTGCTATTCACAAGTCATTTAGCAAATTCCCATCCTTCTCCTTCTCCTTTTGACACAGCTGCAAAATAAAAAACCCGCATCTGGACCATGCGGGTTTTTTATTTGCCTGAAAGCCGTGATATTTACGCAATATTTAAAAGTAAGAATTATGTGAAGACATTTCCGGGTTCCGGAACCCCGGTTTAATGGCGGTGCTCTCCGTAACACTCATGGGACACTTCGCTCAGGGGATTGATGTGTACCATACAATGCTTGACATTGGGGAAATCTTTTTCTATGGAGTGATGGATTTCTTCCGCAATCTGGTGGGATTGCAGCAGGGTCAGGTTATCGTCGGCGCTGACTTCCACATCCACAAAGATGCGGCTTCCGAACTGGCGGGTGCGCAACAGGTCGATGTGACTGACGCCGGGAACCTGGGCAACCTTGGCCCGCATGGCGTCTTCTTCTTCTTTGGAGCAGGCTTTGTCAACCATTTTGTCAATGGCGCCCATAAAGATTTCATACCCGGCCTGCAGGATCATCAGGCATATTACCACGCTGGCGATGGGATCCAGGATGGGGTAGCCCATGCGGGCGCCCAAAATACCGATGAAGCTGCCGACGGAAGAAAGGGAATCGCTGCGGTGGTGCCAGGCGTCTGCCATCAGCGCGTCGGATTCCAGCATCAGCGCATAGTGGCGCGTATACCAGTACATGGCTTCTTTTACTACAATAGAGATGATAGCGGCAGCCAGGGGCAGGAACGTGGGAATCGCGATGGACTCAGTATCCTGGTTCAGAATCTTTTCTATTCCGGCGTAGCCGATAGCCAGTCCGGTCAGGGCTAAAATTACAGAGAGCAGGATGGAAGCCACACACTCCAGGCGTTCATGTCCGTATTGGTGGTCGTCGTCCGACGCTCTTCCGGAAATTTTGATGCCGGCCATGACAATAAACGTTGCGAAAACATCCGAAGCCGAATGGATGGCGTCAGAGACCATGGCAGCGGAATGGCCGAAGATACCGGCGATGAACTTGCCCAGAGACAGAAATACATTGACCGCTATGCTGTACCAGGAAATGCGCATGGCAATCTTTTCACGGTTGGAAGTAACATGCAGTGAGCTCATAAAAACACTCCTTTAAAATTATTTGGGCGTTTTATGATGCTGCGTACGCCGGACGCTGCCCTTTGCTGTAGAACGTAAGGAAGAACCGGTTAATCCGTCTGCAAAGAAACGCATTTGACCGGCGTATCCTTATAAGGCAGATGCAACATTGGGCAGTGGAACGAAATTGCCTTTCCGGATATTAACGACAATAATAAGGCCATGAAAATGATTTGTCAATAGGAATTTTTCCTTGTTAACATGTGCTAACGCCAGTTAGCATCGGCTTCGCCGCATGGCGCATGCATCAGGAAAATTGTAAAATTTTTATAAATTAATTTTTTATTTATGCCAGATAAGTTCAAACAGTTATGCGATTTTTTTCTATCAGCAAAAATAGTGCTTGACAGCGTTACCTGAGGTTGATAAACTAAAAAAGTACAATTTTTATAGAAAACGGCCGGGAACGGGAGGAGTACTGCAGGAAAACCTGAAGAGAGGACGGGGCTGGTGAAAACCGTCCGGTGGAAATGCAGGAAGGTAGCCCGGGAGCCGGAACGCTGAAGTATGACAGTAACAATTAATAATGAAGAAGACGTAAGTTTTTTTCGTTGTGCTGCTGTATGGGTAAGCGTTCCCGTGTTACACGTTACGTAATCAATAAGAGCTTTGTTCCTGATCAGGTGGGCATCATATCACACAAATATTGATTCAATCCGTATTTGCGTAAGATAAGCCGGAGTTTCACCTGAATAATGAACAGAGAATTCAGGTGGTACCACGGTCATTCGTCCTGTTGCAATGCAGCAACAGGATTTTTTATTTTTAGTAACAGACGCTGATTAACAGGTCTGCGTGCGGACGAATGAATCAGCGTTTCCTTACGTATTGATTTATTGATTTTGGTAATAATTAAATTTTTATAGGTTCACAGGAGGAAAGAACATGGCAGAAGAGCACAACATCCCTAAAACGTATGATCCCGCATCGGTGGAAAAGAAATGGTATCAGTTCTGGGAAAAGAACAAATATTTCCACGCGGAACCGGATCCGGACAGAAAACCGTTTACCATTGTCATTCCGCCTCCCAATATTACGGGACAGCTGCACATGGGGCATGCCCTGGACAACACGCTGCAGGATATCCTGATCCGCTGGCACCGTATGATGGGGGATAACACGATCTGGTTCCCCGGCTACGACCATGCCGGACTGGCAACCCAGATTAAAGTAGAAGAAGAAATTAAAAAGAACGAAGGACTGACCCGCTATGATCTGGGCCGGGAAGAGTTCGTGAAACGGGTCTGGGCCTGGAAAGAACAGTACAGCAACCGGATCATCGACCAGCTGAAATGCCTGGGCATTTCCTGCGACTGGGACCGCATCCGCTTTACCCTGGATGAAGGCTGCTCCCGTGCGGTGCGGGAAGTGTTTGTTTCCTTATATGAAAGGGGTCTGATTTACCGGGGCACCCGCATCACCAACTGGTGTGTCAACTGCAATACGGCGTTAAGCGATATTGAAGTGGAACACAAGGACGACGCGGGCCATCTGTGGTATATCAAATATCCGATCATCGGTCATGAAGGGGAATACCTGACCATTGCCACTACCCGTCCGGAAACCATCCCGGGTGATACGGCGGTGGCCGTAAATCCGAAAGATGAGCGGTACGGCAAGCTGGTCGGCGAAAAGATCCTGCTGCCGATCATGAACCGGGAGATTCCCATCATCGCCGATGACTATGTTGATACGGAATTCGGTACCGGCGCGGTAAAGATCACCCCGGCCCATGACCCCAACGACTATGAGATGAGCCTGCGACAGAACCTGGAGGCCATCGTTGTCATCGATAAAGACGGTATCATGACCAAAGAGTCCGGACGCTATGAAGGGCAGGAACGGTATGAATGCCGTAAGAATATCGTAAAAGATCTGGACGAACTGGGGCTGTTGGTGAAAATTGAAGACTGTCCTCATTCCGTAGGTCATTGCCAGCGTTGCGGTGAACCCATTGAAGCCCTGATATCCACCCAGTGGTTTGTGAAGATGGAGCCGCTGCTGAAGGCTGCCACGGACTGCGTAAAAGACGGCCGAACCCAGTTCGTGCCGGAACGTTTTACCAAGAACTATCTGGGCTGGATGGAAAACATGCACGACTGGTGCATCAGCCGCCAGATTTGGTGGGGCCATCGTATCCCTGTCTGGTACTGTGACGACTGCGGCGCGGAAATCGCGTCCCGCACGGATCTGGACAAATGCCCGAAATGCGGCGGTCACGTGCATCAGGATGAAGACGCGCTGGACACCTGGTTCAGTTCGGCCCTGTGGCCGTTCTCCATCATGGGCTGGCCGGAAAAAACGGATATCCTGAAACAGTTCTATCCCACCAGCGTACTGGTGACCGGCTACGATATCATCTTCTTCTGGGTGGCCCGCATGCTGATCATGGGCATGGAATTCATGAAGGACATTCCCTTTGACCGGGTATTTATTCACGGTCTGGTGCGGGACGAGCAGGGCCGTAAGATGAGCAAATCCCTGGGCAACGGTATCGATCCGCTGCAGGTGATCGAACAGTATGGCTGTGACACCCTGCGCTTCATGCTGATCACCGGCAATACGCCCGGCAACGACATGCGTTTCTACTGGAGCCGCCTGGAAGCCACCCGTAACTTTGCCAATAAAATCTGGAACGCTTCCCGCTTCGCGCTGATGAATCTGGAAGGCTATCAGGCCGACGCGAAACGGGCGCCTTACGAGCTGTCGGATAAGTGGATCCTTTCCCGCATGCAGGATGTGGCTGCGGACGTGACCGCGCTGCTGGATAAGTTCGAACTGGGCGAGGCAGGCCGTACCGTGTATGATTTCATCTGGGGCGAGATCTGCGACTGGTATATTGAACTGATTAAACCGAGACTGTACGGCAAAGCCGGGGAAGATGCCCGGGCAACGGCCCAGCAGGTACTGGTGACCGTGCTGACCGGCGCCATGAAACTGCTGCATCCCTACATGCCGTTTATTACGGAAGAGATTTTTCAGGCACTGCCCCATGATACCGAAAGCATCATGATCAGCGCCTGGCCGAAAGCGGATCCCGTCCTGCAGGATAAGGCAGCGGAAAAGGGCATGGAAGCCATTATGAACGCCATCCGGTCCATCCGTGAAATGCGGTCCCAGGTGAACGTGAACCCGGGCAAAAAAGTTCCCGCGATTCTGCTGGTGTCGGACGAACTGACAGAAGTGTTCCGGGAGAATGCCGCCTATATCCATCTGCTGGCCAATGTGGATGAAATGGAACTGCTGCCGCTGACGGCCGGCAAACCGGAAAATGCCATGGCCTCCGTGAATGCGGGCGTGGAAGTATATCTGCCGCTGAAAGCGCTGATTGACGTGGAGGTGGAAACCGCCCGTCTGAATAAGGAACTTGCCGGACTGCAGAAAGAGATGCAGCGGGTGAGCGGCAAGCTGCAGAACCAGGGATTCCTGGCCAAAGCGCCGAAAGAGGTTGTGGAAAAAGAACAGGCGAAAGCGGAAGAATTTGCGGCCAAGATCAAAACCATTGAAGAACGGCTGGCGTATCTGAAAACGATTTAAGGCAGAATACATTATGAATTATCAGGAAAGTATCGCATATCTGGAAAGTCTGGGCCAGTTCGGCATCCGGCTGGGAATGGAGCGGATCCAGCAGCTTCTGTTTGTGCTGGGCCATCCCGAAAACCAGGTAAAAACGGTTCACGTGGCCGGAACCAACGGCAAAGGCAGCGTTACCACCATGATTGCCGCGATTCTGGTGGAGGCAGGGCTGCGGGTGGGAAAATTCACTTCCCCGCACCTCGTCCGCTACAACGAGCGGATCCAGATCAATGAAAAAGATATTCCGGATGAAGACTTCGCGAAAGTTCTGACCACGGTGCGTGAGTTTGCGGATGACCTGGTGAAAAAGGAAGCCTGCGAACAGCCTACCCAGTTTGAAATCCTGACAGCGGCGGCCTTTCATTACTTTGCCCTGCAGCAGGTGGATTACGCCGTGATCGAGGTAGGGCTGGGGGGCTTATGGGATTCTACCAATTTAATCAAGCCTCTGGTCTCCGTGATTACCAATATTGCCCTGGACCATACTAAGGTGTTGGGTAATACAATAGAAGAAATTGCCCTGCAAAAAGCCGGCATCATCAAGGAAAAGGTACCGGTGGTCACCGGGGCGGAAGGCGACGCCCTGGGACCGATCCGGGTGATGAGCGCCCTGAAGGAGGCTCCGCTGTATGAGTACGGAAGGTCTTTCCGGGGACAGGAAATCAGCAGCTCCGTGGACGGACAAAAGTTCAGGCTGATGGCCGGGACCAATTATGCTTCGGAGTATGAGATACAGTTGCCGGGGGCGCATCAGATCGTCAACGCTTCCCTTGCCATTGTGGCAGCGAAAATTGTGTCGAAGCAGGATCCCCGGATTACAGAGGAGCATCTGCACCTGGGCGCAGCCCATACGAAATGGCCGGGACGGCTGGAAAAAATCAGCAGCTTACCGGATGTGATTCTGGACGGGGCCCATAATCCCAACGGGGCGGAAGCCCTGCGGAACGCGCTGGACAAATATTATCCGGGCAGGAAACGGGCTTTTGTGTTCGGTATGATGGGCGACAAAAGTGTTGATGAAGTAATCCGGATTTTGTTCCGTCCCTCTGATACGGTGTTTACCGTCCGGGCCGACGACGGTCCCCGGGCTGCGGAAGCGGCTGACCTGGCTGCCCGGATCGGCGGCAATGCCACTGCGGTGGATTCTGTCAGCCGGGCCTGCCGGCAGGCCTGTGAGGCGGCGGGCGCCGACGGCGTCGTCTGTGTCTGCGGTTCCCTGTATCTGGTGGGGACGTTCAAGGCGAGCGTAAGAATATAAGAATAAAAGCTGATACATTATGAGTGTGCAGCATTTCGGGATTCCGGGTTTTTGTGCAGTTTGAAATCCGGAGAAACGAATGGTTTAAGGTGTGGAGATGACAGAAGATACAAACGTAACGGCAAAAGAATACCGTAAGATGCAGAAGTTTCTTTTGCTGATCGCGGGGTGTATCGCCATTGACCAGACCCTGCTCAGCATTGTGATCTTGCTGTCGCTGCTGATGGGACTGCAGATTGCATGGAAGGAACGCGGTATTTCACAGCTGCGCGTCTGGCCCCGTCATTTAAAATGGCTGCTGCTGCTGCTGCTGGTCACAGGGTATGTTTCCCTGCATAACCCGCTGGTTACCGAACCCTTTGACTGTACGTTTAATTTCATTTATGTTGTGGGGCAGTATGTGTCCGTCATCTGGCTGGTCACACGTTTCGGGAACTATTTTGCGGGGAAAAGTCCTTTTGCCAGGCCGGCTCCTTACGTAGAGGGCTTGCCGTTCTGGAAGATTTTTATGCGCCAGCCTTTTCCCGTGCGCATGCTGCGGGTTCTGGGATGGGTGGCTGTTGTATCCGTCCTGATTGGTATCGGACAGCACTATTTTGGCGGCGCTACCGATGCTTTATGGGTTGACAAAGAAGCGAACCCGCTGTTGCGGAACCGTGTCTTTTCGAGCTGGGAGAACCCCAATATATTTGCCGGCTACTTATGCATCGTGGCAGCCTATATCATGGGTTACATCGGCGTGGAGAAAAATTCGCGGAAACGCTGGGGGATGTTTGGCACCCTGCTGCTGGTCATCCTTTGCCAGGTGTTTACGTTCTCCCGGGGGTTCTGGGTGGCCATGGCGGCGGAAGTTCTGGCCTTTGTTTTTGTTTTTTACCGGAAAGGCATCCTGTATCTTTTAGGTGTCGCTCTGGCAGGAGCCGCCCTGGCTGGCCCGGCGGTCTGGCAGCGCCTGAACACGCTCCGGCATGTTACGGAAGACTCTTCGGCCGCTATGAGGCTGGCCTACCTGGAAATTGCCCAAGCGGTTGTGGAGGATCATCCGCTGGGGATCGGCTGGTATAATTACCGGTATGTTTTTCCGGAATACGATTTTTATTTTAAAAATCCGGATGTAATTATGTATCACTGCCACAACCTGTTTCTGAATGTCGCTGCGGAACTGGGGATTCCGGGACTGATTCTGTTCCTGTGTGCCTGGTTCTGTATGCTTTATCTGGCTGTAAAGCTGGCACGGAAAGCAAGGTTTTTATGGGCGAGGGCATTTGCGGCAGGTTATCTGCTGATGAGTCTGGGCATCGCCGTCGGGGGCATCGGCGATCATGTCCTGTTCAATGTGCGTATGGGGGTGCTTTTCTGGCTGCTGAATACGTTGTTAGTCGTAATCTGGCACTTTAATAGGTTTGCCTCCGAATAACAGAGCGCGTAACGAAGCATAAGGGAATGTTTCCTGTTGAAAAAAAACGAAATGTGTAAATCGCCTTGCGCAAAATTTCGATAATTGATAGAATCAGATTCGTAAACTAAAATTGTTTCGGATTTTTGTGTAATTTTGTTTTGGACAAATCGGAAAATGAAGGATTTTTACCGGAGATTTTGATTTGGTCCATTTTTTATGTAATTCCATTCGCTTTTTTGTTTCTTTTGTGTTATAATAATTTCGGATTCAAAGCAAACCTTGTTTCCGTAAATTTAGATACGGGATTTGCGGAACCAGGTTTGTTTTACCCGCGGCCTGCCGCGGAAAATTTCTCATAATATTTTAAGGAGGAAGGTAATTATTATGGTAGGTTTTGAAGACATCAAAGATCGTGTTTGTGAATCAGTAGTTTGCAAATTTAAAACTGCTGAAGAAGCTGCTGAAATGATTAAAGACGGCGACTGCCTCGGCGTCAGCGGCTTTACTCCGTCCGGCTATCCGAAGGCTGTGCCTCTGGCTCTGGCTGAAAAAGCTAAAAAGACTCCTTTCAAAGTTAATGTTTGGACCGGCGCTTCTGTAGGTCCGGAAATTGATGCTGCCATGGTTGAAGCCGGCTGCATGGACCGCCGCCTGCCTTATCAGACCAATGCAACCCTGCGTAAAGCTATCAACGCCGGCAAAGTCCGCTATGCCGACATTCATCTGTCCCATTTTGCACAGATGGCCCGTTACGGCTTCATGGCTGACCGTAAGAAAATTGATTTCGCTATCGTTGAAGTCTGCAAGATCAACGACCTGGGCGACGGCAAAGTCGGCCTGATCCCGACCACTTCCATGGGCAACAGCTCCTCCTATGTAGCTACTGCTCCGAAAGTAATCGTAGAAGTTAACACCACCCAGCCGGTAGGCCTGGAAGGCATGCATGACTCCTATGTTCCGCTGGATCCTCCGAACCGTAAACCGATTCCTGTCGAAAGACCGGAAGACCGTATCGGCACTCCGTACATCCCCTGCGAACTGGATAAGATCGTAGCTGTAGTTCCCTGCGACATCACCGATAAAGTTCGTCCGCTGGGCGAAATCGACGAAGACGCAAAACATATGGGCCAGAACCTGGTTAACTTCCTGAAGAACGAAGTTAAGGAAGGCCGTCTGCCGGCTAACCTGCTGCCGTTACAGTCCGGCGTAGGCTCCGTTGCCAACGCGGTTATCAACGGTCTGGTTAACTCCGACTTCAAAGATCTGACCGTTTACACCGAAGTAATCCAGGACGGTATGTTCGACCTGATCGACGCCGGCAAACTGCGCGTTGCTTCCGGTACCGCTCTGACTCCGTCTCCGGAATGCCAGAAGAAGTTCTATGAAAACGTAGACTTCTACAAAAAATATCTGCTGCTCCGTCCGCAGGAAATTTCCAACAGCCCGGAAGTTGCCCGTCGTATCGGCGTTATCGCTATGAACACCGCTATCGAAGTTGATATCTATGGCAACGTTAACTCCACCCATGTTTGCGGCACCAAGTTGATGAACGGTGTTGGCGGTTCCGGCGACTTCGCACGTAACGGCTACCTGACCGTATTCTTCACCAACTCCCTGGCAAAGGGCGGCAAGATCAGCTCCGTAGTTCCGTTCTGCAGCCATATCGACCATGCAACCCTGGACGTTGACGTTATCGTTTCCGAACGCGGCGTTGCCGACCTGCGCGGTCTGACCCCGAAAGAAAAAGCTCCGATCATCATCGATCAGATTGCCAATCCGAAATATCAGCCGTACCTGTATGATTACTTCAAGAGAGCCTGCGAGAAGTGCGGCAACAGCCAGACTCCGCATATCCTCTCCGAAGCATTCGACGTTTACAAATGGTTCGAAGAGACCGGCTCCATGGAAAAACCGGCTGAATAAAAATAATTTGGCAAACGCTTGAATTATTGTGTAAAATAGTTTACAATGTATTAGTCGGGTGAGGCTGAGGTCTCAGCCTCACCCCCTAAATCATAATCGTCCAATTATGATTTTGATGATTGTTGACTCGATCCGCAGGGATCTTGCCATACAAAGCCGTCTCTGACGGAACACTCTCACCGTGATGCGGAACTGTCCAATCCGCGTTGCGAAACCAAATTTATATTTATATTTTTAAGGAGGATTTGAGAATGGCAAATGAAACTCTGAAAGCGGGATTTGATGCGTACATGGCGAAAGCTGATGCGGGCGCTGCTAAATTCCCGGAACGTGCAAACCTGGAACCGAACCGTCTGTACACCCCTCTGGATATCGAAGGCTTTGATTATGAAAAAGACCTCGGCTATCCCGGCGAATATCCCTTCACCCGTGGCGTACAGCCGACCATGTACCGCGGCAAATTCTGGACCATGCGTATGTATGCTGGTTTCTCCACTGCTGAAGAATCCAACAAACGTTATCGCTATCTGTTAGCTAACGGCGGCAGCGGTCTGTCCTGCGCATTCGACCTGCCGACCCAGATTGGTTATGACTCCACCGATCCGATGGCTGAAGGCGAAGTTGGTAAAGTAGGCGTAGCTATCGACTCCCTGGCTGATATGGAAATCCTGTTTGACCAGATTGCTCTGGACAAAGTTTCCACCTCCATGACCATCAACGCTCCGGCTTCCGTACTGCTCTGCATGTACATCGCCGTTGCCAAGAAACAGGGTGTTCCTTCCGACGCACTGCGCGGCACCATTCAGAACGATATTCTGAAAGAATACGCTGCCCGCGGCACCTACATTTTCCCGCCGAAACCGTCCATGCGTCTGATCACCAACATTTTTGAATATTGCTCCAAATACGTTCCGAAATGGAACACCATCTCCATTTCCGGTTACCACATCCGTGAAGCTGGTTCCACCGCTTCCCAGGAAATCGCATTCACCATCGCTGACGGCATCGCTTACGTAGAAGCTGCTATCAAAGCCGGTATGGACGTTGACGCTTTCGCAGGCCGTCTGTCCTTCTTCTGGAATGCTCACAACAACGTATTGGAAGAAGTTGCTAAATTCCGTGCTTCCCGCCGCGTATGGGCTAAAGTTATGAAAGAACGCTTTGGCGCTAAGAAAGCTAAATCCATGATGCTGCGTGTACACACCCAGACCGCTGGTTCCATGCTGACCGCTCAGCAGCCCAACAACAACATCGTTCGTGTTGCTTTACAGACTGCAGCAGCTGTTATGGGTGGCACCCAGTCCCTGCACACCAACTCCAAGGACGAAGCTCTGGCTCTGCCGACCACTGAATCCGTTACCATCGCTCTGCGTACTCAGCAGATCGTTGCGTACGAATCCGGCCTGGCTGACACCATCGACCCGTTGGGCGGTTCCTACTATGTAGAAGCTCTGACCAACAAGATCGAAAAAGAAGCTTGGGAATACATTGAAAAGATTGACGAACTCGGTGGCGCTCCCGAAGCTATCGCTAAGGGCTACATCCAGAAAGAAATCCAGGATTCCGCTTACAAATGGCAGATGGATATCGAAGCTGGCCGTCGCATCATCGTTGGCGTTAACAAATTCACCCAGGAAGAAGAACCTCCGAAAAACCTGCTGCGCGTAGACGGCTCTGTAGGCAAACTGCAGGCTGACAAGATTGCCAAAGTAAAAGCTACCCGCGACAACGCTGCTGTAGCTGCTAAACTGGCTGCTCTGAAGGCTGCTTGCGCTGATGAACATGTAAACCTGGTTCCGCTGATTCTGGAAGCTGTTGAAGCTTATGCAACCGAAGGCGAAATCTGCGGCGTAATGCGTGAAGTATTCGGCGAATTCAAAGCTCATACCGCATTATAATTTGAAATTAAAGCAAAAAATAACGGAGGTAATAATATAATGGCTAACATTAAAGTATTAGTTGCGAAACCGGGTCTGGACGGACATGACCGTGGTGCAAAAGTTGTAGCTCGTGCTCTGCGCGACGCTGGTTTTGAAGTAATTTACACTGGCATTCGCCTGACCCCCGAGCAGATCGCTGAAGCTGCTCTGCAGGACGACGTTAACGTAGTAGCTCTGAGCCTGCTGTCCGGCGCTCACAACACCCTGTTCCCGAA
>JAFQZL010000036.1 GCA_017405945.1 Acidaminococcaceae bacterium
CCGGTTTCAGCCGGCTCCCATGACAGTCCGGACAGATGTTGCCGCTCATAAAGGTTTCCAGTTCTTCCCGCATGGCATCGCCCCAGGCTTCCCGGTAACGCTGCTTCAGCATGGGGATCACGCCGTCCCAGGTCCGGTTGTATTCATTGGTATCGCCGTTGAGATTTGTATAGATGAACCGGAATGTTTCCGCTCCGGCGCCCCACTGCAGTTTTTCCTGCATGGCAGGCTTCAGGTCATTCCAGCAGTTATCCACCGTATAGCCGTATTTTTGCAAAAACGCAGTCAGCAGACGCATGGTAAACGAGGCCGGATTGCCGGACATGGCCGCGATGGCGCCGTCCGCAAAGCTTTTAGTTTTATCCGGCAGAATCAGTTCCCAGTCATATTCCCGGTTGATGCCCAGACCGCCGCAGGTAGGACAGGCCCCGTACGGCGCGTTGAACGAAAAGAGGCGGGGTTCGATCTCCGGCAGGCTGATGCCGCAGTCGGGACAGGAGAATTTTTCAGAATACACCTTTGTCTCCCCACCGATGACCTGCACTTCCATGACGCCGTCCGCCAATTTCAACGCCGTTTCCACGGAATCGCCGAGACGCTGCTGAATGCCCTCCCGCACGCTCATGCGGTCAATGACAACGGAAAGCCGGTGCTTCTTCTTTTTGTCCAGCACGATTTCCTCGTCCAGCGTCCGCAGTTCGCCGTCCACCAGCATGCGGGCATAACCGGACTTCCGCATATTCTCAATGATATCTTTGTGTTCTCCTTTGCGTCCGTAGACCAGCGGCGCCATAATCATAAACCGGGTGCCTGCCTCCAACGCCAGCACCTGGTCCACGATCTGCTGCACCGTTTGCCGTTCAATGAGCCGCCCGCACTTGGGGCAATGGGGCTCCCCCACCCGGGCAAACAGAAGACGCAGGTAATCATAAATTTCCGTTACCGTCCCCACCGTGGAACGGGGATTGCGCCCCGCCGTCTTCTGGTCAATGGAAATAGCCGGAGACAGTCCTTCAATGTAATCCACATCCGGTTTGTCCATCTGTCCCAGAAACTGGCGGGCATAGGAGGACAGGCTTTCCACATAACGGCGCTGCCCTTCCGCGTAAATCGTATCAAAGGCCAGAGAGCTCTTGCCGCTGCCGGACAAGCCGGTGATCACCACCAGTTTTTCCCGCGGAATCTCCAGCGATATATTTTTCAGGTTGTGCTGCCGCGCACCCCGGATAATCATCTTTTCCTGCATAATGTTCCTCGTTATTTTTTCTTTTTCCCCGGCTGCAGCTTTTCCCCTAACTGTCCCTTCACCACAATCAGACGGTCCCGCAGTTCCGCCGCCGTTTCAAAGTCCAGTTCCTTTGCCGCCTGGGCCATTTTGCTTTCCAGCGTTTTCGCCAGCTTGCGCAACGCAGCCACGCTGCTTTTCTTCAGCGCCTTTTCATCATAAGCCTTCTTCGTATCCAGGTCTTCTTCCACTTTGGTCAGCTTGATCAGATGGCGCTGCTCCTTGTATATCGTCTTCGGCGTAATGCCGTGTTCTTTATTAAACGCTTCCTGTATCTCCCGCCGCCGGTTCGTTTCGTCGATGGCGCGCTTCATGGAATCCGTCAGCCGGTCCGCGTACATCACTACATGACCGTGCTCGTTCCGGGCCGCCCGCCCGATGGTCTGCACCATGGCCGTATCGCTGCGCAGAAAACCTTCCTTGTCCGCATCCAGAATGGCAATACAGCTCACTTCCGGCAGATCCAGGCCTTCCCGCAGCAGGTTGATACCCACCAGCACATCGAACTCGCCTTCCCGCAGCGCGTCAATAATCTGGGCCCGTTCAATGGTGGCGATATCGGAATGGAGATAACGCACCCGCACTTCGTTCTGCTTCAGATAATCTGTCAGGTCCTCCGCCATCCGCTTGGTCAGGGTGGTCACCAGCATACGCTCACCCCGTTCAACGGTCTTGCGGATCTCGCCCATCAGGTCATCGATTTGTCCCTTGATGGGACGCACTTCCACATGGGGATCCAGCAGGCCGGTAGGCCGGATGATCTGCTCCACCACCTGCGCCGCCTCGCCCAGTTCATAATCCGCGGGCGTCGCGGAAACATAAATCACCTGGTTGATTCTCTCATAGAATTCTTCAAAGGTTAACGGCCGGTTATCGATGGCGGAAGGCAGACGGAAGCCGTAATTCACCAGCATTTCTTTTCTTGCCCGGTCGCCGTGTGCCATAGCCCGTACCTGGGGAATGGTCACGTGGGACTCATCCACCACCAGCAGAAAATCTTTGGGGAAATAATTCACCAGCGTGAAAGGGGCCTGCCCCGCTTTCCGGTTGTCCATGTGGCGGGAATAATTCTCAATGCCGGTACAGTAACCCATCTCTTCCATCATTTCCAGATCATAATTGGTCCGCTGCTCCAGGCGCTGGGCCTCCAGCAGCTTGCCGTTGGCTTTCAGCTCCGCCAGCCGCTCTTTCAGTTCCGCGCGGATATCCGCCATGGCCCGCTCCATGTTTTCCTTGCTGGTCACATAATGGGACGCGGGAAAAATCGCCACGTGGGTCCGCTTCGCCAGCACTTCCCCCGTCAGCACGTCCACTTCCAGCAGCTGTTCCACTTCGTCGTCAAACATTTCGATACGCACAGCCTTTTCGCCAAAGCTGGCCGGAATCACTTCGATTACATCACCCCGCACACTGAAGGTGCCGCGATGAAAATCGATATCGTTCCGGGTGTACTGGTTCTCCACCAGTTTGCGCAGGATCGCGTTGCGGTCAATGACCTGCCCTACCCGCAGCGAAACCACGGAGTCGTAATAATCCTGCGGCCCGCCCAGCCCGTAAATACAGCTGACGCTGGCCACCACGATCACGTCCCGCCGTTCAAAC
>JAFQZL010000037.1 GCA_017405945.1 Acidaminococcaceae bacterium
GCAGCGACAGCGCCATGATCCACATTAACGGCCAGGATGACACGGACATGCATTTCGATTCGGTGAACAGCCACCGTCTGCGCGTAGGCGCCAGGCTGATCCATGCACTGAACGAGAAAAACAGGATTTACGGCGGACTGGGGTACCAGTATGAATTCAGCGGGGATGCACGGGCGACCTACCGTGGCGAAGGCACGCCGAGCCCGGGAGTGAAAGGCTCGAGCGGTCTGATTGAACTGGGCTGGCAGGTTACGCCCGGCAAGGGCCCCATGGCGATCGATTTCGGCGTAACGGGCTGGGTCGGCAAGCAGCGCGGCGTTACGGCAAACCTGCAGGCCTGCTGGACGTTCTGATAAACAATACAGATGACGGATACAATAAAAGACCCGGAACAGCGATTAAGCTGCTCTGGGTCTTATACTTTTATAATGTCGTTATTTTATTATGTCACTTATATCACATTTTATGATACTGCTTATTATTTTTTCAAGCCAAAATTTTCCGCTGAAGAAAAAATATATTGCAAATTTTTATTTATGGTGCTATTATATGAAACGGTTTAGCCGTTTCCGGCTTATCATTGCCGGTACGGTACATTATAATTAAGGAGCTGAAAAACAGTGACAGAAGTTTTGTTACACGAAAAAACCCGTCAGCTTGGGGCGAAGATTAAGTACTATCGTACCCTTGAAGGAATTAATCAGACCATATTGGCCAATAAGCTGGGTATAACCTATCAGCATCTGAGCCGTATTGAATGTGGGAAACAAGTTCCCAGGCTTCTGTTGCTGATCGCGCTGGCAGAGGAACTGCACGTTGACTTAGCAGAGCTGGTCAGCGATGACAGGCAGTTGTATTATTGAAAACGCTGATAAACACCCGGTTACGTTTTGATTTCTACGTAACCGGGTGTTTGTATTTTGCCGGCGGCTGCCGGAATTTTTTTGAACGGATAACAATAAAAATGCCGCAGCGGTTTGAAAACCGCTGCGGCTTCTTGTGTTGTGCCGGACGTTATTTTAATGGAAGTTTACGTGACGGAATGAACGGGATCAAAGCCACGGAGGTTTTAAAGGTACAAGCTTTTTATCCCTCCCTTTAATACATGCTAGCCAATGAATTGCTGCATGGCAGCTTTCAATTGCCGGTTATTTTCCTTAAGGGTCAAATATTCAGCCCGCGCGGAACCAAGTTCCATCTCAAGCTCATGTTTTTTTTCTTTCAGCGTCCTATTCTCAGCCCGTAAAAGACTGAGTTCCGCCTCAAGCTCGCGAATTCTGCTTTCCGGTGTTTTACGGTCCGGATCCTGCATCGCATTGTGTTCCGCAACGCTCTGCTGCTCCGGTTCCTGCCCCGTACAGGACGCCTTCTCCATCATACTGAAGATATCGTCCGTTGTCACGCCGAACAGTTCCGCTATTTTTTGCAGGTTACTAAGGGAAGGAAACGCCTCGCCGGTTTCCCATCGGGACACACTGTTCTGGCTTACGTCTAACCTTTCAGCCAGCTCGCTTTGCGACCAGAACCTTGCTTTTCGTTGTCCGGCCAGCCACCGGCCGAACACTTTCAAATATTTCAAATTATTATTGTAATAACTTCTCATAATAAAATTTGCCCTAAACCGCCGCCTTCCTTTCCACTACGTAACCAAACCGTCAGAAAAACAGCACCGATTTTTGCAGTATCGATTTTTCCATTAAAAAATCCGTATGGTCTGCTTGAAAAAAACAAGCCTAACACGAATACAAATTATAAACTATTACCGGGACTTGCGCAATCTTTTTGTGAATTTTTTTCATAAAAAAACCGCCGCGCCGCCCATATCCGTTTTTTATCCGTTTTTTATCCGTTTACACGTATACTTTGCAAAAAATTTTCGCCGGTTTACAACAAGTTTACCACATGTTCTACACATGTTTTAAACCCGCGCGGTGTGTTGTTTTTCACTGTTTTTTGTGTTACGATTTTCCAGTCTTCGCGAGGACAAAATCTCATTTAAAAAGTATAAGAAAGGAACTAAAGAGCAATGAACCACTTACGATTCGACAGGGAACGGATTCCCTGGGAAAAACTGCTGCGGGACGCCCAGGCCGGGGATAAAAAAGCCATGGAACGTTTCTGTTACTGCGCGGAACCCATCATCCGGATCTTTTTCCGGGTGCAAGTGCTGGAACGCAGGCTGGGGCGGGATGAGATCCGCGGCATCGCCTGGCTGGCCCTCATGAAATTCATCGCGGGTTTTAAGGGCGGGGTGGTGGAAGAAACCTTCCCCAGCCTGTTGTACAAAGTCATCCGCTGCGCCCTGGTCAGCGAGACCCGCCGGGAGAAGGAACGCTTTGAGAACGAACTGCAGGAAGACCGGTGCGGCATCCCCGGTCCGGAGGAGGAGTCCCCATACGACAGGATCCGGAGCACCAGCCGGGAAACAGAACCGGAGCAGGCGCTGCTGCAGGCCGAACTGGAACAGGAAGTGAAGGCGGCCCTCACCCACACCAGCCCCCGGCAGCGGGCGTGTATCCGCGCCCTCTATTACGATGGGAAAACGCCCACGGAGTACGCCAGGGAAACGGGCTGCACGCCCCAGTTCATCAGCAGGACAAAGACCCGCACGCTGAACCGCATGCGGAGGCTTCTGAAAAAACGCAACGTAGTGTAAAAAATTTGTAAACATCAGGAAACGCTGATTCATTTGCGCACACGGGGCGCGATACCTTCTGCGCCGGTGGATCAGTGTCTTCCGAAAGGAGATTATAACATTTTATGGAAAACCAAAACGCGCAGGTCTCGAACGATCTGCTGAACATTACCGCCATTATGATGAAAGACCCGGAAGGAGCCTCCGTACTGGGCGTATGGCACTGCATGGAAACCCTTGCCGCCGCAAGACCGGACAACTGTGTCTGCCTGGTCCCCGGCGTGCCGTTGTCCGTTCCGGAAATCGCGGCCTGTTTCCATTTCCCCGTGACGCTGGTGGAAAAGGCCGTGGCCTGGCTGCAGAAACTGGGCCGGCTCACCCTCGCCGGCGGCCTGCTGCAGTTCACCGGCTGCCGGAAGAATACAGCGGGAAGCCTGACGCCGAAAGACGAAGCCAGGCAAAAGCGGATCCGGGAACAGACCCGCATCCGTGTGGCCAGGTGCAGGGAACTGAAAACGGAAAAGGAAAAGGCGGACGACGGACGCGGAACAGTCGTTGAAGACGCGCCTGCGGTCGATGCACTGGCGAAAAGCGCGCACGAAACAGCTGCGGAAGACGCGCCTGCGGAAAGCGGTTCCCGGGACGTGGAGGAAGACAATACAGTGCAGACAACAGGTGTTGTAATGCAGAACGCACCAGCATATGTAACACAAAATGTAACGCAGGATGTAACGCAGGATGTAACGCAGGATGTAACGCCGGATGTAACGCAGGTTGTAACGCAGGATGTAACGCAAAATGTAACGCAAAACAGTATTACTGATATTAATAATAATAATAATAATAAATATGCTTTATATGCTGATATGCTTATAAGCCATAAGCCTATAAGCAAATACCAACGGATTTTAGATGCCTGGAACAAACTGCCCCTTCGGAAATTCACCGGGCTGGTCCCCCTGCTGCAAAAGAAACTGGATTATCTGCTGGAGCGCTACGGGGAAGAAACCATCGTGAAGACCATCCGGCGCATCGGGGGCAGCGATTTCCTGCTGGGCAAAAAGGCCGGCCGCACCTGGACCGTCACCCTTGGCTGGCTGCTGGAGCCGGGCAATTTCGCCAAAGTGCTGGCGGGAAATTATTTCGACAAGCCCGCCGCCGCCGGCGCGGACTGGCAGCCGGGGGAACGCTGTCCCTTCTACCTGCCCGGGGAAGGAACAGAGGCGTTCACTCCGGAAGAAGAAAACGAGGCCGTGCGGAATCTTTTCCTCCCCACCACCCCGGCCCAGAAAAAAGCGGCCCGGCTGTTAGGGCTGAGTGACAGGGGGTGCGCGGCATGAGTGAAAAGCGCGGCCTGCAGGAAATCATTAAATGGGAAAAACGCTATCAGGCCTTCGGGCTGGAAAAACTGTGCGCCTGGGACTTCGCCCACGATAACGGGCAGAACCCGGCGGCCACCGGCGTGGCCCGGAAGTACGCGGACAACTTTGAGGAACTGCGAAAAGACGGCACCGGCCTGTCCATCTTCGGCGGGGCCGGGGCGGGTAAAAGCTATCTCGCCGCGGAAATCGTCAGCGAGCTGACGGACCGGGGCTGCCGCTGCCTCTTCACCAACATGAACACGGTCATGATCGAGCTGAACACCATGGCTTTTGAAGGCCGGCGCGACTTCCTGGCGCAGATCTGCGACAAGGATCTGCTGGTGCTGGACGATCTGGGTTCGGAGCCGGAGACGTCGTACTGCAACCAGATCTTCATCCAAATCGTGAACAACTGCCTGACAAGGAACGTCCCCCTGCTCTTCACCTCGGCCTTCCATGAGGACATCCTCACGAAGGAGGGCAGCAACGCCAAACGGGCCATGGCCGTCACCCGCCTTCTGAAACGGAACATCAGCTACACTGTGCTGATGCCCGGGGAGCGCCGCAACACCAGCCTGGAGCAGAAGCGGAAAGCGGAGGCCATGGTGAAAGGCGGAACCGTGGCAAGGCAGGAAACGATGGAAGGGTTTGGGGAAACAGCAGCAAGCTGAATTTATAACAACAGGAGATAACAACCGATGCAGGAGAGAATTATTCCGCAAAATATTTCCGCGGAGCAGAACGTGCTCTGCGCCATGCTCATCGATAATAAAGCGGTGGGCACCGTGTCCGGGATCCTGAAGCCGGACGACTTTTACCGGCAGGCCCACCGGATCATCTACCGGGCCATGCTGAATCTGTACGGCCGCAGCGAGCCGGTGGATCTGGTCACCGTCATCGAAGAACTGAGAAAGATGGATAAATTGCAGGAAGTCGGCGATGTCAGTTACATCACGCTGCTGGGGGAAGTGGCGCCTACGGCGGCCAACGTGAAATTCCACGCGCAGATCGTGGCGGACAAGGCGATGCAGCGGCAGCTCATCGAAAGCGGTACCGTCATCGCCAGCCTGGGCTACGAATGCCCCGACGGGGAGATCCGGAACGCGGTGGATTCGGCGCAAAAGCAGCTGCTGGAACTCACGGAACACAGACGGGGCCGGGATTTCGTGCCCATCCAGGAAATCGTGGAGAGCACCGTGGACCGCATGGGCAGCATGGTGGAAAGCGATGAGCCGGTGACGGGCCTGCGCACCGGTTTCACGGATCTGGATGAAGTGACGGCGGGGCTGCAGCCTTCGGATTTTATCATTCTGGCGGCCCGGCCTTCCATGGGCAAGACCGCCCTGGCCCTGAACATCGCCCAGAACGTGGCGCTGCGTGGCGCGGGCAAAGACGAAGCGCCGAAACGCGTGGCCTTTTTCAGTCTGGAGATGAGCCGCGACCAGCTGGTGCAGCGCATGATCTGCACCGAGGCGGATCTGGAGACGGGGGAGCTGCGGCCGGGGAGAGAGGAAGAAACGCAAAAACAAAAAATGAACGTGATGAACCGCATCTGGATGGCCTCCGACAAACTGGCGGGCTCCAGCATCTTTATCGACGACACGCCGGGCCTCACGATCCAGGAGATGCGCGGCAAGGCGCGCCGCCTGAAAGCGAAAGGCGGGCTGGACCTGATCGTGATCGATTACCTGCAGCTGATGCAGGCCCCGGACCGCCGGACCAATTCCGAAAACCGGCAGCACGAGGTAAGCGAGATCAGCCGGGGACTGAAGGCGCTGGCCCGGGAGCTGAATGTGCCGGTGCTGGCCCTGAGCCAGCTGAGCCGCAGTGTGGAAACGCGCCAGGTGAAGAAACCCATGCTTTCCGATTTGCGTGAGTCCGGTTCCCTGGAGCAGGACGCGGACATCGTCATGTTCCTGTACCGGGAAGACTATTATAAAAACGCGGGCGCCTCCCCCGTCCACCTGACGGAGCTGATCATTGCCAAACACCGCAACGGCCCCACCGGCAAGATCAGTCTGTTTTTCAAAAACGACTGTACGAAGTTCATTGGCCTGAATGAAAGAGACGCGGTGTGAAGGAGACGGGGCAGAAAAAATAAAAATGAAAACCCTGACACGCGAAAAGCGCGTCAGGGTTGTAACTTATTTCTTCTGACTGCTGTGATATCTGTTATGTTGGGAACAAAGGCTTTCAGTTTCCACAAAAAAACCGCGCGCCGGATTTATATTTTCCGACACGCGGCTTTGCGAATTACTTTGCGTATTAAAAGATATTCAGATTATTCAGAACCGGCTATCTTATTTCGCCAGTTTCGCTTCGATGGCTGCCAGCCGTTCCGCCAGTTTGGCATTCTCTGCTCTCAAAGACTGGATTTCTTCGCCCTGCGCCTTGATAGTTCTCGCCATGGCCGCCTTGCTGGTGGAAACGCCTTTATCCAGCGCGAAGCTCACGCCGACATTCAGCAGGTTTTCGCCGTTGCCCAGGCTGCCGCCCATGCTGAACATCACCTGGTCGTTGGGACGGTAGAACACACCTAACGCCATGGCATTGGCATCCCGGTAATTGCCGAAGCCCGCCGCCATACTGAACTTTCCGTCCGTGTCCATCGGATGCAGCGCTGCCAGAGCCGCTGCGCCGGCACCTACCTTATTCACCTTGCTGTCCACATCGTTGATGCGGCGATAAACCGGCGCTAAATCCGCGCCGCCGCCACCGGCTTCAATCATCTCTTTAACCTGTTTTACCGTGGTGGCATCGGTATCGTCCGTGCCGGGCGCCACGTTTTTAATCTGCCGTTCTTTTCCTTTCGCGCCTACAGAAACGGCGTTATCCACGCCTTCGGAACCGTCGCCTAATACGACTGCGTTCTTCGCACCTGTCTTTACATTGTTACCCAGTACAAAGGTATTATCGCCGGAAACCGAATTGTTGTTACCAAAAGCATAGCTGTTGCTGCCGCTTACTTCACCAGGATCGCCGAACGCGCCACTGTTTTTTCCGGATACTTTCAGCCCCGTACCGATGGCGATGCCGTTGGGCGTAGATACGGTGGACCCTTTACCGATTGCGATACCGTTTGTCGCATCCTTTTCTACAATGCCGCCCAAAGCTGCCAGGGAGTTTTCCGCAAGCGCCTGAGAAGAATCACCGAAGGCGGTAGCATAATCGCCGCCGGCAACCGACTTGTTGCCCCAGGCCGTAGCAGCTTTCCCGCGGGCTTCTGTTTCTATACCAAACGCCGTAGACGCGATGCCGCTGGCCGTGCCGCCTTTGTAAGATTCTTTCGCGCCATCATCAAAATAACCGCCCCAGGCTGTAGCACCAGAGGCGCTGGCTGTTGTTTCCATCCCAAAGGCTGTAGCTGCGATACCACTAGCTGTACCGCCTTTGTGATATTTTTCTGCTGTCGGATCTTCATCTGGATGATAATAATAACCGCCCCAGGCTGTGGAAGCGGCACCAGACGCTACTGATGCATTGCCCCAGGCCGTTGCTCTCCTTTCAGATGCCTCTGTAAGCCAGCCCCAAGCAGTAGAAGTATGGCCGGAAGCCGTTGCACGTGAACCCCAGGCTGTGGCTTGTTTTGCAGATGCTCTTGTGTTTGTTCCCCAAGCAGTAGAGTTTTCACCCCCAGCTTCTGCCAACTGACCCCAGGCCGTAGAACGGTTACCAGATGCCGTTGTATCTACGCCCCAAGCTGTGGCCCTGGTTGCAGATGCCGTAGTTCCTGCACCCCAAGCCGTAGATGTTTCACCTAACGCCTTTGTATCTATTCCCCAGACTGTAGCATCTTCACCCTCTGCTATTGTGTTAGTACCCCAGGATGTCGCATTAAAGCCCCCTGCTGTTGTCCATATTCCCCAAGCCGTGGCATCTTCACCCGATGCTGTTGTTTTATAACCCCAGGCCGTGGCTTCATCACCAGAAGCCGTTGTTATAGTGCCCCAAGCAGAAGCAGCTGTTGCGCCAGAATCAATTGTAACATCCTCCCCATGAATTGCCGCATTATCTGCCCCCCACGCAACCGGTTCGCCGTACCCGCCTACCAAATACGTGCCCAGCAATAACGTGCACAACACCCGCGCCGCCAGTTGTTTTTTGTTGGTTGTCCTGAATTTTGCCATGGCTGTACCTCCTGTCATCTGAAAGAAACTATGCTGCATTATAATTGCGAATATAATACTTCAATTTAATTATATTTTATCTTCGCAAATTGTACAAATTTTTTAACATTATTCTAAAATTTTAGTTTTTTCTTTCAACATAATGTTTCGTTTGTGCCAATTTTTCATTCAGCGTATCCGTCCCGGTCTGCCGTCTAAACAACCGGTAATACGGGAAGAGAGCGGCGGATATGTCTGTGCCCGACGGTGGGATTTACGGAAATAAAAAACAGCCGCGGAAAAAATACCGCGGCCGTTGTGGAAAAAACGGGTTTAACTCATGTTGACGTAAATTATCATAGTTCCTCCGCGGGTTTTCCCGCGCGCATAATGAAAAACCGGTACATAAACAGCCTTTTATTCACATCATATCATCCAGGGGAGTTCTCATATAACACTTACCGCCGGCAATATTTTTCAGCGCTATATCATCCAATTCAAAATCAGACAGTTCCGTAATGTAAGATTCCGCTTCCTCTTTTGTCATCTCATAACCGCCTGTCTTTGCCAGCGCAATCAGTTCATCGGCAGTTTTGCACTGCATGGCTTTTTCCAGCATTTCTTTTGTGAGTTCGTTTTTGTTGATCGGCATAATGGAACCCTCCTCTGCAAATTTTATTTTAAATGCCTTTTATTAATATATACAAGTCATACTTTTTTAAATTGACACTTACAGAATTATTTTTTAGATTATATCATAATAATCCTGTGGAGGAAAACTTCGATTTGTACGATTAACATTGATTTACTTAATTATAACAAAACAGCCGCAGAAAAATCTACGGCTGTTGAACAAAACACGAATTTGTCAAACTGATCCACCGACGCTGTTCTTATCGGTCATCTGTAATTTCTCATCAAGACTATAAACTCTGTTACCGTTCAGACAATCCAGGAAGTATTTCCATTCAGCATCTGCAACCACTTCTTCCCCA
>JAFQZL010000038.1 GCA_017405945.1 Acidaminococcaceae bacterium
GCCGATATCGTGCTGATCAAAACCGCGGAAACCCTGGCAGCCGTGGCAGGACATACCGAAGTTACCAAAGAAGACCTGCGGGAAGCCGCGCACCTGGCGTTGCCTCACCGTATGCGCCGCCGTCCTTTCGAAGAACAGAAGCTGGACTGGGAAAATGTGGATAAGGTGATTGACGCATGAAAAGAACAGGATATCCGCTTGCCGCAGTCTGCGGTATGGAAAAGGCAAAGGAAGCCGTAACGCTGGCCCTTGTCAATCCACATGCAGGCGGAGTGCTGGTAAGCGGTGAAAAAGGAACCGGGAAGTCCACCCTGATGCGGGGCGCCCGGGAATTATATAACGCACCCTGGATCGAGATTCCCGTAAGCGTTACGGAAGACCGGCTGTTTGGCTCCATTGATGCCGAAGCCGCGGTGAAATACGGCAAACGGCAGCTCCAACCGGGGTTGATCGACGAAGCGGACGGAGGCGTCGTCTACCTTGATGATGCCAACCTGCTGCGGGACGATATTTTGTCCGCCGTACTCCGGGTTGAGGAAACCGGCGGTTACCAGCTGGAACGGGACGGCCTCTCCGAACACAGGGACACGAAATACACGGTGCTGGCCGTCATGGCTCCGGAAAGCGGCACTCTTTCCTCTGCGGCTCTGGACCGTTTCGGGCTGTTTGTTTCAGTAGATGCGGAAACCGACGAAGAAGCGCGGATGGAAATCGTACGGCGGGTCACTGCTTTTGAAAAGAACGGGGACGATTTCCGGAAAAACTGGGCCGCGGAAACAGACAGGCTCGCAGAAAAAATTGCCAAAGCCCGTGCGCTGCTGCCCGAAGTGGAAGTATCCGACGCCATGATCCGGCTGTCCTCCGTTTATACGATCAAAGCCAACGTGGCCGGGCACCGGGCCGACATTTACCTGATGGAAGCCGCCCGGGCCGAAGCCGCTCTGGCCGGACGCAAATATGTGTTGCCCAAAGACCTGGAAAAGGCCGCGGAATTCGTGCTGCCCCACCGGATGCGGGAACTGCCGCCGGAACAGCCACAGGAGCCGCAACAGAACGAAACAAAAGAACCGGAAGACGCACAGCAGAATCCGCCGCCGCAACGGGAAGAACAGGATGAACTGTTCTCCATGCCGGACGCGCCGGAACCGGAAGAAACCGATACGGAAGCCCACGAAGGCAACCAGGAGGAACATAAGGAAGACGAAACCATGACCAACCCCAACGCGGGAAGCAACGACCGCGTGGACGCGGCGGACATGCGGGTGAAGCTTCCGCCGGTCTGGGTTGAACCGGTAAAAGGAAAACAGAAACGCAAAGGCAGCGGCAAACGCAGCGCCACCCGTACAGACGAACGGCAGGGACGTTATGTCCGAGCCGAGATTCCCCATTCCAAATCTTCTGACATCGCTTTTGACGCCACCCTGCGGGCCGCAGCTCCCTACCAGAAATGGCGGGAGTCCAATGGCTGCGCCCTGGTTATCAAAGAAGAAGACCTGCGCACCAAAGTCCGTGAGAAACGTACCGGCAATATTTTCCTCTTTGCCGTAGACGCCAGCGGTTCCATGGGCGCCCGGGAACGGATGAAGACCGTAAAAGGCGTCATCCTGAAAATTTTACTGGAAGCCTATCAGAAACGTGACCGGGTCGGCATGATCGCCTTCCGGAAAAACCAGGCGGAAGTATTGCTGCCGGTCACCAAGAGCGTTGACTTCGCCCAGAAAAAACTGGCCGCCATGCCCACCGGCGGAAAAACACCGCTGGCTAAAGGCCTTTCCAAAGCGGAAGACGTGCTGGACATGCTGTACCGGCAGGACCCGCTGCAGGATCCCGTACTGATCCTGATTACGGACGGTCACGCCACCCTGCCCCTGGAAAACGGCACTAATGCGGTGGACGATGCCATGACCGAAGCAGAACATATCGGCAAGCGGAATATCCCCATAGCAGTCATCGATACCGAAAACGGATTCATTAAGCTGGGACTGGCCAAAAAACTGGCCCGGAAAATGGACGCATCGTATTTTAAAATTGATAAACTTTCGGAAGACAGCCTGCTTCACATATGGCGAAAAATGAGCGGATAAGGTAAAATAATATAATCGGCTGCCGCGCACAGCAACAGCCGGAAAACCTACAGCGTCTGACGCCGGTACGGAAATGCCAGGTATAGACGCGGAAGGACACAACGTATGATAGAAGTAAAAAATCTCCGAAAAACATTTCCCCATAAAGATACCCAAAATAAAAAAGCGGAAAAGGTAGCTGTGGAAAATCTTTCCCTGACCATCGGCACCGGTGAAATTTTCGGTCTGCTGGGGCCTAACGGCGCTGGAAAGACTACCACCATCCGGATGCTGACCATGATGTCCCGCCCTACCTCCGGGGAGATCCTGTACGACGGCAAACACATCGGCAATGCGGACGATGCCCGTCAAATCAAGCAGATGATCGGCGTCGTGCCTCAGAATCTGAACTTTGATCAGGACCTGACCGTAGGAGAAAACCTGGAACTGCACGCAAGACTTTACCACATGAACCGGGAAGAACGGGAAGCCCGTATTGCCGAACTGTTGGAATACGTGGAACTGCAAAACGTAATCAATGACGGAGTGCGGCAGCTTTCCGGCGGCATGAAACGCAGGCTGCTGATTGCCCGGGCGCTGATCCACCGGCCTGAGATCCTGTTCCTGGACGAACCCACGGTAGCCCTGGATCCCCAGGTGCGCTGGCGTATCTGGGAACTGGTAAGGCGGCTGGCAAAAGACGGCGCGACGGTTCTGATCACCACCCATTACATTGAAGAAGCCGAAGAACTTTGCGACCGGGTGGCCATCATGAATAAAGGGAAACTGATTGATGTAGACACACCTCAAAATTTCATCAACCGTTTCGGCCGGTTTGTAGCGGAATGGCGCGACGACGTGCACCGGGACTTCCGCTTTTTCAACTCCCGTGAAGAAGCCCGGCAGTTCATCGGCACCATCGACGCAGCATCCTCCATCCGCAAATCGAATCTGGAAGACGTATTCATTGAACTGACCGGAAGGAAGGAGGGACTCTGATGCTGTCTGACATCTGGACTGTTTTCTGGCGGGACTGGGTCGTACTGAAGCATCGCATGACCGCCTTCATCCTATCCCGCATGGTAGCGCCTCTCCTGTATCTGGTAGCCTTTGGCTGGGGGCTGGGTCGCAGCATTCAGACGGCTAACGGCGCTTCCTATATTGATTTCCTGGTTCCGGGTATTCTGGCCCTGAACTCCATGAACATCAGCTTCAACAGCGTTACGCCGGTCCATGCGGAACGGGTCTATCACAAGAGTATTGAAGAATATATCATCGCACCCATCCGCCCGTATGCTTATGTAATCGGAAAAGTGCTGGCAGCTGTTCTGCGGGGATTGATTTCCTCCGCTATCATCATCGCGCTGTCCTATGCTTTCGGCGCTCACTTCACCATTACGCCCCTCTTTTTACTGGTGCTGATTCTGAATTGCGCTATCTTTGCCGAAATCGGTTTTGCCGCAGCCATGTTCCTCTCAACGTATGAACAGATGGGCCAGGTGAACACCTATATCCTGCTGCCCATGTCCTTTTTATGCGGCACCTTTTTCTCCACAAAAGCATTGCCTGATGCGCTTCGCATCTTCATCGAATGCCTGCCCCTCACCCACACCAGTTACCTGTTGCGGGGCATCGGCAGCGGTGCGGAAGTATCGTTATGGTCGGTAGGAATCCTGCTGATTTATCTGGTTGCGGTCTTTGTGATCGGCGGCCAGGCGTTTATAAAACTCAAAAATTAACAAGGAAGTGTACGGATTATGAAAAAATTTCTTTTCGTTTCACTGATGGTAAGTCTGCTGGCCTTTGCTTCTTTCGGCTGTAAGCCGGACAACGCGGCCACAAACGCAGGCAGTAAACCGGCAGTTCAGACCTCGCAAAAAGCTTTTGCGGAAATTACCGATTCCGAAAAACGCAACGTGGTTCTTACCAAAAAGCCGGAGCGGGTCGTGGTCATGGTGCCGTCGATTCTGAATTACGTGGACGCAGTGGGTGGGACGATTATCGGTCGTCCTTCCAGCAGCAAAGCCTCTGTGATTCCCCCTTCCATGGAAAAAGCCGAAGACGTCGGCCACGTGTTTAATATCAACATGGAAAAGGTGGTAGGGTTAAAGCCGGACCTGGTGTTCATCAATGCGGCGCAGTACCAGAAATTTATAAAAATGCTGGAGACCAACAACATAAACGCCATTACGCTGCAGCCGAAAACCTATGAAGAAACCAAAGAAGCGCTGGTTGTCACCGGTAAGGTTTACGGAAAATCTGCCGAAGCAGAAAAACTGAACAAAGCAATGGACGATAAAATCGCTGCCACCGTTGCCAAAATGCCGAAAGACCACAAGAAGCGTATCGTGATTTTGCACGCCACCCCGTCCACCGTAACTGTGGAACTGGAAAACAGCATTGCCGGCAATGCAGCTAAAATGTTAGGTTTTGTCAACATTGCCCAGGGCACAACAGCCATTCAGGGCAAACCGGAAAAAGCCCCTTACAGCATAGAAGTACTGGTAGAAAAGGATCCGGAAATCATCTTCATCACCTCCATGGGCGCTCAGGACAAGATTGAAAAACGCCTGAAGGCGGATGTGCAGGGAAATCCTGCCTACAGTGCCTTAACCGCCGTAAAAAACAACAAAGTGTTTATCCTGCCGGAAGATTTATTCCTGACGCCTCCGGGCTTACGGTATCCGGACGCAGTGGAACTGATGGCGAAACATGTATTCCCGGAAAACTTTAAATAATATCGGAGGAAAACACTATGGCAGATAAATTGCCGGACGCATCCGAACGGGCGGAACGTTATGGTATTGACCGCAGGGTCTGGCGCGTCGCCATGCTGATCCTGTTTACAGTCCTTGCCGTGACCGGCTGCCTTATGTCCATCGCCTTAGGCGCTGCGGATATTTCGGTTTCCCAGGTCGTGGAAATATTACTGCATCCCAAAGCGAGCCCCCAGGACCAGATTATCTGGAACATCCGGCTGCCCCGGACCATTGTCGGCGCCATGGTAGGTCTTAACCTGTCGCTTTCCGGCGCCATTTTACAGGCCGTCATGCGCAACCCCCTGGCAGATCCGCACATTATCGGCATTTCTTCCGGCGCGGGCATCGCAGGCATCACCATTATGATCCTGTTCCCGGCACTGGAATACCTCATTACGCCGGTAGCCTTTATCGGTGCCATGCTGGCCGCCATCGCCATTTACATCCTGGCCTGGAAGAATGGCATCAAACCAGTCCGAATCATTCTGGCGGGCGTAGCGGTATCCGCATTTTTAAGCGCCGGCATCTCCGGCCTGCTGGTATTCTACAGTGACCGGGTCAACGGCGCCCTGATGTGGATGGTGGGCGGTCTGGCCGCGCGCAGCTGGCCCCACGTCAGCATTATCGTGCCCTACGCATTGATCGGTCTGGTGCTGGCCATCGTCAGCGCCCACTATCTGAACATCCTGCAGTTAGGCGATGAAATGGCCAAAGGCCTTGGCGTAAACGTTGAAGTTACACGCATTGCACTGACTGCCATTGCGGCGCTCCTGGCAGCCAGCGCTGTCAGCGTGGCAGGCCTGTTAGGTTTCGTCGGCCTGGTAATCCCCCATGTAGCCCGTCTGATTCTGGGTTCCGACTACCGTTTCCTGATTCCGGGAGCCGCCCTGCTGGGTGTCGCCATCATAACCTTCAGCGATACGTTTGCCCGGGTAGCCTTTGCGCCCATTGAACTGCCCGTAGGCATTATCATGGCGTTCATCGGCGCGCCATTCTTCCTGTTCCTGTTAAGGAGAGAATTATGATGGACAATATGATTGAAGTCAGAGACCTGCAGGTCACACTGTCAGGAAAAACAATTGTACAGCACATGAATGCGGATATTCCCAATGGGAAGATTACCGCCATCATAGGGCCAAACGGCTGTGGCAAGAGCACTACGTTGAAAGCCATCTGCCGGATCAATCCCATTTCCGCCGGCCAGATCACCCTGCTGAACCGGAACGTGTGGGACTTCGGTTACAAAGAATTCGCCCAGAAACTGGCCATCCTGACCCAGTCGCCCCAGGCCCCGGCCGATATGACCGTACGGGACCTGGTGGCCATGGGTCGTTTCCCCTATCGCAGTCTCTTCGGCAAGGCAACAAAGGAAGATCAGGAGTGTATTGAGTGGGCACTGGAAGAAACCAGCCTGGTGCCCTACCAGCACCGCATCCTGCAGACGCTGTCCGGCGGCGAAAGGCAGCGCGCCTGGATCGCCATGGCCCTTGCCCAGAAGCCCCAGGTATTACTGCTGGATGAACCCACTACCTATCTGGATATCTGCCACCAGCTGGAAGTCATGAAACTGCTGGACCGGTTAAACCGGGAGCTGAAGCTGACAGTCGCGCTGGTACTCCACGATTTAAACCAGGCAGTACAGTTCGCTCACCATGTCGTGGTTATGAAGAAAGGAACGCTGGTTACAAGCGGCAATCCTTCCGATGTTATCACGGTAGATTTGTTGAAAGAAGTGTTCCGTGTCAAAGCGGAAGATGTATATACTTCGGACGGCGTGCGAACGCTGGTACCGCTGGATTTATATTAATCAAATAAAAAAGCGGCCGGCCACCGCCAGTCGCACAAAAGAAAACACCGGAATCCTTTCATACGGATTTATACTGCCAGGCGCAGTATAAATCCGCATAATGCTTTTCAGCCGGATTCCACAAATCAAAAAAATGAAGAGGAATCATCAGAAAAGGTTAGCCTATGCTAACATACTGCGTAAAAATTTGGTTAGCCTCCGCTAACCAAATTCATTTTACCGTATTACGACTCATTTGTCAAGCATTTTTAAAAAACGAATGCTTCAAATATCCGCTTACATAAAGACGCGGGGTGCTCCCGGAGGCAGCAGTCCCAGCAGATCTGCCAGGAAATAGGCAGATGCGGGAATCAGGATGCCAAACGCCGTGCCCCAGGCCTTATCCCCCGTCTGGAAATTACGGAAACATCCACGGATACTGCAAATCAATACGACACCCCAGATAAAAATAAGGGACGTGGTAGTACTTTCTCCGCCCGGAAACATGGATAAACACCTACTTTTCTGAAGATAACATTACAATAATACTTTTAACGAAATCCCTGCATATCTGAAAAGCGTTTTACTTCTTTCTTATACAAAATTACCCACGGTGTGAAGTCCGTGGGTAACTGCGTTACAAAATGGTGCCTCAGCACAGAATCGAACTGTGGACACAGGGATTTTCAGTCCCTTGCTCTACCAACTGAGCTACCGAGGCATACTGGCGACCCGGACGAGACTCGAACTCGTGACCTCCGCCGTGACAGGGCGGCATTCTAACC
>JAFQZL010000039.1 GCA_017405945.1 Acidaminococcaceae bacterium
GTTGCCGCCTTTGGCGATGCAGAACACCGGATCGGTAAGGACAGACTTCTCGCCATTATATTCAAACTTGTTGTCCGTCAGCACTTTCCAGCTGCTTTTCTTCATCACTTCTCTGGCACGGACGTTCTTTGCGCAGGAATCAGTCAGGCTGTCGCAGATATCTTTGGCAGTCACCTTGCTGCCGTCGGTAAATTTCACGTCCTTCACCGTAAACACGTTGCCGTCAAAGTCTGCCAGCCAGGGCACCAGTTTTCCGTCGGCATCGAACTTCAAAACGGTTTCGCCCACCCCGATACGCGTGGTGGACCAGCCGTCATACCCTTTCGTGTGATCGTACGTGGCCATTAAGTGGGGCACGCCTACCTTGAACACCGCCGTCTCTTTTTTCGTTTCCCCGCCGCAGCCGGACAGTGCCAGCGCAGCAAGCGTCAAAACACAAAAAAGCTTCTTCACTTTCATATTACATTTCTCCTTCCCATAATGCCGGTATACTTCGTAAAAGCCGGATGCAATTTATTCCGCTTACATAATTAGTTTCCTGGTTGCCTGTCCAGCTTGCAATCATGCACTTTTTCGGCCTCGCTGCCTTTTCTGAGCAAAACTGTTCCGCTCACTCCTGCAACTATGCTGCACAGACAAACAAAAAAGCTATGAAGCGGCTGGCTCCTTCCGGAACCGGTAAGCCTTCATAGCTTTAGCGTTTTTATTCAGTTAAGGACAAAACTGTTAGTGCAATGCTTCGCTTTTGCGAAGCCCGTCACTCTTGTGGCAATTTATTATAACATGCGAAGAAACAAGATACAAGAGCAAGGAATGCTTTAGGGGAAACAATACAACGCAACACCATCAAACCGTTGCAACGAAACTACGCCGGCTATTTCATTTTTCCGCAATCTTCCGTATAATGTCCATGGCGTCCTGGAGATATTCCGCAACCTTCTTTTCTTCAACGCCGGCAATGTAAGCCCGGCAGTGATTCATGGGAATCAGCACCACCTTTGCCTTGCTGGAAGAAACTGCCATGGCAATAGCCGGACTGATTTCCCCGTGCAGGGCGTTGGCCATGATGATACCCGCCGGACCGATGATCACATCTGCTTCCGCAGCGTTAAAAAGAATCGCGTTTTCACCGGTGGCCGCAAAAGACGGGCCGCCTTTCAGCATGGTTTCCGTAGCAATGGAATTCGTCCCGGTCGCCCCGACTTCCGCATCCGGAAAATTTTTAACAAGCAACTCCACCAAAGAACGGCCGATACCGCCGCCCTGTCCGTCAATTACAAGAATACGCATAGTTTTCCTCTCTATTCCATCAGAATTAAGTTGAACCACTGATTACTCCGCACATATGCCTGCCTGCAGGGAATCGTACAAACTCTTTTTACTTGCGTTTCCCAGTTTCACCGTACCGGCAGGATTTCCAGCCAGTATCCGTCCGGGTCATTGATGAAATAGATGCCCATCATCGGGTTTTCATAACAGATGCAGCCCATCTTCCTGTGCTTTTCATGCAAGGCTTCATAATCATCGGTAACAAAAGCCAGATGGAATTCATTCTCTCCCAGGTTATAGGGTCCCTTTCGGTCTTTCAGCCAGGTCAGTTCCAGCGTATGGGGCGTTTCGCCGTTGTCGCCTAAATAAACTAATGTAAAATCCGGTTTTTCTACCCGGCGGACTTCTTTCAGGTTTAACGCTTCCTCATAAAACGCCATGCTTTTTTCCAGGTTCAGTACGTTAAAATTATTGTGGGCAAATTTAATCATGGTTCATTTCTCCTTCCAGTTCTTTCCGTATATTAATTCAGGGGATTTCTGTTTATATTATACCATATCATATAACTGTATTAAGTTTTTCTGATTTATAAAGTTATTCTAAATTTAGAAAATTTCATTCCATGGTCAATTTTATTATAACATTTCTTGCTCTGTTGTGATATAATTTAGAGTTATAATATCAAAGAAACCGGGGTTTTTTATGATGCAGGACTTAAGTCAGCCCGACATAACAAATGAAGATGTAAAAGCCAGTGAATCACAGCTTGCACGGATTTACCGGATGGAAGGAATACTGAATAAAAGCGGCAAAGCCGTACGGGATTTACAGGAGGCGCTGGATCGTTACGTTTCTCTTGAAGAAGAGATACGCGAACTGGAACTGTATTATACAGGCGGACAATGGCAAAAAGATTTTGCCGACGATGAGGCAGGCAAGTTTCCCCGGAATTTAAGACGCGGCGTATTGTCGGAAGACGCCGTGTTCGACTTTCTGGCTTTGCGGGACGAGGTGATTTCGAAATACAAGGAACTGCTATAAATTATTTTTTGATTATGAGGGATAAGCATTACCATGAACAAAAGCATCACTCGCAGCATTGTGGCTATGTTGCTTGGCAATTTTTCCGTAGCGGCTGCTGTTATCATTTTTATCGCGCCCCAGGGCATCATCCTGGGCGGTTCCACAGGTATAGCGCTGGCACTGACGCATTATATTTCCTTTCCTCTTTCAGCCACAGTGTTTGTAATCAACATGCTGTTTTTTGTAACCGGCTTCATCTGTTTAGGAAAAAAATTCGCGCTTACGACTATCGCCAATTCCATTCTCTACCCGCTGGCCATGTCATTGCTGGAACATCTGCCCATTGCGGGAAAACCGGTCACTGATAATATCATGCTGGCAGCCGTCTTCGGCGGCGTGCTGATGGGCGGAGGCATCGGGCTTCTGTTACGGGCAGGCGGTTCCTCCGGCGGAACAGACATTCCTGCGCTGATTCTTAATAAATACTTTCATCTCAACGTGTCTGTCTTGTTGTATGTTATCGACGGACTTGTTTTATGCAGCCAGGCATTTTTCTCCAGTATAGAACAAATCCTGTACGGCATTTTCGTACTGGCGCTTTTCACCATGACCATGAACAGGATCATGCTCATGGGCAAGTCACAGATCCAGTTGTTTATCATTTCAGATGAAAGCGAAACAATCCGGCAGCAAATCCTTGCGGAAGACGCAGGCGCTACCATGTTTTACGTTGAAAAAGCCTACACAGGCAAGCAGGGAAAATGTATCATGTGCGTGATTCCCCGGCGGAAACTGTACCCCATTACCCAGCTTATTTCCGCCACGGACCCGGATGCCTTCTTCACTATTTCCGAAGTCAATGAAGTACGGGGAGCCGGTTTTTCCTTTGCCAAACATTACCTGGATACGACCGAGAAACAGCAAACACAGGACAGATAAGTCCGCTGGTTTTTCAACGGTTAATCCGTACATCTTTACAGCCATAAACAGGAGACACACCGTGAGCTTTTTTGAACTCTTATTAATCGCAGTAAGCCTGGCCATGGATGCCTTTTCCGTATCCATTTGCGGCAGTCTGGCGCTGGCACCCTCTTCCCGGCTTGCAGGAGCAGTCAAGTTCGGCGCCTGGTTCGGTGCGTTCCAGTTCTTCATGCCGGTCATCGGCTACTGGACAGCCTATTGGGCCGTAGAATACATCGAAGCGTATGACCACTGGATTGCGTTCTTCCTGTTGCTGTACATCGGCATCAACATGATCCGGGAAGCCGGCGAAGATGCCGAAGTAATTGAAAGCTACAGTGCGAAGCGCATGTTCCTGCTGGCTGTTGCCACCAGCATCGATGCCCTGGCTGTGGGTGTCAGCTTTGCCGTATTGGATGTGAACATCTGGACCAGTTCGCTGCTCATCGGCGTGATCACTTTTATCATTTCTTTTCTGGGCGGCACCATCGGGTTCAAACTGGGAGAACGTTTCCGGAGCCATGCGACCCGGGCGGGCGGCCTGGTCCTGTGCCTGATTGGGATAAAAGTGCTGCTGGAACACACAGGTTATCTGTAAATCATCCGATTGCCTTACGTAACCGCAGATGCATTCATTAACACACTCACAATAAACAACGCCAAACCCTGGCAGAAATTTCATCTTTGAAACTTAAAGTAGAATAGCAAGAGCACAAAATGACAAATCATTTCAACAACACTCCTGATTCAGAATTACTGTTCAGCAAACACCACTTGTTTCACCTGCTGTGGCCTCTTGTGGTGGAACAGCTCCTTTCGGTACTGGTAGGCATGGTGGATGTGCTGATGGTTGCCTATGTAGGTGAAGCCACCGTTTCCGGCGTATCCCTTGTGGATTCCGTAAACATGCTGGTGATTCAGGTCCTCTTCGCCCTTACCGCAGGAGGGACGGTAGTCTGCGCCCAGTTCATCGGCGCCGGGAATTACAAAGATGCAGGCAAAAGCGGCGGGCAGATGATTTTTATCACCACCTCGCTGATGCTCTGCATCGCGGCGGCGTTTCTGTTAAAAGGAACTTCCCTGCTGTCGGTGATTTTCGGGCAGGTTGAAAGCCGGGTTATGGAAGACGCAGTCAAATACCTGTTATTTACCGCCGCTTCTTTCCCTTTTTTGGCAATTTATTATTCGGCAGCAGCCATTTTCCGGGCATCCGGTAATACAAAGCTGGCCATGCTGGTGTCTTTGGGAATGAACCTGCTCAATATTATCGGCAACGCAATCTGTATCTTCGGACTCCGCATGGGCGTGACAGGCGTAGCCCTTCCAACCCTGCTCGCGAGGATGGCAGCGGCACTGTTTATGGTGTACAGCCTGCAGCGTTTCGGTAAAGAAATCCGGATTTATGCTTTTTCACAGTTAAAGCCGGACAGAGAGATTATCCAGAAAATCCTGTCTATCGGAATCCCTAACAGCGTGGAAAGCGGTCTGTTCAATTTTGGAAAGATCCTGCTGCAAAGCCTGGTGTCTACGCTGGGCACTGCATCTATAGCGGCATTTGCGGTTGCGTCCAACCTGGCAACCTACCTGTACCTGCCCGGGAACGCGCTGGGAGCCGGGATGATCACTGTCGTGGGCCAGTGTTACGGAGCAAAGAAACCGGAACAGGCCAAGTATTACGCAAAGATTCTTTTATACCTGAATTATGCGTTCCTTGCCATAATCTGTTCCGTATTAATCATAGGCAGAAGCTTCTGGGTAGGCTGTTATAACCTGTCGCCTCTTTCTGCCGGTTTGGCGGAAGAGCTCATTCTTGCCCATTCCGCAGCCATGATCATCTGGCCGGTCGCCTTTTTGCTCCCCTATTATTTCCGGGCCACCGGTAAAGCGGCCTTTACCATGAAAGTCGCCGTTTTTGCCATGGCGGTATTCCGTGTGGGGCTGGCCTATCTCTTTATTGACTTCTGGCACAAAAACGTATTATGGGTATGGTATGCCATGTTCGTCGACTGGATTTTCCGCATCATTGTATTTGGGCATTATTTCATGAAAGAAGACACGTTTTCCGATAATCAATAAAAAAGGAAGCACCGGCTTGTATGTCCGTGCTTCCCTGTAATGCTATAAATATTATAATCTTTTCCTGTCACTTTATTCGGCTTCGTCTGCATCAGGCGAGGCTGTTTTTGTAAACGTAAGCACGCGCTTTTCAGGCTTCAGCGTGTAGTCAGTCCAGTACAGGATATTTTCATCAAAGCTGTAATATAAAAGCCCCGACCCGTTGCGATACTTTACCTTATCCTTCACACTGCCGTCGCTTTTCACCTTGCGGAGAACAAAGAGGCAGTTTTCATAATACATGCTGCCATCTTCCTGATAGTGCGCCCGCATCATGTACATATCTATTTTCGGACGCTTTTCGCGTAATGCGACAGTCACGTCATACCAGCCCGGTTCCTCCGATGGCGCAACAGCCATGAGGAGCCGTCCTTCTTTCTTTTCTTCCCAGTAGCCTTCGTAACTTTCAGGGGAAATCAGTTCATAATCCTTTTTGCCTCTCTGGACCACCGCACCGGCAAAAGCCGGCAGGCAGTTCAAAAGTGTAAGCAGGAGCAGGCAGACAGTAAAAACTCTTTTCATGTTCAGTCTCCAATCGCAAATCTTTTTTCTGATTTTACTCCAAAAACAAAAAATCCGCAATTGCTTTGTTTTCACAATATAATTTAAGGAGACGCTGATTAATCAGCGTCTCCTTAGACTCAACTGCCTTATCACAGAAAATCAGGACGCGTTTCATCTGTAATTCAATCAGATAAAGCTGCGTCCTGATTATTTTGTACTGTTATACTATTTTATTTCTTTCTCCGTTTCATGAACATCCAGATACCGCCGCCGATCAGAACTATCGGCAGACCAATGATTAACAGGTCAAAAATATCAAAACCATCGTCTCCCTTTGCCGCATCTCCTTTTTTGGGCAGTTCAGCCTTGCCTGCCGCAACCTTCCAGGTGCGTTCCATTTTATCGTATTTTGCAGTCACATCTACCAGGCCATCTGCCTTGCCAGTAAGTACACCGTCTTTGATTTCGGCAATCTTGCTGTCGCTGACGCTCCACTGGGGCTTTACCTCGCCTTCCTGTCCGGTAATATAAGCGGACAGCTCAACCTTTTCACCAATCTCTAAATGAACAGGCAGAGCGTCACATTCCAGTTTAGGAACATAAGAGGTAACATCTACTTTGAAATCGCGAGAGGCATTATCAACAGTTAATTTTCCGCTGATTGTCGCAGCGCCTTCTGCTTTCGCAGCCAAAGTTCCACCACTGGCCACGCTGACCTTGTCGTCAGCGCTGGATTTCAGATCTGACAATTTGTATTTCAGCCTGCCGGGAATGGAAACGACCAGTTTGCTGCTTTCACCCACTTTGATTTCCGGATTTTCGGGACCCACGCTGACTACGGCACTGAGCCTGGACTGGTCTTCGCCGCGGTCAGATCCTTTTTCTTCCACCTTTTCCTCGGTGGCACCTTCCGGGACCGGAGCTTCCTCTTCTTCCTCTTCTTCTTCTTTTAACAGAGGAGCAAATTCCGTCGTAAGCATGGTAGCCGGAGAACCGTAGATCAGCTGGGGATTCTTCACGTCATCGTTGCGATATACTGCAGTCAGGTCTGCAGCTACCAGAAATCTGGCGAACATCTTGTTACCGGGCTGGTGGATCGCACGCACATCATAGAACCAGCCGCCGACTGTTTCGTTGGCGTATACCAGTCTGTAGGGACGGTTAGAGGCGTTCAGACTGGTCTTCGCCGGGGTGATACCTTCCAGGATTGCGGTAGCCGCCGCTTCCGTTGCTTCATAGCCCTTCTCCTGGAAATCATATTCGCCGCTGACGTCGGCGGGCATAGTTCCGGTCTGTTTTACGGCAATGGTTTTGCCCTTCAGCGTAAAGTTCAGCTTCACCGGCTTTTTATCAACTTCAAATTCGGCTTCGCCGGTGCCGTTATCTTCCACCAGGAAAATACCGGCTACGTTGTAATCATAGGAACTGTCTTCGGCTTCGCTGCCGCGCATGGTTTTGAACTCAAACAGGAACAAATCCTCTTCCATGGGTTTTACAAAGAGAAAACCGTTACTGTATTGGGCGCTCTGTTTCCAAACGTAAAGGCCTTCCGCCTTTTTCCACTCATCGGCGCCTTTGGCCAGGGCAACTGCGGTAACAGCCAGCGTTAAGACCAGCGTTACCATGAAAACCACTAATTTTGTTATTTTAAAATTGCGTTTCATGTCCTTACGCCTCCTTAAATCGCTAACCTGAATTTCGCCGTGCGGGGTGAAGCACCGTCAACCCAGTATTTCAGCGTATACACGCCTCTGGGACAGCGGTTGGCTGCGTTTTTCCCCGGCCATCCGTTCCAGTTGAATGAGAGAAGCTGGTTGGAGCCGCCTGATTTGAACTTAAATGTACGTACAAGCTGGTTTTTATTGTTATAAATCTGGGCGTTAACCATCTTGCCTTTGGCATTGCTGCGCTTGAAATAGAAACGCTGCACCAGATCGCCGTTATTATTGCGCACAACCTTGGAGGAGTGATACTGCAGGGAAGTACGGCCGGCATAGGTAAAGGGAACGACGATGCTACGGTTGAAAGAGCGGGTCACCAGCTTATATTTGCCTGGTTTATAACGGTACATATTGATGCTATAAGGAAAATAACTGTAGATCTTACCGTCTTTCCCGCGGTACGCTTTTGACGGCTTATGATCCTTCCAGCTAAGGAGCACTTTGTTCTTGCTGTCCTTAAGGTACGCTCTCTGACTTGTCTTAATATAGTTTCCTTCCGTAACCTTAACGTTGACAATAGTGCCATTATGCTTAACTTTGGAAAAATATCCTTTTGATGCAGCGTAGACCGTCAGGGTAACGAGGAACACTGCTGCCAGACACAGCGCTGTTATCTTTCGTGCCCGATCCATACTAAAAGACCTCCTTAATAGTGTTATATACAAAGAAAAAACACACTGATTAATCCGTATGTGTACAACCAAAACATTCTATACCGGCTTCATTGGTTCTTTCTTTAAACCTCAGCCTTTCGACCCGTCAATATTGTAAATCATCACATCGCCGCCATCGCTGTCGAAGCGGTACACGGCGCTTAAATCTTTCGGCACCATGAAAGTGCGCAGCAGCGTACCGTTTTGGAATACTTTAACGGCAAAGCCATAATTCTTAATGATATATTTGTATCTCGGCATCATACTGCCCGTCACAGCTTCGGGTATGATTTGCAGCGTCTTATCTGTAAAGTCGGTGTTGGTTTCACGAACAGGCAGCGCGGCTACCAACGCACAGGCAGCAAACTCGTCAGCCCTCGGCGTACGGTTCTTATTCAATACATATTTACCGCGGACATCCGGCAGAGCAAGTCCGTTATGACCGAAATAGTCCAAAACCAGCCCGTCTTTTTCGGACTTGACGCCGGCATGCATCAGCTGAATCTGTACATCGTCCAGCATGGCCCCGGTTCCATTTCCTCTATGGATACCCAGGACTTCGGCGCCGGTGGCAAACTGGGCGCCCAGACGGAGCTGGACAGGTTTCATGCCGGCTTTGATGTATTTCTTGTTCGGAGGGGAATCCGTGATTGCCAGGCCGATAATCTGTCCGCCCAGAACGACAGCCTGCGCCCGGGATAATGCTTCCCAGCCTTTTTCATCATCGGTTCCGTTGTAATCGCAGGCGCGCAGTGTAACCACCGGCCATTGATCCGGCAGCACCGTCACGTTGATATACGCGTTTGTCACGCCGTTGTCATTCTTCCGTTCATACCGTCCGGCAACAGGCGGCCATACCTCGCCCTCGTCGCTCCAATACCAGTTCGCTACGGAACGCTCCGCATTCTTAACCGTTTTAGGAGCTGCGTTTGCCGTGTCTGTAACAGAAAACAGAGTTAATGTTGCACACATTACAGCCAAGCCGAATCGCACACTTTTTCTCATAACGAATTTTCACCTCCCCATAAAATCTATGAACCTTATCCTGAATTAATGAACCCAAAGAAAACCAAACGCTATCATACCGGCAGCCATCAGAATCACGACCGCTGCGCCAACTGGCAATATCGCCTGCGCCGCCATGGCGACAACGGTGTCACCCGGTCCGGCCTGTTGACGCTTTGCATGCTGCCGGCACAGACAAAGGCCGGCTGCACAGGAAACCACGCTTGCAATGAGCCAAAATAAAAATTGGAACGACCTTTCGTCAACGGGAAGCTGTGTCAACGCGCCGCCAATACAAATAGCCTGCAGGGCAAACAGTTTCCACTGAACCGCCGCTTCTCCATACTTTTTAGCATATATGCGATTCAGAACGAAACCTGAGGCGCAGCATACGAAAGCAGCTGCGATCAAAATAGTGCCAGTCAATGAAAAACGCCCCCGTTTTTATCATTTATCCTGTAATCGGATTCCCACAGATAAAAATAACCGTCTGGCGCAACATGAAAACATGTTGCGCCATAACGGTCATCCTGTTTTTGTGGAAATGTAAAAGGGAAAAGCCAACTTCTCCCCTGCTCCAAAAGAGTTTTCCTGTCGCATTTTTCTGTCAACCCCTCAATTAACGTAAGCCTGCGAATTGTTTATGTCGCTTCAGCACCGATTTTACATTCATGTTCTTCTTATAATTATTTTACTAAATTTCAGAAAAATTAGCAATGTCCACGGTAAATCTTTCTTGCTGCAGACCCGTATAAGAGGCTTTTAATTTGAAAAATTAGTTTTATCCATCATTGTGACGTCATATTGATGGATAAAACTTTTACAACATTTTTGCAAAGTCTTCGTTCAGTTTCACTTCTGCATCTTTAACTTTGTCTGCTGCGTTCTTTTGCCATGCAGTGTTATTGTCTAATACCTTCTGCACCTTACTGAACATGATTACCATCTCGCTGTGCTGCGGTCCGCCTTTCACCGCCCGGTTTCTGATAATGGCCGCCGGATCTTTCGCCTCCTGCAATTCTTCGGGAGTCAGAGGTAGTTCTTTGGGAAGCGAAGCATCTGCCGCAGCAACGTTTTTGTAAACCTCCCGGGCCTGGTCGTAGGCAAAATCAACCGGCGTAATATTACGCGCCCGCGCATAGGAAACAATTTCCGACGCAAAGTGATGCCCGGAACGGAACGGTATATTATGTTTGCGCATCATTACATCCGCGATTTCCTGGGAACAGGTCCAGTCCAGATTCAGTTCTTCCAAGGCGCGTTCCGGCCGGATGTCAAGCGCTTGTAAAATACGGTCCATCTGATTCACGACACTTGTCGTCTTTTTGACTATGCTGTCCGTACCGCGAATACGGCCGTCAGCCATTCCCGCCGGAATATTGTGGGCGCGGAACGCTTCACCGACTGCCAGGCCTAACAGTGTGGAACTGTCAGTACGGCAGCGGTTCAGGATGCCGGGATTGCGTTTTTGCGGCATGGCGCTGGAAACATACGTGTTGCCGTTTCCTTCCTGCAATAAGATCCAGGGCCGGGGCTGGGCGTACTGCTGCATAATCTCCTGGATCAGGCTTGTCGTGTGGATGGCAATGCTGCTGGCAATACTTCCCATTTCTATGGGCGCTTCCTGGGGAAAGACCTGCCCCGCGTCATAGGTGTTGTAAGCAATGCTGTCAAAGCCAAGATAGGCAGCCATGCGGTCACGGTTTAACGGCCAGCCGGTACCGTTCAGCACCGTTGCGCCCATGGGAGACCGGTTCAGGCGTTTATAGTATTCTTTGATGCGTTCCTGGTCACGTTCGTAGGCATCCACATAAGCCAACAGGAAATGTCCCAGGCTGTTGGGCTGCGCCTGCACGCCGTTGGTATAGTTCGGAATGAGCGTGCCCTCATGGGCTTTCGCCAGTTTCAGCAAGGTTTCAGTCATCCTGTTCAATGCCGCGGAAAGTTCCAGCAACTGCTCCCGCTGCATTAAAATGCTCACCGTGGTCAGCATGTCCTGGCTGGACCGGCCTGCGTGAATTTTGGTGATGTCCGGTCCGCCTGCCTTAATCAGCAAGGGTTCAAAGGTGATTACCACCGTAGGGCGTTCCGCCCCTTTAGTGTTTCCGGCATCCAGCACTTTCTGGATGGCGGCCGCAAAACGCCTCCCTTCTTCTTTTGTCAGCAAATTCTCATCTGTATTGATGATATCGCTGGCCTTGTTAATCTGTCCCAGCCAGAAAAAATTATCCCTTGGCGGCCAGGGTTCCGCGGCTTCTGCCGGCTCCGGGAAATAGGCTCCCCCCAGAATGCCCAGCAGGGGAAGCATCAGGAGCATCTTTTTTAACGTTTTCTTTTTCATGGAAACCTCCATTCTGCCAATTAACGTTTTCCCCAACGACAGTTTTGCTATTCAGGCTGTCATTCTGAAACAATTATAGATTTACAGACTTAGATCAGGATTCATGACTCATCTACATGGTTCAATGATAAGATGCAATTTCAATCAGATTGCCATCCGGGTCGCGCAGATAGACGCTGCGCATTTTTCCTTTTGCGCCGTTGCGTTCCACAATGCCGGTTACCAATTGGGCGTTTTTACTTTTTAACTCTGCCAGCACCGCTTCGATATCGTCTTCAATTGCAAAACAAAGGTCAAGGCTGCCGGCAACCGGATGCTCTGCCGCCGGCAGGAATTCCGCCGGGCGCGTGTGTATATTTATCTTTTGTGCGCCAAACCGCAATATAAACCTCCCATTTGTTTCTTTTGGCTCCATGCCCAGCATTTCTGTATAAAAACGCAGGCAGGCTTCCAGATTTTGTGTGGTAAGTACAAAATGATCCATTTCCAAAATTTTCATGGTTTCCTGCACCACTTTCCTTTAAACAATCAACCGTTAACCTCCTGTCACAGCCCATCACGTTCCCGAAAATTTTCAGCTGGGAACCCAGTTCTGCCGGCTCCATCAATTTCAACTTGTTAACCCATCAACATCTTCTAAATTACAGGGTTATTTTATTTATAATTATATCATACGAGCCACTGGCAGAAAACAGAGCAACCTCCTGATTACCTTTTTCCTATGAAAGTCATTTGAAAGTCATTAAACATATTTTTAGTGATAATAAATCACTTCTTTACTTATATGCAAGCCAAACAAAAAAAGGCACGACGTACCCCAAATGGGGCAATGTCCTGCCTTTTTCTTTTCTCTGACAAGCAATAACAGCTATCAGTTTTTCACTTGGAATTATATATGATTTCCAATAAATTTTTCCATCCAGATCATGTTATACCAGCGCCCGAACTTACAGGCGCATTTGTGAAACACCCCCACCTTGACAAAACCGAGATGCTGATGGAACTGTTCACTGTTTTTTGTGAGGTACTCATCTTCGGTAATGGGATCGGCGATACAGGCATACATATTCAAAAATCCCTTATCTTTTAACGCCGCTTCCATCGCTTCATACAGTTTTCTGCCGTATCCCCGGCCTTTCGCGTCACGGCCCAGATAGATGCTCAATTCACAGGAGCGATCATAGGCAGCCCGTTCCTTAAAGGGGCCGGCATAAGTATATCCCTGCACCACGCCGTCCTCTTCCGCCACGAGATATGGGTATTTCTGCAATGTTTTTGCAATCCGGCCGGTAAACTCCGCTAAGGAAGGAACTTCACATTCAAAAGATATCGCCGTTTTTTCCACGTAATAAGAATAAATTGCAAGGATCCGTGCCGCATCCTGCGTTGTCGCACTGCGTATCTTCATATCGTACCTTCCCAGGCTAAGCCTTTCTAAAACTATTTTTCCGGATCCACTATTAAATGATTAACTATTAAACTATTTATCCAGGTCCACGATTTCGTACAGGTCGTTGCCCATGCCCATCTCTTTCATGTAGGTAAGCTGCCGCAGACCGTGACGGCTTTCCATCCGTTCGATCAGGTCGTGGCCTTTGCCGTCGTGGAGGGCGTAAACCATATCCACGGAAGCCTGATCCACCGCCAGAATATCTTTGGAAGCCAGGATTCCGATGTCCGGCGTGGTTACCGGCGCAGCCGCAGTCCCTTCGCAGTCGCAGGACACGGACATATTTCGCAGCACGTTGATAAAGGTAATGTGTTTCCCGAAATGGTCCACCGTCGCCTTGGTGGATTCCACCATGCGTTCCATAAATTCTTCCCTGGCAATGCCCCACTGGGATCCGCTTTCACCGGAATGGATCATTTTCTTGCCAATACGTCCATCTGCTATGCCAATGGCCAGGTTTTTGTTGGAGCCGCCGAAACCGCCCATGGTATGTCCCTTAAAGTGGGTCAGGGTCACCAGGGAATCATACCTGGTGATGTGGCTGCCCATGGACATTTCCTTAAAGTATTTGCCGCCTTTAACCGGCAGCATGACCGTGCCTTCTTCGTCCAGGATATCCACCGGGCAGAAAGTCCAGCCGTTCACTTTCAGTGTCTCCCGGTGTCCTTCAGTAGTATAGCGGTCACCGTTATAGTAAGTGTTGGTTTCCACAATCGTCGCGCCCGGAATATCCTTTTCAATCAGTTCCTTCACCCAGGGACGGGGAATAATGTTAGGCCCGTTCTTTTCGCCGGTGTGCAGTTTAATAGCCACTTTGCCGGTGATATCCTGGTTTACTTTTTCATAAATCTTCTGCAACCCTTTGGCGCTCAGGTCCCGGGTAAAATATACCACGGATTTCGCACCGCTCCGTTTATCCATGGGAATGTATTTGGAACCGTCGGTTTGAACCTTGGCCGTTGCTGCCGGTTTGGCTTCCGCTTTCTTTTCCTGCGCCGTCTGCTGTTTGGCCGTAGCGCCGCCACAGGCTGCAACCAGAGACGCGGTCAGCACGATGGGAAGAATCTTTTTCCAAGAAGTTTTCATAACATCCTCCTGCTTTTTATAACATGCCCATTACAAAATATCGTAACTTCGATATAATTATTGTACCCTTTAAAGCGAACTGTAAGTCAAGTAAAATTTCTGTGGAAATTAAAAAACAAACTTTGTTGCCTAATCTTTCACTGGATAACGCGCCGGTCCGGGCGTCCGTTATTTCATCAGACCGTTTTCTTTCAGCCAGCGGTCAATGCCGCCGGTCATATTTGCCAGAAGTCCGTCTTTAACCTCCGATTTCGGCAGCGTTTTCCGCAAATCCGCCACGCTTCCCTCAATGCCGCTGCCGCCGCTGGTGGCAAAAGGCAGGATCGTTTTGCCGGACAGATCCTGTGCTTCCACAAAGGTTTTCACAGGCATGGGCTCAATATACCACCAGATAGGATAACCCAACACGATTACATCATACTGCTTCAGGTCGGGCAGCGGACCTGCCAGTTTCGGACGGGCGTCCTGTTCCCGTTCCTGTTTTCCGACATCCGTCGTCGGCTTGTATTCTTTCGGATAGGGCGTTTCCTTTTTGATTTCAAACAAATCGCCGCCGGTTTTGCTGTGGATCAGCTTCGCTACCTCGCGGGTGTTGCCGCCCCAGCTGAAATACGCCACCAGCACCTTTTTCCCGGTTACGCCGGTTGCTTTGCCGGTAACATTGGGCAGGCTGCCCCCGTTATCCGAGGCCGAGCGTGACATTTTGGCCAGCCCGATCAGAGAATCCGGACCTTTGATGGCTACGGCAGCCAATAAAACAATAACAATCAGTAATACAATCCGTTTCATACCGGTTCCCCCATTCCTGATTTTAAAAAGCAAGGGCGGATTATAAACCATTAACCCGACTCAAAACATACTACCTTCTTTTACCAGTTCTCATATCGCCGTTGCTGATTCAGCCCGGCGATTTTTTGCATTTCCTCCGGTGAGAGTTCAAAATCAAACACCCTGATGTTCTCTGCAATATGTTCCGGATTGGCGGAACCGGGCACCGTGACGTACCCCGCCTGCACCTGCCAGCGCAAAATTACCTGTGCGGGACTCTTGCCGTGCTGTTTGGCAATCTCCACAATAGTTTCGTTCCCGAAACTGTCTTTTGTATTGCCCCGGCCGCCAAACGGATACCAGCACTCAATCACCGTTCCGAAGGGCCTTACATAATTCTGCAACGCCGTGTTCTGGTAGTAAATATGGTTTTCGTTCTGGATTACGGCAGGAACGATTTTCGCGTAGGAAAGCACTTCGTCCACCTGCTGCTTCGTGTAATAATTGGAAATTCCGACAGAACGGATCTTGCCGTCTTTCACTCCCTGTTCCATAGCCTGATAGACTGCCTTGTCGTTGGAACCGGGCTGATGGATCAGCATCAGGTCAAGATATGTCAGGCCTAAATCTTTTAGCGAGGCATCGATTGCTGCCGACGCGTTATGATAGTCGGTCGGCATAATTTTACTGGTGATGAATACCTCTTCCCGTTTTACAATGCCGTCTGCAATGGCGCGTCGCACGCCTTCTCCCACCCCTTGTTCGTTACCGTAATAGCGTGCAGTATCAATAAGGCGGTAACCGTTTTTCAATGCCGTGTACACCGATTCCTCCGCCGTCCTGTTATTCTGTGACCATGTTCCCAGGCCCAGTACCGGCATACCATACCCGCTGTTCAGTTTTACGCGCCACATGCCCTTTTCCTTTAACACCACCGGCTCTGTTCCTTTCGCTTTCATTACTGATTTTGCTGCTGGCGGCGCGGCTTCCCCCGGCTTTTTGCTGTCCGCCTTCCCGTTTGCAGACGCACAGCCTGAAACCACAAGGCCCAACAGCAAAACGGATATGAGTCTTTTCCACGTTTTCAAACATTTCATAAAAGACTTCCTCCTCTTAGAACCCAATACCAGACCGCCTTTGCTAAAAGCCGGGTTTATTGTTTTCGCAATAATATCATTTCCAATTATCATTTCCCATCCGGGAAACTGGTGAATACATCCGTCTCCTGTTTCGGCAGACCGTATTTTTCTTTCGCATCGGCAATGGCCTTCATCAGAAAGGCCATATTGCGGGCCAGGTTGCGCATGGTCTGCAAGCCTTCCAGATCCTTTTTCACATCCTCGGCCGTAAAACCGTGTACCTGGTTCCAGTAAGTGCTGCCAACAACCTGCATGCCGGAAATCGTAAAATATTTGTTCAGCACATCAAAAGAAGCCGTGGCTCCGCCCCGCCGGCAGCTGACTACCGCCGCGCCAACCTTCATGTGTTTGGAGAAAGGCGTGCTGAAAAACAGCCTGTCCAAAAATGAGAGCAGGGTCCCGTTAGGGGAAGCGTAATACACCGGGCTCCCGATAATGATGCCGTCAGCCTCTTCAAACTTTTTGGCGGTTTCATTGACGATATCGTTAAACATACACTTGCCGTGGGTCCGGCAATAATTGCAGGCTATGCAGCCGCGGACAGCGGTCTTGCCCACATGTATCAATTCGGTTTCCACACCTTCCGCCTGCAGCGTTTTCATGACCTCCTCCAGCGCCGTTGCCGTGCATTGGTTGGCCCTGGGGCTTCCGTTGATTACTAAAACTTTCATGGTGAAACCTCCTTTTATTATTGCAAAAACCAATTTTACTTATTTCTGATTTGAGTATATAGTAAAGATATAAACAATTCAAGTTTTGGAGGTCAATTTATGAAACAGTATGTCGTTGACGCATTTACCGACAAGGTCTTCCACGGCAACCAGGCCGCTGTCTGCGTTTTGGATGCGTGGCTGCCGGATGATCGGATGATGGATATCACCCGGGAGAATAATTTTTCTGAAACCGCGTTCACGGTCCGGGAAGGTGAAAAATATCATTTGCGCTGGTTTACTCCCGGCGGTGAAATTGATTTGTGCGGTCATGCCACACTGGGCACAGCGTTTGTGCTGTTAAACTTTTACGAAAAGAACGCGGCCCGGGTCGTGTTTACCACGCTGAGCGGAGATTTGACCGTAACCCGTAAGGGCAATCTGTACGAAATGGTATTTCCTGCCTACGAATTAAAAACTGTTTCTGTTACCGCCGCCATGGAGGATGCGTTAGGCGCTTCTGTCCGGGAAGCTTATATGGCCCGCGACCTGCTTTGCGTGCTAAACGATGAACAGACCGTGCAAAATCTGACGCCCGATTTTGAAAAAATTAAGCAGCTCGACGGACTGTTAGTCCATGTCACGGCCCGCGGCGGGGAAACAGACTGTGTTTCCCGCAGCTTCGCCCCCAAGCTTGCGGTCGCAGAAGACCCTGTCTGCGGCTCCGGCCACTGCCATATTATCCCCTATTGGGCAAACCGCCTGAATAAAGACCAACTGATTGCTTATCAGGCCTCCCGGCGCGGCGGCACGCTTTACTGCCGTTGCGAAGGAAAGAAGATCTTCATGGCCGGCAAAGCGGCTCTCTTTTCTATTGATGAACTTTTTGTTGACTGATTTACAATACAACGATAATACGCCCTCACCCTGAAAGTTATCAGCGTGAGGGATGTTTTTTTGCATTTTTAATGATTCTGAAAGCTGCTGAAACTAACGGTTTTCTCCGCTTATGCCCACTGACCGGCCCAGGCCTTCAGTTCTTCTGCGGACGCGCTGCCGCTGAAACGTTTGCCGTTGACGACCTTCGCGCCTTTGGCCAGTTTCTGCATGTTCGCGGCGGAATCGCCCAGACCGCTGCCGCCGGATGTGGCAAACGGAATTACGGTCTTCCCCGCAAAGTCGTAGCTTTCCATAAAGGTATCAATAATGGATGGTTCGCGATACCACCAAACCGGAAAACCTACAAATACCACATCGTACTGCGGCATATTCACCGCTTTAACAGCAATAGCCGGGCGCGAACTGCGGTCATTCATCTCCACCGAACTGCGGCTGTTCTTGTTCTGCCAGTTCAGGTCAGCGCCGCTATACGGTATCTCCGGTTTGATCTCAAACAAGTCCGCGCCAATGGTCTCTGCCATTTTTTTCGCAACCTTCGCCGTAATACCGCTTGCGCTGAAATATGCTACCAGTGTTTTACTCATTTGTATTCCTCCCTCTTACGCTTTCTGTTCAAACAGTTCCGCGATTTCCGCAAGGTTTTCACGGATTTTGATATGCTGCGGGCAGACACCTTCACAGGCGCCGCACTGAATGCAGTTCACCGCCTGTTTGCGTCCGTGACCGCCTACAAGCCAGCCTTCCTGATGCAGGGCCATGGCTTTATTGCCGTATAATGTGTAAATGTTTTTCGCGGTAAACGTGCCGGAAATGCCGATTTCCATGGGGCAGACCTTGGCGCAATAGTTACAGGTGGTACAGGGAATCAGCGGGATCCGGTTCAGTTCTTCCCTCGCCTTTTCGATGACAGCGCTCTGGGCAACGGTCAGCCCGGTAAAGTCTTTCATGTAGGAAATATTATCTTCCATCTGCTGCAGGTCGCTCATGCCGGACAATACCACCAGCACACCTTCCAGATTGGCTGCGAAGCGGATGCCCCAGGATGCAACGGAAATAGCCGGATCGCTTTCTTTCAGCACGTTGGCCACCGCTTCCGGCGGATCGGCCAGCAGACCGCCCTTTAAAGGTTCCATGATAATCACCGGTTTTCCATACTTGCGGGCCACCTCGTACACGCCCCGGGACTGGATGGCCGGGTTTTCCCAGTCCGCATAATTAATCTGCAACTGTACAAACTCCGCGTCCGGATGAGCCGTAAGAATCGCGTCCAGTTCCTCCGGCGTAGAGTGGAACGAGAAGCCGTAATGCCTTATTTTTCCTTCCGCTTTCTTCTCTTTAACAAAATCCCACATGGAAAAATCGTCAAAGAAGTGCGTCCGCATCTCGCCCAGATTGTGAAGCAGGTAGTTATCAAAATATCCGGCTCCCGTCTGCTTCAGCGAAGTTTCAAACTGCTGTATCGCGTCCTCCCGCGTCTTGCACCTGATCCACGCCGCGTTCTTTGTCGCCAGCTGGAAGCTTTCACGGGGATAGCGTTCCACCAGGGCCTGACGGATCGCGTCTTCCGAACCGGGATAGGCCCAGGCCGTATCAAAATAGGTAAAGCCTGCCGCCATGAATTTATCCACCATGGCCTTCACCTGTTCCACGTCGATGACGTCGCCCTGCTTTGGCAGACGCATGAGCCCAAAGCCTAATTTTTTGATTTCCTTTTCAAAAAACAACATCCTCCCTGCCCCCATTCTTATTTCATTATTTTAAGCCAACCGGCAACCCTTCACACGGCTTTCTTCTTCCACGCGCCTGAATGATAAAACAACATACCCACCCACAGCGGCGTAAAGTTGGCCAGCGCGTCACCCAGCCAGAAGCCCATATATTTCATGTCCAGCACAATCCCGAACAATACGGACAGCCCCAGCCGCAGAATAATCCCGTCAAACACGGCCGTGACAAAATTCACACGGGAATTGCCGCTGCCGTTGATCAGCGCGTTGCTGCCGCTTCGTCCTGCGCAGCTGAAAAATGCAAGAATCGCGATGGGAATATATTCATAGCCTATCCTGATGACCGCCGGGTCATCCGTAAAAATCCCGTAAACCTGTTCCGGGAAGAAATAGATGACGAGGGAAGCAGCCACAGCCACCGCAATCATGATGCGGTACACTGCAAACACGATCTGCCGCACCCTGCCGTACTGCTCCGCACCGATATTCTGTCCCACCATGGATGCCCCTGCCGTATTAAAGGAATTGGACATCATGTTGACAGACATGTTGATCTTGTTGGCCACGCCGGCGAAGGCGGAAACCGCCACACCGAAGGAATTGACCCAGGAGTTGACAAACATTTTGGAAAACTGTACCGCCGCGTTTTTAATCGCCATAGGCACGCCTAATTTCAGCAGGGATATGAGCATCTCTTTTTCCGGACAGAAAAACTGCCCCAGCGTAATTGATAAATGATACCGGTCCCTGTTTTTGTATATGAACGCGGCGCACAGCAGGAAACTGACTCCCTGGCTGAGAATAGTCGCCAGCGCCGCGCCTTTGGCGCCCGTGCCCATCTGCATGACAAAAATGACATCCAGCACAATATTCAGCAAAGCCGCAAGGCTGATGAAATAAAACGGATGCTTCGCATCGCCCATGCCCCTCAGAATCGCGCTCACCGCATTGTATCCGTAAACGAAAACAATGCCTGCCATGGAAATGCCGGCATAGGACAAGGCCTGCGCGAACGCTTCCGGAGGCGTATGCATCAGTTCCATGATCTCCCGGCGGAACAAAAGTCCTACCCCGGTGACGCAGCAGGCAAAGACAAACAGTGCAGCGCTCATGGTAGCGACAAAACGGCTCAGCTTGTCATGCTGCTTTGCACCGATATATTGGGCGATCAGCACCTGGCCCGCGCTGGAAAACCCCATGGCGATAAACGTCATGCAGTTCATGATGTCCCCGCCGACCGAAATAGCGGAAAGCCCCACCTTGCCCAGTGTCTGTCCAACTATAATCATGTCCGCCATGTTGTAAACAATCTGCAGCAGGTGGGACAGGAACATCGGCATGGCAAAGGTAATAAGCTGCCGGTTCACGTTTCCTGTTGTAAAATCCGCAATCAGCGTATGCGGATGATGCTTCATGTGATGCATAACGAGTACCCGTTATTCTCTGTGTCTCTGAAAAATCCGCTATCTCTTTTATCGAATCTTTCTTATCTAATTCTAATCTCGTTAATTTATTCTATTATACCATTTATGCCTTTTAAAAATGTACAGAACCAACCCTTTTTTCCGCAAGGCTCCGTTCTGCCCATCCCGCGCAGTAAATGCTGCATTCAAACAGAAGAATAGTCGGAACCGCCATCATGATCTGGCTCAGTACATCCGGCGGCGTTAAAAGGGCGCTGACGATAAAGCTCAATAACACAGCAAAGCGCCGGCCACGGCGCAGCGTATCCGCACGCAGCACTCCCGCCTTCGCTGCGATGGTGCAGGCTAAGGGCATTTCAAAAATCAGGCCGAAGGGAATCACAAACCCCAGCAGGAAATTTACATAGCGGTCAATGGCAAACAGCGGCATGGCTGTTCCCGCGCCCGCATATACAAAAAAGCTCAGGGCCGATAAAAAGACGACACCATAGCCAAACGCCACGCCGGTCGCAAACAGCAGCAGGGAGAACACCGCCCAGCCAATGGCCAGTTTCCTTTCCTCCGGGTACAGCGCCGGCCGCACAAAGGCCCACATCTGCCACAGCAGCACCGGGGCCGCCAGCACCACGGCACAGAGCAACACCACCTTCAGCTGCACATACAGCGCATCCGCCAGACCCAGATAGATTAACTGCACGCCCTGTTCTTTCACCGGGGCCGCCACGGCATCCATCACCCGCTCGGGTCCGATATAAACGAGAACCGCAAATGCAAGAGCAACTGCCGCCACGCACCGGATCAGCCGGCGGCGAAGTTCTCCTACATGTTCCCATAAGTCCATATCTATATTATTTTTCTGCAACTGCAGTTCCGGCTGGTTCATTTTCTTTCTCCGCGCCCTTATTCAGTTCCGCACGAAATTCCCGCAGGCTGGTGCCCAACGCCTTGCCTAAACCGGCCACCCGGCTGCCGCCGAATAATACCAGCGCAATCAATAAGATAACCAGTAATTCTGTCGTTCCGATACGTCCCATTTTTTATTCCTCCTGTTCTTTAAACCCGGAAAGCGTCTTTCTCTTTTCGCTTAACTTTTCAATAAGTTTTCCGTCTTCAACTTTTTGCGGCCGGCTTATGCGCGCCGTCCTCACTGGCTTCGCCTTCTGCCAGCGCCAGCCAGTTGGTTTTCATAAATCCCCGCAGACCCACATAGGCACGGGCAGATTTTTTTGCGATACGGGGCAGATCCTTCGGTTCCAGCAGCAGAACCGCAAGAATCCCAATCATTACTATTTCGCCTAACCCGATTTCCATCACTCACACTTTCTTTCCTAACTCAAGGGCCTGAACCGGGTATTCCGTGCCTTCGATTGCGCTGCGGTAACCGCAGCCTGTCGCGTAGATTTGTCCCTGGTCCTGCCACTCCATATATTGGCAAAGACGTGTATAATGCGCTTTTAACGCCGTCATCGTCCAGCTGTCGTTATTCCATGCGGTTGCCAGCAGTGCGGACTTCTTTTTATGGATGGAACCGGTACGGGAATAGAAACGGTCGATGACCGTTTTAAGCTGGGCGGAAAAGCCAAAATAATACAGAGGCGTTACCAGCACAATCATATCGCAGTCCACCAGCTTCTGAATCAGTTTCTCCTCAATGGCATCCTTCTGCACGCAGGGACCGTTCATGCCGCAGGCATCGCAGCCCCGGCAGGGATGGATGTCTTCGAAGGCAGCGTTGAAACGGAATACTTCATGCCCTTTACTTTCCGCACCTTCAATAAATTTATCTGCCAGCAGGGCCGACGTACCGGCCTTATGCGGACTGCCTGTAACCACAACGATTTTCATATTCCGTATCCTCCTTATAAGCTCTTACCGATCCGGAAGGCCTGTTCCGGGAATTCACTTCCTTCGATGGCAGAACGGCTGCCGCAGCCGTAGCCCAGCACCCGGCCCACATCCTGCCATTCCATGTAACGCACCAGCGTATTATAATGCTCCTGCAACGCGTTGAACGTAATATCCGAACTGTTCCAGGCGGTAGCCATCAGCATGGACTTTTTGCGATGGATGGCGCTGGTGCGGGAATAGAACCGGTCGATTACGGTCTTGATCTGGGCGGAAAAACCGTAATAATACAGCGGCGTCACCAGAGCGACCATATCGCAGTCCACCAGCTTCTGGATCAATTTTGCCGAAATGGCATCCTGAATGACACAAGGGCCGTTCATGCCGCAGGCATCGCAGCCCCGGCAGGGGTTGATGTCTTCAAAGGCGGCATTGAAGCGGAATACTTCATGCCCCGCCGCCTGCGCCCCTTCAATGAACTTGTCCGCCAACAGGGCCGAGGTGCCGGCCTTATGCGGGCTGCCGCAAAGAACTACGATTTTCATTTTCTTTCCGTTAGACACGCCGCCGGGTTTTGCTTCCGCGCCGCCTGCTGACGGCGCCGCGCCGGCTTTCTTGTCCCCGCTGACTGCGTTGATGCCGCAGCCGCTGAGAAACAGGGTCAGCGCCCCGGCGCCGGTTACTTTCAGAAACTCTCTTCTGTCCATGGTTAACTCCCCTTCTTCTTTGTCTGAAGTTCATAGCGCAGGTAATCAATCCGTTCCAGCGCTTTCTCTTTGCCGTGAATCGTTTCAAGTGTCCTGCCGCGTAATTTGTTCAGCATCTTCAGACAGGCTTCCGCAGAATTCTCCCCGTCCTGCCGCAGGCGCAGGTACGCAGCAATTTCTTCTTCCGCAAACCCGATTTCCTGTAACGTCATCCGTACACTCAGCTGTTCAATATCGCTGTCCGTAAACCGGTATGCTTCCGCCTGCCTGTGCTTCCCACCCTTGCTTTCCGCATCTGCTTTTTCCGCTGCGTAGCGTTGCAGCAAGGCAAGCGGAATCTTATATTTTTCACTCACTTCCGTAATTGTCATGCAATCCCTCCCTCTCAATACCCTTTCCAGGGTGTTTCATCTGTTATTATTGTAAGAAACTGTTGTGTGAAAGTCTAATACCGGTTTATCATTAAAAGCCATGCTTCCCGGGCATGATGAGAAAAGTAAAAAACGCTGACAAACCGTCAGCGTTTTTTAGAACTCATATACAATTCTCTAATCATTATTAAATTTAAACAGGATATTGCATCCGTCGTTACAGTAACGGAGCCGTAGTACGGACATGCTCAATAAACTTTGTCACAGCCGGAGGAAACACCTGCTCTTTCCGCCATACCAACACGCTGTTGTTGCCTATCTCCGGTGACAACGGCCGCAGGCAGAGAGCGTTACCGGGAACCTCAAAACCATGGACCAACGCCACCCCTACATGATTTTCCACCATGATGGAACAGTTGTTGTAAGAAAGGTTCACGGTCGTTACCACATGCATACGGCGATAATAATCCCCGAACCAGTTATCCAGTTCGTTGCGCACGGAATGGCGCCGGGCAACGATCAACGGCACCCCCACCAGATCAGGAGGCGTTATCGTTTCTTTTTCTGCCAGCGGAGAATCGCGGCGCATCAGAAGGTACCATCTTTCCCGTAACGGCATACGTACAAAATTAAACCGGCTGATCTCCACCGGTTCCAGCAACAGCCCGAAATCCAGTGTCCCGTTCTCCAGCTTTTCCTTCACATCGTCCGCATTGGCCGTGTAGATATCAAAGACCACTTCCGGATAGTGTTGCCGGAAGGATGTCATCAGGCGGGACAGACCTTCCATATTATTGGTTTCACCGCAGCCGATCCCAATGGTGCCCGTTACCGTTTCCCTGTTCAGGATGATCTCCTGTTCCGCTTTATCCGCCAGTTCCAGAATCTCCTGGGCACGACGCCGTAGAAGCCGGCCTTCTTCCGTAAGCGTAACACTGACACGGTTGCGCCGGAACAGACGGACCCCCAGTTCCTCTTCCAACTGCATCATCTGCCGGGAAAGCGTCGGCTGGGTGATGTGCAGCTGTTCCGCCGCGCGGGTAATGTTTTCTTCTCTTGCTATTGTAAGAAAATATTTCAGTACACGGATTTCCATACCTTTTCCGTTTCCTTTAGCCGTTACTCTTAACCGTTTTCTTTACGGATTTCTTTTACCTGTTTTATTATCCGGTTCATTATCCGTTGTGCAGGCGTACTCTGGATTGAGCCCGCTTTTAGTTATTTTCCCAGACCGTTATCCTTAAGCCAGCCGTCGAGGCCGCCGGTGGAGTTGAGCAGGATACCGTCTTTCACCTTGGCATTGGGAAGGGTTTTCCGCAAATCATCCACGCTTCCTTCAACACCGCTGCCACCGCTGGTGGCAAAGGGCAGAATCGTTTTGCCGGACAAGTCCTGCGCTTCTACAAAGGTTTTCACAGCCATGGGTTCAATGTACCACCAGATGGGATAACCAAGAAGGATTACATCGTACTGTTTCATGTCAGGCAGCGTTCCCGCCAGTTTGGGACGGGCATTGTCTGCTTTTTCTTTTTTGCCGATGTCAATAGTGGCATGGTAATCGGTGGGATACGGCGTTGCCGTTTTGATTTCAAACAAATCGCCGCCGGTCTTTTGCTGTATGGTCTGCGCCACCTTACGGGTAGTGCCTCCCCAGGAGAAATATGCCACCAGCACTTTCCCGTTCGCCGGGGCGGGAGCCGCTTCGGCCTTCTTGGTCACAGCCGCCGGTTTCGCGTCGCTTTTGGGCGCCTCGGCTTTTTTGTCGCCGCCGCAGCCCGCAAAGGAAATGCACAGGCAAAGCGCCATCAGTGTAAACATAATTCGTTTCAGCATAATAACATCTCCCTTATCTTATCTTAATCTTATTTTTCTATGAATATTGAAAATTTACGGTTTGATGTATAGATTCAATATATATTTATAATAACCATTAAAGCTAACTGTAAGTCAAGTATAATTTTCACAGATGTAAAACGCATTTTCCGGATTTATGCTATAAAACCGAATTTGATTTTTCGCGTCCAATATTATTTTATTTCAGCGTCAATATCATTTCATATACCGGTTTGCGAAATCAGCAATTTCGTCCAGTGAATCAATGCTGTCCTGCATTTCGGGAAGCAGCAGCGCAAAGTCGTGGGACATGCCGGGATAGACCGTTAATGTAACGGGAATCCCATCCGCTGCGGCCTTCTCCGCCAGCCGCACGCTTTCCGTCAGGAAGAGTTCGTTACCGCCCGCCTGGATCAGCATCGGGGGCAGGCCGGACAGGTCGGCGTATATAGGCGAGAGCCGGGGATCCTTGCGGCTCAGTTTTCCTTTGTACTTCGCATCCTTGACCGGAGTGTTCAACGGCGTCCCTTTTCCTAAAATGACATCCTTTTCGTCGTTGTAATACCGGGAAGTTCCCTTCTTATGTTCAAAAGTCGTCCAGGGGGAAGCCAGCGCGATGACGCCGGGCTGGGGCAGTTTATTTTCCTTTAAGTACAGTGAAAGCTCAACTGCCAGGTTCCCGCCGGCGGAGTCACCGGTCAGAATAATGTTTTTCCCTTTAATGCCACGGTTCAGCAGCTCTTTGTAAACAGCTGCCGCGTCTTCCAGTGCCGCAGGATATACATGGGCGGGCGCCAGACGGTAATTGACAAAATACACTTCTCCCGCGTCCGCCAGGGTTGCCTGACGCAATCCCAGAATGCGGTGGTTATTGCTCATGCCGCCTACATAACCGCCGCCGTGCATCTGCAGCAACACCCGGTCGCTCTTTTTCTGGTCTGCGGTCATCCGTTCCAGGGTGATGCCGTTTACCGTAACGGTTTCCATCTTCCATCCAACCGGCGCTTCAAATGGCGCAGGCGGTTTCATCTGGCTGAAAAATTTTTTCATATAATCAGCAACATACTTTTCTTTTGCCTGTCCCTGCAGCACGATTCCGTCAGAGGGAATCGTCAGAGGCTGCGGCTCCGCCCAGATGGGGGACGCATTAACAAATAAACCAATACTAACGACTGCAGTTGCCAGTAATGCTTTTGCTTTCAGGTTCATACCAATCTTCATTTTAAATAGTCTCCTTGTTTTAATTTTTATTATTTCATTTCTTATTCTTTTTATTTTTTATCGTGAAAGCTTTTTTTGCTCAGCACTACATTGCCCGGCAGGTTTTCAATTTCTTTTGTGCTGTTCAGCATCTGCTGCGCTTTTTTCCAAAATGCCTGATGGGCTTTTGAATTTTTATATGCATCGCGCGCCGCATCGTCTTTAAACAACTCATACGTGTGAATCATGTTGGCGCGTTCCTGTTCTGCCGTCGCGAACAGTCCCATAACGCCGGCGTCTTCTTTTACGCCCCGGCGCATTTCTTTAGCGATCAGTTTCTTAAACGCGTCCAGTTTTTCCGGTTTCACGTCGTACAGGTGAAGGATTACATTGGTCCCGGTTCCTTCGGTTTTCTGTTCCAGCACAATGGGATCAACGGGAAGGATTACAAGCTTTTCCAGAATTTCTTTCCGTTCTTCTTTGTATTTGTGGAAACCGTCGCTTCCTACATGAATTTCGTAGGCGGCTTCGTCTTCGTAAATTTCCAACAGGCGCATTACATTAGGATTCTGTTTGTCGAGGCTCCCGTACAACGCGTACGTGCCGGTTTCTTTGGCTGCCAGAGGCGCCACATTCCTTGCTGCCATACCCATCATTTCGTTCATTGTGCCCGGCTTGGACTGCAGCACGGCCCAGTGGACCATTGGCATTTTCCCTTCCGGCGTGGTAATCTCTTTTGCTTCCGTAACTTGTGCTGTCATCATAACACACCCCGCTAATACTAACGCTGATAATGATTTTCCTGACATTTTCTGAATGGATACGCGCAAGATCATTTCCTCACTTTCTATGTGTTCTATCCGCGTGCATGCGTTTTATAAAATGAAAATAGGAGCAGGATAGTCCTCCTGCTCCTATTGTAAAAAAAACATTTTGAAATGTCTAATACTGCTTTTTTATGCCAAGCGATACTTTTCAGGCATGGTTGCACCCTCCCCTTTGGATGTGTGCAAGTGTTGATAAACACGGCGGTAGGCAGGGATGAGAATCGCCAGCGATACGAGGAAGCTGACGTTATAGGCGTTATAGATGACAGCCATATCGTTCCAGTGGGGCAGTAACGCCTCGCACCACAGCACCCGGAACAAGGCGTAAGCGAAAAGCGCGGAAAACATGGGGATGCCCGTCTCGCCTAACCCTTTGAGCCCGCCGATGTACACCTGGTTCAGGGAATAGAGGAAATAAAACGGGAATGTCCAGTATACGGCGGCAAGGGCATTCGCGTGGGTCGCCGCGTCCTCCGTGAAAAAGGCGACTAACGGCTCGGCGATCAGTATCAGACCGGCACAGACAGCCATGGTACCGTAAATCGCCGTACGCCGGCTGATGCGCATGGCTTCCTCCACGCGGTCAAGCCGTCCGGAGCCAAGATTCTGCCCGATAAAACCCGTCAGCGCCATGCCATAGGCAAAGGCCGGATAATACAGGAAACCCTCGATTTTCGCGTAGACCACCATGCCCGCCATGGCCGCGGGACCAAAACCGTCAATACTGATCTGGATCAGCAGGGAGGAAATGCTCATAAAAGCGGCCTGCATGCCCGACGGAATACCGAGTCGCAACAGTCTGAACAGTTCGGACATGGGCAGAAGCGTTGTATCGGCAGTAAGCCGGAAACGTTCGTCGAGCCGCGTAAGCCGCCACAGCATGGCAAGTCCCAGCGCCCACTGCGCGGACACCGTGGCCCAGGCAACGCCTTCCAGACCACAGTTCATTCCCACTGCCAGTACAAGATCAAGAACTACGTTCAAAACAGCCGAGCCTGCCAGATAACAGAGCGGTGTTTTCGTATTGCCAAGAGCACGCAAGACACCATTAGCTACATTATATACGAGCTGCGGAATCAAACCGAGAAAACAGATGCGGGCATACAAAAGCGCGTCCCCCATTGCTTCGGGCGGACAGGAGAGCCACAACAGGTAGCGCTTACTCAGCAGTTCCCCCATCAGCGTCAGAAAAATGCCTGCGGCGGTTGCAATCGCCACCGATGTGGCAATGGCCTGGCGTAGCCTGTCATACTGCCGCGCGCCAAAGAGCCGCGAGACAGCGGAGGTGACGCCGACGCCAAAACCGATAAAGAAATTGATATGAACCGCCAGCACCAGTCCGGCAACACCCACCGCCGCCAGGCCGAAAGCGCCGCCGAACCGCCCCACCACGGCACAGTCCGCAATATTATAAAACTGCAGCAGAAGCTGCATAAGGAGCAGCGGCGCGGCATACGCCAGCAGTTTCCGGTGAATGGGACCTACGTCCATGCGCACCTCACCCGTGACCGCTTCTTCCGGCGACCCGGATGAATTCCCGTCTTTTATTGAGATTGATTCCTGTTTTGATTTACTGCAAGAAAAAAATTTCATGAAAAAAACGCCTTCCCTGCTATCTTCTTGTTGTAAAAAAGTATAGCAAATAAGACGTGTTTTCGATATGGTGTGATTTTTATGCTTGGGTATAAGAAATCCTTATGGCTCTGCCGCTAAAACTTTTCAAGCGCCGTTCAGTTTGTAAATGCGTTAAGAATCGGTTACTCTTATCAGTATTTTATCTTGCTCCCACCGCATCCGACCGTAATGTGCGATGCAGGAATGTCAGGAAGTCAGCCGTGTCCGCCCCCGGGGGCTCACCCTTACGCGAGATATAACCGAAAGCAATACGCCCCTGCATGCCCTCGACAGGAATGCGACGGAAATCATACTGGCGATAGGTGTCCCTGAGCCAGTAGCTGCCCAGATTGCAAAGTTCTGTTTTTTCGAGCATACGGATCATCATGTGGTCGCTGTTAGTCCGCACCACGCGGCGGATGGCCAGCGTCTGTTTATTGAACGCAGGCGAGCCTGTCAAAAGATCTTCCACGGTGAAAAAATCGTCTTCCAACTGAATGAAGGAAAGCGATGCCAGTTCCTCCGGGGTTACGGAAGAACGGTTGGCCAGCGGATGACCTTTTCCTACATAAAGAACAAGATCTGTGTCAAGGAGCGGTGTAAATATGAGCTGGCGCCGGTCAATCAGATAGCGGAGCGCGGAACGTTTTGTATCCGGAACAAAGAGGAAACCCAGGTCATACTCGTTGGCGGAAAGAAGCGCTATCATCTTTTCAATGCCGCATTCCGTGAACTGCAAATAAAGCCCCGGCTCCTTTTTTTCGTTACGGGTTCGCTCGTTGTAAAACGCCGTCAGCATGACCGCCATGTTGCTGCTGTTGTTTGTCAGCACGCGCAGCGAATGTTCCCGCTGCTCGCACCCAACGGAACGGAACAGTTCGGCATTTCGCAGCGTGTCCTGCGCATAGCCGTAGACCCGCGCACCCGCCTCCGTCAGCTCTACACCGTTAGACCGGCGCAGAAACAGGCGCGTTCCCAGTTCCTTTTCCAGTTCGCGAATGACCATGCTGACATGGGGCTGTGTCGTATAAAGTTCCTCTGCCGCCGTTGTCAGCGACCCGCAACGCGCGCAGGTAACAAAATATAAAAGCTGGCGAAGTTCCATAATGAATTCCTCTCTTTTATCAAAATAGCGGATTCTTCCTAAACGACTGTTAAGAACACGACGTATTCGTCAACGCAGCGCTTTCATAATCAGCGGATACGTCTTTTCATATCCTTCGAACACAATGCCCTGAAATCCGCAGGCCTGCGCCCCCTTCACATTTGCCGGAACATCGTCGGTAAAGAGACATTCTTCCGGTTTCAGGCCGAACTTTTCACAAAGGCAGCGGTAAATCTCCGGTTCCGGCTTCACAGCCTTCACCTCAAACGAAAATACGCCGCCGTCCATGTAGGGAATAAAGTCCAATACGTCCGGATTGGCTGCAACAGAAAACGCGGAATAATTGGAAAGATAATATACGTTAAGCCCCATGCGTTTCAGTTCCTGTATCCATGGAATCGAATACTCGAACTTATGAAAAGCATGGGCGACACTGTCCAGCGTCAATTTGATTTCTTTTTCATATTGGGGCGCAAAAGCAACAGCGCTTCGCAACGTTGCGGCGCCGTCCATCTCACCTTTGTCCATGGCGGCCCAGCAGCCGTTATGCCAGATTCCCTGGTTAATGGTCTGTATCAGTGTCTCATCTTCGCCAAACAAAGACCGCATATACTCCTTCCAACGGAAATCCATCAGCACATTGCCAATATCAAAAACCATATTACGAATCACGAAGCACCTCCGCTAACCATGTATTTTAATTTCCTTTCCTCTTCCGACAAAACAGCAAACCGTTTTACAATGCAAAAATATCACAGTTAGCAGTGTTATACACAAACCTTAATCCTGCTGTAAACCCGGAGCGCGTTATCATAATAAAACCCGTCCCAGTGTTTTTCCGGAACGATCCTGCCCAGGTTGCGGATATTATCCGGAATGTTGATCAGAGGCCAGTCACTTCCGTACATGATCTTGTCCCATATTCCGTGATAATTCAACCACATGCGCACATATCTCTGAAAGTCCTCTATTTCCTGTTCCCTTTCGGGCGTCAGCCGGTGTTCCCACAACCCGGAAAAATCCATGAAAACATTCTCGTTTTTGCTGGCAACCTCAAAGGCATCCACAATCCATGGATTGCCTGCGTGACAGATAACAAAACGCACATCCGGATGCCGGCAGGCCGCTTCGTCCACCGTCAGCGGATGGGAATAACGCAGCCTGCCGTGATGATTTGCAGTTTCCCCGCTATGCATGGCCACGGGCACATCGCAGGCCTTCGCCAGTTCAAACAGCGGCTCATGACGCGGGTCATACAGGTACACATTCTGGTAACCCATGTAAAACTTTATGCCAAGGCAATGGGGATCGCGCTGCAGATAATACTCAAACTCCATCGCCGTTTTTTCCGCATTATCCGGGGTTATCTCTTCACTCTGCACGCCCAGGCAGTAACCCACGTTGTCCGGCTGGTTATACGGTTGCGCGCAAAAAGGCTCTCCCCCGAGGTTGATAAGCCGGGGCGTCACCCCTCCAAAACGGCAGGGCGCATCGTAACTGTTGCCCATGGCGACAGAAAAGGCAATTTGATTTGCTTCGCAAATCTCCTGCCAGCCCCGGCGGGAGTTTTCATGCTCCGCCAGCCTGGCCAGTTCATCGAAACCTTCAATTCTGAAATAATGCATGTGTGCGTCAATAATCATTTGCTGCTTCCTCTGCGTCTCACCGTTTTTGATCACACTTGATTATATCACGGCGTACCAAAAATCAGGACATTTATGTTTTAAGGCACAAAAAACGACGACATATCTACTTGTTCCAGCGCTAACAGTTTCACTTTCTTATCGATTCCTCCTGCATATCCGGTCAGGCTGCCGTTTGCTCCGACAACACGGTGGCACGGAATAATAAGCGAAATTGCGTTATGCCCCACCGCTTGGCCGACCGCCTGCGCCGACATCCGGGATAAACCGTTTTGCCTTGCGATTCTGTCCGCAATCTCTCCATAGGTCATGGTCTTACCAAAGGGGATGGTAAGAAGAATTTCCCAAACTACCTTCCGAAACGGCGTTGTCTTCATATTGAGCGGAGGAGTAAAGCCGAGGGCTTTGCCACTGAAATAAATATCCAGCCATTGATCTGTCTGATCAAACACAGGCAGACTCTCGTCCCGGATATTATTATCCAGGCCGTTGCCAAAGTATTTCTGCCCGTCGAACCATAATCCGGTCAGGGCTTTTCCGTCGCTGGCCATGGTAATGCCGCCAAGTGGTGAATCATAATGATGAATGTACTCCATGCTCTGTCATCCTTTACTTGCTTCCTTTCAGTCAATCCGTGGGTTGTCGATAATCTATCTGTTAAAACAACCTGACAAGCCCGGATTTACGCCTCTTGCTGTACAAACGACTGAATTTCCTGCTGCAGCAGGCGATACACATTGGCAACTAAGTACCCGTCTGCTATGGCGTGATTCAGACGCACGGTTACCGGCATAAACAGCCTTCCGTTTTCCCTGCGGTATTTTCCCCAGTTGACAATCGGCGCAAAGAACAAATAACCGTCCGGCAATTCAATATGCAGCGAATCATAGGAAAGCCACGGAATACAGGAAGCATCAAACCAGTTCGGATGATTTTCCATATCCAGTCCGTATTCCCGTGTCTTCTTTGCTTTTTCTGCATCCTGTAACGCGTTGGCATAAAACGCCGCGTAGTCCTCACAGTATTCTGTGTAAACCAGCGTGAAGGTCTCCGTGTCGTCATGGAAAACGTATTGCGTTGGATTGATTACATCATAGCAGATCAGTTCTTCCGTCTGCCAGAGATATCCCATTCTGTAATCCTCTCTCGAATTCATCACTTTGGAGAGGATATACAGGAAATTGATATAAAACTTTGTATTCGTTTTTTGGGAATACTCCACAAGATCCGTGACATCAATCCGGGCTGTCATGGATGTGGAACATTTGCAGTCTTTGGAAAAATGGCGAAAGACACCTTTCCGATAATACGATTCCCTGTCGATAATCCTGTAGTTCATGTTACCTGGTTCTCCTTTACAAATTGGAATAACTCTTTCTGAACTCCAATTCTTTCTGAAAAAACTCTTGCCAAACATTAGCAAGATTTACTGCTTCCTCGTAGCTTCCTTTTATCAAAGTGCCATCACTCATGTTTTGCCTTGCAAATTAACTGCGTCATGGTTCCCATGGGACAATACACGCACCAGGAACGGGGCTTCCACAGCAACAGGGAATTAATTCCCAACACCGTAGACGTAATCATGATACTGTAAAAGCCAAAGGCGAACTGCGCGACCCAGGGTGTAACCGCTCCGCTGTAGGCCCATTGCCAGGGTAATTTGAAAACCCAGAGAAGCGTCACCACCTGCCGCAGATTCTCAGCGCCACTAAACACAAGCCATGTCACGTGAAGCATGTTGCAGAACATGGCCATGAAAAACAGCAGGAAACCGTAACGGAAGAACCGGGAGCGAAGCCAGCCCGGCACATCGCGATACCGGGAAAGTTTCAGCCTGCCGCCCAACAGGGCAAAAAGCTGGCCCCTGCCGCAATACCGGTTACAATACGTCTTGTCCCAGCCTGCCAGCGCCAAAATCAAAGGGATGAAAAACATACACAGTCCGGCCCAGGCAAAAAGGATGTTGAAGAAGCCCAGACTGAAGTAAATCAGTTCCGCAATCCATAAATAATCGTACCAGTGTTTTTCAGTTTTCATGCCGCGCCTCCAGCGTAATCACAGAAGCCGGACATTCTTTTGCGCAGCGTCCGCAGCCGATGCAACGAACCTCGTCTGTTAGCGCGTACAGTCCTTTATATACGCGGATTGCTCCCATAGGGCATACCTTCTGGCAGCTTCCACAGGCAACGCACAGTTTTCTGTTTACAACAGCGCGCTTCTTTCGCTTCATGCTTAATTGCCCCTTCAAACCGGATTTCCCAAATCGCTTTAACAGTCTCATCTATAATTCATTATAGCAAAACAGCCGTGGAAAATAAATTCCACAGCTGCTGAACTAATTATAAATAAAAACATACCTAAAAGATTATTTTACTTTACTGCAACAATGCCAAATAGCGGAGCCGGATCGTAAAACTTATCTTTTTTCGGATACAGCCGCCGGCCTACCGTTGTATCGGCAGAGCAGGCGCTAACCCCCAGTTTCCGCAATATATCCAGATCCCAGCGGGGGCGGTCAAAGATGCTGATGTCTAGCATGTGATAGATTTGGTGGCACTGTTCCACCATTTCTCTGGTTACGTCCTTGTGGGCGTAAACTGCTTCTTTTTCATAATTACCGTGATGATACTTGCCGTGTTCCGCGTCGTAATTCAGAAGCAGTCCACCCGTTTTCAGGACGCGCAGCCATTCCGCATAAGCCTTCTCCGGATGAGGCAGGTTCCATGTCACGTTGCGGGAAACAACAGCGTCAAAGGTTTCATCAGGAAAGCCCATCTTTTCCGCGTCCATTACCTGAAAGCGCGCATTGGATTTCTCTTCCGCAGCTAACGCGGCAGCTTCGTCAATCATGGATTTTGTTAAGTCGATGCCGGTGACATCATAGCTTTTCGCAGCCAGCAGTATGGAAAAGAAACCGGCGCCGCAGCCGATGTCCAATATTTTCAGCGACTTCCCCACCGGCAGGTGACGGCAGATTTCCTCCTGCCATTGCCGCATCTTTTCACTTTGCAGCTCTTCCCGGCGCAGGCTTTTGAAACCCGGCGCGCGTTTCGTCCAGTAATCTTCTATAAATTCTTTTGCATTTTTCCTGTGAACGATACTCTTTTCGCTGATTTGTGTCATGAGATGTACCCCGCTTCCCTTATTACAGTTTCTTTCAAAAAGAAAAGGCCATGAAGCCGTCTGCATTTGCGACAGTAAGCCTTCATAGCCAAATCGTTAAATATTAAATTGCTTTTCATCGCAGTTCACGAAATATGAACCGGTCTGAAAATAGTAATGTAACTTGTCTATTAAATGTAATTTGTACTTCGGGAAACGCCTGATGCGTTTCTTTTTAATCCGTAACTGTTTACAGATTTCGCTTCTGCGAACCCCATCACTCTTGTGACAATTTAGTATAACACGGATTGTTTATTTTGCAAACCGTGGTTGTAGTGAAAGTCATGAACTAACACGTCCACTGATTTTACTGTATTCCCCGCCTTACTTATTCGTCTTCTCCGGTAACGTATGGGTATGGACGTGGGTGTGTGGAGCCTGCGGGACATAATCCTCAGGCAGCTCAGCATACGCGCAGAGCACGCGGCCCGGGGTAACAGAAAACGACGGGGTCATATACAGGATCACACCGCTGAATTTAGCGTGAAACTCTTCCTGCTTCTCGTTAAAAAAGTCTGTCGTATAACCCAGCAGTTCGCCTTCTTCAATCATTTCGCCGCTGTGCTTTGCATGATACCAGCACGCCGGCGCTGTAGCTTCAAGGTACTCAATCTTGGTCAGCTCCTGGGGTGTAAATGTGTGGAAATGGCCGTGGTCATACTCCGGAATCATGCCTACATATTGCAGGACATGCATGACATCGTCCTTGTATTCGTCGATATCCTCACGGCAGCAGAAACCGGTACCGCCCCGCTCTACAAGGATGCTGGGCACACCGTGCAGCGCCGCGCAGTTATACGCGCCCGTGGTAGCAGTCGAGCGAACCATGTATTCAACGTTGATCAGGCTGGCAAGCTCGCGGGATTTATTGTTGACCTCTTCCGAAGCGTTTCCGGGAAAGTAAGCATAGGGATGCAGATCTTCCTGAAGATCGCCGCTGTGCAGGTCCAGATAGTAGTCAGCCTTAAGGATGAATTCGTTCAGCAGGAAATCAGCGAGTTTATAGGTGCGGCTGAAAGTAGAATTGCCGGGGAAGACGCGGTTCAGGTTCAGCCCGTCTTCAGGACAAATTTCTGCCATGCGCGCCCAAAAGGCCGAAACGTTTACAGGGTGCATGATGACAAGGCAGCCGTGGATATCTTCGGGATTTAATTCCTTGCCCAGTTCCATGGAAGCGGCAATGCCGGGATACTCACTGCCGTGCACACCGGAGGTGACAAGCACGGTGGGACCGTCATATTTTCCGTTGATAAACGTAACGGGAATCGCGTTCAGCGTGTGCGGCACTTCAACGAGAGTACGCAACTTGGTGCCGGGTTCAATTCGGTAATTTGCGAAGCAGACAGTGGATAACATAGGACCTCCTGAAAATGTTAAGTGTACGTATAGTTCAAATCTTGGTTAGCTTTTGCTAACTTGTAAATTTTAACAAATTTTTCAACAACTGTCAACGACTTTGCCAGGACCTTTCCTGCAAAAAAACAGCCGCAGGAGTTCTACGGCTTACAGGGATTTTTTAGCGTTTAGCATTAAGAAAACAAATAATTATTTCCTGCTCAGTACAACGGCGGTGAAATCTTTTCCGGTTTCAGTCCGGTATGAGGACTCAAATAGTATTCCAGGGTAATGTCCGGGTTTGCTTTGATAACCATGTTAAGTAGTTCTTCCGCCTTTTCTTCCTGCTCGATAACCAGAACCAAAGGTTTCTCCGCGCCATAATCCACCCTGATTTTGAAAACAGGAATGCCTATACCGCAACATCCATGCGGACGATACGCGGAAGGCTGGCTTCGCATGCTCTTAATCAGTGAAACCGGAAGATACTTCCCTTCAAAATAAATAGCGTTTTCTGAAACTTCATAACGTTCAATCCGCTTACTGTGTTTGCGGTCTTGTTTTACGTTTTCAAGTTCTTTCCCTTGAACAATGCATTCCCATCCCAAAATACCAAACATGGTTATACCTCAAAACACCGGTTTATTTGTCCATTGCCCCTATGCCGCGCAGGATTCCGATCATACCTTCCGCCGCAATATCGTTACAAATTTTCCCGTCTCCATCAAAATAATAAAAGTTCATGACACAGACAGAAATCTTTTTACCGGTAGCTTTTATGCCTAAAAAGTCACCGTCATGTGTTCCCGTCAAAGTCCAACGAACTGCAACTTTATCATCGGCAGCGACCATTTCCTCTAATTTCCACTGCACATCAGAAAAACCCTGGCGCATCCAATGCACAACAGACAAATAGCCTTTGCCGCCATACAACGGAACCGGGCTTGCCGGTGTAAAAAAAGAAGCCTTTTCGGATATCAGTTTCCGGGATAACGCTTCATCCGCCGTGTTGATCATAATCTCAAACTGTTTCATGATTGCCGTATTGCTTTCTGCCTTGTTCATGTGTCCTCCTGATCTCTCATCCGTCGAGTCAAATAAGACCCGGTTTGTATGTGTAAACATCGTTATTCTTAATTATAACAAAACAGCCGCAGAAAAATCTACGGCTGTCAGGATAAAATGCTTTTGCAAGCTTGTTTAAATATGATTTTACTCCCGCAGCCCTTTCAGCAGTCTCCGCAAAAACTTAACAAACTGGGGTACAAAGCCCTTTGTGCCAAAGCCGGCATCTGGGAATATTTCAATATGATGGAACTCTTTATATTCCAGACTGGCCGGATACAACGTCATCGCATAGCTGTTTTCGTACTCAACAAACTGATAGGCCTGTTCTTCGGAAAATTGGGGAAAGATACGCTGCACCACTGCCTTCAGCCTGTTAAACGAACGGTTCATCTCGATACGGAAACTGCGATGCATATCGGAAGTAGCGTCTTTTAAAATGACTGTATTCACAATGCCGAACAAAGCCAGCATCCGCTGATGGCGAAGCAGCATCCCGGCCCAGGCAAGACAGAACTTCTCCTGATCTTCGACCGGTTCTGTAAACGTTTTTTCGGCATCTTCCACCATATTCTCAATATCCTGCAGCAAAAGTGTCAGAAAGATATCTTCCTTGCAACGAAAATAATTATACAGGTTACGGCGCGTAAAATTCAGCTTCCGCCCAATCTCCGAAAATGTCACTTTGTCGTATCCGATTTCCACATACAGCTCCGCTGCCACGTTTGTAATCTGTTCTATCCTTATTCTTTTCTGCTCCCCGCTTCTCGCCCTGATAAAACCCATCACTGCCACATCCTGTCTGCATTTGCATTTTTATATCAAATTTCTGTTGCTCTGATTAAAATATACCATACTCAGGCCGCTTTGCCCAGTTCTTCCATGTGGCGCCCGATATGCGGCTGCAGGCGCCGGACCAAAAACGTAGCACAGCCCGCGCGAATGGACTGATCCAGGAACAAGGCAATCCAGGCACCAAGCAGTCCCAGACCGGCCACGTACAGGAATAACGCAGTCAGCAACGGACGCAGCACGGCGATGGACACAAAAGAATATAACGCAACGACAGCCGTCTTCCCGCTGCCCCGCAAAATGCCGGCGCACACCAGCCCCTGCGCTTCCGGATAACCCACAATGGCAACCACGAACATAATGATCCCGCTCATGGCCAATGCTGCCGGATCGTCTGAGTACACCATGAAAATCGGCTTACGCAGCAGGAAAATAAATACAAAGCTGACCGTGGAAAAAATCAGGCCCCACCTGACGCCGATCTTACGGAATACATGCCAGTCCCGTTCATTCTTCGCGCCGCAGCTCTGCCCCGCCAGCACCATGCTCGCCTTGCCCAGCCCCATTGCAAAATCCCAGTAATAGTCAACCACGCTCATACAGATGCTGTGCACCGCAAAAGGAACCGTTCCAAGACCCGCCGCCATCCGGGTGAAAAGCACCATGCCGAGACGTTCAAAGCCCTGCTCGCTTATCATACTGCCAAAAATCGGTAAAAACTCTTTAAAATATTTTCTGTCAGGGATAAAGCTGCCGCCCTGGGAAAAGTACTTGTTGTAATTCATAACATAAACCGTAGCGCACAGCGTAAACAACGTTCCCGTCACCGTACCGATGGCTGCCCCCACAACACCCAGTTTTGGGAACGGACCCACACCGAAAATCAGCAGGGCGTTCACAATGACATTGACAATATTGCCGGTCACGTTTGTGCGCATAATCGCGCCCGTTTCCCCAAAGCCAAGCTGGACGGCCTGCAGTACTGAAGTCATGGACGTAACATATACCGAAAAGATGGCAATACGGCTGTACAGCAGCGCCAGGGGAAGATAATCGTTTCCGGCGCCCATCAGCAATAAGATTTTTTCCAGCAGGAAATAAAACAGGATATGAAGCAATCCCATAAAAATACCGGCAAGGAACAGCGACTTGCGCAACAGTTCCGAGACGCCCGCCACATCTTTTGCCCCTGCTTTCCTCGCAGTCAGCAACGTAACAGCGGACGCAATGGAACGGGCAAAGCAAAGAAGCACCATGCGGGGCTGCGCAAAAATGCTGACGGCGGCAATGGATACCGCGCCCAGCGAACCTACCATAATCAAATCCGCGGAAGCCAGGAAACTCATAAACACACATTCCACTGCCGCCGGCAGCGCTATGCGAAAATACTTCTGCTCATCCGCCGTTTTAAAAAGTTTATCATAAACGCTCATAAATCCTCCCAAGCAAACCCTTTTTTAAATAAATACCATATTGGAACTTATTACGCGGGTATTATAACACAACCGTAATTAAATCACAAGTTGGAACTTATTTTTTGTAAAAAAATAAGTCGTGGATATTCCACGACCGTCGGGTAAAACAGAATTTTTCAGTCCAAAACTCTTACCGGATGGTAAAGCATCGCTTTATCTTAAAAACATGTCTTTCATTTCCACTTCCGGATGCCGGTACTGGTTTTCCTTTTTAATCTTGTGTCCGTTTACCTGCATGCCGCCATGGGGACATGCATGCACACAGGCCATACAGTACGCGCAACGTGAACCTGTTACCGCTTTTTGATTCTGCAGCGTGATATTATGCGCCGGGCAGATACGGGTGCAAATACCGCAGCCGACACAATGAGCCGGGTCTACGGAAACGGCAAAACGTTTCATCCCCAACTTCTTAATGAAATCGCTTGCCATAATTTTTCCCACAAGCGACGGCTTCATCAGCGAGGTGTCAACCTTTCTGTATTCGACTGCCTGCACTGTTTCTTTTACCACCTTCGTCTCGCCGTCCAGCTTGCAGTAATCGTACGCCACTTCCTTTTTCCAGGTTGCCGTACTGTTGGCAATCATATAGCAGACCCGTCCGTAACTTAACTTACAGTTGCGCACTTTCAGAATTTCCCGCAGGTGATACAGGGAAACGCCAAAAGAGCCCCCGCATGTCGCTAAGCCAAAAAAATAGGTGGAAGGATTTAGAACCGCAGTTTTCAGATAGTCCTCCACCGGTTGGGGAATATCCCCAAAGTACACGGGAAACACAATGCCGATTTTTGTTTCTTTTGTCAAATCAAATACATCCGGTTCTTCCTGCAGCCGGATCAGCGGCACCGCCCTGTCGTTCAGCGCTGCTGCCAGTTTATTTGCCACGCTGTATGAATTCCCGGTACCGGAAAAATATATAATCATACACCCACGTCCTTTTTACATTTCACATCAGGCCGGCTTTATCAAAACGCAAAAACAATTGCTTTCACTTTCGGTTTTCATTTCCCCAATCACAAAGTTTATCCAGCACTTTGACAAGAGAATGCCCCCGCTCGGTCAGCGAATACTCAACCTTAGGAGGAATCTGTGGATACACTTTACGCATGATCAGGTCATCGGCTTCCAGTTCTTTCAGGTTCTGGCTGAGGGTCTTATCCGCCACCTTTTGCAGATACCGCTGCATTTCGTTAAAGCGGACCGGTTCATACTCCATCAGGCAGTACAGGATGACCGGTTTATACTTACCTGAAATCAGGGAAAGGGTGTAGCTGTATCCGGTTTCGTTGAAGTCAGCATCTTCAATCCGTTTTCCTTCCATTTCTTACCTCCCGGTAAGTACCTAACTTAGAAGTAGGTACTTGTTACATTTCTGGTTTCATGGTATCATACCGGACAGGAAAAAGCAATACACAAAGGAGCTGATTGAAATGCCAAAAAAAATCGTAATCTTAAATGGCAGTCCCCGGAAAAACGGCAATACCGCTTCGCTGACCGCCGCTTTTAAACGGGGTGCGGAAGAAGCCGGCCATATCGTGACGGAATTTTTCCCGGCGCATATGAAAATCAACGGATGCCTCGGCTGCTGGAACGGTGGAAAAGACGCGGCGCATCCCTGTGTACAGCGCGACGACATGGAAAAAATCTATCCTCTTTACAAAGAAGCGGATGTTGTCGTTCTTGCGTCCCCACTCTATTACTGGTTTATTTCCGGGTTTTTGAAAAACACGTTTGACCGGTTGTTTGCCATTGCAGAAGCCGATTCGAACTATGAAAATCCAAAAAAATTAACCGCGCTGATCATGGCGGCGGAAGGCGACGAATTCCAGGAAAGCGAATTCTGGTACGACCATCTGGAACGCCACATCGGATGGAAAAGCATTGGAAAGGTATTATGCGGCTATGTAGCGCAGCCCGGCGACACGAACGGGAAACCGGAGCTTGCCGAAGCATATAATCTTGGAAAATCAATTAAGTAAAAAGGAGCCCTGAAAAAATGGAAAAAATCACATTGCCCAAAGCATCGGTTCTGACCTCCCCCAATCCGGTCACGCTTGTCTGCACAAAGAAGCCGGATGGAACCACAAACCTGGCTACGGTATCCTGGTGGACTTATCTCTCCTTCAATCCGGGTATGATTGCATATGCCATGGCGAAAACATCGTACAGCGGTGAAATGGTGAGACAAAACAAAAAAGTAATCCTCACGATTCCCGGCGAAGCAATCGCGAAAGAAGTAATTGGCTGCGGCACATCAACCGGACGTACTACCGATAAAATCGCAAAGCTCGGTATCGCGATGCAGGACTTGCCTGATGCGGATATCCGCGTACCGCTGCACAGCCGGGTTGCAATTCAGTGCACCCTCAAAGAGTACCATGAAGCGGGTGATCATTACCTCTATATTTGTAACGTAGACCAGGTATTTGGAAACGAAAATGAAACGGCTGTTTTTGCCTGGAATGGCTATGGGGAAATCCGTCCGGCGAAGTAGATTCAAAGGAACACTCTTTCGTGACAGCAAAAGCCAGGCGCTTTTCTGTCCCAAACTTTTAGCCAAATATCCGACAATTTAAGTTAAAAAAGTATAATCTAAATCCTCTTTCCGGTCACTTCAGTGACCGGATTTTTTTCACAACTCCAGTGATGGCGCGGTTTTCCAGCCTGCTTTCTGTTAATATATATAGACAATCATATTTATCTGTCTCCAGATAGTATACCTTTCGTTTATTACGATGCTTTGTCCGGGAAAGCTGCCACTGAGCCGACGCGTTAAAGTCAGGTTTTTTATATAAAAGTTCATACCTTACCTCCGTAGATCAGGCATGGCAGTCTTCCTTCATCGTCATTATCAGTAACAATTATTATTAAAAGTGTTTTTTAATGATATTTACTCGTCTGTTTTGTTCTCGTCTTTAGAAATCAATAATCAACCTTTTTTAGCGTATTTTTAAAAATTTTAAAGAGTTTTTGGCAAAACGTCTTGACAAGTTTATTAGTAATAATTATAATTAAATAAACAAAACTAAATATGCTTTGATTTGGATTAAGCCATATTCATACCAACCCTCATCCTTCTCCTTCTTCGCCTTTTATAACGGCAAGATAAAAAGCCCGCATCTGGACCATGCGGGCTTTTTATTTTTGCAGATGACACTCTCATCTTCCTTCCAGTTTTTGTTCAATCACTTCTTCCGGTCCGTCCGGCAGAAGCCCGTTCACCTCGTCAACATCCCCCTGTTCAACATGTTTGAAATACCGTTTTGTCTCGGCAACCACCACGCCGCTGAGCGCCAGCAGGGCGATCAGGTTCGGAATCGCCATGAGGCCGTTGACAATATCCGCCAGCACCCAGATTGCCTCTAACTTCAGGAAAGCGCCCAAGGCTACCAGCACAATAAAAATAATACGGTACGGAAGAATAGCCTTCACACCGGCCAGATAGACAATGCAGCGTTCCCCGTAATAATTCCAGCCCAAAATGGTAGTGAAGGCAAACAGCACCAGACCCACCATCAGCACGATTTTCCCGGCTTCCGGATAGCCCTGCATGAAGGCCGCCTGGGTCAGCGCCGCCCCGTTCAGGTCGCCCTTCCACAGCCCGGATACCACCAGGGTGAGGCCGGTAAGGGTACAGATTATGATCGTGTCGATAAACGTGCCGGTCATGGAAACCAGCCCCTGCTCCGCCGGCCATTTTGTCTTAGCCGCAGCAGCCACAATAGGCGCAGAGCCCAGGCCGGACTCGTTGGAGAATACGCCGCGGGCCACGCCGGACCGCATGGCCAGCATGACGCTCGCCCCGGCAAATCCTCCGGCCGCCGCAGTCGGCGTAAACGCGCAGCGCAGCACTTCCATCACTGCGCCGGGTACTTTGTCAATGAACATGAGCAGGAAACCGACCGTCGCGACAAAATAAATCACCGCCATTGCCGGAACGATCTTGCTGGCAACCGAGGCGATGGACTGCAGGCCGCCGATGGTTACCGCGGCAACCGCCAGCGTGAGAATCACGGCCGTATACATGGGATCGAGCCCGACAGAAAGCTTTGTAATATCCACAATGGAATTCACCTGGGCAAAGGTGCCGATGCCGAAATAGGCAACCAGCACGCCCGCCGCCGCAAAAAACACAGCCAGCGGTTTCCACTGCCTGCCCATGCCGTTTTCAATATAAAACATGGGGCCGCCCGCAATTTCGCCGTGTTCGTCCACGCCGCGGTATTTCACAGCCAGCAATCCTTCCGCATATTTGGTCGCCATGCCGAAGAACGCAGCCACCCACATCCAGAACAGCGCGCCGGGTCCGCCGGCTTTCACAGCCGTAGCCACGCCGACGATATTACCGGTGCCGATGGTAGCGGCAAGAGCCGTGCACAACGCCCGGAACGACGAAGTGTCCCCTTCGCCCTGGCTCTTTGCTTTAAAAATAAGCCCTAACGCTTTGGGCAGCCTCGCAACCTGCAGAAAACCCAGACGCAGGCTCAGAATCACACCGGTTCCCACCAGCAGCACAAGCAGCGGCGGTCCCCAGACAAAACTGTCAATTTCGTTCAACAACTCCAGATTCATAGTCTCTCCTCCAAGGGTACAAAATAAAAAACTTACCTCCAACTGCTCCGGAGATAAGTTCGCAAATCAAAATAACAGGAAACATCCTGAAATCTTTCTCTGTCCTTTTGCCTGAGAGATAAGAAAGCCGCGTAAGCTTCCGTGCACCTTCGGCGCCCGTACCGGAAAAAGGCGAAGCCGCATCCGTACCGGGACTCTCCAGAGTCGTGTCCCCTTATGGTTCCGCTTTTTACAGCGCCTGAGAGTGTAGCTCCTTCGGCAGGCTTGCGCCGTTCTCCCACAAGATTCATCCACCTTTGTTCAGTTGTACGACAGCATTTATTATATACTTTTTTTCAGCAAATGCAAGTGTTCTGCAACAATTTTCTGATCAATGACAATCCCTGAACGTGTATGGTAAAAGACTTTGCAACATTCAAGCATTATATGAAGGATGAAAAAATGATAATTTCATAAAAAACTGAGCCACCGACCTTGCGCCGATGGCTCTTCGTATTTATTGAGATAGTTTTATTTTTTTTATTAAAACACTCACTTTACATTTGCATTAATAAAATCAACAACTTTTCCGGTGGGTGTTCCGGGCGTGAATACTTCGGCAATACCCGCCGCTTTCAGACCGGGAATATCCGCATCGGGAATTACGCCGCCGCCGATTACCAGAACATCGGTCATGCCTTTTTCCTTCAGCAGTTCCACCACTTTGGGGAACAGGGTGTTATGCGCGCCGGACAGAAGGCTCAGCGCCACAACATTCACGTCATCCTGTAACGCAGCCTCCGCAATCTGTTCCGGTGTCAGACGGATCCCGGTGTAGATTACTTCAAATCCCGCATCACGCAATGCCCGGGCTACAACCTTGGCGCCCCGGTCATGACCGTCCAGACCGGGTTTTGCTACTAACACTTTAATATTGGCCATTTTCATTTCCTCCATTTATATTCTGTCATTCAGTCCGCAAGACACGCTGCCAGATCTTTGGCAAAGTCTTCACATTTTTCCAGATGTTCAATCAGTTTGCAAAGCTTTTCTGCTTTTGCCTCCCCGTAAACAGGCACGGCAAGATGCATGAATTTTTCTTTTGCTTCATTCCACGTCAGCGGGTTATCCGGATCGCCCTTGGGGAAGTCCACCTGCCGTTCCAGCGTCCGCCCGTCCTTCATGACCAATACGACCTTCGAAGCAAGCTTAGCCGGGTTTTCATCGTGTACCTTCTCCATCTCCGCATCCAGAATTACCTCAGTGCGGCTCATCAGCCCGCGAACCACCGGATCCTGGATTACATCCGGGGCAAACTCCTCGATTCCCACCACGCCGTTTTTCAGCATGGCAGAAGTGCAGTACTGAATGCTGAACTTACATCCGTACGGGTTTTTCGGAGCAGGATTATTAATCAGGTAGTTTGTTATTTCATTCACATATAGCTTCACCTGTGCCACATCATCCGGTTTGATGTTGTTTTCAGCGCGCAGGGTCTGGATTGCGTACAGCGCCGCATGGGAATGCTTGCAGCAGGCATAGGGCTTAAAGGAATTGTCGTCAATTTTCAGACGTCCCTTTCCCAGTCCTTCCGTCAGTTTTTCCAGATGCGGCTCCGGCACCATAGCCCGGCAAAAGCCCTTTTCCCCCTCCAATATCTTACTGGCGCCGGTAAAACCTTTTTGGGAGAGATAACCGGAAAGGACAGCGGCATAAGAACTCTTCCCTGCATGAAGCACCTTGCTCATAGCGCCTTCTTTCAGGAACTCCCATAAACCGGCTGCCTGTGTCCCCGCGCTGCCGTAACAGTTTATGGTCTGTTCAAGGTTCAGATTAAGCAGGTTAGCCGCAGCCGCAGCCCCGCCAATGGTACCGGCGGTACCGGTGGTATGCCAGAAGAAATACGATTCAGGGATTACGGATTCACCGACACGGCCACCTGCTTCATAGCCGGCGCAAACGGCCGTAATCATATCCTTGCCACTTTTATGTTCGGCCTCGCCAATGGCAAATACCGGGGGCACTACCACGCAGGCAAGATGAATTATGGAAGGATTATGCAAATCATCAAAATCCAGGGAATGGGACGCCGCGCCATTACAAAACGCTGCGTTCAGCGCATTGGTTTTTAAATCCGAACCGGAAAACACCGTAGCATTTCCGGCGCCGGCATCTAAAATGGTCTCCCGGATGATGCGGGAGGGAGTTTCCCGGGAACCGCGGATCGCAATTCCCAGCCAGTCCAGCATGCAACGTTTTGCCATTTCCACGGAATGGGCGGAAAGATTTTTGTATTTTAAGGCTGAGGTAAATTCAGCCAGCGCTTTGGTTGTCATTTTATTTCGTTCCTTTCATAAACAAACTTCAAACAGTTCCTTATAAAAGAATTTGTACAAATTCACCAGCGTTGCCTTCTCATCAGAACGCGGAACCGTCCTGTTTGTATTCGCCAAATACTTCGCGCATTACGCCGCAAATTTCGCCCAATGTCGCATAGGTTTTCACTGCAGCAATCAGATACGGCATCAGGTTTTCTTCGCCCTGGCAGGCTTCCTTCAGTTCGGCCAAAGCCTTGTCTACGGCAGCCTGATCCCGCTTTGCTTTCATGGCATCGACGCGTTTAATCTGGCGTTCGCCCACGCTCAGGTCTGCTTTCAGGGATTCGCCTTCCACAGCACCCTTATTATCCGCATATTTGTTAACGCCGATGACAGTCTTCTTACAGGTTTCAATGGCAGTCAGGTCTTCATAAGCATGGGCCGCCATTTCGCGCTGCATGTAACCCTGTTCGATTGCGGCAACCGCGCCGCCCATCTCATCGATCTTCTTAATGTATTCTTCCGCTTCCTTCTCAATCTTGTTCGTCAGGGATTCTACGTAATAAGAACCTGCCAGCGGGTCAATCGTATCAGCCACGCCGCTTTCATAAGCAATCAGCTGCTGGGTACGCAGCGCCAGTGTTGCCGATTCTTCGGTAGGCAGACACAGAGCTTCGTCATAGGCGCAGCAGGCCATGGACTGGATGCCGCCCAATACGGCAGACATTGCCTGCCAGGTAATGCGGGCCACGTTGTTCAGCGGCTGCTGTGCCGTCAGAACGGAACCGGCCGTATGCACATGGACGCGAAGCATCTGGGCCTTGGGAACCGTCGCCCCATAACGTTCTTTCATAATACGCGCCCACAGGCGGCGGGCCGCACGGAATTTCGCGATTTCAAAGAAGAAATCCAGGCCGGCGGTGAAAATCCAGCTGATGCCGGGGGCAAAGTCGTCTACCTTCTGCCCTGCTTTAATCGCCGCGTCAATATAGGCGATCGCATTGGCAAACGCAAAGGCAATTTCCTGTACTTCGGAAGATCCGGCTTCACGGATATGGTACGCGCCTACGCTGATGGTATTCCATTTTGGAATATATTTGGAACAGTACTCAAAGGTGTTGGTAATCAGCCGCATGGAAGGACGGGGCGGGAAGATGTACGTGCCGCGGGCGATGTATTCTTTTAAGATATCGTTCTGGATGGTGCCGCGGAGCTGTTCCGGTTTAACCCCCTGTTTTTCCGCAACTGCGACATACATGGCCAGCAGGACCGCTGCCGGCCCGTTAATCGTCATGGAGGTGGAAACCTTGTCCAGCGGAATGCCGTCAAACAACTGCTCCATGTCAGCCAGCGAATCAATCGCCACGCCAACCTTGCCGACTTCACCGTGGGATAATTCCGCATCGGAATCCAGACCTATCTGGGTAGGCAGGTCCATAGCAACGGAAAGGCCGGTCTGCCCTGCCTGCAGCAGGTATTTGTACCGGGCATTGGTTTCTTCCGCCGTAGCAAATCCGGCATAGGCCCGCATCGTCCACAGGCGGCCGCGGTACATGGTAGGCTGTACGCCGCGGGTGAAAGGATACTGTCCCGGGAAGCCGTCTTTTTCCAGATAGTTAAAACCGTCAATATCCAGCGGCGTATATAAGCGCTGCTTGGCATCCATATGGGGACGTTCCGGGAACTTGGCCGTTGCCTTGGCAACCTTTGCATTATAGGCATCCAGCCCCTGCTGTAACATTTCTTTATCATTCATAATATCCGTCATTTTCGTCTCCTCCTTAACACAGTTGTTTTTTTATAATAATAAGATTCTATCGTATCCGTTAGTGAGAGTTAGCCGATATCGATATCAGTCCAGGCGCATGGTTCCATTTTTGATAAAGTTCAGCTGCATATCGAAGCAATGCGCCAGGTCAACGGGCTCATGCCCGCTCCCCTCTTTAGCTTTCCGCAGATATTCACGCAGCTGGGGCCTGTAATCCGGATGGGCGCAGTTATCAATAATCACTTTTGCCCGCTGCAGCGGATCGAGGCCCCGGACATCCGCCACGCCCTGCTCGGTAATGAACACCATGGTGTCATGTTCGGTATGATCCGCGTGGGTCACCATGGGCACAATCTTGGAAATACATCCGTCTTTTGCCGTAGACGGCGTGGAGAAAATTGTAATGTAGCCGTTCCGCATGTAATCGCCGCTGCCGCCGATGCCATTCATCATGCTGTTACCCATAATATGGGTAGAATTAGCCTGCCCGTAGATGTCAAACTCAATCGGCGTATTCATGGCAATGACTCCCAGACGCCGGATGACGCCCGGATTGTTGCTGATATCCAGCGGACGCAGCACCAGCGCTTTGCGGTACAGTTCAGGGTCTTCTTTATACATGGACCAAACCCGTGGAGACGGCGTAAATGCGCAGCCGGAAGCTTTTGTTATTTTTCCCATCTTGATAAGATCAAATACGGAGTCCTGCAAAATTTCCGAGAACATGTTCAGGTTCTCGAATTTTGATTTGGCAAGTCCGGCCAGCACGGCATTCGCAATGCTTCCTACCCCGGACTGCATGGGCAGCATCTGTTCCGGAATCCGGCCCTGACGCTGTTCGTTTTCGAGGAAATCCACAAGGTTTTCCGCAATCTTCATACTGTTTTCATCCGGAGGGGTCAGGTTGCGTACATGATCCAGGATGTCCGATTCCACAATGGCATCGATGCGGTCGATGCCGCAGGCCAGATACGGCGACCCTACCCTGTCTCCCGCATGGTAAATCGGAATCTCCGTCCGGAAAGGCGGCCTGTTGCAAACGTAAATATCATGCATGCCTTCCAGCGATAACGGAATGCTGGTGTTGACTTCCACAATGATTTTCTTTGCATGCTTTGCAAAAATCGGCGTATTGCCGACACCGGGCCCCAGGACAATGTCACCGGTTTCCGTAATCGCCGCAGCTTCTATGACGGCTACGTCCACATCACCGACAAAGCCGTAATCCACCAACGGACCAAAGTGGCTCAGATGACAGTCAATATAGTGAATCGTTTCATTATTGATGCCTTTCTTTAGCGCTTTATTAGAGGCCGCATAGTACGGAGCGCGCCCGCAGATGCCGCCGACCTCGGCCAGCGCCTCTTCGATTTCCGGACCCACCGAAGCCCCGGTCCAGACGTTGATGCTGCATTTCTTTCCGTTTTTAATCTGTTCGGCCAGCGCCAATGTCGTTTTCTTGGGATAGCCGGATGGAGTAAAACCGCTGAACCCGACGTTCATGCCGTCCTTGATCAAATCCGCAGCTTTATCGGCTGTTACGATTTTGTCAAACAACGCAGGATTTCGCAGTCTTTCTGAAGTTAACATTTGAAAATCCCTCTCTTTCCTGTTTATTTTCTACCGACTGCCAATGATTACTTGCTTCAATATTAGTTTAGACCACAAACAAATATAAGTAAAATATTGTTATTTGCTATTTTTTATAATAAATAATTATATTTCAATGAGTTAAACAAAACATGGAGTATACAAAAAGCCACCGTTTTATAAAACTCTCAGCCAAAATGTAACGATACTGCGAATTAATCCTTATAATCAAAAGAATAGTTATCAATATGGTTTATAACTAATATATAATTATTATATATTTTGTCGAATTGTTTATAAAAATTTTTAATATTATTCATGGCTAAGTTAAAAGAAACTGTGTATAATGATATAGGGTTATGGTTCCTTTCCTGCCGCGGCCCCATAAACGCGGCAGATATTTTTTTCCGTAGCCCCGGAGGAAATGAAAATGGATATTGAATATTACCGCAACTTCATCGCTATCGTGGAAGCCGGCAGTATTTTAGGCGCCTCGAAAAAACTGTCCATTGCGCAGCCGGCCCTGAGCAATCAGATTAAAGTTATGCAGCGTTTCTTTGACGCGCAGCTGATTATCGCCAAACGCGGAGGTCACCGGATTGAACTGACCGACGCCGGCAAAGTACTGCTGAAGCAGGCAAAGACAATTGTGGAAGAGGAACGGAGCGCCATAAAAGAAATCGCCGACTGCAGCTCCGGTTTTTCCGGAACACTGCGCATCAGTTTGTCCCCCTCCATGTCAATCTGGTTCATACGCCGTTACCTAACGAAATTTTCAAAAAAGTATCCAAAAGTTAATTTTGAATTGCATGAAGGCCCCCCATCTGTTCAGGTTGAGCAGATGCTTTCCGGCAAAACCGAGTTCTGTGTTGCCAACGCTCCATTGGAAGAGGCGTTCCGGTTTGAAACGATATACAGCCGCAAAGAGCGTCTGGTTTCGTTTTTTCATAAAAACAGTCTGTTCCTGCACGATACCAAGCCCCATATTTTGTTAGACGATCTGGATGGCAAACCGGTCTGCCTGTCCCAGGGATGCGCCAACCTGTTTCTCTCAGTATGCGCTGACTCCCACATCCGGCCACAGGTCCTGAGCATCAGCACCACAAAGCTGTCTGCCATGCAATGGGCAAAAGAAGACGCCGGCATTTCTGTAGTTCCTGCAGAGCTGGAAGAAGGAGATACGGATAATCTGATACGGAAAATCATTATGGATGAACGTCTGTATATGGATAAAACACTCTCTATCGTTAAAGGGCGCCCTCTTTCAAACGTGGCAGAGACCTTCCTGACCTATTTCCACGAAGAAGTTTAGTCAGCTATATATAATTGATACTCGTTTTTGATAATTAATTATAAATTCTATTGATAATCTGAAAACAAGGCAGAAAACGGAGGAAAAAATGAATAACGAAGCAAAAAAATACATTATTGATGATTTCAAGCCTTCCAAACTGGAAAAGGATCCTGTAACCGGTTATTACAAGGATATTGAAGCGCGGATCCGTGAACTTTATTCCCAAAACTGTTTTATGATGGATTTTTTCCATGTAAACATTGATAAAATCCAATGCGGCAGCTGCCAGGTCAGTTTGCTGATTGAACACGATAAACACTCCAATCACCGTAACGTAGTTCACGGAGGCGTGCTGACTGCGCTGGCCGATGCTGTATTAGGTGTTACCGGCGCCTCCGTCGGTGAAAAAGTAATTACCGTCAGCTTTTCCATGAATTTCATCCGCAATATTGAGTTCGGCGATACAGCACGGGTCGTCAGCCAGATAAAAAGTTATCAGCCTAAATCCATGGTGATTGAAGCGGAAATGTACGATTCGAAAGACAGACTGATGGCAACACTGTTCACCAACATGTTCAACGTAGGCCGATTTGATGGCATTCCTGCCAAATGGTAATGATGGAATAGCTGATAAATTAGAATTTCAAATAGATACTATTATTGTGAATAAGTATGAAAAGAACAGCATCGGCACATATCGTGTCGATGCTGTTTTATTTGCGACAATCCTGGCTTCCGTAACCGGAACAGCAGCAATTTATATCTAAATATAATCCGTTTTGGAGAGAATTATATGATCCAGCTCACCTTAACAGATACGTTACAGAACAAATCTCCGCCAGCATAAGGCGGAGATTTTATTGTTTGGTTATTGATTTAACAGTTTTCACATGAGATTCCGGTTTGTAACCTTAGCTTCCTTATGTTTACAAGCTTTTCACGTATTCTTCTTCATGCTTAACATGAACACCGTAATCATAATGAGTGCCATCCCTGCGTAATCAACGGGAAGCAGCACGGTTCCCAAAAAGAAAACGGTGAAGAGAATTGTGGCGAGGGGTTCAAAACAGCTAATAAGGGACGCTTTCGTCGGCCCGATAAGTTTCACCCCTGCCAGAAACAGGGTAAAGGGAATGATCGTTCCCCCCAGAATAATAAACGCTACCGCGCCCGCGGCCGCAGACGTCCAGGCGCTTACGCCGGAATCAGTGAGATTACAGAACGGCAAGAGGAACAACGAGGAAATCAGTTGCCCCCAGCCCATAATCAGCATGGTCGGAAACTGTTTCAGGATGTTTTCCGGCGCGATCATATAAATGCAAAGCGCAATGGCAGAAAGCTCTCCTGATACCAGCGCCACAGGCGAAATGACCAGATGCGACGGATCACCATGGGTGCTGATGAGGAACACGCCGGTCATGGCCAGCACAACGCCCAGCAGTTCCCGCCCTTCCGGCATGCACCTCCGGACAAAAGCCTGCCATAGAATAATGAATATCGGCGCCTGATACTGCAGGATGGTCGAGGTGGGCGCGTTGGAAACGCTGATCGTGTAATAATACATAAACTGCGCTCCCAAAAGCCCCAGGGTGAACCAAAGCATTTCCGTAATATTTTTGCGCCCGCTCCGCCACAGGGCTAACAGCGGCTCCCCTTTTATATGCATGAACAGCAGAAATAATATTCCCGCTGCCACCTGCCGCACTGCTATCAGCCAGACCGGGTACGGATGATAATTCTCAAACAGAAACTGTCCGCATACCCCGCTGAGCCCCCACATCGCAGCGCTCAACATCACCATAAGAGTGCCCATTGTCATTGCCGTCCATTACGATTCTGAATTTATAGAGCAAAGCTGTTGTTATACGATACCCCGGCATATTCCATATATATCGCCCCTTGTTTACAAAAACATTTCATTCTCAGCACTTGCAGCGTTACTTCCGGATGCCGGTACCGGTTTTTCTTTCCGGGGGGTAAAAACACCCGGATTTTTTTTGCAACTCCAGTAACAGAGCGGTTTTTACCCTACGTACTTCATTAATATATGATAGATAGCGAATATGTCTGTCTATAACTCATTGTCAGACAGCAGATTCAAACTGTATGACAGAAGGGGTCATAACGTTTTGCCCGCTTTTTGCTGTTACTGCCTGACTGCTTCTATTTTCACTTTTCCTGTTATGTTACGAATCTGTTCCGCTCCGCTCACTGCTATGCCCATCACATATAAGCCGGAGTAGCGTGGCGCGTCACCGTAATACAGGCACACGTTGTTCCAGGGCGAGAAATAGGCAATCGTCCCCACAGGGCACGCCCCTTCCTGCGCATTCCTGCAATCCAGTTTTTTGGGAGGCTGGAAGATTTTTTCGTTGTTGCTGTAATTTTCCACAGCAACGGTTAGCGGCAGCTGCGTATAAAACGAGCGGGACACGGAAGTATCGTTCAGCGCAAATACGATTTCTTTACCGTTTGCAACCACTTTAATTTTCAGGTTTGCATCAGACATAACCGTTCCTTTTTCTCCATTTTCTTTTGTTTCCGCTGCATTCTTTTTCACGGCCCCGGATGTTTCTTCCGTTTTTTGCGGCACAGATGTATTTCCATTCTTGCCCGACGCTTTTGTGCCTGCGGACGCGCAGCCTGCAAACATCACACCCATCAACAATATTGTGAGCAGCATCTGCCAGATTTTTCTGTGTTTCATAGTGTTAGTCCTCTTTCAGTTTCTTTTGTATAAGTATAGCACAATAGCACAACGTTGTACGACGGCCTTTTCTTTTAATCCACGGAAACCATACGGTAATGACGTTTCCCTACATTTATCTTTTCTGCAAACTCCAGCACGTTGACGCTGTGGTGCTTTTCCCACGCAGCCCTTGTGGCATCATCCTTAGCCGCGCCGAATTCAAAATCCACACAGGCCTGGTCCAATGCTACCGGATCAGCGGAGGCAAGAATGGAAACTCTGCCGAATCATTTCATCTCTTTCCACCAGGAGCCGAACGTTTCATTGCTCTCCCCGATGACCGCCGCTTCCCCGATACGGGGCGTAAGCAATCGGTAGGATTTGGTTTTGCTTTCCTCCGCTAACCGGATGTAAGGTTCATCCCAGGGATGGCGGGCCATCGCAAATTTTCCCCCGTGACAGGGCAACACTGTTTTTGCTTTTAAATCTTCTCCCGCCTGCGCGGTTTCCTTCGGATTCATGTGGATCTTCGGCCAGTCTTTGTTGTACTGCCCGTTTTCCAAAATAGCAAGGTCGAAGCCTCCAAAGGTATTGCCGAACTCTTTGAATTCTTTAGTGTAACCGCCGTCGCCGCTGTAAAACACCTTGCGTTGCGGCGTAACGAAAGCAAAGGCACAGGCTTCCGACTGGTTCGCGTTCAGGAAACGCCCGGTGAAATGCTGGGCCGGCAGGATGTGGACGGTCAGCTGCTCCGAAAGTTTAACCGGTGTGTACCAGTCTTCTTCCGTGATTGTGTCCAGGTCAAAACCCCAGTATTCAAAATGTTCCCCGATGCCCAGAGGCACCACGATTTTTTTGATTTTCGGTTTCAGGGCCATCAGGGTGGGATAATCCAGATGATCCCAGTGGTCATGGGAAATCACCAGCAGGTCGATGTCGGGGATGTCCTCCGCTGTGTAGACGTTGCTTCCGGCAAAAACTTTATTGATGAACGGCAGCGGCGAGGCCCACTCGCTGAAGACCGGATCGATCAGAATCCTGTTGCCGGCAAGCTGCAGATAAAACGTGGAATGCCCCATCCAGACCACTGTGTCCTGTTGCAGATCCAGTTTGCGCAAGTCCGTTTTCCGGTACACCATGGGCTCCGCGGGAATCAGCCGCTCCGGCGTTTTGCCGAACAAAAATCGCATGGTCGCCTGAAACTGACTGGTTTCCACCGGCTTTTCCACCGGAACGATCGACCAGAAGCGCCCATTGTAATAATGGGGCGACTGCTGGATACGGGCCAGCCGTTTGCCCGCAGGCGTCCGCCCGAATTCTGGTCGCTGACTGTAAAAATACACGCCGGCCGCCAGGACCAGCACTAATGCTAATATAACTTTCAAAATAATTTTCATGGTTTTTTCTTCGTTCACAGTACCTGCCTTTAATCACGCCGGTTGGGATCGTCCGGCGCTTTCTTTCCTGTTTCCTTTTCGTAATCATCTAAATTGATCGCGCTTTCCGAACCGGCGGCCAGCGCTTTATTATAGTACCAGTCTTTAAAATCCAGTTCTTCCAGATAATACTGCAGTTGTTCGATCTGATCCAACACGAACTGACGCTGCGCCTTGATGATTTCATAACGCTCCTGCAGGGTGTCGTCGCCTTTGGAGGTTAGCTCCACATAGTCACGGATACGCTTAATGGGCATGCCCGTATTTTTCAGGCAGGTCAGCAGGCCCATCAGCCGCAGGTCCATATCTTCAAAAACGCGGATACCGTTCTTGCGTTTGATGTTGGGCAGCAGCCCTTCTTTATCGTAAAAACGGATAGTAGAAGGCGGCAGACCGGTTTTTTGGGCAGCTTCGGAAATGGTGTAAGACATAATGCGCAACTCCTTTTGTTGAGAAATGTAAGAAGGGATCGACAACAATTTGCTTTTATTCTATGGCGTTTGTTACCTATATGTTATTTATTAAAGTTAACTTTAAGTCAAGGTTGAAACCGAAAATTCATAATTTATTCACATTTTAAAATCGTTTCCACGGGAATTATAAATCGGACAAGTCCGTTTAAAAAACAAAAACCGCCGGCGTATTAGTACACCGACGGTTATAACTGAAAGTGCGAACCTGTATTACAGGTGGTCAGAAGAACTCCGGCGCCCTGCCGCTCTGCCGGATTTATTTCACTAGCGCCGCCCCCATCTCAAATGCCTTTTTGCATTCCTGCGGGAACACCGTTTCGTGACGCGCTTTTTTTGCTTCCGGATCAAAAAGCGTCCAGGGCCAGTCCAGCTTGCTGTAATCTTTCAATTGCAACGTGTCACCGCTGACAAGAATCTCCGTCGGACCTACCAGAAGGTTCAGGGTCTTGCGATAATTTTCCAGCAGCTGGGTATAATACGTATCCGGCGCGTTGCTGGTCATGATCAGCAGCACGGGGATCATGTGGGCATTGCAGCAATAGTTTTCCTTGTTGTACGTGAGGTTCTGGAAGGTCAGACGTTCATACAGAGCCCGGAATACCGCGGTCATTTCCGAAAGATAAACCGGCGAGCCGATGATCAGCCCGTCCGCTTCCCGGATTGCGTCCAGCACCGGGGTCAGCCCGTCACGGCAAATACAGTGGCCTTTAAACTTTTCCTTTTTGCAGCCGAAACAGGAAATACACCCGGTAAATTTTTCCAGACGGTACAAATCAAACTTCTGAATCTCTGCGCCGGCCGACTCCGCGCCTTTCGCCGCTTCCGTCACCAGCGTATCTGTATTCCACCCCTTGCGCGGGCTGGCGTTCACTGCTACAATCTTTTTGCTCATGGAACTCGCCTCCGGTAAATTCTATAATTAGTTACGCGCATAAAAATCCCCAACTATAAAGTCAGGGATTTTATGTGCGGATTATTGTACAGTTTATAACTTTACAACTATGTCCGTTTACAGCAGCGCCTCGATGTCTTTCTCCATATCTTCCGGCGCCGTGGTGGGTTCAAAACGTTTTACCACATTGCCTTCTTTATCAACCAGGAATTTCGTGAAATTCCATTTAATGCCGTCCCCTTCCAGATATTCCGGGAAGTTTGCCTTGAGCACTTCTTCCAGTTTACCGGCAATAGGATGTTTCTTATCGAATCCTTCAAAACCTTTTTCTTTTGTCAGGAATTTAAACAGCGGCTGCGCTGTTTCGCCCCGTACATCGCCTTTTTCAAAGATCTGGAAGGTGACCCCGTAATTGAAGCGGCAGAACTGCTCGATAGCGCTATTTCCTTCCGGATCCTGTTCCGCGAACTGGTTGCAGGGGAACCCTAAAATTTCCAGCCCCTGCCCTTTGTATTTCATATACAAATCCTGCAGTCCCTTGAACTGGGGAGTAAAGCCGCATTTGCTGGCAGTGTTGACGATGATCAGTACTTTTCCTTTATAATCCGCCAGCGACTTTTCCTTACCCTGGCTGGTCTTTACCGTAAAATCATATACGCCCATAATCATTCCCTCCTTTATGTGTCTTGTTTTTTCAAATTTCCGTTCCTGCAGTTTCCGACTTATTTAATAAGCGCAATTTTTTTCACTGCTTTTATAATCCCAGCAGCGCATCCAGCTTCGCCTTGTCAAAGCTCACCACAAAATCTTTGCCGTTCACCGTTGTTACCGGCACGATCAGATCGCCGGAAATCTTGTAGCATTCCTCCCGGTCTTCTTCGCTCAGTTCGATGTTGTGTTCTTCAAATTCCACATTTTTGGATTTCAGATATTTTTTTACCTTCTCGCACCAGGGACAGGTCGTAATCGAATACACTTTTACCATTTTTTCTTTCCTCCTGATTCAATACTATCGTTTCCAATCCTTTGAAGCTGAAAAAGATTTGCTTTTTCGCTTTCTGTTTTACTCACTGAAACACTTCGGCATCACTTTGATCCGGTTCATTCCTGTCGCATCCTGCTCAGGTACTGTTCCGCCAAGAGCGCCGCCGTAGTCCCGTCTGCCGCTGCCGTTGTCAGCTGACGGATCTCTTTCACCCGCACGTCCCCCGCCGCAAATACGCCCGGCAGGTTCGTCCTGCAGTCTTCGCCCGCGATGATCCGCCCGTTTTCGTCCATCTCCACCTGGCCTTTGAACAGTTCCGTGTTGGGGATCACGCCAATGTTTACGAAGATACCGTCCACCGCCACTTCCTGTTCTTGGCCGGTAGTTTTGTCAATCACTGTCACCGTTTCCAGCTTTCCATCACCATGCAGTGATTCAATTTCCGTGTTCAGGCAGATGGTGGCTTTCTCATTCTTTTTCAGCCGTTCCTGGGAAACAGTATCCGCTTTTAACTGGGACCGGTGGATCAGCAGCAGCTTTGATGCATATTTGGTGAGGAAATTGGCCGCGTCCACGGCCGCGTTGCCGCCGCCCATCACCGCAATCACCTTGTCCTGATACATATGCCCGTCGCAGAGTTCGCAGTAATGCACACCCCGCCCGGCATATTTCGCCTCTTCCGGCAGGGGGAGCTTGCGGCGATTCATACCGGAAGCGATGATCACCACATCCGCTTCGTAGATGCACCCTTCCGTTTCCACAATCTTCGGTGATTTGGTCAAATCTACGCGTTCAATCGGATCAAATTCATCCACCTCGGCGCCGAAAGATTCCGCCTGCTGCTGCACCGTCGCAATGAGGTCCCCGCCGGCAATCACCTTGTGACCGGGATAATTCTCAATCCCTGTGGCATTGGCGATCTGTCCGCCCACCAGCGCGTTTTCCAATACCAGCACAGAGAGATTCATGCGCCCGGCATATAAAGCGGCCGTCAGGCCTGCCATACCCGCTCCGATAATAATAATATCCTTCTTTTTAATTTCTTTCGCCATGGAATCCCTCCCTGCCTTTTATTCTTACATTTATTGTAACATAGTTGTCACTGTCAAATTTTGATTTTTGTATGAAACCTTGGCTCGTTATTTTCTTTCCAGTTTCTCATATTTAAAGTTGCCGCCTACACCGAAATGGATCACCCATTCCGGTTTTACGGAAATCGGGATCCAGTACCCAAAGGCAACGCCAAAGGCACCGTCATACGTAATGTAAATCGGTTCGCCCTTATCTACTGCTTCATTCAGGCGGCAGCCCCGATGGTCTGGTCTGCCCACAGCAGAACACTTGATGCCGGGCTTTAATCCCATGGCTTCCGCTTATTTGTTTACAGCAATAATCTCCCGGCTTTTCTGGGTAATCGTTACCGGTTCGGGAAAATCCCCCCACATTAAATGGAACGCATTGATGATTTCCTGATCTGTCATTTTAGTTTCCTCCTTACGTCTTTATTCCCGTTGGTTTTTTATTTCCCGTCTTTCTTAAATTTCTTTTTTACTTCCTGCAAAGCCGTAACAAATTCCGGGGTTCTTCATTCATTTACCCTGCCTCACAGGAAAACATCAGGTTCCAGCCGCTCTTGTTTAAAAATATCAATAAATCCTTTCATAAACTCCGTCACCTCCGGACTGGCGACAGAGATGGCGTGCATCGGGCAGCGGTTGATGCAGCCGTAGCAGCCAATGCAGGCTTCCAGGTTAAAGGTTTTAGTTTCAATGTCAATGGCATCCGTCGGGCAGTTCCGGACGCAGGTTTTACATTTTATGCAGGCATCCGATATTTTCTTTGCCCTGAACTCCAGTGGAAAATTGTAGGGTTCTTTATTCTTCTCCCGGAAAGCGATAATCTGATTATACTGTTCAGATGACGACCAGTGGGTAACCGGCTGCTTGTGAAGGGTATAGTCTCCAGCCAGGATTTTTTCATAAGCCTTGCGCCCAAAATCCACCATGATTGCTTCATCCTTTGCGTCCGGACGGCCGGCGCCAAGTTCCGGTGCCATGGTATGCTGGGCAATAAAAGCGCCCAGGGCGCAAACCCGGAAGCCCCTGCCTTCCGCCCGTTCTTTCATTTCCGTAAGTGCCACGCCGTAATAGGCGTTACCAAAGGACACCACGCCGATAAACGGCGTTTCGTTTCCCTGCAGACAGCCAAACAGCTCCTCAGCTTTCGTAAAAAGCATACCGGCGGAAAGGGAACCGTAAATCACCAGGTCATCCTTTCCGAAAACATATTGTTTCTTCCGTGCCGCGGAAGGCAGAAGGTTATACGTTTTTACCTCAGGCCCCTGAATACCTGATGCAATCTTGCGGACAATTTTTTCCGTAGAACCGCTGGGGCTGAAATACACGAGGTGAATACATTTGATTCCTGTTGCACTCATGATGATTCCCTTTCTCAAAACTGAATTAATCTTTATCCATTTGCGTCAATGATGTCTTTCAGGCTTACATGTTCGTTGCGGAAGCGCACGGAACTCTGTTCCACCGGTAAATGAATCGCATTTTGGGGACAGTTGTGCAGACAGGCATAGCAGACCTCACAGCTGCTGCCAAAAGTCACTTTATCCGTTACTTTTATGTTGCTTGCCGGGCAAACCCTGGCACAGATTCCGCAGCGGATGCAATTACCGTTGACAATATAGCCCTGCGCCGTATCTTTTCGTAAAATGGGAACCGCCAGCCTTTGGGCGTACGTTGCCATCTCTGCTTCTGTTTCCTTGGTAACCGTCACAACAGTCTGCTTGCGTTCCCAGATGTCCCGGCAGACATTTTCAATCTGACCCTCCACGTTTTTTTGGGGAAGCGTGTCAATTTGGTTTTGCATTTCAAAGACAGGCAGATAATTGTCCACCATCTGCACCGCATTAATATAACTGAGCTTCAGGCCCGCTTTGCGCGCTGCCAGCTCCACGTGGGCAAAAGCTGCCGCATAGCCCATACCAAAGGTATAGATAAAAAAGAAATACGGCGTCACAATTTTCGCCTTCGCCATGAATTCCCGCACCATCATCGGCATTTCACAGGCATAGACAGGACAGACGATTCCCACGGCCTCGTCTTCAATTTCTATGGTATCCTGCCGCATGAGCTGCGGAATCGAAAGAAGCGTTCCGCCAATCCGGCGGGCCACATACAGGCAGTTACCGCTTGCGGTAAAATAACATATGGTCACGATTTTTCCTCCCGTTATAAAATCTGTTTTCGTTTTTCCAGTTAGTCTGTAACGTTACCAAGGCAGGCCATATCTTAATCGGAAACATCCACGTCCGACAAGATGAAAAGCTCGTAATCCGGATAAGCCTTTTGCACTTCGTCCCGGAGAATCTGCAGTCCTTCCTTCGGATTGATATCAAAACTCATGACCGCGTCAAAGCGCATTTTCTTTTGGGGAATATCAATATGGAAACCATGCAACTGAAGCACCCATTCATGGGCCATTACAATCTCACGGACGTAATCCCGGATTTTTGCCGCTTCGTCGTTTCCGGTATTGTAGCCGTACACGCCCACACCCACCAGGGCGATGCCTGTCTCGTTATACACTTTTCTCTCTACCCGGCGGGTCAGTTTATCCACTTCATCCACTGTCATAGTGTCGGGCAGTTCCAAATGGACTGCCGCGTAATCTTTTTCCGGCCCGTAATTGAACAGGATCAGGTCATACGCGCCCTGCACTTCCGGCTCTTCGTTTAACAGCGCCTTCACCTTCTGCGCCGTCTCTTTATCCGCTCGGATTCCCAGTATGTCATCCAGCGTCTCCGTAATCATTTCGATGCCGGATTTTATAATGACAATAGAAATGACAACGCCTACATACGCTTCCAGCGAAATACCGCTCTTCAGGAAAATAATGGCCGAAACCAGGACAGAAAAAGACAGCACAGCGTCAAAGGTCGCGTCGGAGCCGGACGCGATCAATGAGCCGGAGTTAACCTTCTCTCCCTTTGTCTTTACGTATTTTCCCAAAACCAGTTTTACTACAATGGCTACAGCGATGATCACCAGGGAAGTGAGACTGTAATCCGGCGTTTCCGGTTCAATAATCTTCTTTACTGATTCCACCGCTGAGGTAATGCCGGCGTAAAGCACGATGCCGGAAACAATCATCGCGCTGAGATATTCGATCCGTCCATAGCCAAGGGGATGCTTTTTATCCGGCAGCCTGGCCGCCAGCTTCGTTCCGATAATGGTAATTACAGAAGAAAGCGCGTCGGACAGATTGTTCACTGCGTCCAGAATGACCGCGATGGAATTGGACGCAAGCCCGATGGCCGCCTTAAATCCGGCCAGGAAAATATTGGTGACAATACCGATAATACTGGTTCGGATTATAACTTTGTCACGACTGCCTTCCATTTGTTCCAACACTGTGTTATTATCGTCCATTTGATTATTAGAGTCCTTTACGTAAACGTATCTTTTAAAAAATCCCTGACAGATCCGTCAGGGATTTCACAATTCACAACATCTCATGCCTTATTATATTTGTCTTTTCCCTGACGGCAGCGCGGGCACTTCCAGTCCGCCGGCAGGTCTTCAAATTTCGTTCCGGGCGGGAAGCCGCGGTCGGGGTCGCCGATTTCCGGATCATAAATGTAACCGCAGATAGAGCAGATCCATTTGCCGGTAGCCTGCGCCGAAGCGATTTCATAATCCACAGGCAGCGACTCCGTGGGATAATCCAAATCACAGACCCGTTTGGCTTCCAGATTTTCGTAACCCAGCGGCGTATGGGTAGAGCAATAGACGGTGGGATTCTTGCGGATAAACGCGCGCACCCGGTTCAGGGTATCCCGCGCCGCATCTTTATCTTCATACACTACGGACAGTTTGTTTTCATACAGGGCTTCATCCGTATACGTCACGTCGCCGTGCATCATATAAAACAGTCCGCCGGCTTCCGCCACGATGATGCTGTTGCCCAGGGTATGCCCTTTGGCGGGAAGCAGATACACGCCTTCCGCTATTTTCTCCGAAGCATCAAATGTGTAATACGGACCGTCTTTGTATTCCACTCTAACAATATTGTCGCCTTTCAGACCCAGCGCATCCGCTTCTTCCGGCGCCATGTAAATCTTAGCCTGGGGGAAACTGCGCAGCTCGCCGGTGTGGTCTTCATGCTTGTGGGTCACAAGGATTTTCGTAACCTGTTCCGGCTGATAGCCCAGTTCTTTCAGGGCGGAAACATAATCTTTGATTCTCGAGCCGATATAAATCTGCGTGGTTTCATCCACAACCATGTCCGGCGCTTCCAGGGGCATGCCCGTGTCCACCAGGATGACTTCACTGCCGGTGTCAATCAGATAGTTCTGCAGTGTTGAACGGTAAACCACCTCAGGGTCAAATTTGTCCACGCCATCTTCGCCGCCCAATGCGAAAGGTCGTTTCATAAAACCTTTTTCGTAAAGTTTGACTGCCTTAATTTCCAACATGATTCCCCCTTCCGGTCACAATAGCATAAATTATTAAAGTGTTGTATTGAGTACCTTATTTAGTTCTTTAATCGTTCGGGTCGTCCACGTAATCTACCTCGGAATACCCTGCGCAGAAAAACGTTTTACTCTGATTCTATCTTATCAGAAGCAGGATTATGAAAGAAAGTTTTAAAAAGGCCAATTCAAAAATAAACTTTACGATTTCTTTGTTTTGTAAACTTTTCGTGTTCGCACATTTTGCCGGCCACTCTGTAAAAGAAACCATACACACGGAAATCAGCGTTTCCTTAAATACGGTTTCAACGGTTCCGGCATCGCTGCGTCAATCCGCGCCGCCAATTCCTCCACAGGCATTTTTTCCCCATCCAGGAACCAGTCGTTAATGGCTTCGGACAAAGCCCGCATGTAAAACCGGAAATAGAAACTTATTTCGTCAGGAACTTCCTGCCAGCATTCCCGCTTACGGATATATTCCATCCATAGAGCAATAGCGTAATCGTTGGTCTGGTATCGGAATGATGTCTGGCCAGCGGTATTTTTCAGTACATTTTTATAAAAAGCGCGGTTTTCCTGCAACGGGGTGCAGCAGGCAATCAGCGCAGCCTGCCAGTTTATCGGAGATTTAGTGTCCGCAAGCAACTCCTCTATGTTACGGTTGTAAATCCAGGCCAGCAGCTGGTATTTATCCTGAAAATGATTATAAAACGTGGTTGCCGTCAGCCCGCAGTTCTTCACAATTTCTTTTACCGAAATTTTATCAACCGATTTGGTTTTGGCCAGCTCCATCATGGAAGCCGCCAGCACTTCCTTCGTCGTCTGGCGAATAATCATGCCTTCACCTTCTTTTATGAAAATTCTTTGTTTAAATTATAACAAAACAGCCGCAGAAAAATCTACGACTGTTCCTGTACTTTTTCTTTCAGATGTTTTCGGATAATTTAAACCAGCACTTCTTCTTTTTGAACGGCGCGGCCCGGTTCGAGAACCAAGAACTGATCGTCCCACATTCCCCTAAACAGTTTTTCCAGAAGATAGGTGCCGGCCTCCACGTATTCCATCTTCGCGCCAAGCCAGTCCGCATCCTTTTTTACAACAGCCGCGTATTCCGGCCGGCGGCACTGGTTGATGCCCGTGTCCATAACGGATATGGTATTATATAAATCCATCCATTCCTTATGCCGCTTTTTCGCAGTCTCCTCGTCTACATTGTATGCTTTTACCAATCTTTCAAAAATGGCCTTAAAGGATTCCGTGGAAGGATCCATAGCCCGCACATAAAGATGACCGGGCGTTTTCAGGTTGCTGACAGGATCATCCTTTGTCTGCAGCAAAAGCGATACGCAGTCATCCACACGCGGAATGACTAGGCGGTAACGGGACTGCACCTGATTCCAGGAACCGCCGCAAAATCCCATGCAGACCAGAACCGTATCAATCCCCTCCGGCATCCGTTCCAGTTCCGCTTTGATATGTTCCTGCATTTCAACGGGGTCCCTATGATAGATGCGGTTCAGGTATCTGACCTGCATCTTTGTTCCCGCTCTGGCCTGCGCCGCTTCCACATATTCCGTAAGTGAACTGCAGGCCAATATGATTGTCTTATCCTGATTCATGATTGTTATATCCTGATTCATCGTATCGCCTCGCAAATACTATTTTTGTTTATTATAACAAAACAGCTGCAGAAAAACCACAGCTGTCAAAGTTACTGCGAGTTTTAATAATTATTTCACAATCCTTGTGTTGCGGGGCTGTCCGTATGGTATAATTGATTGAGATGAAAATACTGAAAAAGGTGGAATCAAAATGAACAGCAAAAATATGAAACGGGTTTTCATGCTCCTGTTAGCAGCCGCAGCAATGATGGCATTTCCGTCTGTTTCACACATGTTTGGCATGGGAAAACCGACGGAAAAGATTACGTCTTTTGAGATTGTCAAGCTTCGTCTGAGCGGTATGCGATTCACCACAGAGTACGAAATTGTAATGAAAGACAAGGAAGCCGAAGTAGTTGAATACGCGATTCGATATGAAAAAAATGAGGATAAGCGCATTCCTCAGAGACAAACGGTATGCAGCGCTGACAGGATACTGAAGCTGTTGAACGACTGCGAACTGGTTTCCTGGGACGGTTTCCACGGTAAGCACCCGAAAAACGTTAAGGACGGTATCATGTTCTCCCTCAATGCCACCGTCAACGGCGACAGGAAAATACGGGCGGAAGGCTCGGAGAATTTTCCGAAACATTTCAGGGAACTGAGGGACGGACTGCACGCCATCCTCAGTCAAAAGGATTAATTCCGCAGTTTGCCGGGTAACCTGTTTAGTTTCATAATCTTTGCGCCGGCGGTTCAGATAGACCGCCGGTTTTTTGTTTTTAGAAGAACTTTTTTTGCCTGCGCCGAAAACCACAGCCGGTTTATCAGAGCGCACGCCGCTTTATTATAACTTCCCGCCAAGATTTTCCAGGGAATCGATTACGATCAGGCAGTTGGGCTGCACATGTTTCATCACGAAACGCATCTTATCCTTGGGAACAGCGACGCAGCCGCCGGTAAACGGTTTATTGGGACCGAAGCAGTGCATGAAGAGCGCCGAGCCAAGACCGGGTGTATGCAGCCTGTTGTAGTTTATGTTCAGGCAGTACTGATAATGCTCCGTGTAATCTATGATATGCTCGCTGTCCTCTTTGTTCAGGTCCGGATACTTGCGGATATCCACCATGCGGTCATACTGCATGCCGGGGCGCTGATCCCCCGACCAGTACATATTATTGTCGACTTTTGTGTAGGGTATGGCGCAGCCCGGATCCGACGCTATGCCAAAAGCCCTGTTAAGCCGGAAAGTTCCCACGGGAGACTTGGCGTCGCCTTCCTTTTCTTTTCCAAGGCCTGCTTTGCCTATAAAACCGGGCGTCGTCATAATCTGATGCCAGTTGCCCTTGTTATCTTTCCGGTGCATGGATACCCAGGCAGTAGTCTGCCCTACGCCGCCAACCACTATAAGCTGCTCCGTCTTTGCGGCGGCAGGCAGCGCCGAAACCCATGCGGGAGACAACGTTTCTTTGGCAGATCCGGCTTCTCCCGCAGCGGGCAGAAGCATCAGTACAGCCAGCGCCGCTACGCCAAATGCATGTATCCGTTTCATGTTTCAGTTACCTCCTTCAATGAATTGCATTTCCTGTGTTTAATTTAATATTTTACTTGGTTTTCTGTTCGACATTTTATCTGGTTTTCAATTCTGTTTTCTGTACGCTGTTCTGCTTTTTTTCCCATCCGAAGCGGACAGCCCCAAACTTGCAGGCCGCCTTGCAGTCGCCGCAGGAGATGCACTCACAGTCTCCCACTTTTCTGATATCCATTTTGCAGGTCCGCAGGCAGGCGTTGCAGTGCACGCACTTGCTTTCGTCCAGCTTGACGGAAAGCAGCGCGATCCTGTTAAACAGTCCGTAGAACGCGCCTAACGGACAGATGAAACGGCAGAAGGGCCGGAACAGGAACACAGATAATACAATCACCGCTGCCAGAATGGCGAAGCGGCAATTAAGAAACATATACGGACGGATACTTCCCCCTGAAGATAAGGTCATGAGGAAATTGGAAAAAGGCAGATTGGGGCACACCCAGTGGCAAAAGGCCACAAAACGTTTTCCCGCAAGCTGGTACCCGATGGGAACCGCCACGACGAAAACCGCAAGGAATACATATTTAAGATAACTGAGCCGGCGCGTCCATTCATTCTTTTTGATTTTCGGCGCCGGAATTTTGTCCAGCAGGTCCTGCACCAACCCGAAGGGACAGAGCCAGCCGCAGATGAACCGCCCGAAAGCCAGCGCCAGCAACAGCAGCCAGCATAAAACCCGCAGGGGCAGATGGGCCAGACCGTCCACAAACAGCCGCTGCATAAAATGCAGCGGGCAGCCTGCCACCGACGCCGGACAGTAACGGCAGTTCAGCCCCGGCACGCAGAATTCACTGTTGATATACTTCGCAGGGATATCGCTGATTAAATTACAGTTGTATAAAATGGCGGAACAGAGTTGCAGAAGACGGCGGGTAACCATGATAATCTGTTTCTCCTTTACAGTTTTGTAGTTTAATCATATACGATAAAGCCCGCTCTAAGTCAAGTGGGATTCCTCCACATTATTCACCGAATCCGAAGAACTCTTTCAGGCCTTTCTTCTCCAGCAATATTTCAGCAGTAAATCCATAATGAGACGCCGCCGCAAGAGTCACTACTTTCTCCAGAAAATCTTCGTAGGGCAAATCAAACCATTCCTCCGGTATCTCGCGGTGGATGGTGCCGCCGTCATTGTGGCCGCCGCCCCACCACCAGGCTTCGTCCAGTTCCGCTTCATAGGTTCCGTCATCCATCTTGTTGAAAGCGTACCAGGAAGCCCATTCGCGCATTCCTTCCGGGGTTTTCGGCCCTTCATAATGCGGCGCATCGTGTGAAAGCGGCGAATACTCCGGCGTCCCTTTCCTGGCACCGCGCCGGTAGACTGTAAACCGTTCCCCTGTATCCATGGGGTAACGTTCCAGCAGCAGGGGTCCCTTCTGATACAGGATTCGCCTTCTTCCCGGAACCCGGTTTGTGTCATTGATCAAATCGGTGAACACCTTCAGGGGTTTTGTTTCCTGCAATTCCTTTTCGAGCCCCAGTCCCTTCAACTTGTCTTCCATATCCCAGGGACAGCCCCATTCTGTGTAATACGTTGCCTTATGGTTGCTGTAGATATAGTAGTAACCGATCACCTTATCATTATAAAACACCTTGTACTTGTCCAGAATAGAACTCATGGCCTTCCCTCCTGTTCTCCCTGACTTTCTTATCAGCTCTTTTTACAGATACCGGCCGGTAACGCTTTCTTTGGACTGCCGGATCTGCTCCGGCGTTCCGCAGGCCACGATACGCCCGCCCTGCTCGCCGCCGCCCGGTCCCATGTCGATGACATAGTCCGCGTTGGCAATCACATCCAGATCGTGTTCAATCACAAGGACGGTAGCGCCTGCTTCCACCAGACGGTCAAACACGCCCAGCAGTACCTTAACATCCAGCGGGTGAAGGCCGATTGTCGGCTCATCAAATACGAACACGGAATCTTCCTGGGTCCGTCCCATCTCGCTGGCCAGTTTCAGCCGCTGGGCCTCACCGCCGGAAAGTGCGGGAGTGTCTTCGCCGAGGGTAAGATAGCCCAGGCCGAGATCGTGCAGCACTTTCAGCTTTTCGTATATTTTCTTCCTGTCCTTAAACAGTTCCAGTGTGTCGTCCACAGTCATCGCCATCAGTGCGGGCAGGGAAAACGTTTCTTCGGTTCCCTCCGGCTTCCAGAGGATTTTCTCCGCATCCCCGCTGTAGCGCTTTCCGCCGCACTCCGGGCAGGTTATGGTAACATCCGGCAAAAACTGCACGTCAAGAGAAATCTGTCCGGTTCCGTCGCAGACCGGACAACGCAGGGAACCGGTGTTGTAGGAGAAATCGCCGGCTTTCAGTTTTCTGTCCTTCGCGGTTTCTGTCCCGGCATATAGTTTACGCAGTTCATCCAGGATACCGCTGTAGGTTGCAACCGTGGACCGGATATTGATGCCGATGGGCGATGCGTCAATCAGGTTGGCGCGGCGGATGCCCTCCGCCTCAACAGTTTTCACCGGAAAAGGCAGTTTCTCCCCTGCGCAGTGTGCCGCCAGCCCGGGAATCAGGCTCTCCAGCACCAGCGTCGTTTTCCCGGAACCGGACACGCCCGTCACCGCCGTCAGCCTGCCTTTGGGGATTGCAACATTCAGCGCGTGCACGGTGTGGATCGGGCAAGTCTCCATGCGGATCGTTCCCAGGCGGAACACGTCCGCCGCTTTGACGTGTCTGCGTATCTTCATATGCCCGGTATCTGCCAGAAAAGGCGCAATTTTGGATGCGCCGGTTTCCAGAATCTCTTCAATGCTGCCCTGAGCCAGAACGGTTCCGCCCTGGGTACCTGCCAGCGGCCCCAGCTCGATCATATGGTCTGCCTGTTTCAGCACCCGGACATCGTGGTCCACCAGCACCACGGAGTTGCCGTCGGCAATCAGGCTGTCCACCACGTTCATCAGGCCGTCAATGTTAGACGGATGAAGCCCGATGCTGGGCTCGTCCAGTACATATAAAACGCCCGTCGTTTCGTTGCGGACGGCGCGGGCCAGCTGCACCCGCTGCCGTTCACCGGTAGAGAGGGTATTGCTGGCCCGGTCAAGGGTCAGATACCCGAGGCCGAGGTCAATTAACCGTTTTGCATTGTCCAAAAACGACTGGATGATACTCTCCGCCATAGGGCGCATCTCTTCCGGCAGCGTTTCCGGTACAGACTGCACCCACGGAATCAGATCCGCCAGCGTCATAGCTGTCGCTTCCGCCAGATTCTTTCCCGCCAGCGTTGTGGATCTCACTTTCGCTGAGAGCCTGGTGCCGCCGCAATCAGGACAAACGGACTCGTGCAGGAATTTTTCCACCCGTTTCATTCCTTTTTCGTCTTTGACTTTGGCCAGCGCATTCTCCACTGTATAGACAGCATTATAATAAGTAAAATCCATTTCCCCCGCCATGTTCGTCTTCTCGTTCATATAGAGAAGATGGTGTTTTTTAGCCGGGCCGTGGAACACGATTTCCTTTTCTTCCGGCGTCAGGTCGCGGAATGGGACATCGGTGCGCACGCCCAGGTCACGGGCAATATCCTTCATCAGGGACCACATCAGGGTCTGCCAGGGCGCCACAGCTCCTTCGTCGATGGTCAGGGAGTCGTCAGGCACCAGCGCATCCTCGTTCACGGTGCGGATCACACCCGTTCCCGAGCAGGAGGGGCAGGCCCCTTCCGAATTAAAGGCCATCGCTTCCGCGCCGGGACCGTAAAACTCTTCACCGCAGACGGGACATTTTGTCGGCAGCATCAGTGCCACGTTCATGTCCGGCGGGCAGGGATGCCCGTTGGGGCAGCAATGACTGCCCAGCCGGGAGAACAGCAGGCGCAGGCTGTTCAGCAGTTCCGATGCGGTTCCGAAAGTACTGCGGATGCCGGGAATGCCCGGACGCTGGTGCAGGGCCAGCGCAGCCGGAACATGTTTGATTTCGTCTACCTCAGCCCGGCCTGCCTGGGTAATGCGGCGCCGGGTGTAGGTGGAAAGGGCTTCCAGATACCGCCGCGACCCTTCCGCATACAACGTGCCCAGCGCCAGTGAGGATTTTCCGGATCCGGAAACGCCCGCTATGGCCACCAGCTTGCCGAGAGGAATGTCCACGTCAATGTTTTTCAGATTATGTACCTTTGCCCCGCGGACGATGATGTGCTGCGGGGCCGTTCTTTTATTATTCATGCTTCTTTTCTCTTCACCTGATCTGCCGCTTAAACGCTTATTGCGTTAATAAATTCCGCATGGCCGGCATAATCATTATCCGGAATTTCAAAAACCATTTATTACAGTCAACTATCTTCATTCTTGTTTCTGAACGGGCTCCTGCCTGCCGGAAAGATAATTCGCTGCCAGAGAGCCGGAAATGTTGTGCCAGACGCTGAATATTGCGCCGGGAATTGCGGCGGCTGCACCGAAATGCAGCAATGACAGAGACGCGGCAAGCCCGGAGTTTTGCATGCCTACTTCTATAGCGACTGCTTTCGCCTTGGCCATATCCATATGTAATGCTTTGGAAAGGGCAAAACCGATAGCGTAGCCCAGTAAATTGTGGCAAATCACCACTAACGCGACCAGTATCCCCGTTTCCCTGATCCGTCCGGCGCTTGCGGCAACCACTCCGCCCACAATGAGGATAATAGCCATAATAGACACCAGCGGCAGCACCTTCACAACACGCCGGACAAAACCTTCAAAAAAAGCGTTCATCGCAAAGCCGGCAGCAATCGGCAATATCACTACCTTAAGGATCGATAGCATCATGGCAGTGAAAGAAACCTCAATCCACGCTCCCGCCAGCTGCCAAGTGAGAAACGGTGTTACAATAGGCGCCAGAAGAGTAGTCGTCATGGTCATGGACACAGAAAGGGCCACGTCACCCCGGGCCAGATAGGTCATCACATTGGATGATGTCCCACCGGGGCAGGTTCCCACAAGGATAACTCCCACAGCAAGATCCGGCGGCAGGCCAAAGCCTTTTGCCAGCAGCCATGCCAGCAGGGGCATGACGGTAAACTGTGCCAGCACACCGATGCATACATCTCCCGGATGTTCCAGGATGCGCCGGAAATCTTTCACATGGAGAGTCATACCCATACCGAACATGACAATCCCCAGCAACAACGTAACATACGAAGCGATTCCGGCAAATGTTTCAGGCGAAACCATGGCTGCCCCGGCCATCAAAATAACCAATAATGCCATATGCTTTGATATTGAATTTCCGATTATTGCTAAAATTTTCATATCAGTATTTCCCGGATCGCTTCTTTCCCCCAGGCTTTACGGTTTTAAGAAAGGCGCTCATTCTTTTATCGATAAATTACTATTATTTGTTTATCATATACCATTTTGCCGAATAAAAAAAGTTTTTCGTCACGCTTTCCCAATTCTGCCATTGGTCGTTTCCTGCATCTTTACGAACTCCTGCCGGGCAATGGACAGGAAACGTTCCGCAATAGGCGTGAACACCTGATATCTTCGCCAGATCAGATACATGGGCGTTTCCAGGACCGGTGAAAGCGGCCGCGCGATCAGGCCTCTGCCGGGAGAGGTATCGATCAGTTTATCGAAGGTCAGCAGATAACCCAGCCCTTCCCTGGCAAAAACAGAGCCGTTGTAGGCAAGCCGGAAAGAACCTTCAAACTGCAACTCTTTCACCCGTTCCCCGCACCAGCGGGGCAGGTCGTTCCGGACGGACTGTTCCGAACAATACAGCGGCAGCCCCAACAAATCTTCAAATACAATTTTATCTTTCTTCGCCAGTGCGCAGTGTTCCGGCATCACAAGCATCCACCTGTCAGCCTCCGGAAAGGCAAGGGCATGATATTTTTCCCGGTTGGGTTCTTCCACGACGATGCCGAAATCCAGAAGTCCCTTGTCCAGTTTTTCCGTAACCTGTTCCGTGTCGCCGCTTGTAATATGGTAATGCAGTCCCGGGTATTGCTCCCGGCAAAGCCGGATCATACGGGCAAGGTAACAGATCTGGAATGATTCGGCACATCCGAAATAAATGTCGCCGCCCAGAATATCATCCATGGATTTAAACTCTTCCGTAATTTTATCCGCCATGGAAAGCAGGTCTTCTGCATGCTTGCGCAGCAGCATCCCCTCCTCTGTCAGTTCGATGGAAAAGCTGTGGCGGATGAACAGCTTCTTCCCCAGTTCTTCTTCCAGCCCCTTTAACTGCTTGGACAAGGTAGACTGGGAAACAGCCAAACGCTCGGAAGCCCGGGTCATATTCCCTTCCCGGGCCGTCTCCAGAAAATAACGAAGTGTACGAATTTCCATAACCGGATCCTCCCTTACTTTATTATACACTGAAATGGAAAAAAATCATATCATGTTTTGAAATATAACCATTAGCGAATTCAACACAAACATGATATGATACCCGCAGAGATCAAATATAACCGACAAAGTACCCGCTTTCAGATTCGATGTACAAGGAAATACTGATTCAAACAGGAATAAGGAAGGAGACGGAGATGAAGTTAAACAAAAAACTGCTGGCAGCCGTATTAATCGGACTCATGACCATGACCGGAAGCGCGCTGGCCGCTGAAAACGTTACCGCAAAAGACGCAGGAATCACGAAAGGAACCGCTATGCAGACAGAACAGAAACTTCAGTTAGAAGAAAAATGGGACAAGGTTTTCCCAAAAAGCAAAAAGGTCGAACACAAGAAAGTTACATTCCATAACCGTTACGGAATCACTCTGGCAGCGGATATGTACGTTCCGAAAAACAGCAGCGGCAAAAAATTCCCGGCGCTGGCCGTGGCGGGACCTTTCGGCGCAGTTAAGGAACAGTGCAGCGGTCTGTACGCCCAGACTATGGCGGAGCGCGGGTTCCTCACCATCGCCTTCGACCCGTCCTTCACCGGCGAAAGCGGCGGCAATGTGCGGTATGTAGCGTCCCCGGACATTAATACGGAAGATTTTTCAGCCGCGGTTGATTACCTGTCCACATTGGATAACGTTGATCCCGGACACATAGGCATCATCGGCATCTGCGGCTGGGGCGGCCTGGCCATGAATGCGGCGGCCATGGACACCCGTATCAAAGCCACGGTTATTTCAACTATGTACGATATGAGCCGTGTCACTGCAAACGGTTACTTTGACGCCATGGATGAAGGCGCCCGCTACAAAGCAAGAGAAGCCATGAACGCGCAACGCACGGAAGATTACAAAAACGGTAGTTATAAACTGGCAGGCGGTCTGCCTGACGAACGCCCGGCAGAACCGAAGTTCTTCAGTGATTACTGGGATTATTACAAAACGCCCCGGGGCTATCACAAACGTTCGCTGAACTCCAACGGCGGCTGGAACGTAACCAGCGCCTTGTCCTTCATGAACATGCCCCAGCTGAGTTACGCCGGTGAAATCCGCAATGCGGTTCTGGTAATTCACGGAGAAAAGGCCCATTCTCGGTACTTTGGTGAAGACGCCTTCAAAAAATTGAAAGGCGGCAATAAGGAGCTTATGATTATTCCAGGCGCCTCCCATACCGACCTGTACGATCAGGTAAACATCATCCCCTTCGATAAGATTGAAAGTTTCTTCCACAAATATCTGTAATAAACCAAACAGGCCGGAATAAAAAAGCGGCAATAAAAACAGGACGCGTTTCAACTCAAACAAGTTGAAGCCGTCCTGTTTGTTTATGCGTTCCGGGAGAAACGGTTTTCTGTTACTTGCTTTCTTTCCCAAACCATTTTTCGTAAATCTTGTCGTACTCCCCGCTGTTCTTCAGTTCAGCGAGAGCTTTGTTGACTTTCGGTGTCAGTTCCCCGTGCCGGCGCATCACGATGCCATACGCTTCTTTTTCAAAGGCAGCGCCCGCAATCACTGCATCCGGATGATGCTTGTTAATGAAATATTGGGCAACGGGTTTGTCAATGATGATGGCTTCTGCCGTTTTTTCCTTCAGCGCGTTGAACACCTCTTCATTGGTCTTAAACCCCAGAACCTTTTCTCCGGCCAGCTGTTTCGCCTTCGCCTCGCCGGTAGTCCCGATCTGTACCGCCACAGCCTTCCCTTTCAGGTCTTCCGGTTTCTGAACAGCCGTGTTTCCTTTACCAACTACAATAACTAGTCCCGAAGTGTAATATGGATCGCTCATATCTACGATTTTTTGCCGGTCCTTCGTAATCGTCATACCGGCAATGACCAGGTTCAGGTTCCCCCGTTTGACAGCGGGGATCAGCGCCTCAAAGTCCATATCCAGAATCTCAACTTGCATGTCCAGTTTTTTCCCGATCGCGCGGATCAGATCCATATCAAAACCGGTAATCTCCTTACTGCCCTGCTCCCTGAACTCAAAAGGCGGGAATGTAACTTCCGTCCCGACTTTCAACACCTTCGGGCCTTCTGCTTTTTTTTCAATGCTGCAACCGGCAGTAACGCAAAGTGCTATCAGGATGCTGACAAGGCATAGTAAATATTTTTTCATTTTCCCTGTATATGATCCAGCCCCATGAAACAGTGACAGGATCTTCCTTTCTCCGGATTTGTCCGGGTATTTTACAGCCATAAACAACAGTGGCCTGACGGGTTTCGGCCGTTTTTCCGTTTCGCTTTCCACAAGTAAAATTTATCACAGTTTTGGCAGAAACACAATGAAGAAGTTTTTATTTTATCATTTTGTTATTTTAACTTTTTCGATTTAGTGTTATAGTTATCGTAAACAAACCGCATCGCATTTCCAAAAAGCGTAAAGCCTGACAAAGGACAATTTAGCGGAACTGACCAATCAACCCGGATAACCGGGGGAAAGGAAAATCCGGTCTCACTGACCGTGAACCGGATTATAAACAAGTTTATGAAAACAAGAAACGGGAAACTTATGGCAGGGTTCCTGATCCCCTCACTGCTCGGCATCCTTTTATTTATGGTGCCCATCAAATACAATGACAACTGGACTATCGTGGTAAAAATTATGGCCGATATAATCGGCACGGCATTGGGCGATTACCTTCCTCTGCTGTGCGTTGCCATCGTAACCATTTCAGCCATTTTGGGGGTAATCTCCCTGAAACGTCCCAGTTTCATCACAACCTACCCAGTCGTGGACAAGACCTTTTCCGCCACGCCCGTCTGGGCCCTGATCCGGGTCATCGGCGCCATTTTTATCTGGCTGACGTATCTGAAGATTGACGCCGGCGAAAACAATACCGGCATTATCCATATGATTACCATGGCAGATGCCGGTGGCTTCGTCCTCACCGAACTGTTATCCGTCCTTGTCATCATCTTCCTGCTGGCCGGACTGTTGCTTCCGTTCCTTCTGGATTTCGGCCTGCTGGAATTTATCGGAGCCCTGCTGACAAAAGTCATGCGCCCCCTTTTCACCATTCCGGGCCGTGCGGCGGTAGACTGCATCACCTCCTGGATTGGTGACGGCACTCTGGGCGTCATGCTCACCGCAAACCAGTACGAAGACGGTTACTATTCCGAGCGGGAAGCAGCCATTGTGGCCACTACCTTTTCCGCCGTTTCCATCACCTTCAGCATTGTGGTACTGGCCCAGGTCAAGCTGATGGATTATTTCGGGATTTATTACCTCGTGGTCTGCGTCATCGGAATCGTCTGCGCCCTGGTATTGCCCCGCATCCCTCCCCTGTCTTTGAAAAAGGATACGTTCCTTGTGCCCGGCAAAGCCATGGGGGAAGAGCTTCCCGAAGGCTATACCTCTTCCTGGGATTACGGCCTGGACCTGGCCTGCAAACGTGTCGCGGAGTATAAAGGAATTGAGCAGTTCCTGGAAAGCAGCCTGAAAAATGCCGCTGGCATGTGGTTCGGCGTGCTGCCTGTCGTCATGTGCATCGGAACTCTGGCGCTGGTACTGGCGCTGAATACCACCGTATTTGAAACCCTGGGGCTTCCCTTCATGCCCCTTCTCAACCTGCTTGACATTCCGGAAGCCGCAGCGGCCTCCAAAACAATGGTGGTCGGATTCACCGACATGTTTACCCCGTCCATCCTGGCGGCGAGCACCATCACCAGCAACATGACACGCTTTATCGTTGCGGTGGTTTCCGTAACCCAATTGATTTACCTTTCCGAAGTAGGCGGCCTGATCCTGGGTTCCAAAATCCCGGTAAACCTGCCGGAGCTTTTCGTCCTGTTTTTAGAACGGACTGTGATCAGCCTTGTCATCGCTTCCGCTTTTGCGCATATGATCTTTTAGTTCCGGGTTATTCGTCAGCCCCAGTCTCTTTAACATCTGCATATCGCTGGAAATCGTCGCAGCGCCGGCAGTAGTCAGCATGTTGCCGGTAATGGAAGCGGAAGCCCCCCGGCCGATAACCGTCTCCCCGGACTTCGGCAGAATGCCGCGACCCGCTCCCAGGCGGATGTTCGCCGTTGGATTGATGAAGCGGAAAATCGCAACCGTGCGGGCTACATCTTCCGCGGAAATCTGCGGCGTATCCTGCAACGGTGTCCCTTTAATCGGCATCAGCGCGTTCAGCGGGATGGACTGAATATCAAGTTCGGCTAACGTCAGCGCCATATCGATGCGGTCGTCCCAGGTTTCCCCCATGCCGATGATACCGCCGGAGCATACACACAAGCCTTCATTTTGGGCGATCTTTATCGTGCGGATTTTATCTTCGAAGGTGTGGGTAGTACAGATATTCGGGAAATTGCGGCGCGATGTTTCAATATTGTGATGGTAGCTGGTAACGCCCGCTTCCTTCAGGCGGCGGAACTGTTCCGCGTCAATAAACCCCATGGAAGCGCAAAGCTGAATCTTCAGCTTTGCGTTCATTTCTTTATAGGCTTCAATGGCTTTGTCAAAATCCTTTCCCTTTAACGCCCGGCCCGCCGTGACGATGGCAAAGCGGTTCACCCCTGCGTCCTGGTTCGCTTTCGCAGCCGCAAAGATTTTCTCTTTCGGCAGAAATCCGTATTCATCGATGCCGGTATGGTTACAGGCAGCCTGGGCGCAATACTTGCAGTCTTCGCTGCAGCGTCCGCTTCTCCCGTTGATGATGGAGCAAAAATCGACAAGATTTCCGCAGAAATGCTTCTGCAGTTTGCCGGCGCAATCCAGCATTTCTTCCAGATCCGCCGTTAACAGTAATTCTTTGTCCAGATTTTCACGGGTAATACGGTAGCCTTCTTTTACTATTTTTTCAGTAAGCTCTGAAATCGTCATACAGGATGCCTCTTTTCTCTGATTTTAGTTAACTCATTTTATTGTTAACGTTAACACAATTATAGTTAACTTTGTGGAATTAGTCAACCAAAAATATAAAGAGTTAAGAACAAGCAACGTATATAGAAAAAGCGCCTCTTCTACAGAAAAGGCGCGCATTGATGAATTATAAAACAGTCACTCCCACCCTGGGCTTTCTTTATTTCATAAGCCACAGGAAACCCCAAAACATAAATGAATTATCATATTCAAAACCGTATCTTTTACTGAAGCTCATCTTTATACCTCCCTTCCTCTCACACACAATACTGCCGACAAATCAGTGGTTCCAATATTTTGATATCGTATATACCTATACGGGTATTTGTATTGTCTTTATTGGTATTATACCCATAGGGGTATATGTTGTCAAGAGGTGAAAATGGATTTTACAATTATTTCAAATACAAATATAAAACAGCGGAAAAACCCCTGTTGCGGGGCTCCGCTGTTGTACTAATCTGGTTCTTTTTTGGTGGGTAATTCCTTATTTCATATTGGCAAACCGTTCCACGGCTTTTGTAAAGCGGGCAATGGTTTTGTCCGCATCCCCTTTTTCAATGCCTTCCCGGACACAGTGCTGGATGTGGCCTTCCAGAACGACCTGCCCCGCCTTATGCAGCGCGGACTTGGCCGCATTAATCTGTGCCAGGATATCTTCACAGGGAATGTCTTCATCAACCATCCGGTCAATGGCCTGAATCTGGCCGATAATTTTCTTAAACCGGCGGTGCAGATTTTCCGAATCCATACATTGAATCATATAATAAACCTCCTGTTGCAGGGCATACCCCCATACCTATTATTTTAAATTATAAGGTAATTCTACTGATTGTCAAGACGGGTTCCTGCCTGTCACAGTTAAGCAACCGCATTTAAGGAAACACGGATTAATCAGCGTATCCTTAGCAAAAATCAAAACAGTCTTTGAATCTCTTTTATGTTATTTGTTTGCGTCAACGCAAGCTGCAACAAAATTTTTGCTTTTTGCGGATTCAACAGGCCGCTGGCGATAAAGCCATTCGTTACCGTCATGATTTCAGACAAAACCACGATACCGCCGCCGCAACGGGTGGCAATCACTACAGGCACGCCGGATGCAGCCGTTTCCTTTAACAGGTCTGTCAGTTTTTCCGGCACGCTGCCGTTACCGCAGGCTGCATACACAAGTCCCCTGGCTCCGTCCTGCAGGGCAGCTTTCACAAACAGTCCGTCGTCGCCGCCTACATACCCGTAGATGATTCTCACTTTAGGAAGCTGCGTGAGATTCTTTATGGTAAATTTTAATTTGTTCGCAGTTAATACGCCTGCAATACCCTGAGACTGCCAGAAAATCTTTCCGTCCACGATAACGCCCATCGGTCCCCTTCCCGGAGACTGGAACGCTTCCAGGGCATTGACGTTGACTTTTGTAACGGTTTCCGTCCCGTTGATCTGCCCGTTCATCACCACCAGCACGCCACGCCCTGTTGCGCTCGGATCTGCCGCCACCTGCACAGACTGCCAGATGTTCATCGGACCGTCCGCGCTGATGGCCGTAGCCGGACGCATTGCGCCGGTCAACACGATGGGTTTGTCCGTCTTCACCGTCAGCTGCAGGAAATAGGCCGTTTCTTCCAGGGTATCCGTACCGTGGGTGATGACGATGCCATCCACATCCTTCCGTTCCGCCGCGGCCTCCACACGCTCCGCCAGCTGCAGCCAGATTGTTTCCTGCATATCTTTACTGTCGATATTGCAAAGCTGCTCGCCGGAAAGATTCGCCAGCTTATCCAATCCCGGCACGGAAGCAATCAGTTGCCCGACTGTCAGTTCCCCTGCTTTGTAGCTTACGGTGGCGGCCGTCGAATCCGCCCGCCCGGCGATGGTACCGCCGGTTGCGATGATATGCACATTTGCTTTTTGTTCCATAGTGTTTCAACCTCTTCCAAAATCAACTGTAAAGTTCCCAATGGTTTTACGTCTGTTTTATTATACCATATGCCAATCTGATTTAAAAACACTCTTACTATTCTCCTTCCGGTCACTTCAGTGACCGGATTTTTTTCGCAACTCCAGTCATGACGCGGCTTTTGAGCCTGCTTTCTGTTAATATATATAGACAATCTTATTATGTCTTGTTTTCAGGTAACATTTCATACCTGCATTCCATCGCTCTGTTCGGGAAAGCTGCCACTGAGCCGACGCGCAAAAATCCGAAAAAACCGGTATCAGCCTGCTTCTGACTGATACCGGTTTGTATGATTACTTTTTTAAATGAAATACTCGATAGCTTTTTCTTCCGTCAGCTTCGTGCGCGTATCAAACAGCAGAACCGCTTCCCGTTCTTCTTCACTGCCCAACGCATAGGTTGCCTGCGCTTCCCGGTTAAAATACGAAAAGGGCACAATACGGTTGTAATGGAACGGGTGGTCCGGCGTGTTTTCAATGTCCGTTTCGGCCAGCCCGTCAGGCAGGTAGTAAGGGTCGAACAGGTAAATGCGTCCCGCCTTTTCCCCGGTGAGCAGCACATAGTGCTCCCCGTCCAGATACAGCCGTACAACCGCCACGCCGTTCCGGTGCAGCGCGTCCACAAGGGAACTGTGAGCATCCATGCGCACATCTTTGCCGGAAAGGTAACGGCTTTCTACCGGCAGAATACCCGTCTTGCCCACGCCATCCAGCCAGTTGCTGAGAAACATCATGGCCATGCGGGAGGTACCGCGCTTCCCCGGCGCGCCGCCGCTGCCGTAGCAATCAAGCGAGTACAGCATGATGTTGCGGATCAGTTCCGGCGAGATTTCCTCCCGCTGGAACAGATAATTCAGTGCGTTCAGCAGGGACGTTGGCCCGCAGTCGTATTCCGAAACCTGGTAACGCAATGGGATTTTCATATTTATTCCCTCCCGGGTTTATCCAGCGCTTTTTCCAATGTACGCCAGGAAAGCAACGCGCACTTTACCCGCGCCGGCATATGGGAAATGCTTTGCAGCGCCGCTGCGTCCTCCAGTTCTTCCAATTCGCCGGTATCCGCAACCTCACCCTTGATCATACGCTGGAACAGCGCGATCAGGCTTTCCGCTTTTTCCACAGACTGCCCTTTGATCAGATTGATCATCAGGGACGCAGATGCCTGGGAAATGGCGCAGCCGTTCCCGGTGAAGGACGCATCTGCGATCCGGCCGTCCTGCACTTCCAGTTCCAGTGTGATCTCATCGCCGCAGCTGGGGTTATGCCCCTTTTCACAGCAGGTGGGGTGCGGCAAATGACGCCGGTTTTCCGGGTTGCGGCTTTCCTCAGCAATCAGTTCCGTGTAAATCTCCGATAAGCCGTTCACAGTCGCATCACCTTCCTCACCTGTTGTAACGCTTCGATCCAGCGGTCGATATCCTCCCGGGTATTATACAGGTAAAAGCTGGCCCGGCAGGTTGCGTTCTGCCCCAGGTAACGCATCAACGGCTGGGCGCAGTGATGCCCCGCCCGGATCGCCACACCCTGCGCATCCAGAATCGTTGCCACGTCGTGGGGATGCACATCCTTAACATTAAAGGTGATGATCCCCGTTTTATTGTTTCGCCGCGTATCGCAGCCGTACAGTTCAATGAACGGCAATTCCCGTAAACGGAGCAAAGCGTAATCCAGCAGTTCCTTTTCAATCTGTTCGATCCTGGCAAAGGTAAACTGTTCCAGATAATCAATGGCAGCCGTCAGTCCGGCCGCCCCGCCCACGTTTTGGGTTCCCGCTTCAAACTTGGCAGGCAGTTCCGCAAACGTGGTGTCCTGTTCCTCCACGTATTCGATCATGTCCCCGCCCATAAGGAAGGGCGGCATCTTTTCCAGCAGTTCTTTTCTTCCGTACAGCACGCCGATGCCCATGGGGCTCAGCAGTTTGTGCCCGCTGAACGCGAAAAAGTCCGCGCCCAGCTGCTGCACGTCTACCTGCATGTGCGCGGTGCTCTGGGCGCCATCCACCACACAGACCGCGCCCACGCCGTGCGCTTTGTCCGCAACACGCCGCACGTCGTTCACCAGACCCAGCACGTTTGATACATGGGTTACTGCGACAATTTTGGTTTTCTCCGTTATTTTGGTCTCTATATCGTCTTCGGAAAGGTTTCCGTCCTCTTCCAGATAGATATATTTCAGTGTTGCGCCTCTTTGTTTTGCCACCCGCTGCCAGGGCACAAGATTACTGTGATGCTCCGCGACGGAAATCACGATCTCATCCCCGGGCTGCACAAAGTTCAGGCCATAACTGTAAGCAACAAGGTTCAAAGCCTCAGTGGCATTTTTGGTGAAAATGATTTCTTCCGGTCTGGCTGCATGAATGAAACGCTGTACCTGCGCCCGGGCCTGTTCGTAAATTTCCGTAGCTTTCACACTGAGTTCGTAGGCGCCCCGGTGGGGGTTGGCATTGCAGCCTCCGTAATACCCGCAAAGCGCCCGCACCACATGCTCCGGTTTCTGGGTCGTGGCACCGTTGTCCAGGTACACCAGCGGCTGCCCGTTCATTTTTCGGTTCAATATCGGAAAATCTTTCCGGAATTCAACGCTGTCCATGTTCGATCCGCTCCTCAACCTCTCTGCTGATTTTCTCTCTCAGCTCCGCATCGGGAACCCGTTCCAGTACCGTGGCGAACAAAGCGCCCACCACCAGCTTCCGGGCTTCCTTCTCATCCAGGCCGCGGCTCATCAGGTAGAACAGCCTGGAGTTGTCCAGCCTGCCTGCGCTCACTGCGTGCTGCCCGTTCACATCCTCTTCGGCGGAAAGCATCAGCGGCACGCTGCGGTTACGAATCCCTTCGTTTAGCAATACGACCTCTTCCTTTTCACGGCCGGTACTGTCCTTGCTGCCAGCTTTAAAATCCAGGGTACCGCGGAATATTTTCGCCGCGCTGTCCTGCAACGCGCCCCGCACCTGCATGTTGGCTTCCGTCTTCTTCCCTGTCTGGGTAATTACATAATTCAAGTCTATACTGCGTGTGCCGTCCCCGAAATACAGGGCTGCCATATCGGCTTTGGAGCCATCGCCTGCCAGGTCGATCTTCACCTGTGCAAGCACACGGGATGCTCCGATCTCCGCTGTCGTGTAATACACCTGCGCGTCCTTTTCAGCCGTAACTTCTACATTGCAGGTTCCGGCCTTATCCGGGGGAAGCAACTGCAATTGTACCATCTGCAATGTACCGCCTTCCGCCACGTGGGCTGTGATTTCCGTCCGCTGTTCCGTACGGTTGGCAATCACCTGAGTAACATGTTGCCCTGCCGGAACGTCAATCTGGATTTTACGGACCGGCGTTGGCAACGTCTGTAATTCTTCCGGCAGATACACTTCGTTGACCCCAAGCCAGCGCCATGTGGGCACAGGAAGGGTACTGAATAGTTCTTTTTCCATGTCTGCTACCTCATCCCATGCTGCCAACCAGTTCCATGTTGATCAGGTTGTTCATTTCCACGGCATACTCCAGCGGCAGCGCTTTGGCTACCGGTTCTACGAATCCGCGCACGATCATGGCCTGGGCTTCTTCTTCCGCAATACCCCGGCTGGTCAGGTAAAAAATCGCTTCATCGCTGATGCGCCCGATTTTCGCTTCATGTCCGATTTCCACATCGTCGGTTTCAATATCCATCACGGGCAGCGTATCACTGCGGCTCTTTTCATCCAGCAACAGCGATTCGCAATTGACCAGGCACTTCGCCCCTTTGGCTCCGGGGGTCACCTTTACGGCGCTGCGGTAGGTAGCCGCGCCGCCGGATTTGGAAATTGTCCGGGTATTGATATTGGCGCTTGTATTGGGCGCCAGCATAACCACCGTCGCCCCCGTGTCCAGATCCTGTCCCCGGCTGGCAAAGGTGACGCCGGTGAATTCGCAGCGGGCATTCTCCCCGTGCAAAATACTGCTGGGGTACAGGCACGAAACATGGGATCCGAAAGAGCCGGACACCCATTCGATCAGGCCGTCCTTTTCCACCAGTGCCCGCTTGGTATTCAGGTTCATCATGTTGCGCGACCAGTTTTCAATGGTCGAATACCGCAGCCGCGCCCCTTCTTTTACATACAGTTCCACGCAGCCGGCGTGCAGGTTCGTCACATTATAACGGGGAGCGCTGCATCCCTCAATAAAGTGCAGGCTGGAATTCTTTTCGCAGATGATCAGCGTGTGTTCAAACTGCCCCGCCCCCGCCGCATTCAGGCGAAAATAGGACTGCAGCGGAATATCCACATGCATGCCTTCCGGCACGTACACAAAGGAACCGCCGGACCAGACCGCCCCATGCAGCGCCGCGAACTTATGATCTTTTGGCGGCACCAGCTTCATGAAATACTCTTTCACAATGTCTTCGTATTCGTGCACCGCCGTCTCAAAGTCTGTATAGATGACACCCTGGTCACTCAGTTCTTTCTGCACCCGGTGATACACCACTTCCGAATCGTACTGCGCCCCTACCCCCGACAGGGAGGTTCGTTCCGCTTCCGGAATCCCCAGTCGGTCAAAGGTGGCTTTGATTTCTTCCGGCACTTCCTGCCAGTTCCCCGCCATCTTTCCGCCGGGGCGGACGTACGTGACGATGTCGTCCATATTTAATTCGGAAATATCCGGTCCCCACACCGGCAGCGGAATCCGGTAATACTTCTCCAGCGATTGCAGCCGGAAATCCAGCATCCACGCCGGATCCTTTTTCTGCCGGGAAATATCCCGGATGATTTCCTCTGTCAGTCCCCGCTCCGTTTTATACACGGAATGGTCTTCGTTGCGGATATCGTACAGGGTGCGTTCGATATCTTCCACAAACGTCTTTTGCTGTTCCATACTCTTAGCCTCGTGCCTGCCCGTTACAACCGTGGCAATTCGTCACAATCATGATAATTAGAAAATAATCCGTATTTCAATATAACAGGCAGCGCGTTACTCCGTTGTTTCTTTTATATGTCCAAACCCGTCCCGGTTGATCTGATCCACCAGTTCCGGCCCGCCTTCTTCCACGATCCGGCCCTGCAACAGCACATGAACCCGGTCTACCTTCAGTTTATCCAGAATACGGGCGTTATGCGTAATGATCAGGCATGCGTTGTCCGCGTTGTGGAATTTGCTGACGCCCCGGGACACGATCTGTACCGCGTCCACATCCAGGCCGGAATCCGTTTCGTCCAGCAGCGCCAGTTTCGGGCGCAGCATCAACAGCTGCAGTATCTCATTCCGTTTCTTCTCCCCTCCGGAAAACCCTACATTTAAATAGCGCTCGCTATAGGACGGGTCGATCTGCAACTCTTCCATCATTTCTTTCAGTTCTTTACGGAACCCAAAAATCCGTTCCCGTTTGCCGGTAATGGCTTGCCTTGCCGTGCGCAGCATGTTCTCTACGGTAATCCCCGGGATTTCTTCCGGTGTCTGGAAAGACAAAAAGATACCTGCCCGGGCCCGTTCAAAGGTCTTTAATGCCGTAATATCCTTTCCTTCAAACGTCAGACTGCCTTCCGTCACCTGATACCCCGGATGCCCCATGATCACGTTCATCAGGGTAGACTTTCCCGATCCGTTGGGACCTAAGATGACATGCACTTCCCCTTTTTGAATGGTAAGATCTATCCCTTTTAAAATTTCCCTGTCTGCAGCCCCGGCATGCAGATCATGTATCTCCAACAGCGTTTCTGCCATAATCAATGCTCCTTGTTTCTCTGAATTTCGTAATTTTGATTGTATCATTCATTTCATAGTATGTCAATGGGAATAATGTGATTAGCTCGGTCATAAGCGCTTCTTCACAGGTATAAAGCACGAATTATCTTCCACTGATTATCATTCCGCTTTCACAATCTTCCCGCCGCCGATGACGCAGCGGTCTGCATCATAAAACACGGCTGACTGTCCCGGCGCAGCCGCCCGTACCGGTTCATCAAAAACGATCCGGAGCGTGTCTTCGCCTTCCATTTTCAACCAGGCGTCTTCTCCCTTGTGATGGTACCGTATCTTCACATTGGCCCGCAACGGGTTTCCGGCTTCTATCCCCGCAACGCTCATAAAATTCACCGCATTGCACAGGATTTCCTTGCTGTACAGAGATTGTTCATCGCCTATCACGATTTCATTATGCGTAGCGTTGATGCTCTTAACATAGGCAGGATACCCCAACGCAAGCCCCAGCCTTTTGCGCTGCCCTACCGTATAATGAATGATCCCCCTGTGCCGTCCGACGATATTTCCGTCCACATCGACAAAACAGCCTTCCGGCGGAAGTTGTGCGTCTGTTTCTTCTTCAATGTAGTCTGCATACCCGCCCCCGGTCACAAAGCATATCTCCTGTGAGTCCTTTTTATGGGCTACCGGCAAACCGGCTTTTTCCGCAATATGGCGGACTTCCTTTTTACTTAGTTTGCCCAGCGGCATGATGGTACGCGAAAGTTGATCCTGGGTCAGCCGGTATAACATGTAGGTCTGATCCTTTTCGGCAAAGGCAGACTGCTGTACCGTATACCGTCCGTTCGGCAGGCGGATCAGAGAAGCGTAATGTCCCGTAGCGATATAATCCGCCCGAAGCCTTGCCGCAGCCAACAGCATCTGCTCCCATTTGACATCGCGGTTACAGTCTACGCAGGGATTCGGCGTCAGACCATGTAAATACTCTTCTACAAACGGATCGATCACCTTTTCCCGGAAACAGGAAACGCAATTTACCGCATAATACGGAATATCCAGTATCTGCGCCACAAGCATGGCGTCGCTGATCTCACAACAGCGGCTTTCCTGTCCGTCCGCGCCGGACCAGGTGCGCAGTGTGATCCCGGTAACAGCAAAGCCGGCGGCTTTCAGCAGGTAAGCAGTTACCGCGCTGTCAACGCCGCCGGACATCCCGACAATTACTTTTCGCATGATTTTCTAATCCTCTGTTTCGTTTACCTGCAGCCTTTAAGGAGCTGCGGTTTCCGTTTTCCAATCAACAGGAAATGGCTTTTTGAATCCGTTCCAGCGCTTCCCAAAGCACGCTGCGGGGACAGGCTGCATTGACGCGCTGGAAACCTTTGCCTGCCACGCCGAAGATAGCGCCGCTGTCCAGCCAGAGGCCGGCCTTATTTACAATGAGTTCTTCCAGTTCGGTATTGGTAAGTCCCACTCCGCGACAATCCAGCCACAGCAGGTACGTTCCTTCCGGTTCGATCAGGCTGATCTGCGGAATATGCTGCTGTAAAAACGCTTTGGTAAAATTAATGTTCTCACGCAGATACTGTTTTACCTCCTTCAGCCAGGGAAGCCCATACTGATACGCCACTTCACAAGCAACCAGCCCCAGCGTGTTCAGCTGGCTGTAACCCGCCGCGTTGATTTCATGTTTGACCTTCCTGCGCAGTTCATAGTTGGGAATAAAAATATTGGAAACCTGCAATCCTGCCAGATTAAAGGTCTTGCTGGGAGCGGTACAGATGACAGCCTGTTGCGCGAATGTTTCACCCAATGTAGCGTATGGGATATGCGGCCGTTCCGTCCAGACGAAATCTTCATGAATTTCGTCTGCCACCACAATCACATTATGTTTCTGGCAGATACCGGCAATGGTTTCCAGTTCTTCCCGGGTCCAGACCCGGCCTGCCGGATTGTGGGGACTGCACAGCAGGAACAGTTTCACCTGATTCTCTATGATTTTCTGCTCAAAATCCGTAAAATCAATTTCATAGTGCCCATCCTTCAGGACCAGATCGCTGCTCACCCTGCGGCGTCCGTTATCCAGAATCACTTCGCTGAACGGATAATACACCGGTTGCTGGATCAGCACGGCATCGCCCGGATCCGTGAACGCTTTGACCGCCATGGCCAGCGCAAACACCACGCCCGGCGTCTGCAAAAGCCAATCCTGTTGTATCTGCCAGTGATGCTGTTCCCGGAACCACCGTTCCAGTACACGATAGAACCGCTCCGGCTCCGGTTCGCTGTAACCGAAAATACCGTGGGCCGTCCGTTTCTGTATTGCTTCTATAACTGGCTGTGCAACGGGAAAATCCATATCCGCCACCCAGAGCGGCAAAATATCTTCCGGATATCCGCGCCGTACCGCAGCATCGAATTTCAGGCAGTCGGTATTGTGACGGTCGATGATTTCATCAAAATCCATTGAATGAGTCCTCCATGTATCTTTTGCTTACCCTTCCTGCGCAGCAGCGGCAAAGGCCTGCTTCAGGTCCGCAATGATGTCTTCCGGCGCCTCCAGCCCTACAGACAGACGCAACAGACGCTCATTGATGCCTTTTGCCAGCGCTTCCTCACGGGGTACATCGGAATGGGTCTGCAGCAGCGGATAGGTCAGCAGGGATTCCGTTCCTCCCAGACTTTCCGCAAACAGAACCAGCTTCAATTTTGAGAGTACGTTGCGGGCAAATACTTCCGACTCCGCTTCAAAGGAAATCATACCGCCGAAGCCGCTTACCTGTTTTTCATTTGCGTCATAACGGGGCGAATCCTCCAATCCCGGATAAAACACCTCTTTTACCTGCGGCTGCTGCTTCAGCCATTTTGCAATCTGCAATGCCGAAGCTGCATGCCGTTCCATCCGCAGCGGCAGCGTTTTCAGCCCCCGCAGCAACAGCCAGCTGTCAAAGGGAGATAATACCGCCCCTATGGTATTCTGCAGAAATTTAACCTTTGCCGTATCATCCTCATTTTTCGTCACCAGAATTCCCGCCAGCAGGTCGTTGTGGCCGCCCAGGTATTTTGTACCGCTGTGCAGGACGATATCCGCGCCAAGCAGCAGCGGTTTCTGGAAATACGGGGTCAGGAATGTGTTATCCACAATCACTTTCAGATTTTTAGCATGCGCCCATTCGCTGATTGCGCGAAGATCCGTAATCTGCATGGTAGGATTGGACGGCGTTTCAATATATACGGCTTTTGTGTCAGGCCGGTACGCTTTTTCCACAGCTTCCAGATCGCCGGTATCCACTTCCGTATAGGTCAGTCCGTTTTTCCGGGATACAGCATTGAAAAGACGGATCGAGCCGCCGTATAAGTCGGCAGTAACAATAAAATGATCCCCCGGTTGGAACAGTTCCATCAGGCAGGCCAGAGCCGCCATACCGGACGCAAACGCAAAGCCGTTCGTACCACCCTCCAATGCTGCCAGGCAGCGTTCCACGCTTTCCCGCGTCGGGTTCTGCGTGCGGATGTAATCATACCCGGTGCTCAGCTGCACACCGGGATGGGCATAGGCTGTTGATGTATAAATCGGAGCGCTGACGCTCCCCGTACAGTCAGGTTTGTAACCGCTGTGCACGCATAATGTTGAAAAATCCATAAGTAGCCTCCACGTTTTCAGCTGTATACCTTCCATTCACAGCAAAATCACAAATCCTATAGTTGGAGTCGGCACCCGGAATTAAACCGGGAATAAAGATTTTGCAGACCTCTGCCTTACCACTTGGCTATGCCGCCGCGCACTACGAAATTTTGTGATTCTGATTTTAGCACTTATTTCATAGTATGTCAATATGAATTATATGAATTAGTTTTAAGTCCGCCATAAAATAAAAAGCATATTGACAGATTCCCTATATCTGTTAGAATTTCTATAGTATTCATATTATTTCTATATGAATACTATATCGGTTTCGGTAAAGGAGAGAAACGATCTCATGGATTCAATCACACCTGCTAAAAAGCTGTCAGCGCTTAAAGCGTATCTTAAAAATTTGAACAGTGTTGCCATCGCTTTTTCCTCCGGCGTTGACTCGACCTTTCTGTTAAAGGTAGCCCACGATGTGCTGGGAGAACAGGTCGTTGCTGTCACGGCCCGTTCCTGTTCTTTTCCTGTCAGGGAACTGAAGGAAGCGGAAGCGTTTTGCCAGAAGGAAGGCATCCGCCATATCATTGTTGACAGCGAAGAACTGGATATCGAAGGATTCCGCCATAATCCCAGGAACCGCTGTTATCTGTGCAAGCACGAACTGTTTACAAAAATCATCGCCATCGCTCAGGAAAATCATCTTGCCTACGTAGCCGAGGGCTCCAATATGGACGATAACGGAGATTACCGCCCCGGGTTAAAGGCAGTGGCTGAACTTCATGTGGTCAGCCCGCTGCGGTATGTTGGGCTATACAAAGAAGAAATCCGGCAGCTTTCCAAAGAGCTGGGGCTGGCCACCTGGAACAAGCAGTCATTCGCCTGCCTGTCCAGCCGCTTTGTCTATGGTGAAGATATTTCCCCTGAAAAGCTGTCCATGGTCGATAAAGCCGAACAGCTTTTACTGGATTTGGGTTTTACCCAGCTGCGTGTACGGATTCACGGGACCATAGCCCGGATCGAGGTCGGACAGGATGAAATCCTTCGGCTGGCTGCGCCTGAAATCCGCCGACAGGTTTCCGAAACCCTGCACGGTCTTGGGTTTTCCTATGTAACCCTTGATATGGACGGGTATCAGACCGGCAGCATGAACCGGACACTGCCAAAATAATCGCAGAAGAACCTGTGGGCACCTAATCAATAAACGGACGCCTGACCAATATAAGCTGAAACTCCGAACGCTGTCTGTTATGCATACAGCAGCATTCGGAGTTTTTATCTTTTTGCTCTAAGATAATAAAAGCAACCAGGTGGCCGGCTCAATGCAAGGCGATTCAGGTTGAAACAGTTATAAAGTTACCGCTCTCTCAAATCATGTATTCCGGCGTCAGCACACGGCTCAGGAACTGGCGCGTCCGTTCTTTTTCCGGTTTGGAGAACACCTTTTCCGGATCACCTTCTTCCACAATGATGCCGTCCTCCATAAAAATGACATGGGTAGCAATTTCCCTGGCGAACTGCATCTCGTGGGTGACGATTACCATGGTCTTCCCTTCCTTTGCCAGCTGCCGGATGATCGTCAGCACTTCGCCGATCAGCTCCGGGTCCAGCGCGGAGGTGGGCTCATCGAACAGGATCACCTCCGGCTCTATGGCAATGGCGCGGGCAATACCGACGCGCTGCTGCTGTCCACCGGAAAGCTGCGAAGGATAATAGTCGTAATGGTCGGACAGTCCCACCTTATCAATTGCCTGTCTGGCAATCACCATCGCTTTTGCCTTCTCCACCCCATGCCCGTAAATCAGGCCTTCAGCCACATTTTCCAGCACCGTCTTATTGTTGAACAGATTGTAATTCTGAAATACGAAAGCCGTCTTTTTCCGCACGTTATGTATTTGCTTTCCGGTAACGGTATCATAGTCCAGCAATATCTCATCAAAGTCAAGATGCCCGCTGTCCGCTTTTTCCAGAAAATTGATGCAGCGCAGCAGCGTGGTCTTTCCGCTGCCGCTGGGACCTAAAATGACAACCACGTTCCCTTTGTTAACAGTGAGGTCTATTCCTTTCAGCACTTCATGCTTATTAAATTTTTTGTGAATCCCGGTAACCTTTAACATAATCTCTCCCCCATCTGTTAATCGGGCAGCCCGTTTTCTTATTTTACAGCCGCCGCTTTATCCCGCACCCAGTTGAACCGCTGTACATCGATATCCCTGGGTACCGTGCAGTCTGCGCCTAAAATTACGCCGACAGTCCCGGCTTCCTGCAGCAGACGTTCTGTTTCCTGTTCTATTTCTGCTTTGGTACCCACGTAAATCACATCTTTTTCCGTCTGCCCGAAGCCACCGATAACGGCCCGGCCGTCAAACAGCTTTTTACCTTCTGCCAGGGACACGCCCTCCAGATGTGCGGCCCAGTTAACCGCCAGGAACGGATAGTCTTTGTACCACTCCAGATGGTTCAAAAAGCCTTCATACCCGCAGATATGCAGGATATTTTCCGGATTTGCCCGGTTTGCTCCCGCCAGGACGGCAATTTCGCTGGGCGCGATATAAGCCTGATAATCGGCTGCCGCGACAGCGTCTTTATTTATGTTGTTGACCGAAAGATAAATCCCGTCCACGCCGCCGTCGCGGATCAGCGCCTCTGCCAGCGCGGCATAGTCTTCCGCAATCACGTCCAGCACTTTTTTCAGCGTTTCGGGATCTTCGCACAGAAACACAGCCAAATCCGACTGACCTCCCACTTTTTCCTGCACAAAGTTAAGAGTACGGGCCGGTGCGAACAGATTGTAAAACAGTTTGATTTCTTTTCCGTAAGCGCTGCTCAGCTTCTTTGCAAATGCAACCTGATGGGTAAACCAGGCAGAATCCCTGCCAAGAGGCTGGATATCCGCCGCTTCTTGAATCGAGCGGATCGGCCTGACAACAGCCGGGTTCGGATATTGAAAAAATCCGTCTGTCATGATTTTCACAAAATCCGGATGCCAGGATTCGATAAAGTGCCTGTGCCCCGCCAGACTCTGTTCTTCCAGGGCCGGATCGCTGACGGCGTCCGTATTACGCTGGTCTTCCAGAAAATGGAACCAGAAGCCCACAGGCACCCGGTCAACCGGTTTATTATGTAAAGCAGCTTCTACCAATTCACGTTTATTCTGAGTCATTTTTATTCATCCTTTCAATTTTAAATATTTATACTTATCAGCCGCTGGTCTGGGAAGCGTGCCGGAACCGTCCGAGATGCTTCTCCGAAATACGGAAGGCAATCTGCACCAGCGAGCATACGATGATGTAAACCAGGAACACATCCAGATAGGCTTCTACGTAGTTATATCCGTACGATGCGGCAATTTTGCCTGTCGCAGTAATATCCTGTACCGCCATCATAAATGCAAGCGAGGTATTTTTGAGAAGCGTGACTGTAACATTACACAGGCTCGGCATGGCCGTCACCAGCGCCTGTGGGATCAGGATACGCCGGTAGATCGTCCGGCGGTTCATGCCTACCGACAGCCCCGCCTCTATCTGCCCGTCGCCGACACTGCCCAGTGCAGAGCGGAACACCTCTGATAAAACCGCGATCTCGCCGAGGGTAAAGATGATGTAGGCATACCAGATTGTATCCAGGTCAAAAATGTTATACGCAATACCCGCCCGTTTAAACAGATAGTTCAGCAGACTGGGCAGAAGGCTGTACACCAGCAGGATCTGCAAAACCATGGGGATGCCACGCATCACCGAAACGTAAACGGATGCGAATTTTGCCACGTACGGCACGGTGTAAATCCTTGCCAGCGCCAGCAGGAACGCAAAGGGCGTTGCCAGTACCAGCGTCACCGCGGTAAGCTTAAGGGTGACCGGTATGGCCTGCAGCAAAAGCCCAAAGGTCCGGACCATAAACGCATAATCTAATTCCATTTTATTTCTGTATCCTTTCCGGCCGTGTTTTCTGTGGCAACAGCTTTTGTTCCAGCAACAGCGTCGACCTTGTGATCAGAAAAGCCAGTCCCAGATAGATCAGCCCAACTGCAGTGTAGACTTCCAGCGCAGAGCCTCCATACTGGCGGGAGATGATCAGATTCCCTTCCCCAAGCAAATCGATCAGTCCAATCGTATAGGCTAGCGAGCCTTCCTTCATCAGATTCAGCACCGAGTTTCCAAAATTCGGTAACGCCACTACCGCAGCCTGCGGCAGAACGATCCGCCGCAGTGCGGTAAAGGAGGAGAGGCCTATACTTACCGCCGCTTCATACTGCCCGTGATCCACAGACAGGTACGCGGCGCGCATGACTTCCGAGCTGCTGGCTGCATATAGCAACGTAAAGGAAATGATCACAAAGACCGCACGGCTCAACCCGTTGATGTCATAACCAAAAGCTTCCAGCACGAATTTGGGCAGACCGTAAAAGATCAGGAAAAGAAGAATGATGGACGGAGTGCAGCGCAGGATATAGGTATAACCTGTAGCCAGGCTCCGAACCAGTCGCCCGCCGCTGATTTTTCCCCAAGCGATCAGACCGCCCAGCAGACTGCCGAAGATAATTACGGAAACCGTAACACCCAGCGTTACGCTCAGGTACGGGAACACTTCCACAAAATACTGTGGAATCAACTGAGGCTCAAACGGGCGCATCTTCTATCACCTTTCTCCTTTGCCGTCGCCTTTGACAAGCTTGAAAATATCAAAGCCGAAATATTTGTTTTCCAATTCCAGCAGCTTGCCGCTCTTCTGCAGCTTTTCCCATACTTTGTCGTACTCGTCGGCGAGCTGCTGGTCTTTCTTATTGAACAACGCATAGGTGGGAATTGCCTGATGCCGTACATAGGCAAATTTATCTCTCAATTTATAATATTTGCCGGTTTCTTTTTCCACATTGTTTACGTGGTTGAGTTCAATGTTAAAGTACCCGTCATAACGGCCTTCCAGTATCCAGCCATACGCCTCATCCACTTTAAAGTTCTCCGAAGGAACCAGCTTGACCTGATTATCCGGATGTTCCCGGTTATACTGCTGCACCACTGCGTACTGTGCATTCTGCGGTGCAATCGGAACCAGCTTTCCTTTCAGCTTTGCAAAGCTTTCCAGGTCTTTGATCTTTCCTTCATCCTCTTTCCGGAACGTGATGCCGATAACACTGGCCGCGATATAATGCTTCGGGAAAATAAATTTATCCTTGCGTGCTTTCGTGTACCAGGCACCTTTGACGCCGATGTCATATTTACCGCTTTCCACGCCGATCAGCAGGTCATCGTCAGATGTGGGAATGAATTCAAATTTGTACTGAGGCAGCGCTGCTGCCAGCTCCTTTAATACCGCCACTTCAAAACCGTCCGACTGGTTATCCTTATTGATGAAACAGTACGGTACATAATCCGCCCTGTGCGCGACCTTCACGACCTTCTTCGCGCCGGCATCCGCCGGCTTATCTGTTTTTTCCACTTTCTTTACGCCGCCGCAGCCGGCCAGAAGCCCTGCCGTCAATAAAGAAACTGCTGCAACCGCCAATACGTTTTTCCAATTATATTTCATCATGCTACCCCTTTCGTTATAAACCGTTACTCCTTAATTTTTGCAATAAAAAAACAGACCGCAGTCTGTTTCGTAATCTGTATGATGATGCAATCGTCAATCATGTCAGAAGACATAAACAGGCATTTCTTGTTCTACAAATATTCATGCTGAGCGCGCAAGGACAACAACACATACACATGACAGCAGCCAGTGTACGCATAGAACAAGATTCTGCCCGACGCAATACCGCTGATTTTTTCATTCAGGTCGTCCTCCTTCTCATCGTATTTTTAAATCATATTATTCATATTAGTTTAGTATGATTTAAACTTGTTATGCTTATTATAACCAACAAATCCAATTTGTCAACAGTATTTTTATAATTGTTTTAATTTCGTAACAACAGGAGTATAATACTGCAATTTTTGTTAAATTCGATACAGTTCTCCGAATCTGGATACGCGAAAAGGATAACGGGCAACTCTTATCTGAATAGCAGCTTGTATAAAATAACTGTACCGCACCGGCTCTTTGGCCGATTATACGGTACAGCTTCTTATTACATAATTTGGGGGCGGCGCCTGGATTTGAACACAGGGAATGATAGTCTTGCGGACTAGTGCCTTAAACACTTGGCTACGCCGCCTTTTGGATATTAACGATAAATTTTATATTCATCTATTACGCCGGTATGACAGACTTTTAATAGGCAGAAATGATAGTTTTTACGATACATCTGCACACGTTCATTTTTACGTGCCTCTTATACCTAACTTTTTTAATTTTACCATCGCTTGCTAATTTTAACAATAGCTTAAACAACAAAATACAGATTGTTTTAACAGCCTGCAGCCCCGTTATTTGTTTATTTCCGTATGACCTTCAGCTTTCGTTTTCGTGTTTATCACACGGCAGAACTTCCTGAAAAGTCACCGCACAATAGCCGGGATAGATGATCTGGCTCGCGGTATAGTGGTAGCGCTTCCCGTTGGACGAGTGCTTTACCGTTCCCTCTACATTCTCATCATTCAGAGCTGCACGCTTTATGTCACGGATCCACTCTTCCCCCATATTGGGAAAAACTTCCCTGACGCTGCGGCCAAGAATCGCTTTGGCCGGAATCCCGCATTCTTCCTCGAATTTCCGGTTGACGTAATAAAAGACCGCATTATCAGCCCCGCTCTCTTCCGAGTGCGTCACATAGTAAACGCAATAAGAAACCGGCAGTTTGCCAAACAGTCGGAAAATTTCCGAAGCATGGGCCAGGCGGCTTTCCATGGAAATGTTGTAGTCATGATCCGCATGCAGGCATAATTCGCTGTTCTTCGCCTGCTCTTTGAGGTCAAGGCATTCCGAGAAAAACGTGAACCCTACGGCCAGATACAGCGTCACCGGCGATTCGTCGATAGTGCGGATACGTTTGCTCAGCTCCTTAATCATTTTAACAATCTCATGGGCTTCTTCCCGTCCTTTGCCCTGTAACAGCACCACGAACTTATGCCCCATAAAACGACCGACTACGCCTCTGCGGCCAAAGGCCTGTTCAAGCTCCTGCCCGACCGCTTTCAGGATCTTATCCCCGAAGTCGTATCCATACTGATCATTAAAAGTATGGAAATCATTGACCGCGACATGAAAGCGGACAAAATCCGTGCCCCTGCGGAAATACTCGTCCCGGAAGGCAGCGGCCTCTTCCAGGATGCCGCGGGAATTGAGCAGCCCCGTAAGGGCGTCCCGCCGGGTAGTTTCCTCGCCCCGCCTGTCGTTTGCGTTAAGCAGCGACCGGTCGATAAAGTAGCCTATCAGCCCCTTAATTTCGCCGTTGGTATCATAAATAGGAGCCTTGCTGGCCAGGATTTCCTTGTTCTCCCCTTCGTTCATGCAAAGACCGGGGCTGTAACGAACCGTTTCACCGGTCTGGATAACTCTGACCTCATCATTCATGTAGTCGTCCGCATGGATGTGCCAGCCCAGATCCTCATCGTTCTTGCCGGCAATATCCGCCAGAGAAGAAAAGCCGTAATAATCCAGAAACGCCTGGCTCGCCCCTACAAAGCGCCGGTGCCTGTCTTTCCAGAACAGGCGCAGCAGACCGGAATGAAGCAGGTTATCCCACAGGCGCGCCGGTGCATAAGGCCCATCCTCATCGGATTGTTTGCTCTTACCCTGTAAGAATTCGCTGACACTCCCGTGCAGATTTCGGGTCAGGAGGAAGCAATTATCTTCATCGATTCGTAGCAACGTATATTCCCGCCAGCCATACTGCCCGTGGCCTGCCCTGCTGCGGAACAATTCCGAAAAGCACACATCGTCTTCTTCCGCCAGACGCGCCAGGTATATCTCCGGATCAAAAACAAAAAGAAATCTTTCCCTGTCTTCCGGATAAATATATTTTTCCGCATACTCACGATTCAGTTTCGCGATACCCTGCCTGCCGGACACCAGGTCTTCCTGTGTAGAAGTGAAAACCGGCCGGATGCAGTCTTCCCGGTAGTTGACCAGGATGATCCGCTCATACATATCATAAAGATGACGGACGTTTTTATCCAGGCAACCGGTATTCTCCGCCTGTTTACCTCTGGACAGATTGGTAATCCGGATCAGCACACTGAACCGATCCCTGGTTTGCGTCCAGCAACGGACCTTCACTTCATAATATTCTTCGCAGGAGGTGAACAGCATCTTCCCGTCACCGCCCCCTTTGACGGAATTAATCAGCGTTATCATCTTATCCGAAATCCGGTAATAAGGCTGGGGCTGGTTCAGCATAGACTGGCTCAGAGTAAGGTCGAACATCTCCGTACCGGAAACGGTATTTTCAAAAGCGGCGTTATAATACAGGACGCGGAAAGCATCTTGGGCAAATTCCACCAGCGCCAGCGGGATACTGTTGAGCTCTCTGGCCGTAACAACAGCTTCATGCTCTTTCCGGGTCAGAAAAGGAACTGCACTGAGCACATTGATCATGCCCAGATCATCGTAATACTGCCGATCCTGGGGGATTTCGATCCCGATTCCCTTCTCCCGAAGATTCTCCAGCGCCTCTTCATACGGCATGGGTTTGCCGAAATAATATCCCTGGACTTTTTCGCAGCCGATATTCCGGAGAAAATAAAAATGTTCCTCTGTTTCCACACCTTCCACCAGCGTATGGATAAAGATGCGCTTCGCCATCTCCACGACAGAAGTCGCGATTCGTTTGGAGCGCACGGTGAACGGCCTCAGAAAACGCATATCCAGTTTGATTTCATCAAAATTAAGTTCCTTGAGGGCATTCAGGGAAGAATAAGCACTGCCAAAGTCGTCCATCCATATCTGGTAGCCGTCCGCCCGGAACCGGTTCACAATTCCCTTCAGCAGCTCCTGCTCCTCGGCCATGACGCTTTCAGTAATCTCAAAGTAGATAAACTCATGAGGGATATGGTACTCACTGACGATTTGATCCGCGACGGAGAAAATGTCGCAAAGGGTAAAGTCCAACCGTGAAAGATTGACCGAAACAGGAATGGGTATCTCCCCGTTGGTGACGCTGCTCCGGATACGTACGCAAACCTGCCGGAGAACAGCAATATCAAGCAGATGGATCACCTGCTCTTTTTCCAATACAGGGATAAACTCATCGGGATAGATCATGCCGATCTCTGGATCGATCCATCGCACCAGCGCTTCAAAGCTGCACAGTTGCCTGGAGAATACGCGGATGACCGGCTGATAGAACACCTGAATCTCATGGTTGTCTATCGCTTTTTTAAAGTTCTTTTTGATGAAATCTTCCAGATTCCTGCCCATGGATCCCCCCCCTTATAATAAATTTGAGATTAAATTCTAATTGATAATTTATTTTATTAGTAATTTATTTTATCACAAATTTCAATTAATCTCAAGGCAGAGAATTTAAATACTTTTGCAACGAACTGGCAGAGAATCTTTACCCCTGTTTATAGAAAAACCCGCACAATTCATATGCGGGTTTTCCAAAAAGGGAAAGAAGAAAGAAAAGGAAGTCCGGTTAAAATATGTAAATACTATAATCGGCATATTTTAGAATTCTCTTTTGAATACTATTATTAACGAACACTTTTGTATATCGTTACAGAACAGCCTTTTCGTTAAAGAGCAGACAAAATCCAATGCCGGAGCACTGCTTCAATCCTACAAAACTGGCAACCCGGCAATATGGCATAAAAAACAAGGCTTCCTGCTCACCCTTCGGTGGCAGAAAGCCTTTACTACTGCTACTTTGCAACTATTCCTTGAACGTAGCCTGGCGGAAATCATTCTATCATTTACTCATACCTTTTATTCCGTAAACAACGGGGTGGAATAATAACGGTCTCCGCTGTCGGGAAGCAGGGCTACAATGATTTTACCTTTGTTCTCCGGACGTTTTGCCAATTCAATGGCGCCGTGCAGCGCGGCGCCGGAGGAAATACCTACGGAGATGCCTTCTTTTTTCGCCAGCAGTTTTGCCGCCGCAAAGGCGTCCGCGCTTTCCGCTTTAAATACTTCGTCGTAAAGTTTGGTGTTCAGTACCTCCGGCACAAAACCTGCGCCGATACCCTGAATCTTATGGGCGCCTGCCCTGCCTTCGGATAATACGGGGGAATCGGCCGGTTCCAGCGCCACGACTTTCACATTGGGGTTCTGTTCTTTCAGATACTCGCCAGTACCCGTTACGGTGCCTCCGGTGCCTACACCCGCAATAAAGATGTCAACTTTGCCGTCGGTATCGTTCCAGATTTCCGGGCCGGTTGTGGCTTTATGGATGGCCGGGTTGGCCGGATTTACAAACTGGCCGGGAATAAAGCTGTTGGGGATTTCCTTCGCCAGATCATCGGCTTTGGCGATAGCACCCTTCATGCCTTTTGCGCCTTCCGTCAGCACGATTTCCGCGCCATAGGCTTTCAGGATATTGCGGCGTTCCACGCTCATGGTTTCCGGCATGGTGAGGATGATACGGTACCCTTTGGCCGCCGCGATAGCTGCCAGACCGATTCCGGTGTTACCGGAAGTGGGCTCAATGATGACCGCGCCCGGTTTCAACTGGCCTTTCGCTTCCGCGTCTTCGATCATAGCCTTGGCAATGCGGTCCTTCACGCTGCCTGCCGGGTTAAAATATTCCAGCTTCACCAGAATTGTAGCTTGCAGGCCTAACTCTTTTTCAATATTGACAACTTCCACCAAGGGGGTATTGCCGATTAATCCCAAAGTCCCTTTGAAAATCTTAGCCATAACGTTTCCCTTCTTTTCTATTCTAAATTCAGAAGTTTCCTACGGAAGCGCCGGTAAACGAATCCGTGCTCTTTTCTTCTCAGACATAGTTATAGCACTTATTTCATACTATGTCAATAGGAATTTAGGGAAATTTATGATCATTTAAGCAAATCCTGCCGTAACGCGGCAATCCCTTTGATGTCTTCCGGTGTTGTCCGGCAGCATCCGCCGATCAGGCGCGCCCCTGCTTTATACCAGCTTTTCACGCAAGCCGAAAAAGGCTGTGACTCACCCTTCCAGTCTTTATCCGCCGCATCGTAGGTCTCTCCCAAATTGGGATATACCGCTACCGGTTTTTCCGTATGGACTCTGATTTCCCGGATCAGGTCTTCCACAAATTCCGGCGCCGTACAGTTCACACCGATGGCCGTCACCTGGGGTTCCCTGCCCAGAAAACGGGCGCAGTCGGCTATTCTGTCGCCTCCGCAGGTATAACGGGTATCTTTACAGGTAAAAGATACCCAGGCCTGCGCCCCGGGATATTTTTTCAGATCATCCAGAATCGCTTCCGCTTCCCGGAACAGGGGCAACGTCTCGCAGGCCAGAATGTCGGGTTTTGCCTCAAGCAACAGTGCCAGCCGTTCCGCGTGAAAGTCTGCCAGTTCATGGCGATCCGCCGAATAAGCCCCCGTGTACTCGGAACCATCGGCCAGATATGCTCCGTAAGGTCCCACTGACGCCGCAGCCAGCGGGTACGGACGCTTTTCATTTAGAACAGAAGCGTTGCTGTAATGTTGCCGGCTTGCCCAAAACTCTTCTCTCGCTTCCTGCACCAGACGTACGGAAAGGCGGATCAGTTCCGCGGCCTGGCTGCGGGTAAAACCTTTGGCCTCAAATCCTTCCACCGTCGCCTGATAACTGGCGCTGGTGCAAACATCTGCCCCTGCCTCAAAATAATCCCGGTGCACTGCTTTCACAAGTTCCGGCTTTGCAAACAGCGCCTTTGCTGCCCAGAGGTCATCCCTGGTGTCAAAGCCGCGCCGGGCAATCTCCGTGCCAAAAGCGCCGTCCAGCACAACCAACGGAAATTCACGTAAGATACTCGTTATGGAAGCCATCGGATCACCCTCATTCAGCCAGCAGTTCTTTCGAAGGCTCTTTGCCGAACCACTTTTGATACAATTTCGTAAACTCGCCATTCTTTTTGATCTTTTGCAGGCCGCTGTTAATTCTCCCTAACAGCTCCTTATTTCCCTTTTTCACGGCGATGCCCAGATCTTCCCGGGTCAGGGCCAGTTCTACGGTTTTAACATCGTTCTTCCCCGATGTGTTGACATAATATTCATTGGTGGGAATATCGTTAATGACTGCGTCCACGCCGCTGTTTTTCAATTCCAGGAACGCTTCGTTCAGCTGATTGAACACTTTCAGTTTCGCGCCGGGAATCTTACGCGCTGCTTCTTCCCCGGTAGAACCGATGGACACACCCAGCCGCTTCCCTTCCAGATCTTTTTCGGTCTTAATGGAATTGTTATCTTTCTTTACTACCACGCCCAGGCCGGCGATGTAATACCGTTTGGAAAAGTCCACGCTTTTGGCCCGGTCTTCATTAATGGTAATGTCATTGATGGCCACGTCAATATTGCCAGCCTGCAGTGCGGGAATCAGCCCGTCAAAGGGAATATTGTGAATCGTCACGTTGAAACCTTCCGCTGCGCCGATCGTTTTGATCACATCCACATCAAAGCCCACATACTCTTTCGATGCTACATCCTGGGAGCCAAACGGCGGATACGCCGCGTCCATTCCCACTTTCAGCGTCTGCGCGGCCTTCGGTTTCTCCGCAGGCTTCTGTTCCTGTTTCTTTTCCCCGCCGCAGCCTGCCAGCAGCAGCAACGCTATGCTTAACAGTATCGCTATAGTAAGTTTTGCAATTTTCATAAACGCTTACCTCTTTCCATTTTTCATTTACAGAAACGGAGAAACCCCGTGGCAGCGCCACGTGATTGAACGTGACGCCGCGCAGGGTAATTTTGTAATCAAATTCCGGTATTATTATATCGTTTTTACTTTATCGCCGCAAATCCGTTTTCCAGGTCCGCGATGATGTCGTCGATGTGTTCCGTGCCGATGGAAAGGCGGATGGTGCTGGGCGAAATGCCCTGGTCTTTCAGTTCCGTTTCCGTCAGCTGGGAATGAGTGGTGGAAGCCGGATGGATTACCAGGCTCTTCACGTCCGCCACGTTGGCCAGCAGGGAGAAAATCTTCAGGCTGTCGATAAACTTCCAGGCAGCTTCCTGTCCGCCTTTGATTTCAAAAGTGAAGATGGAGGCGCCGCCGTTGGGGAAGTACTTTTCATACAACGCGTGGTCCGGATGTCCGGGCAGGGACGGATGGCTTACGCTTTCCACCAGCGGGTGCGCGCTTAGATATTCCACGACCTTTTTCGTATTTTCCGCATGGCGCTCCAACCGCAGCGACAGGGTTTCCACTCCCTGTAATAAAAGGAAGGCGTTGAAGGGTGAAATGCAGGCGCCGGTGTCCCGCAACAGGATGGCGCGGATATAGGTTACGAAGGCAGCGGGGCCTACGGCATCATAGAAAGACACGCCGTGATAACTGGGGTTCGGGTCCGCGATGTTGGGGAACTTGCCGCTCTTCTTCCAGTCAAACTTCCCCCCGTCCACGATAATGCCGCCTAATGTGGTGCCGTGACCGCCGATAAACTTTGTAGCGGAATGGATTACCACGTCCGCGCCGTGTTCGATAGGACGGATCAGATACGGGGTGCCGAAGGTGTTGTCGATAACCAGCGGCAGGCCGTGTTTATGGGCAATTTCCGCCACGGCATCAATGTCGGGAATATCGCTGTTGGGATTGCCCAGAGTTTCCAGATAAATAGCCCGGGTGTTTTCCTGAATGGCATTTTCTATTTCGTTCAGGTTATGTGCGTCCACAAAAGTCGTTTTGATGCCGTAAGCAGGCAGCGTGTGTTCCAGCAGGTTAAAGCTGCCGCCGTAGATGGTTTTCTGGGCCACAATGTGACCGCCGTTCGCTGCCAGCGCCTGCACAGCGTAAGTCACCGCTGCCGCGCCGGAGGCCAGGGCCAGTGCCGCGCTGCCGCCTTCCAGTGCTGCCAGCCGTTTTTCCAGCACGTCCTGGGTGGAATTGGTGAGGCGTCCATAGATATTGCCGGCATCTTTCAGACCGAAGCGGTCCGCCGCGTGCTGACTGTTGTGGAATACATAGGAAGTCGTCTGGTAAATCGGCACCGCCCTGGAATCCGTTGCCGGGTCTGCCTGTTCCTGTCCAACGTGTAACTGCAATGTTTCAAATTTATAGTTTGCCATGATGTTCTCTCCTTTTTTATAATTATTATTTTTGCCTGCAATGGGATTGCAGAGGTTAACCAGTAATTGTTTATTTCCTTTCAGAACTGCTCACGCGCGTCTTGCTGAATTGCAAAACGGCTTTGTTTGTTCCGCCTTATTCCCTTTTCTTCAGTGTCAGCAAATCATAAGGCGTTTCCTGATAGACCATGTTCAGCCAGTTTCCGTAAAACAGGTGGGCGTAGCTGCACCACTTGAACACCGGCTGCTCAGTGCTGTCGTTGTCCGGATAGTAATATTCCGGAAGGTCCGGGTCCATGCCCTTCTTCTTATCTCGGATGTACTCGGTGGCCAGGGTTTCCCTGTCGTATTCGAAGTGCCCCAGTACAAAGACCCGGCGCATGTCCTCCGTACAACAGATGTTGATGCCCCTTTCCAGCGAGCGGGAAAGCACTTTCAGATCCGGCGTGGCGTCCACTGCCTGATGGTCGATGTCCGTGTGGCGGGACTGGGGAATAAAGTAACGGTCGTCGAAGCCCCGCAACAGCGGATGATACTTCACCGTCAGCCCGTAAGGATAAATGCCGGACAGTTTGCGGGGCAGCACATGCTTTTGAACGCCGTAATGATAATACAGCACGGCCTGGGCGGCCCAGCAGAGGGAGAGTACAGAGAACACGTGGCTTTGGGCCCACTGGATGTAATCCACCAGTTCCTGCCAGTATTCCACCTCTTCAAACTCGAAGCATTCCACCGGCGCCCCCGTGATGATAAACCCATCGTAGTACCGGTCTTTGATGTCCGCGAACTCCAGATACGCTTTGTCCAGATAGGTATTATCCGTGTGGGTAGTTTCCCGGGACACTGTACGGGCAAAGTCCACTTCAATCTGGAGCGGGCTGTTGCCCAGCAGCCGCAGCAGCTGCAGTTCCGTGGGCTTCTTCAGGGGCATCAGGTTCAGGATCAGGATCTTCAGCGGGCGGATATCCTGGGTCACGGCCCGCTGCTCTGTGATGGCTATAATTCCTTCTTTTTGCAGATTTTCCACTGCAGACAACTCATTTGTGATTTTCACCGGCATACATAACTCCTCCCTGTGGTTGTGAACTGCCTGAAACTAAAAAATGCTTCCGCCCCAATGGGACGAAAGCATCGTGTTACCACCCATATTTACCGGATGCTCACACATCCGGCCTCCTCGGGTACGCGGGATGTTGTCCTCATACCACGAGCAGCAATTGTAAAAATTACAAGACCAGCTTCTCGGGTACGCGGGACTTCTCCTTGAATACCCCAGCACTGTAACGGGTGCGCCCGGACGGTCTCAATTACTTCGACCAGTCAGCTCCAAGGCCATCTTCGGCAAAGTTCCCTGCGCTTTCTTGCACCGGAATGAAAGCTCTCTGTGGCAGTTTCCTCTGCGTACTCTTCTCTTCACAGCCAAATCATAGTATTTAACTTGTGATTAAAAATAGCAGAGGAAAAGAACAATGTCAACTAAAAATTCAACTTTTTTGAAAAAGTATTATTATTTAAGCATA